>CAIQWJ010000110.1 GCA_903875575.1 uncultured Acidobacteriia bacterium | reverse complement strand
TGGCTATTGGGATATAACCTGATCCAGTGTTCCAGACGGAACCCCACACCATCACCTGCTTACGCTTTCTTCTCTTAAAGACACCCTCCAACCGCGCTCTTCACCCGCAGCCGTTTACCGCGCAGCGGTTTAGTTCACTCCGGTTGGCGGAACTGCAATCACGGTCACGGCGACCGCATTCAGCACTTCCAATACCCTGGCGATCGGGTCTGGCGGCAGCACGGCGCTGACAGCCGGCGAAGTTCAGACGTACTCCGGGGCGGGTATGGGCGACTGTAACTCGTTCGAGGGTTCTGGTTGCAGTTCCCCGGAACACCAGATTGATAACAATGGCCAGTTCGACTTCATCCTGCTGCGTTTCAGTTCCGCGGTGGACCTGACGTCCATCACGCTCGGGAACTTCAGCACGGGCGCGTCTGACATGGACATGACCTACTGGACCAACGTCTCCACTTCGCTGACGAGCGTGCCCACTGGCGGGACCACGATCAACTGCGGCGCCGCGGGGCAGATTGCCTGTACCGGTGGCAGCACCATCACCTACGGTGCCACAAATGCCGGCACGAACGGATTTACGGGCACCAACGTCACTTCGCTTTTGATCGGGGCGGCCTATGCGCCTGGGACAACTGGTGGAGACTACTTCAAGATTCAGGACCTGGCCGTCACTAACTATGTTGCATCCTCCACGCCTGAGCCTGCGTCGTTCGTCCTGATTGGATCGGGCCTACTGGCGGGTGCCATGTTCGGCCGTCGCCGGATGAAGTCCAACAGCTAGCTGTTCAGGTCGTTTTCTTCCTTGTTACCTTGCGAAACCGACTGGCACACCGTTTCCGGTGGCCAGTCGGTTTTGTTTTTCAGACCTGATCGTCGGGCAAATTGGGGAGTTGGTGGCGCAAATTCCTGCGGAGATCGAGATTATTGGTCCATCCAATATGAACACAGGTCGACATTTCGGGAATCTACAAAAAAAGAGTGACGGGGGTTCAGGGGACTTATGCAGCTTCTCCCCGGGCGGTACCGCCAGTCCTTCTGGCAGGAATTGGTTCTCCTAAACATATTTATATCAATAGTTTATAGCCAATAATCCAGCGCCATACCGGAGCCGGAAACCAGTTTGAACCGTGGAGGTAAGGGGCAGTACTGTTCTCCTTAGTAGTACTGGCCGTAGTACCAATGTTGATACTGGGCCTTGTCTGGAGTTACGTGGCTCCGTAAACTGACTAGTGTATTCGTTCGATAGCAATCATAACGGAGGAGAAATTAAAACTTATGAAAATTCAACTTACAATCTTGGCGGGGGCTCTGGCACTGGGGGCCTCGCTGCAGGCAAGTACAGCAACATTTACTTTTACGGCGGGCGGGACCAACCCGGTTCTCAGTTCGGCGAGTCCGTACTCCGGCACACTGACTTTGAGCAATCCGAACTCATTGAATGGCACCTATACGCTGATTTGCGACGATTTCGCGGACCATATCAGCGTCGGCGGCACCTACTCGGCTGATGTCACAAACGTCGGCACGGG
The DNA here is from genome assembly GCA_903875575.1 of uncultured Acidobacteriia bacterium. Taxonomy (GTDB): domain Bacteria; phylum Acidobacteriota; class Terriglobia; order Bryobacterales; family Bryobacteraceae; genus BOG-234. The sequence goes on along the minus strand of CAIQWJ010000110.1, from coordinate 25,086 downwards.
TACGATCAACGCCACGGACACGCGTTACGGCGGTTCTGCCTCCGCAACGACCCTCTACGACGAAATGGCGTGGCTGGGTACCCAGATGATGGGTACAAGCAACAACTACGACAGGGCCGCCATTCAGGAAGCAATCTGGACGCTGGGTCAGGGCGCAAGCGCTTCATACAACACCACGTGGACTGGCGTCGGCCAGGAAACCCAGACCTACGCTCAGTGGGAACAGGATTCCATCTACGCTATCACCTACGTTGGCAGCTACGCCGTTGGCAATGCTGCAAGCTACCTGACACCCGCCTTTAACAACTGGGTTGTGATCACGGCCACGAACGCGACTGGTTGCACCACTGGCACGACGAATTTTTTAGGTGGCTGCGGCAACGGCAATGTCAACCAGGAATTCCTGGCTTTCCAGACGGGTACGAACTACACGACCGGGACCCCGGAGCCTGCTTCGTTTGTTCTGATCGGCTCTGGTCTTCTGGCTGGTGCGTTCTTCGGTCGTCGCCGGATGGCGAAGTCCAACAGCTAAGTTATTTGAGTAGTTCCTCCTCCTTACACCTTGCGGAACTGGCGGGCACACCGGAAACGGTTTGCCCGCCAGTTTTGTATTTGGGAGCGGATTTAGTCCTTTAGTTCCACGATGGTCGCGCCAGTGCCGCCTTCAAACTGCGACGCCGGGTAGAACTTCTCCACATGCGGGTTCTGCTTCAGCAGATCCTGAATCGCTCTCCGCAGGACCCCCATACCGTGACCGTGGACGATCCGTACCCGCGCCGCCGTCGCCATGACAGCCGCATCCAGGAAGCGTTCCACCCGTTCGATGGCCTCTTCCACATGCTCGCCGATCACGTTCAGCTCCTGCTCACCGGGATGCAGGGCCGGACCGGGCTGAAAGCGGACACCTTTCGGCAGTTTCGGATCCGGGGCATTGCTTTCTGTCAACACCTCCACAACATCACCGAGTGCCACCTGCATTTTGATGAAGCCGACAGTCACTTCGAGGCGATCATGGCCGAGCATCCGGCTCACTTTGGCTATGTCGCGGATGTTTTTCAGGCGCACGCGGACGCCTTCGGTGATTTGGGCGCGGGGCGCGGCTGGTTTACCTGTCTCTGGCCGGGCGGTTTGCAGGATCGTCGCCTCCCAGTCCTCACGCATTTCACGGCCCAGCTTTGAGGTCTGACGCTGCGCCTGATCGACGGACTTGCGCCGATCCGCGGTTTCGGCGACGGCGGCGAGGGTCTGATCGGCACGTTCCCGCCAACGGCGCTGCATTTCTTCGAAACGCTCTTCCAGATCGGCCAGTTGGGCGGTCTGTTTGCGTTCCCACTCCAGTTCGATCTGCCGCTCGCGAATGACCAGGGCCTGACGCTCGCGTTCGAGGGCTTCCCTGCTCCGGGTGGTCTCTTCGAGGCGCTGGTGGAGATCCGTCAGGAGCCGGGACAGTTCCAGATCTCGCGAACCGAGAGAGGCCCGCGCACGCCGCAGGATATCTTCCGGCATGCCCAGACGGGCGGCGATATCAAGACCAGCCGACTTGCCGGGCAGGCCGACCTGGAGTTGGTATGTGGGGGCGAGAGTCACCTCGTCAAAGCCCATAGAAGCGTTCAGGACGGTTTTGGTACTGGCACCGTAGATCTTGAGCGCGGTCAGGTGCGTGGACGCGAGGGTGAAGGCCCCAGCGGCCCGGAAATGGTCCACCAGCGCGACGCCAAGCGCGCCGCCTTCATCCGGATCCGTCGCAGAACCGATTTCGTCGAGCAGAACCAGTGAATCCGGGGTGACATCGAGCGCCATTTCCCGCAAACGAGCAATGTGGGCGGAGAAGGTGCTGAGACTTTGCTCGATGGACTGGTGGTCGCCGATATCGGCCAGGACCTGTTCGAAGACGGGAAGTTCGGCATGTGTACATGGCACGGGCAGCGCGGCCTGCGCCATGAGGGCGATGAGGCCGACGGTCTTCAGGGTGACTGTTTTGCCGCCGGTATTGGGACCGCTGATGAGCAGGGTTCGGGTTTCAATGTCCAGCGTGAGCGAGAACGGGACAACCTTCTTTCCGGACTTACGCAGTACGTCGATCAACAATGGATGGCGCGCGTGGCGGAGATCGAGAAGGCGTTCGCCGGGCTGGTTGAACTTCGGGATGACGCAATCGAAGTCGATACCGAAGCGGGCTTTGGCGAAGATGACGTCGAGCCAGGCCATGACATCGGCGGCCTCGCGGATGGGGACGGCGGCGGCGCGGAGGCGGTCTGTCAGTTCACGGAGGATGCGGAAGACTTCACGGGATTCGTCGTCCTGGAGCCGCACGAGTTCGTTGTTGAGATCGATGGTGTCGAGAGGTTCCAGGAACAGAGTCTGGCCCGTGGAACTCGCGCCATGGATGACGCCGGGAAGTTTGCGGCGCTGACCGACAAGGACCGGGACCACGAAGCGGTCATTGCGGATAGTGACGTATTCGTCCTGAAGGACGCCTTCATTGCGGTTGGCTTTGAGGAAACGCTCGAGTGAATCCTGAATGGCTTTGCGCTGCTTCTCAATATCGCGGCGGATGCGGTTGAGGTGGGGGCTGGCGCTATCGACCACGGAACCATCGGGGGCGATTTTGCCGGTGACTTCGCGGAGGACCTGACGGAAGTCTCCAATGCGCGCGGCATAACGGGCGAGCAGCGGGAAACGGTCGACTGCGGCTGCGAGAGAGGATTTGGCGTCTGCCGCGCGGTCGAGGAAAACGATCAGATTGAAGATATCGCGCGGTTCGAGGGCAGCGCCTTCGATGTGCAGGGTCTGAACGGCGCGGGCGATATCGGGAAGGCCGGCGAAGTTGATTCGCAGGGCTCCGGGCTGGCCACTGCCTTGCGCACCGGCGCGGAGGTAGGCCATGGCTTCGCCGGCTTCGGCGAGATCGCGCTCGATGCGGGCGCGGTCCATAGTGGGGGTGACGTTCGCCATTTCGACGATGCCTGCGGGACTGGAGACGGAACGGGCGACGAGGGCGTGGACGTGTTCCCATTCGAGGGCTTCGAGGCCGGCGAAGGGTATATTCGTGTCGGTCATGGTTTGGCCTGATGGGCTGCGTGCTGTTTTGCTGGACGGGCAGATTTCTGAGCGAGTTTGTGCCAACCAGGCCGGGCGGAAGCCCGGCTGCAGGGCCGAAGCCCTGACCCTATACGCTTTGGTGATTGGGTTAGATCAGACAATAGACTCTCGCAGCCATTCAAAGGCTTTTTCGATGACGCGCGGGGTGCCCAGGGTGATTTTCAGGCCGGCGATTTCGTCCGGTGTGAACCATGCGGCACGGGCGGCGTCGTCGGAGGCCTGAAGGGTACCGCCGGTAGGCCGGCAGATGTAATCGAGAAGAATGTAGTGGTATTCGGTCTTGCCGGACTCGCAGGGCATGATGCGTTCGAAGACCTCGACCATGTGGAGAATATCTACTTCGAGACCCGTTTCTTCGCGGACTTCGCGACGCAGCGCGTCTTCCAGATGCTCTCCTGTCTCTATGGCACCTCCAGGCAGAGACCAGTAACCTTTGAGTGGCTCATGCCCACGCTCAATGAGTAGAATGCGGCCGTTATCGATAATGAGCGCGCCTACGCCGGGCACCGGATGCAGGGGGAATCTGCGGTTTTCCGACATCAGTACTGGAGCGCGCCTTTCACGCCAAGTTTCACGCGAAAGACTTCCTTTTGGGTGGCGACGTAGAGCGATTCGAGGTCCGTCCCGCCAAAAGCGCAGGAGACGACGCGTTGCGAGGAGAGCAGGGTCCGCTGGAGTTTGCCATCGGTTCCGTAGATGGCCAAGCCGTGGGCGCTGACGTAGAGGCGGCCGGTGACGTCGGTGGACAGCGCGGCGGGCACGCCATCGATGTGAGCAATGAAATCCCGCTGGTTGGTGGCCGCACCTTTGGAATCGAGATCGAAGGCGACGACGGCGTGGCGGTCCGCGTCGGCAACGTAGAGTTTTTTGCCGTCGGCGGACAAGGCGATGCCATCGGGGCGGGTCTGCCAGCGGGCTACGGCTTCGAGTTCGCCTTTCGGGGAAAGGTGGAAGATGCCGCTGAAGCCGAGTTCATTGCGATCGACGGCTCCGGCGAAGGCGGGATCTGTAAACCAGGCGTGGCCATCGCGCCGAACCACGACGTCATTGGGGGCGTTAAGTTTGTGGCCTTCGAAGTTTTCGGCGAGCGTCTCTGTGGTGCCGCGTTTGTCGAGCCGGACCAGACGACGAGTGGTGCCTTCACAGATATAGAGGCGGGACTGCGTGTCATAGGCGAGACCGCGCGCGGCGCTGGAGTTTTGATTGGTCGGTTTGGGGCGCTGGCCGGAATCCAGCCTGTAAATCTGATGTCGGCCGGAATCCGCGATCACAAGAAAGCCGTCGCGGGACCACGCGAGTCCCGCGGGAAAACGCAGGCCGGAGGCGACGCGATCGACTTCGACTTCTTCCGGCAACTGCGCGACCAGGGGAAGAGAGCAGACTACGGCCATCAGGGCGATGGCCCTGCCGCGAGAGGGGATTGACCAGCGAATCACTGGGCTTTGATCTGCAGGTTGTTGACGACGGATTTGACGCCCTTCACTTTTTTGGCGAGGGTTTCGGCCTTCGCCTTCTGCTTCGCTTCCTGCACATTGCCTTTGAGAGTGACGACGCCGTCTTTGACTGCGACGTCGATGGCGCCGCCCTTCACGACGATGTCGGCGGCGAGTTTGTCACGGACGGAATCATAGATAAAATTGTCGGTGAGTGGCGGCTTATCGGCGCCGGCAGCCAGGGCGACCAGGTTCACGAGCAGGATGATCGTGGCGATCCAATGTCTGGGATTCCGGAATATGTTTTTCATAATGCTCAGTTCTCGTCTCTCTGAGCCATTGTACGCCAATCAATGGTATTCAGAAACGCGGCTTTCTCGCGCCAATCGGGTTCCACTTTAACGTGAAGATCCAGATAAATGCGGGCGTCGAAGAGATTCTCCATTTCTGCGCGCGCGGAGGTACCGGTTTGCTTGAGGGAAGCCCCTTTGGCACCGATGATGATGGCTTTCTGGCCGTCGCGCTCGACGTAGATGGTGGCGTAGATCTTGATCATCTTCGGCGATTCTTCCCACTTGTCAATGATGATGTTGACGGAATGAGGGACTTCCTGGCGAGTGGTGAGCAGGATCTTTTCGCGGATGAGTTCGGCTGCGAGGAAGCGGGCCGGCTGGTCAGTGATGTGGTCCGGCGGGAAGTATTCCGGGCCTTCCGGGAGGCGTTTGATGACCTCTTCACTCAGGCGCTGTACGCCCTCGCCGTTGAGAGCGGAGATGGGAATGTATTCGGCGAAGGTGAAGCGCTTGCGGTATTCGTCAAGGACCGGGAGCAGGTCAGCTCGCGACTTCAGCGCATCGGTCTTGTTGACGACGAGGATGACCGGCGGGCCATCCTGGCGGAGCATGCCAAGGGCGCGCTCGTCCTGCTGGGTGATGTGCTGGTGGGTGGCATCGACCACGTAAACGAACAGATCGCGTTCATCGAGAGAAGCGCGAACGGCATCCATCATGCGCTTGTTGATGGACGAATCGGATTTGTGAATGCCGGGGGTGTCGATGAAGATGACCTGAGCGCCGCGGGTATTCATGACGCCCTGGATGGCGGTGCGGGTGGTTTGGGGCTTATCGGCAACGATGGAGATCTTCTGGCCCACCAGGGCATTGAGGAGGGTTGATTTGCCGGCGTTGGGTCGGCCGAGGATGGAGACGAAGCCGGAGCGGAAGGGCTTTGGCGGGGTTACGGCGGTGTTTGTCGGAAGGGGGTCGGGGGTCATTTGGGGGATTTGTACTCTGTCGTTATTTGGCGGCGATTTCGGTGGCTGGAGGTTCTGGAACGCGGCTCAGGCGGACCTGAGCGATGCGCATACCATCGCCTGAGAGAACTTCGGCACTGATACCGTCGCGCTCGATCTTTTCGCCCGCTTTCGGCACACGTCCCAGCCATTCCATGATCAGCCCGCCTATGGTGGTGGATTCGATCTCTTCCGGCGGTTGGTATCCCAGCATGTCGTCCAGACGCGCGAGATCAAAATTACCGGAAACGATAAAACCGCCCTTCCCATCTTCCTTCACGTCCGAGTCCGGCTCGTGTTCGTCGCGAATTTCGCCGAGGATGACTTCGACGAGATCTTCCATAGTGGCGAGGCCGGCGGTGTTGCCGTATTCGTCGACGACGATGACCATGTGGGAACCGTCATGCTGCATTTCGCGCATCAGATCGTGGACGGATTTGGTTTCCGGCACGAGGCGGATGGGCCGCATGAGTTCGCGGACGGTGCGTTTCAGGCGATCGCTCTCCGCGACTTCAAACATGTCGCGAACGTGGACAAAGCCGATGATTTCGTCGATGGTGGACTGGCAGACGGGAATGCGCGAGAACTGTTCATGGACGACGAGTTCATGGAGTTGAGCGAGGGTGTCATCGGCGCGCGTGGTAACCATGTTAGGACGCGGGGTCATGACTTCGCGGACTACTTTGTCGCCAAAGGCGATGACGGATTCGATGAGCCTGCGGTCATCTTCTTCGATGAGGCCTTCTTCTGTGCCTGCGGTGATCAGGGTGTCGATATTTTCGGCGGGCGTGGCTGGTTCGCTGTTCTCCGGCTCGTGCTTGACGATGTCGAGAAGGGAGTGGAGCAGGTTCAGCGCCGCCACGAAAGGACGAGCCAGAAGGGCGGCGACGGAGAAGAAGGGCAGCAAAGGCAGTATCCAGTGACCAGACGAGCGATGGTAGAGGGTCTGCGGGATGAGATAGGCGGAGACCGACATCAGCAGCAGGGCAAGCAGGATAGCTTCGCCGACGTCGATGGAGCTGATGGATTCCGCGGCGGTTACCTGGGCGAGCGAGAGAGCTCCGATCAGCACCAGACAGGTGTGTTTCCAGAGCGAGAATGTCAGAGCTCCGGCCTCGGTACGCATTTTCAGGCGGGACTCTATAGTCTCCTTGAAGAATTCCAGGGCAGGGAGTTCGCGGGAACGCAGGCGCATGCTTTCCACGTAGAGCGTCTGAAGCGTGGTGAATAGCGCGGTCAGAACAACGAGCGCAATGAGAATCAAGCCCATCATGCGGGACCGGCGAGCGTGCGCTCAATGAGGCCGGAGGGGAGGTTCAGTTTCTTTTGCCAGCGACGTTCGGCGCGTGCCATCTGTCCGGCGTCCACTTCGTGATCCATGCCGAGGAGGTGGAGCAGGCCGTGCAGCATGAGGATGGAGACTTCGGTTTCTATGGAATGGCCGCGTTCGCGGGCCTGTGCGCGGGCGCGACCGAGGGAGATCGCGATGTCGCCCAGGGGATCTGGCGCGCCAGACGGGAAGGAGAGGACATCGGTGGTGATGTCTTTGGCGCGAAACTGACGATTGAGCGATCGGATTTCGGCGTCGCCGGTGACCAGGCAGTGAAATTCGCGGTTTCGTGCGACTTCGGTGCGAAGTTCACGCGCGAACCTTTCCAGGCGGGAACGTTTGAGCGTGGCCGGCGGACGCCGGAAAGTTATGAGTGGGTCGGAGTTCATTGGATAGCGGACATTTTCAGGGCCGGGACGGACTGCCTGGCTGGGCATCGGTTGTGGCCGGCGACGAGTCGATTCCGGAAGGCAAGGGATCGGCAAGCTTCAGCGAGAGTTGCTTCGCGACACCTTCATTGTACTTCTCGTAGGCCCGGACGATGCGCTGGACCAGGCTGTGGCGTACGACGTCGCGCTCGTCGAAGTGTACGAAAGAGACGCCTTCCACGCCTTTGAGAATATCGACCGCGTCGAGGAGTCCGCTGCGACGGCCTGTGGGCAGATCCATCTGGGTGAGGTCGCCGGTGACGACCATTTTGGAATTGAAGCCCTGGCGGGTGAGGAACATTTTCATCTGCTCCTGGGTGGTGTTCTGGGCTTCGTCGAGGATGATGAAGCTGTCATTCAGGGTGCGGCCACGCATGAAGGCGAGGGGAGCGACTTCGATGGAGGCGCGTTCGATCAGTTTTTCCACTCGTTCGACTTCCAGCATGTCGTAGAGGGCGTCATAGAGAGGGCGGAGATAGGGATCGATTTTTTCCTGAAGCGAGCCGGGCAGGAAGCCGAGACGTTCGCCGGCTTCGACTGCGGGCCGGGTCAGAATGATGCGGGTGACGCGCTTGGAAATCAGGGCCTGAATAGCCATGGCGACGGCGAGGTAGGTTTTGCCGGTGCCGGCGGGTCCGATGCCAAAGACGAGGTCGCTGCGCTCGATGGCTTCGAGGTAGCGACGTTGCGTCGGCGTCTTGGGAGAGAGGACTTTTTTGCCAAAGCTGCGCTGCTTGCCACTATCGAAAAGGGCACGCAGGGTGACATCGGGGTCGGCCGTGACAACACGGAGGAGACTGTTGAGATCGCCATTGCGGAAGACGACGCCTTCTTTGATGAGGGCGAAGTAGTCCTGCAGGATGTGCTCGGCGCGCGCGACGGCGGAGGGTTCGCCTTCAATGGCGAGGGCCTCCGCGCCGAGGCGTGTACTGACGCCGAGGCCCGATTCGAGCAAACGTATGTTTTCGTCGCGAGTGCCGAACAGGCTCTCTATACCTTGGGAAACCGGGACGCTGGTAATCATCTGGATTCGGACGAACCTCCTCTAATAGACGTTAAAAGCCAGGGTGATGCAACAGAATTGGGCGAAACGGCGAACAGGATTGTGGCGGGTAAAGCTGTCTGGACGATGGACAGGGCGTTCGTCAGTGTCTTCATGAGTGGGAACGACATGAGTGGGAACGACATGAGTGGGAACAACATGAGTGGGAACGACGAGACGTGCCGGGGTGATCGCAATGCGAGGGAGAACAACTCCGCGAAAAGGCGGGGAAGGAAGCTACCATCCAGCCTGAGTATAGCAAGAACGGGATAGTTTCGGATTGAATTTGAGTGAGGATTACGGGCGACAACAATTCGAACCGGACCGGCCGCGAAGGGGTAAGCGCGGCCGATCCGGTTCCCCGGCTGAGGGGTCAGCGGAGAGCGGCGAGCTTGGCAGATAGTTCGTTGGCTTTGGCCTGATCCATAATGAGGCCGCCACCAATGCCGACCCATTTGGAGAGTTCGGCCAGTTGCGACGACATCAACTGCGGGGGCTCAATCTTGAGTCGGGTCTTACACTGACGGTCGATGAAACTTTCGGTCGCCGGGCCAAGATAGGGCTTACTAAGCGTGATTGCCTTTTCATAGAGTGTCAAAGTGTTGTGCCTCCTTGTCCGTGAAGGGCTTCTTCCTGGATCATCTCGGCTTCCATTCTGAAGTATTTAACGGCGGTCAACATGCGGGAGAAGGAATCGGAGAGATCGCCGATTTCGTCGTCGGAGTAGCGTTTGACGGCGATCTGGAGATTGCCCATGCTGACGCTTTCAGCGACTTCCCTGAGGTGGTCCACTGGTCGGAGAATTGCGCGGAGAAGCATGATACTCATGCCAATGCCGACGATCAGGCCGAGCAGGGAGATGGCAAGAGAATACGTTTGGGCGCGCTGGCTGGTGGACGCTATGTTGGCTTCGGAGGCCTCGCTCGCGTCGCGACCCGCGACTTCGCCATCCTCGGCGTCATCATGGAGCGCGTCCGCTGCAGTTTCATATTTGGTGATGGCGGCAGCGCGCAGATCCGGGTCGCCGGTTTCGGCGGCCTTGATGGTTTCATCGAGCGCCTTGCGATAAAGTGCCTGGCTGTCGACGAGTTTTGTGAATTTGGCGCGTTTGTCGGAGTCCGGGGCGATGGCAACCGCCTTACCGGAGAGAGACTCGATTTCGTGGATTTCAAAGTCGGCTTCCTCGAGGTAAAGGGAACGCGCCTTTTCCGGACCGAGTTTGCCGACTTCGGCCAGATAGCTCCTGACCCGACGCTGGGCTTCGAGGTTGTGGACCTGGATTTCGATGGCGATAGAGTTGAGGCGGCCGCCGATGGCGGTGGCGTTATGAGCTTCGAGTTTCAGTCTGTACAGCGAGTAGCCGCCGATCACCGCAACGGCGGCCATCAGGACCAGCAGACAAAGGTAACCCGCGATGAGTTTGTTTCGGATGGTTAGTTTCATGAAGTTTTCCCTTGATTTCACGTTTGTGGAGGTCTGGACTGACCAAACTATGGCAGCGGGTAGCCAGGTTCTCCGGGCTTCTTGCCGTTGATGCTCAGGACCTTTACTGTTCCTGCAAGAGCGCCCACGGAACCGGTGTCCACTACCGCGATGGCTCCGGTGAATGTGGCAACGGTCTTTAGTGCTGTCACGCCGGTATCGACGGTCTTGGAGCGCAGGGCCTCGTCGCCGCGGAACTCCGCGCTCAGGAGATACTTCTTGTACTCCGGAAGGGACATGCGGACCACAGTTGAAAGGAGGCACTTGAAGATGGTGCTTTCCTGATCCGTGCTGATGAGAGTGACGTTACTCTTGTCAGGCCAGGTGTGTACATCTCCGAGGACCAGCTTGCGAAGCTGCGCCATGGAGAGTCCGTCGGTTGGATTATTCTTCGGAACGACGATGGTGAGACCACCAGGGACACATTGCGCGTGAAGGCCGACGCAGGCGACGAAAGCGAGGATGATGAAGCGAAGGTTTCTCATATGGGTTTTCCTGTCGGGATCAGAAGGTCAGGGAGACGTTGGCTACCAGGCCATTGCCGGGCTTCCCGCTGCCATTGATGCCGTAGATGCGGTTATATTGCAGCTTGAGAGCGGCGTAATCGGAGAAGTTGTACCGGATGCCTTCCGACGGGCCCTCGTATCGGCCGGCGAAGACGTTGACCGGGTCACCGGCCGGGGCGTTCACGTACTGGAACCGGAAGAAGGGCACCCATGGGCCGAACTGGTGCGAAATCTGGCTGTACATGAGCGGTGTGTTGTAAGTTCTGCCATTGAAGCCAGACTGGTTTTGCAGCCAGACACCCTCATTTAGCGATTCCCAGCCGTTTTTGAAGTAGACCGCGTAGGCGCTGGCAATGTGCTGGGTAACACCGGTAAAGCCATCGGGGTACAGCCTGTCTACGTAGAAGGAGCCGCCCACCTGAAGGCCTTCCAGCCATTCCGGCTTGACATACACAGCAAAATTGACGGCCTTATGGTTGCGGTCTGAGAGGAAGTTCTGGACCTGAGCAGCATTGAGACTACTGGCGCGCCCGTTACCTACTTCAGCGACCCAGTGCATGTTCAGCCTGCCGGTTCCGGGCATCAGACCGGTCGCCTGCAGGCCGACATTGTGAACCGGCAACAGACCGCCGCTGTCTTCGTAGTAATACATGAAAGGCCGGCCATCGGCAGTGCCGAACCAGGTACCGTGGTGATAAGCGGTGTTGTAGTAGCCGATCGTGGTGTGATAGCGACCGGCACTGACTTCGAAGTATTTGTTCTGTTTCCAGGTCAGCTCATAGCGTTCAATGTCGATGCCGAGCGCGTTGGTGGCGTCTGAACCGAAGACCATTTCGCCAACGAAGGATATGTGGTTCGTCAGTTTCGACGACATGAACAGGTCAAACTCGCCAGCCTGAAACGTATTGTGGGCCGGCGCGCCGAGCGGGAATATGAGCGGATTGGCAACCTGACCCATGCCGTAGCTGAAATCGAAGAAACCACGAATCTTCAGCGAGGGGCCGCTGCCAGGCATATTGAGCATGTGATCGTGCGGGTCGGCGGCGGCCGACATGGCGGGCGCACTGGTTGCCATATCCATGGGGGGGGCAGCGGACGGCACGATGGTCGCCGGTGCCGCAGTTTCAGCAGCGGCCGCCACGGGAGCGGGTACTGCCGGTGCGGCTATGGAGGCAAGAGACAAACCAGTTGACCGAACTACAGTATTTGCCGGAGCCGTTGCGGCGGCAAGGCGAGCCTCGAGTTCCTTAATTCGCTCTTCGTGAGCGGCCAGGAGGCGCATGAGCGCCTCGACCGAAGCAGGATTGGGCTGGAGATGGACCGAAGAAACTTCGTTGGCGGGTGGCGCGGGTGCTAACAGGTCTGAAGCAGCCCGCTGCGCTGCGGCCGGACCGACAATCAGCATGGCTGCACAGCCAACCGTGATTATTTTTGAAATGGTTCCGTATCTTTTCATCGAATTCCCCGGGGTAGTCAATTCGCTTCGACCGACCGAGCGGCGAGAAGCGCTTACGAGGGGACATTCGTCGTTTTGGGTGCAGCACTGTAGGGCCCGATGAAATATATTTTGTTCATGGCAGGCGTGATTTTACGTGCGGGCAGCGCGCCTGGCCGCTTACAATCACAGTAGTGCGTCGCCTTCTGCTTGTCGTAAACTTCCTGATTGCCATTGTCTGCCTGATAGCCGCCGTCGGCTTCTATTGGGTGTTCTATCGCGCGCTGCCGCAGACTTCCGGTTCATTGACCACCCGAGTGACTCAGCCGGTGGAAGTCAGCCGCGATGGCCTGGGTATTCCGCACATTAAAGCGAAGACACTGGAGGACGCGCTGTTTGCGCAGGGTTATGTGACGGCGGAAGACCGCATGTTCCAGATGGATGCGATGCGGCGGCTGGCGGCCGGGGAACTTTCGGAGGTATTCGGCCCTTCGACGCTCGAATCCGACGTGGAATCACGGCGCTTGCGGTTGCGTCGGGTGGCGGAGCAGATCTATGCGACACTTCCGGCGGCCGACAAGTCGGCCATGGCTGCTTATGCGCGGGGGGTGAATGCTTACATCGAATCACACCATGGATCGGTGGGGGGCGGTTATGGGGGGCGGTATGGTTTTGAGTTTACCGCGCTGCGTTACGATCCGCGACCGTGGAGCGTGGTGGATACGCTGATGACGGGCCTCAATATGTACCGGTCATTGACGCATTCCTGGAAGCAGACCCTGGAGAAGCAGCAGATGCTCACCACCGGGGACGCAAACAAAGTGAATTTTCTCTTTTCGGGCCCGGGCAACAGTGGACCAGGTTTGGTACCCGGGGGCTCAACACTGTCGACGGGGGCGGCACAGCCGGGCTCGAATGCGTGGGTTGTTTCGGGCGCGCACACGGCTGATGGAAAGCCGCTGCTTTCGACGGATATGCATCTGGAATTCAGCCTGCCCGGCGTCTGGCATGCGATTCAGCTGGAAGTTGGCGGGGCGAATGGCGCACCGGGCATGAACGTGGAAGGGGTCGCATTGCCGGGAGTGCCCGGCGTGATTGCGGGCCATAACGACAGGATTGCCTGGGGAGTAACAAATCTCGGCTTTAACGTGGAAGATATTTATTCCGAGAAGATGGATCTGCGGACCGGGCGTTATGTGTTTGCGGGCAAGGTGGAACAGGCCAGGGCTGAAGTCTCGGTCATTCAGGTCAAGGGGCAGATGCCACAGGAGAGCCTGCTTTGGGTCACGCGGCACGGTCCGGTGTTTCAGCAGTCGAGTGCGCTGGCGCTGGCGCTCCGCTGGACGATGTACGAGCCCGGACTGTTTCAATTTGTATTTCTGGATGTGGACCGCGCGCGCAACTGGGATGAGTTCACGCGGGCGATTTCGCGGTTCGGCGGACCGGCGCAGAATTTTGTTTATGCCGATGTGGACGGAAATATCGGGTACCACGTGGGAGGCAAACTTCCGATACGGCACTTTGCTGGCGGCTCGGTGCAGGACGGGTCCACAGGCCAGAGCGAATGGGATGGCTTTATTCCATTCGAACAATTGCCACAGAGTTTCAATCCGGCGGATGGAGTGATCGCGACGGCAAATGCGAACCCGTTCCCGGCGAATTATCCCTACATGGTGAGTGGCGGATTCGCGCCACGAGACCGCACGGAACAGATCCTCAGCCTGCTGCGGTCATCCGGCGGGAAGCTGAAGCCGCAGGATACGCTGCGCATTCAAAAAGATGTCTACAGCGCATTCCATCACTATCTGGCGAAGCGCGTGGTGGAGGCGTACGACAAACGCGGGGCGATGGCGGGACCACTCAACGACGCCATCGGGCTGCTGCGAAAGTGGGACGGACAGATGGATAAGGATCTGGCTGCACCGCTGATTACGACGCTGGTTTTTGAACACCTGAAGAAGTCAGTGGCCGAGAGCGCATCGGCCGGGAGCGGCGCGACGTACGATGCCATGATTTCGCCGACGGTGATTGAGAACCTGCTGCGAACGCAACCGGCAGACTGGTTCCCGGACTATAACGCACTGGTGCTGCACGCGTTTACCGACGCGATGGACGAAGGTCAGCGCATGCAGGGCACGAGTCCCCTGGGCTGGAAATGGGGAAAGTCGCTATATCTGGAACTTGTGAGTCCGGTGGGCAGCCACCTACCATGGATTGGGTCGTGGTTCAACATCGGGCCGATTGCGATGAGCGGCGGGAGTACGACGGTGAAACAGATTACGCCGCGCCTGGGGCCGAGTGAGCGGATGAATTTCGCTGTGGGGAACTGGGACAACTCGTTGTGGAACCTGCTGGCAGGGGAGTCGGGACATCGGGCGAGCCCGCATTATAAGGATCAGTTCGATGCCTGGTATAACGGCGAAAGCTTTCCCATGCCGTTCCGCAATGTAGAGGCAAGCGGCACGGTCCGATTCATTCCGGAAGGAAAATAGGCGCATCCGCCGGATACGCATGCACGGCGGATGCGCGATGGCCCTATTGCAGGGCCGCGTAAATCATCCACCCCCCAAGCCCGAGACCGTAAACTACGGTTACGGAAACCATGATCTTGGTCAGGTTGTCCAGTTGTGCAAGGGTTTTGGCCAGCGCCTCCTGTTTCGCCGAGGCCTGCATGGAACCTTCACCAAGGTGAACCAGATCGTCTTCTTCGCGGGTAACGTACTTCCGGTATGCCGCGAGAGCTAAGGTAGCAAGGACCAGCAGGAACAGGCCCATCGTTGGAATCGACATAGATAACAAGAACCTCCCGGCCAGAGATTATATGCCAATGGTGGGCCGGATGGAAGGGGGATGCGGAAATATGTAACCGGGCTGGGAACCGGGCGGGAGACACCGAGGGGGATGAGGTGCCAGGAAAACCCGGCACCCCGGTGGGCAGATCCGAATGTTTAAGCTTTGGCTGCCGCGCGGGCCGCGACCATCGCACGGATGCGTTTCACGGTACCGTCCACGCGTTCTCGGGCATTGGGCATACCCATGACGACGGTTTCGAGGCTCTTATAGACGCCCGGATTCCCCATCATTTCACGGATGGCCGGGATGAGCGGCTCCAGCTTGCCGTAGACGATTACGTGTTCGCCGTTCGCGTCGTTGAACATAGTCGCGTCGATGGCACCGTTGACGACCAGAGACGCGGCCATTTCCCAGTAGCTTGGTGCCATACGCACGTTTGCACCGTCCGGGCCAGACATAGCCGCCATCATTTCTTCCACCGACTTCGGTTCGAAGCCGATCCAGAAGTCTCGTGACTCGCGCATCTTCGGATCTCTCCGCAATTCGTACAGTTCCAGGATCAAACGCGCACTTTCGTAGGGTGTAGCCATATTGAAAATAAATTCCTCGATGAGATTTGCCGTCCGCGCCCAGGGGCGGCGTTCCATGGGATGCGCCGGGAACGGAAAAAGACTCGCACGTTACCATAAAACTTGGCACCCCCGCCCACCGGAATCCTGGCTCGAATTGTGTCCCACAAACGGGAGGAACTGCGCTCGTCCGCCGTTCCGGTCGCGGATCTGCGGCACGCTGCGGAATCGCGCAGGAGCGGGCACCGCGATTTTGCCGCGGCATTGCGGGCGAAGCGGCCGGCGATCATTTCGGAGATCAAGAAGGCGTCGCCAAGCAAGGGCGTTCTGGTAGAAGATTTCCGCCCCGCCGAACTGGCTGTAAAGTACGAACAGGGCGGTGCTGCGGCGCTCTCTGTGCTGACAGATCGGGAATTCTTTCAGGGCAGTCTGGACGATCTGCGACAGGCACGGGCCGCATGCCGGCTGCCGGTGATCCGTAAAGACTTCACCCTGTCCGATTACCACGTACTGGAAGCCGCCGCTGTGGGTGCGGACGCGATTCTGCTGATTGTGGCGATTCTGGACGACGCCGAACTCCGCGGTTTGCGTGAAGCGGCTGAGAGTTACGGGATGGCCGCGCTGGTGGAGGCACACAACGCACAGGAACTGGAGCGTGCGGTGCGGTCCGATGCGCGAATCATCGGCGTGAATAACCGCGACCTGAACACTTTCAAAGTTTCGCTCGACACTTCTGTCGCTCTGGCCGGCGGTTTTCCCGAAGGCGTCACCAAAGTGAGCGAAAGCGGCATTTTCAATTCCGCTGACATACATCGGCTGATGGAAGTTGGTTATGACGCGTTTCTGGTGGGTGAGCATCTGGTGAAATCGGGCGACCCCACGAAGGCGCTGCGGGAGTTGCTGGCCTGATGTTCGTCAAGATCTGCGGGATTACCAATCGCGAAGACGCCCTTGCCGCCGTGGACGCCGGCGCGCGCGCCCTGGGCTTCATTTTTTACGACAAAAGCCCGCGCGGCGTGACTGCAGCCCAGGTGGAAGAGTTTGCTGGCGGGATTCCGAAGGAAGTCTGGAGGGTCGGCGTCTTCGTGAACGAAGCACCCGCGAAGATTGAAGAGATTGGCATGCGGGTGGGCCTGGATGTGGCGCAACTGCATGGCGCGGAAACGCCGGAGCGGCATCCGCGGGGCATGCGGGTGTGGAAGGCGTTTCGGGTGACCCAAGGCGCGATTCCCTGCCCCGATTATCCGGCCGAGGCCATCCTGCTGGACGGCCCGGCAACGGGCAAGACGTTCGACTGGACGCTGGCCGCAGGCTTCCCCGGCAAGCTGATTGTGGCTGGCGGACTGGACGAGAACAATGTGCGCGAGGCGGTAGAACGCGCGCAGCCCTGGGCGATCGATGTCAGTTCCGGCATTGAGGCGGCACCGGGGAGAAAGGATCACGCCCGTATGAAGCGATTCATTGAGGCGGCGTTAAAGAAATGATTTCACAACCTGACGCAGGCGGACATTTCGGGAAGTACGGGGGGCGGTATGTACCCGAAATCCTGATGTCGCCGCTCGAAGAACTGCAAAACACGTATCTGGAAGCGAAGGAAGACCCGGCATTTCATGCCGAGCTCGACATGCTGCTGACCACCTACGCGGGCCGGCCGACGCCGCTTTATTACGCGCGCAGACTGAGCGAACAACTGGGTGGGCCGAAGATCTACATCAAGCGCGAGGACCTGTTGCATACCGGCGCGCACAAGATTAACAATTGCCTTGGCCAGGCGTTGCTCGCGCGGCGCATGGGAAAGAAACGCATCATCGCTGAAACCGGCGCTGGCCAGCACGGTGTGGCGACGGCGACCGTTTGCGCGCTTTTCGGTTTCGACTGCACCGTCTACATGGGCGAAGAGGACATGCGGCGACAGCGGCTCAACGTTTTCCGTATGCGCTTGCTGGGTGCGAAGGTGGTTCCGGTGATGAGTGGCAGCCGGACGCTCAAAGACGCGATCAGTGAGGCCATGCGCGACTGGGTGACGAATGTTTCCACCACGCACTACCTGCTGGGTTCGGCGCTGGGGGCGCATCCGTATCCGATGATGGTGCGGGATTTCCATCGCGTGATTGGGCTGGAGGCGCGCGAACAGATTCTGAAGGTGGAGGGGCGCCTGCCCGACACAGTGATTGCGTGCGTGGGTGGCGGGAGCAACGCAATCGGGATCTTCCACCCGTTCCTGGAAGACGCCGGAGTGAAGCTGGTTGGAGTGGAAGCGGGCGGCCGGGGACCAACACTGGGGGACCATGCGGCGCGGTTTGCCGGCGGATCGCCCGGAGTACTTCAAGGGACTTACAGCTATTTGCTGCAGGACAACGACGGGCAGATTTCGCTCACGCATTCGGTTTCGGCGGGACTGGATTATGCGTCGGTAGGGCCGGAACACGCGATGCTGCACGATCTGGGTCGCGCTGAATATTGCGGCTGCACGGACGGCATGGCGATAGTGGCGGCAACGACGCTGAGCCGGACGGAAGGCATTATCCCGGCGCTGGAATCCGCTCACGCGGTGGCGGAAGCGATTCGGCGCGCACCGCTCGAAAGCAAAGACAAGATCTTCATCGTGAATCTTTCGGGACGCGGCGATAAGGACATCGATATATACCGGGAGAACCTGAAGGAGATGGATCAGGCATGACCCGCATCGGTAAGCTTTTCGAAACGCTCAAGGCGGAAAAACGCTGCGGGATGATCGCGTATCTGACGGCTGGCGATCCCACGCCGGATGCGACGCCGGAACTGGTGGCGGCACTGGAACGTGGAGGCGCGGATCTGATTGAACTCGGGGTTCCGTTTTCCGATCCGGTTGCCGATGGGCCGGTGATTCAGTTGGCGGGTGATCGTGCTATTCGAGCCGGCACAAATATGGCAAAAGTGCTGGAGATTGCCGCGAAGATTCGCGAGACGTCGCAGATTCCGCTGTTGCTGTTTACCTATCTGAACCCGGCTTTGCGTTACGGTTTCGAGCGATTGGCGAAAGATGCCAGGGCCGCAGGCATCGATGGCTGTCTTTTGACGGACGTCAGCGTGGAAGAAGCCGACAACTACGTGAGCGTGATGCGCGAGGCGGGTATCGACACCGTCTTTATGGCGGCACCCACCAGTACCGATCACAGGCTGAAACTGGTGGCGGAATACTCCAGCGGCTTCGTGTATCTGGTTTCCCGGGCCGGCATCACCGGGGAGCAGGCCAGCGTGTCGGATACAGCGCTGCCGCTCATTGAACGAATGCGCGCTCTGACAGATCTGCCGTTGGCGATGGGCTTCGGTATTTCGACGGCACCGCAGGTGGCGGCCATTGCGGAGTTTTCGGACGCGGTTGTGGTGGGCAGCGCTATTGTGAGGCAGATCGGGAAAGATCCGGCAGGCGTGGAAGCACTGGAAGCGATGATGCGGGAGCTGACCGACCCGTTACAGAAGGCCGCGATATCGTAGTGGATCGGAACCGACATGACGCCGATGCTCAACGATAACCCGGAAGCCAGACTGGCCGCTTGCCGCGAAAAGATTGACGACGTGGACCGGCGGCTGGTCGCACTGCTGAATGAGCGCACTTCCGTGGTGGAACAGGTGGGCCAGATCAAGAAAGAAGCGCAACTGCCCGTATACGAGCCGAAGCGTGAAGATCTGGTTTATGCCAACATCACGGCCAATAACGCGGGACCGATGCCTGACGACGCGGTGTGCAGGATATTTGAGCGGATCATGGACGAGATGCGCAAGATCCAGCGGGAACGGATGGCGGTGAAATGAGGTTTCGAGTCATGAGCGGGTCCGGTCTGAGGGGTGGTGACGCATGTTAGTCGTGATGCAGGAGAGCGCTTCGCCTGAGCAGATTCAGCGGGTGATGGATCGCCTGATCCAGGACGGCTTTGACGTTCACCGGTCCACGGGCGCGCACCATACGGTGCTGGGAGGGGTTGGCGGACGGGCGGACTTCGACGTTGCGGTGTTTGAAGTTTATGAGGGCGTGAAGGAAGTTCACCGGATCGGCTCGGCGTATAAGCTGGCAAGCCGGGGGTTTCGGCCGCAGGGCACGGTGGTGCGGATCGGTGACGTGGAAATCGGCGGCAACCATGTTGTCGTGATGGCCGGGCCGTGCAGTGTGGAGAGTCGCGATCAGATTGAACGTGCGGCGGATATCGTGGCCGATGGCGGGGCCAGGGTAATTCGGGGCGGGGCATTCAAGCCGCGCTCGTCGCCTTACAGCTTCCAGGGCATGGGCGAAGAAGGGCTGCAATTGCTGCGCGCGGCGGCGGACCGGCGAGGGCTGCTGGTGATCAGCGAAGTGATGGACGCTACGCAGATCCCGGTGATGCTGCCCTACGCCGACATTCTGCAGATTGGCGCGCGCAACATGCAGAATTACAATCTGCTGCGGGAACTGGGGAAGATCCGGAAACCTGTGCTGCTGAAGCGCGGCCTTTCGGCGACGATTGAAGAGCTGCTGCTTTCCGCGGAGTACATTCTTTCCGGCGGGAATTACGACGTGATGTTGTGCGAGCGCGGCATCCGGACGTTTGAGACTTACACGCGGAATACGTTCGATGTTTCGGCGATTCCCGTGGTGAAGAAGCTGTCGCATCTGCCGATGATCGGCGATCCTTCGCACGGTACGGGCAGGCGGGATCAGGTGCCGCCCATGGCGCGTGCCGCCGTGGCCGCCGGTGCCGATGGACTGTTGATGGAAGTGCATCACGATCCGGATCATGCGCTGAGTGACGGCGCGCAATCGCTCAGTGGACCACAATATATGGAACTGATGAAGCAACTCCGGCTGATTGCCGCCGCAGTGGGACGCACGATCTGATGGCTGCTCCGCCTGTTGTTCCGCCCGCACTGGAGAATGCGAAACTGCGGCGTGTCGCGATTGTCGGCGTCGGGCTGATTGGTGCGTCGTTCGGGCTGGCACTGCGAAAAGCGGGTTTTGCCGGAGGCATTGTGGGAGTCAGTTCCCCACGAAGTATCGCCGCGGCGGAGGAACGAGGCGCCATCGACGGCGGCGTGACTCTGGAAGATGCTGTGGCCGCTTCGGATCTGGTGTTTCTTTCACAGCCAATTTCGGCCATCGTTGAGACTATCGCGCGGCTGGAGGCGCTGGATCGCGAAGGCTTGCTGGTGACCGACGCCGGCAGCACGAAATCCGCCATTGAATGTGCCGCGATCCACCATCTGCGCCACTGCCGGTTTATCGGCGGGCACCCGATGGCAGGTAAGGAGCAGCGCGGTGCGGAGGCAGCGGATGGCGACCTTTTTAAGGGCCGCCCCTGGATTCTGACGCGGGAGGCCGAGGATGAAACAGAGCGGGAGTTTCGGGACTGGATCGTCGCGTGCGGTGCCACAATTCGGATATTGGATGCAGCAACGCACGATCGCCTGGTAGCCTGGAGTTCGCATTTGCCGCAGCTCGCTTCGACTGCGTTATCCGCGGCGCTGCATGAGCGGCAGCCACTCGCCGCGACGGTTGCCGGCCCCGGTCTGATGGATATGACGCGTCTCGCCATGAGTTCCTACGATCTGTGGCACGACATCCTGGAGACGAATCAGGTGGAAGTGGCGGCGGCTCTCGATGCCTACATCGCTCAACTACAGGGGCTCCGCGCGAATATGGAAGATGAGTTTGCAAGGGGCGCGGATTTCGCCCGAGGGCTCCGCAGTTCCTGACCTATATGTCCACACTTCTTTCCCAGCTCAATTATTCACCCCATGTGCTGCAGTTCGGCACCAGTGGACGGAGGGGTCTCATTACAGACCTCACGCAGCTGGAGATCTACATCAACGTCACCGCGGAACTGGAGTACCTGATGGGGCTCCCGCGCGAGGACGGTGGAATCCGCACGGGGGACGATTTCTACTATGCGCTGGATCTGCGCCCCAGTTCGCCCGTGCTGGCCGAAGCCGTGGAACGGGCGGTTACCGATGCCGGACTGCGCGTGATCAGCCTGGGGAAGATTCCTACGCCAGCCCTGATGTTCTATGCGCTGAGTAAAGGCTGCGCCAGCATTATGGTTACCGGCAGCCACATCCCTTTCGATCGCAATGGCTACAAACTCAACACGTCGCGGGGCGAACTGTTGAAACAGCACGAACAGCCGATCGGGGCGAAGGTGGCGGAAGTACGCGAGCGGGTCTATGCAGGATCATTTACCGAGGCGGCGTTCGACGCGGCCGGGATGTTGCGGGCACAACCCGCTCTGGCTCCGCCGATCCATGCGGGTCGCGATGCTTATTTTGCACGGTATGTGGAGTTCTTTTCGGCATGGCCGGAAGGGCTGGCTGGCCGCCGGATTCTGGTTTATCAGCATTCCGCGGTAGGGCGTGATCTTCTGGCCGGGCTGCTGACCAAGCTCGGTGCCGAAGTGATCCCTGCGGGGCGCAGCGAGAGCTTCGTGCCGATCGATACGGAAAACATTGATGCGGAACAGCTGGCTGCGATTCAGAAGCTGGCGGACGAGCACCCGGGACTTTGGGCTGTGGTTTCCATCGACGGTGACAGCGACCGACCGCTGATCTTGTCGGTCGATGCCCGGAGCGGACAGGTGAGGTTCTTCGGAGGCGATCTGGTGGGGATGATTGTTGCGGAGTACCTTCATGCCGATGCCGTGGTCGTTCCGATCAGTTGCAACGACGCGATCGACCGTGGGTCGCTGGCCGGGGTGCTGGAGCCGAAGACCCGCATCGGTTCGCCGTTCGTGATCGGCGGCATGGACGCCGCCCTGAAGAAGGGCCGTCACGCTGTATGCGGCTGGGAAGCCAACGGCGGCTTTCTGCTGGGGTCCGACATTGAAAGGGCCGGCAGGCGACTCACAGCGCTGGCTACGCGCGACGCCTTTCTGCCCGTGCTCGCCGTGCTGTTTGCCGCGGCGGAGCGGGGAATCGACATCGCGACACTGTTTGGCGAACTGCCCCGACGCTTCAGCAAGGCTGGCCTGCTGAAGAACTTTCCGCGGGAGGCCGGGCTGGAAATCGTGCGCCATTTGACGCCTTCGGGGAACGATGCCGATGCCCACGTGAAAATCGCTACCGACCTTGCCAGAGTCTTCACTCCGGCACACGGATTCAAGTCCGTTTCGCGACTGGATTACACGGATGGCGTGCGAATTATTTTCAGCAATAACGATGTCGCACACATTCGCCCGTCCGGCAATGCCGACGAATTGCGAATCTACGCGGCGGCGGACACGCAGGCGCGCGCGGACGCGATTGTCGCGGAAGGTGTGCGTGAACCGGACGGGATTCTCCGTTCCTTCCAGCGTCTGCTGGCCTGACGCCGGGTTTCTCAATGCAGGAACCCGTTATCATTCTTGGCCTGGGCTTCACCACGCAGAGACTGGCACGCATTCTTCGGGAGCGGGATATTCCCGTGTATGCCATAGTCCGCGGCGTGGAACGATTCGGGGAATTCGCGGCACTTGGAGTGCAATTGCGCTCTCTGGATGAGCCGGATGTACCGAGCGGAGCGGTTCTGGTCCACACGATTCCACCGTTGCCAGAGCCGGAGAAAACGTTGCTTCGACGTTTAATCCGACGGCTTTCTCCTCGCCGCATTGTTTATATTTCCTCGACAGGCGTCTACGGAGCACAAACTCACGTGGATGAAAGCAGTCTGGCTTCAGCTGGTGACGATAAGGGTCGCGCGCGTGTGGATGATGAGGAGTGGATTGCGAGAGATGGCGGATGGACGAGCCTGATTCTGCGCAGCGCGGCAATTTACGGTCCGGGCCGCGGCATTCATATGCGGATTCGTGAAGGAAAGCTACCGCGCGGAGCCGGCGGGGTTGTCAGCCGAATTCACGTGGACGACCTGGCCGCGTTGCTCTTTTGTGGGATTTTTTCTGTTTTGGAAGGCGCTTTTGCGGTAGCGGATGACCTTCCGGCCTCCAGCGAAGAGGTAGCGGAATGGTGTGCAAATCTGATGCGAATTACCATGCCTGACGACTCCGCACCGGGCTTCCCGGTGGCCGGCAGACACGTAGATGGCAAAAAGATACGAGAATTACTGGGAGTCAGGCTGAGGTATCCCAGTTACAAAGAGGGCATTGCGGCCAGCTTGCTGGAAGAATCCCTCGGCGGCCGTTAGTAGGCGGCGCCGGTGGCGGGAGTCATGACGGCGACAGCGCCGCGAAGAGCGTCCAGCGACTCTACCAGAACCGATACATCAACTTTGCCGATACCGAGTGCGTGCAGCTTGAGATTCAGTTCCACGCGGCAGAGTGCGTATGCGAACATCATGCGGTTCTTAGCGAGAGCTTTTGCCAGATCCGGGCGATCAACGCCGGATTCGACCATCACATGACGAACGCCTCCGAGCAACCGGGCGTAATCTTTCGTCAGGCAAAGCAGATAGCCACGGAACATTTCGCGGCGACGCGAGCGAATCGTTCTGCGCAGTGCGGGACTCACGGAAACAAAGTTCAGGTCCGTGTCCGAGAGAAGCCGCAACATGGGGCGGTAACGATCGGCGTCCGGGAGTGATGCCTGAGAGAGGGTCACCGCGTTGAGTAATCTCATGCGAGTGACGAAGAGTGCGATGGCGCATGCCGCCACAATCAGGGTGAGCAAGCCGGTAAATGCCCGTGCCATAAACGAAGAAATCCTTTTTTCCTAATTGAGTTGAGAATACAGGATTGTCGGATGGTAATGCAAATGTTTTTCAGTGCA
Organism: uncultured Acidobacteriia bacterium; assembly: GCA_903875575.1. Taxonomy (GTDB): domain Bacteria; phylum Acidobacteriota; class Terriglobia; order Bryobacterales; family Bryobacteraceae; genus BOG-234. Next base: position 972 of record CAIQWJ010000110.1, on the reverse strand, counting down.
CCACTAAAAACAATTGGGGATATCACCGGCGAGTTGAGCGGGTAAGAATATTATTCAATGTCTCAAGTTGTTGCAGCAATTCGGCTTCCCGTACCGGATTCGCGGGTGGACGCGCCGGCGAAGTGGCATTGGAGGCACGGAGCAAGATACCCCACGCGAGCAGACAGATCGCCTCGAATCCAATCTCTATGGAGTCGATCTTCCGCACACTCAGATGTGGCGAGAGACTGTCCCAAAGCTTCACGAGTCCCTCTGCGAGCGATATGATGCTGAACAATGTGCTCGAAACAAGGGTATTTCTGTCGAGATGGAGGGGGTACCGCGACAGAACATAGAGAAGCCCAAGAATGACCAGCGCCAGGCTCATGTCAACAGATCGCTCCATTACCAGATAGTTGGGCAACATCCCACCGCCCCGGAGCACTGGTTTGGCAAACAGGAACGAAAACAGCAGAACGATTAACGAAGAGAAGCCCAACGCACCATAGACTGCCCACCTGCCGGCGGTCTGCAGGCCCGGGAAATCCCTGAATACGACCATAAATGTCTCTCGAACAGCGAGCGCCAGAATACACCAGGAAGTTGGCACCCATATCACGTAAGCCCAATAGTAGAAATGACTGCTGGTGTCGACGGGACTGAAGACGAGGGAAGAGAGGGAAATTAGTAGAAGCCACACCAGCATCATCGGAAATCGCCGGCGCAAATTGAAATGAAGCAGCCGCGCGGCGGCGAACGCCGCAGCGGCTGCTTGCGAAATCAGCGAGTAATCCAGTGATGAACTCAAAGGTGGCCTTCTGACATCTCTATCGGATGTCGCGTCTCACCCCACTAGACTATCGCATTTGGTGGCTAACGGGCGAGGACGGGGCAATTCGGCGCGCATTCCGGGGTCGGAATGGTGGCGTTCAGGGACGCGGAGACCGCCAGAAGGGAAAGGGTCAGGGTGAGGGTGATCATGAGTTTGCGCAT
>CAIQWJ010000109.1 GCA_903875575.1 uncultured Acidobacteriia bacterium | reverse complement strand
GAAGTCATCAAAGGCCTTCAGCAGAAGAGGCAGGCGACCGTCGATCTGACGCAGGCCGAGTGGAACGAAACCGACGCACGGGCGGCCAAGGCGCTCGACTCGCCGCTGGACCGCTACCAGGACGAGACGGCCGCACTGAAGCGCCAGATCGGCGTGCTGACCGCCAACGGCAAGGACACGCTGACCTACAGTCAGTCGGTCATGGTCGCGGCAAAGCAGGTTGAGAACTTCAACAAGCTGACTGACGAGACCGTCGCCATCCTGCTTCGTTCCAACAAGGCGCGCGACGGGGCTGCGGCCTTTTTTCTCGACATGCAGAAGCAGGCCAAAACCACAGCCAGCATCTTGTACGAGGCGCTTCACTCGGCCTTCAATAAACTCTCGGACAATCTGACGGAACTGATTACCGGAGGCAAGACCAGTTTCGCGGCCATGTTCCAGGACATCGGAAAACAGATGCTCAATTCGAGCATCCGGCAGGGCTTGCAGAAGGGACTCGGCGCGCTGGGCGCGAAGCTCGGGATCGGCGTGTCGAAGATCCAGCGGCTCGATGGGCAGACCGAGGCTGGTGCGCTCTGGGTCCGGCTGGCCGCGCAACTCGGTGGTGGCACCGATCCCGCGAAAGCGGCGGCAGATGTCATCCCGGCACTGAAGACCGATCCGTCCGCGACGCCGCAGCAGTCGGGAGGAATTGGCGGCTCGATTGTCGGCTTTCTCGGGAGCCTGCTCGGCTCGCTTATCGGTGCGAAAGCGGGAGGCGGATCGGGCGGCGGCGAAAGCGTGACAAGTTCGATCACCTACGGCGGAGCGCGCGCGGGCGGCGGTCCAGTCACCCCCGACAAAGCATACCTTGTGAACGAACGCGGCACGGAGATCCTGATGGGTGCGTCCGGCACTGTACTCAGCAATTCGCAATCCCGCAAGATGCTGGAGGGCGCGAGCGGTGGCAACCATTACTACTCCATCGACGCGCGCGGCACCGACCCGGTGCTGACCGAGCAGCGCACCCGCGCCGCGATCATCAGTGCGCACAATTCCGCCGTGGGTACCTCGGTGGCCGTGACATCCGAGAACTTGAAGCGCAGCCCGCAGCGGTCATGAGTCTGAAAATGTGCCCGAAACATGATTCACTGCTCTTTCCTCTGCTGCCGCGACGCCACTTCGCTGCTTTGCGCGTTATACGGCCATGTGGCCGCAATCAGGTTGCACAAAGGGTCCTTTTCGCCCCACAAGATTCTTAAACAGGCTTGCCTGTAGTTCAAAATTTAGTCGCCCCGTCTCACATCCACCGTGTCGGGCTTTCCTCGGTCAGATTCCACCGAGGCCAGCAGGCTGGAGGAAACGATCCCGGCTTTCCTGTCATAATGATTCGGGGCCGGATACGGGCCGGAGGAGAGTGCATGAAGAAAAGCAGCCGGGCTACCGGTTTAGTGGCGGCGCTGATGGGAGCGACGTTTCTCCTGATGGTTCTGACCAATCCGCGTGTAGAGGCGCTGCGCGTCCCCGATGTCGTGAAACTCGTCGCTTCAGGCATGTTTTTGGGGGTCGGCTTGGCTGGCCTGCTGGGCAGGCTGAACTTCGAGAAGGACCAAAGCAAGCCGCCACGGAACGAGTAGGGTGCGTGGAGGGTCGGTCATAACATTCCGTCCCCCATCGGTGAACTCCGAATATCGACGGTCTGGATTCGATCATCCGGCGGGAACCGCCTTCACTGTCTCATAACGGGTAAGTTTCGCATCATTGCCGAAGGGCCTGTAAACATTGGACTCGGCGCGTTGCAAATGTCAGTCGCAAAAATGAAGGGAAAATGGGTCGACCGCAGCACCGTTGCTGGCGTTGGCCTTGTTGCAAGACTCTGTTGCAGAGACTCGGGGATGTTTCCTGCCTGACCGTTCCGGCCCACGCGCCATCTTGGCGATTTGTCGGCGACCCACCGAAGTATCGGTCTAGCGGGTAAGCCGGACTACCGACCGTCCTCACGAGCGCCCAGCGCAAATCGAAAAATATTATGGCTACCTTCAACGGCTGGACAATCGTCACCCTGCCCTCCGATCCCCCTGCCCCTGCGTCCATCGATTTCACGCTTCAGGATCTGGTGGCGAGCGTCGATAATCCCTTCACCGGCCAGCAACAGTTTCAGGACTGGCAGGCGTCGTTTATCGAATGGTCAGTGTCGATGCCTCCGTTGACTCGTGCCCAGGCCCCTGCATGGATCGCTTTCCTCATGAGCACGCGCGGGAGCCTGAATGTCTTCCAGATCGGCGATCCTCTCGCGACAACGCCACGGGGTACCGTCTCCGGCACCCCGCTCGTGAATGGCGGCTCACAGACCGGCTACTCCTTAGCCACCAAAGGCTGGACGGCTTTCGCGAACGGTGTACTGCTTCCGGGCGACTGGCTCCAGATTGGATACCGACTTTACAGGAATCTTGCCATTGCGAATGCGGATGGCAGCGGGCACGCAACACTCAGCATCTGGCCGCAGATCCGGGAGTCTCCGAATGATGGGGACACCATCGTCACCTCGAACACGAAGGGGCTTTTCCGGCTGAAGGGCAATCCGCGGAAGTACTCCATGCTGGGAAACCGCACCTATAGTCTGCAATTCGATGTGCGCGAGGCACTGTAAATGAGCCGCCCGATCACTGCCGGAATGCTGGGCGCGATTCAGGCGAGTCAACTTCTTCCCGCCATCTTCGTGCAGGCGACCATGGCCTCCGGCACCGTCTATTTGTGGTCCGGTCTGGGCAGCATCGTATGGAACGGCCAAACCTGGCAGGGCGTCGGTTCGCTCCTCAATATTTCGACGGTGGAGGAGAAGGCCGAGGTGCGAGCTACAGGCATCTCGATCACCCTCAGCGGTATTGATTCCACCCTTCTGACTGACGTCCTCGGCGAGTTCCAGCTTTGCGGTCCGGTGACCGTCTTCCTCGGGGCGTTCTCCGCGCCGGGAACGCTCATCGCCAATCCGATCACGGTCTGGTCGGGATTGCTCGATCAGCCCACCATCGACGTGTCCGCCGACACTGCTTCGATCTCAATCAACTGCGAGAGCCGCCTCATCGAAATGAACGTCGCGGTGGACCGCCGCTACACGGATCAGGAACAGCAACTCGACCATCCCGGCGACGTCGGGTTCTCCTTCGTCAATTCGATACAGGATCAGCCGATCTATTGGGGCCGCACGCCCACAGTCAATATCTGAACTCTGATGCAGCGCCGTCCCGACTGGCAGAGCGCCTTCGATGAGTTCCTCATCGCGAACCGCGCCACCCCTTTCGTTTGGGGGAAATGGGATTGCTGCCTGTTCGTGGCCGATGTCATCCAGACGATCACCGGTGAGGATCTGGCGAGTGGCCTCCGCGCAAGCTATTCGTCGCTGCGCGAGGCGCGATGGCTATTGCGGGCAAGGTACGGATCGGCGTCGATTGAGCGATCCGTGGCGAGACTGTTCTCCGTCGCGGCATTCCCCGAAATCGCGCCGCGGCTTGCTCATCGCGGGGACCCGGTTATCGCCCGTAGCGGCAGGGACTTCCAGATTGGCGTGATGGGTCTGGACGGCTCGATAGTAATCAATTCCGAAACGAAAGGCCTGGTGTCCGTGACGCGATCTCTCGCCACGCGCGCCTGGCATATCTGATGGCCAGCAAACTCTCAGGATGGATCGAAGTGGCAGTGGGCGCCGCGCTCGTCGCGGGGACCATCTTCACCGGAGGAGCGCTTTCGCCTGCGCTGGCCAGTTTCCTCATCTCTGCCGGTTCCGGCGTCGCCCTGTCTGGAATCGGGTCGCTGATCGCCGGCCTCGGCGCGGTCGGAGGCACCGGCACGATGACGAGGAACCCGGTCAAGCCGTGGGATGTCGTCTATGGTCGGAACCGCGTGCCCGGCACGACGGTTTACCTCAATGAATGGGGGAACAACAACAAGTATCTGGACATCGTCGCTGTTCTCGCCTGCCATCCTTGCCAGGACGTTTATGCAGTCCTCTTCAACGGACGCATGGTCCAGATCGACACGACGGCAGTCCCGTCCGGCGTCCCTGCCAGCACATGGCCCGCGATCAACGGCGGCACCAGCTTCAGCCCTGTACAGGAAACGCAGAATATATCGAGCATCGTTCGATCGAACAACGTGGTCACCGTCCAGACGAAGAACTTTCCGCTTCTGATCGCTGGCGAATACGTGATCATCAGCGGCGTCACGACAGACCCGACGATGAACGGCACCTGGCCGGTCTCGCAAATCATCAGCCAGATCCCCACACCAAGTCCGGGGAGCCTGACGTTCACGTACATCTGCGGCGGCTCGAATGTGAGCATCGGCGCGCAGGGAACGGTGAAGAGCACATGGGTCGATTACGGGCGATACGTTTATGTCGAGACGATGCTGGGGAACCAGACTCTCGGCACCACCTTCGTGGGCATGACTATCGGGACTCCCAACCAGGGCAATACCGGCGATCTTCAGAAGCCTTCGACGAATCCATGGAGCAGCAATTGTTCGCTGGTGGGCCGCACCGCCGTTTTCATCCGGCTCAATTACGACGACAACATTTTCGCGAACGGCGTGCCCGAGATCTCGTTTCTGGTGCATGGGAAAAACGACATCTACGACCCTCGGACGAGCACCCACGGGTACAGCGAGAATCCGGCGCTGATTATCGCCGACTACATGACGAACGCGGATTACGGCTACCGCTGCCAGTACGGAACGGAGATCAATGTCAACGATCTGATCACTGATGCCAACGTCTGCGATGAGCCGGTTGCGCTCGCCGCAGGCGGAACCGAACCGCGATACACCTGCAACGGCTCCTTCCATCTCGCCATGCTGCGCGGCGAAATCCTCCAGCACCTGCTGTCTTCCTGCGGCGGACGCCTGACGCACTCGGCAGGCAGATTCCGCTGCAATCCAGCGGCGTGGCCCGGCATCGCTTATGTGCTGGGCGGCTCGGGGATTACCGGTTGGACCCCGCGCGAGAGCGCGATTAATTCCGACGGGCTGCTCACATTCGACGCGCTGGCTCCGGTCAACGACTCATTTCCCTATTCGGCCACAACGACGTGGCCTGGAACATGCAACGTAATCAACTGGGCAGGATTGCTCGCGCTCAAAGCTGCCACCGGCCAGACCCCCGCTTTCGTGCAGGGCGCAGGCAACGCTTCGGCTTCCGGAAGTGGCACGTTCCATACCTGGACGATCTCATTCCCCTCGAACAACACGGCGGGGAACTGCCTCGTCATCGATGTTGCATTCAATACGGGATACCCGCTCGCCGGAGCATCTGTCACCGACAGCCAGGGCAACACCTACAAGCCGGTTCTCGGAGGGCACGTTCCGGGAGCAGCGGCCTTTCTGATGGCCTTCGTCGCACCGAATTGCGCTAGTGGCGCCAACACGCTCACGATCACGCAGACCGGGAATTCGGGATTTGACTTTCAGGGTATTGCCGTCGCGATCCACGAGTATTCCGGTCTGTCGGCATCGCTTCCGTCCGGCACACCGCCCATCAACTTCGGCTATTCCTACACCGATACTACGGGCGTTTGCGATGCAGTCGGTTACGCCGCCGGACCGGACGCGAACACAATCACCACGAGCGTGACTGTTCGGCAGGAAAACGATCTCCTGCATCTGATGGCCGCGACCCTGTCGTACTGCCCCGGTGTTGTGGTCACTGGCGCAGCGATGCCCGTATCGCCGCTTGCGAACGCAGGCGGGCCGTTCCGGTGGAAGTCCAAAGTCTCGGTCCACGATCTCTTCAACGCGGTGAAGGGAACCTATATCTCCCCGTCCAGCAACTGGCAGCCGACCGATTTCCCGCCCTACATGCAGGACACCCTTCACGGGTATTCAAGCGATGCCAATCTCGCTGCGGACAACAACGAACGCCGATACCTGGATATCCAGCTTCCGTTCACAATCAGCGTCGCGATGGCGCAGCGGCTGGCCAAGATCGAGCTTTTGCGCCGCCGCAATCAGGGCACCGGAACCTTTCAGTTCAATCTCTATGGCCTGCAAATGGCTGTGCTGGACGTCATCGCCATGAATCTGGCTTATTTGGGTTGGACGAACAAACTGCTGGAAGTGCTCGCGTTCCGGTTCACGCTGAACGCAAAGCAGGATGGCGACCAGCGGGTGATTGCGCTCGGCACCGAGATTGACGTGCAGGAAACCTCCCCGGCGACCTACGAGTGGAACACTGCGGAGGAACTAACGCCGCAGGGCTACCAGCAGGGCGGCATACCGAATCCGCAGAATATTGCATCGCCGACAAGCGTGACGTTGCTCAGCAATGCCACGACTTCCATCGTGGGTGCCGACGGCGTTGCGCGCAGCCGCATCCAGGTAACCTGGAGCGCACCGTTGGATGGCTACGCCACTGAGGTCCAGATTCAGTTCCAGGTGGTCGCCAGCCCGCCAGGCTCTGTGTGGACCGCCGGGCCCACGGTACCCGTCAGCGTGACGGTCGCTTATCTTGACAGCGTCGTCGATGGCACCAGCTACTACGTGCAGATCCGCAGCGTCAACACGGCTGGCATCGCTTCCCCGTGGTCGCAGGCAGGGCCGGTCACGGTTGGCGGAACCGTATCGCAGTTGTTCACGGTGAACGGAGCGTAGCCCATGGCCGGAATCATCAATCTCAACAACACGACTCCCGCGCCGCCATCTGGCAGCACGAACGTCCACTGGCAGGGCGATTCCTCCACTCCGCGCAACGTGTCGGCATACCTGCCGAACATGGTGGGTGACAGCGGGTCGGGCGGATCTGCCGGGGCCGTTCCGGGTCCTGCTGCGGGGACCGCCGCTGCAGGGAAGTTCCTGAAGGCCGATGGAACGTGGGCAATCCCTCCAGTCGGCGGCCTCGCGGGCGCGTCCGTGAAGACCGGCAGCTACACCGTACTTGCCGGGGATGCCAACACGCTGCTGGCCATGAACAGCAGCAGTGCCCAAACGATCACACTGCCCGCTTCACCCCCCTCTGGCACCTGGTGCGTCTTCATTCAGAACATCGGGGCCGGGGTGCTGACAGTGAACCGGAACGGGCTCACCATCGATACCGCCGCCTCGAATCTCACCGTCTATACCGGCGAAGGCGTCGTCGTTTTCACCGACGGCACGAACTACTTCACCGAGCGCGGCAAGGGCTTCAGCCTGAACATGCCCGCCGTATCGCATCAATTCCTCACAGCCTACAACGCCGCCAGCGGGCAGTTTTCACAGGCACAGCCGGCGGACGCCGACTTGTCGGTTACGAACGTCACCACCAACAACGTTTCGACTGCGGCACACGGCTTTGCGCCGAAGTCTCCGGGGAGCGCGGCGGTCTATCTCGACGGTACCGGCGCATACTCGACACCTTCTGGACTGGCTGGCGGAGTAAACGCGCAGACGGGCAGCTATACGGCAGTATCCGGCGACTCCGGCAAACTCATCACCTTCAGCAGCCCAGCCGTCCTGACGTTGCCGACTACGCCCCCCAGTTCCACATGGGCCGTTCACATAGAGAACGCGAGCGCCGGCAGCGTCAGCATCGCGACCGCCGCGACAGCTTACCCGGCTGGATGGACACCAAGACAGGCGGCTGGCGCTGGTACCACTGGCGGCAACGCTGGTGAATGTCTTGACACCGCAGCGGCGACGGCTGCGACCTATTCAGTGACGGTCACGGCTAATACGGCCTGCTACATCCAATCGGTTTTATGCGCGCTGAAACCCAGCGGTTCATCGGCACCCGCATACGTTCAGGGAAGTGTCGCCGAAATCCCGTATCAGGGCCATGCGTATGCCGTGGCGTCTTACGCCTCCGCGAACGCCGCTGGAAACTGTCTGATATGTGACGTCTGGTTTCAATCGAACAGTGCCCTGGTGGGAACTGTCAGCGTGACCGACACCAACGGCAATACCTGGTCGTTGGTGGCTGGCTCGGCTGGCGTCACCTATATGGCGGGTGGTGTGACGGCATACAGCGGAACGTGGGTCGCTCCAAATTGTGCCGGCGGCGCGAACACGGTTACGGTTTCAAACGGCGGGCTGTTGGTGGAACAGACTTTCATCGGGCTGCATGAATATTCCGGTGTTCCGACATCCTCACCTATTGACGTATCGCACCAGACGAACAGTTCAACGGCGGTAACCACAGTTTCACCGTCAGTCACTACGACGGGCACGAATCGGACCCTCCATCTGTTCGGGGCGATGTACGGAAACTACCTGACACTCGGCGCGCAACTGGACGGCGCGAACGCGTCTTTACTCCTTGGGGTAAATCAGGGCGCTTACATCGCGACCGACGGAAGCAATTACTTCTCCCAGCGCGGCGTCGGCAGCGGGTCGTCCTATGTGGCGGTAACGGCAACCACGAGCAGCTTAGGTGTGGTGAAGCCAGATGGCACCACTATAAATGTTTCGTCTGGTGTGATCTCTGCCCCGACTGCAACCAGCTCGGTACTTGGCCTTGTGAAGCCTGACGGCACCTCGATCACTAACACGGCTGGTGTGATCTCCGTTGCAACTGCCACAACCTCGGTAGCGGGGCTTGTCAAACCTGACGGTTCCTCTATTACGATTTCGGGTGGCGTCATAACGGCGGCTTCCGCAGTAACCAGCCTGACGACCGTTGGCTCGGCGGGCGCGGCCTCCCTGTCCGCTGGTGTCCTGAACATTCCTGTGTATTCAGGTGGCGGTGGCGGCGGGTCCTCCATATCAGCTGGTACCTTTGCTAGCTTGCCTGGCTCGCCTTCAGCGGGCCAGATGTATCTTTTCACGAATTCAATCTATGATTCCGCGCTCTATCAAACCAGTGTCTGGATCTATCTGAAAGACGGAAAGCAGATGACGCCTCCGACCGGCTTTGCGTGGATGAACCAGTCCACGGCGACACTCACCACAGCGAATGGCGGAGAGAATCTGCTGGGCGCGGTGGGCGGGGCCGCGAACAACGTCAACTGCCGGTACGTCGCGTATCCTACCGCCCCGTTTACCCGGACGGTTGCCATGCGTCAGAGCAACATGTCAACGCTCGGCCATCAGGCGTCCAACGCTATCGCAGGGTTGTTTCTGAGCGATGGCACCAAAATGGAGATATTTGGGCTGATTGGCCAAGGGCCGAGTATCGGTCTTCAGATAGGGCCAACGGTCAACAATATTAATGCGAATGTGACGGGCCCCACGCTGACCGCTGTGCCGAGTTCCAACCTCATCTGGTATCGGGTGGATGACGGCGTAACCGCGTCGGGGAAAAGAACGTTTTTCATCTCGTTCGACGGCATCCAGTTCATCCAAGTCTATCAGGAGTCGAATACTCAGTACCTGACGCCCACGCGGATTGGCTATTTTGTCTCGGCGTACGAAACCGGTACGTACTCCGCCGCATGGGTCCTGCATTGGGCCTGACGGTTTCATTCAGGGCGGCTACGTGATCAATTCCGCCACGGCATTCATTGTGTCGCTCAAGGGTGCTTAGCCAACTCAACGCGACTAGCGCCACATCGACGCGTCCGTTGCTGATGCCAGACAAGTGCGCAATTCCTTACAATTACCGAATGCTCCGCGTCCGTCGGATCGCTTACGAAGATCAGCGACGTACAGCACACGATCCTCGGGAACTTCCCGCACGCGCCGAGGGGCACCTTGGCCCCGGTCCTGCTGGACCACTTCACCCGCACACTCAACGGCACCTGGCTCATATCGACGCCGGGGGCCACGCCAGCCGTGCAACTTCCTGCCGGGATGGTCGTCTCGGTCAGTTGCTGACGGCGCAGTCTCTTCAGTAATTCCAAGACCAACGAGGTGTCTGATGAATGATCGCGACCAGCGATTGAATGAGGTAGCAGTTCAATCCGTAGCCGCCCGGTGGACCCACCGGCAACCCGCAACATCGGAACAATGGGCACCGCCCCGAATCAGATAAACTATGGCGTGTGAAGTTGGTCACAATCACAGGCGTTTCTCGGCGCTTTTGAACGGCAATAATGTGTCGCAAGGAAGGGACGAATGAACAGATTTTTCGGTCTGGTGTTGATGCTGCTGACGATCACGGTGGAGTCAGCACCGGGCCAACAATCGCTGTTGGAGCTTGTCCAGAGAGCCATTGCGGGTGATAAATCGGCACTCCTGCAACTAACTGGGATGGGCGACGCCGGTGATGCGGCTGCTCAGTATGGACTGGGCCTCATATATCAAAAAGGTGACGGCGTACCCAGAGACTCGGCAACAGCGGTAAACTGGTTTCAGAAATCGGCTGACCAAGGTTTTGCGGCTTCCCAGAACAGCCTCGGAGGGATGTACGCAACAGGTGAGGGATTGCCTAGAAGTTCGTCGAACGCTCTTAATTGGTTCCGAAAGGCCGCTGAACAAGGAGACGCTCAAGCTCAGTTCAATCTCGCTTTGATGTACATGAACGGCGACGGTGTTCCAAACGATTTGGTAATGGCATTCAGCCTGTTTCGGAAATCTGCGGAACAAGGGTACGCAGATGCTCAACTTAATTTGGGCGTGATGTACGCCAAGGGCACGGGCGTACCAAAGGACGAGGCAACAGCAGCAACATGGTACACGAAGGCTGCGGAACAGGGAGATGTTTCTGCCCAGTACAATTTATGTCCTATGTACTACTTGGGTGCTGGCGTGCCAAAAGACGTTGTGATGGCGTACATGTATTGTAATCTCGCAGCGGCAAAGGGCCACGAAAAGGCAAAAGAAGTCAGGGACATCGCTGAGAGGCATATGACGCCAGCCCAAATCGGAGAAGCCCAGAAACTCACCCGAGAATGGAAACCGAAGAAGTAGAAAGCTATTCACGATGCGCCCGTGCTCGTTGAATGAGTTCATCGGCCTTGTACGTTAGGCCCATCAGTTCTAACTCAGAACGAAGTTCGTCTTCCGCAAACATCCGTGTCATCCGTTTCACGTTGCCCTCGCCAAGATTGGCGAACATGATTACGAAGCGTTCGGCGTGATTCTCGTCTTCGACGCACGAGACGGCGTAATGATCGGAATCCATAATTCGTTGGTTCATGGTTTCGTTCCTCGCATGGTTTCCCCGGCTTTGTGTGGTGGTGAGTACCGTCCGATCTCGTCTCCGAGCCAAGCAAAAATAGAATTGCCCTCAGAACGAACTTTCACGTCCATCCCCCAATTCTTAGCCTGAGTTTGGAGGGTGGACTTATAGCGCTGCCTCGTGGCGGCGTTAGCTTCGTCGATCCTTACGGCAATCCCACGTTTCCGGCCCAATGCGGTTAACACCCGATCCCATTGCGATCCTCTCTTCGACGCACTTGGTCGCACAACTGGATTCCAAGAAGGAACCTGACGCAACGGAATCTCGGTGAACGGAATGAGTGTTTCATTAGCCATGCCCAATTATGTAATCGTTACATCTATGAAGTCAAGCACTAAGAATTGTCATTACCGATCAGCGGAACTACGTTT
>CAIQWJ010000108.1 GCA_903875575.1 uncultured Acidobacteriia bacterium | reverse complement strand
GGTGTCGGCGCAAAAGCTTTGTCTTCGCTTCCGTGCTCCAGTGGCGTCGTTCTTTCGTCAAGGTCTCGCTCCCAGTTACCCTATCGGTCGGACCTCCTCAGCCCTTTAGGGCTCCCCTCATCTTTCATCTGAACCGGTACAAAAGGTAATCAGACGGTTCTTGCGATTCCGGAGTACTGCAAAGTTATCGGCATCATTGCACCTGTGGATCCCCAGGCACCCCATATCAATTTTCAGGTCAACCTGCCAACGTCATGGAATGGCAAGATCATGCAACTGGGAGGCAGCGGACTCAATGGCAGCATTCCGGTTTCGCTGACTAACAGCATGCAGTGGGGACCGGAGTCGATTCCTCCGAACTCTCCGTATGCGCTGTCGAGAGGCTTTGTCGTTTATGGCAGCGACTCGGGCCACGGTAACGGCGTTGGCGTTGGTGGCGGTCGCGGGCGCGGGCCGAATGGGGCGTCTGGCGGGGCTCCTGCCGGCGGACCCGGTGCTGGCGGGGCATCCGGTGGACGTGGCGGCGGCGCGGGTGTCGGTGCGGGCGGCGGACAGGACTGGATGCTGAATCAGGAGTCGCTCACCAACTTTGCCTATGGCCAACTGAAAAAGACTCATGATGTGACGCTTGCGCTGGTGAAGAAGCTCTATGGAACCGAACCACGGCACAGCTATTTCATGGGGTCTTCGCAGGGAGGGCGGGAATCATTCATCGTGGTGCAGCGTTTTCCGCAGGATTACGATGGCGTGTTTACTCAGGTGCCGGTATTTCCTCAGATCTACTGGAACATGCTCGAAGACGTGTTGCGATCACAGACGCAGGCCGGGGATGCCTATCTGCCCCGGACGAAAGTGCCCGTCATTCAGAAGGAAGTTCTGCGCCAGTGCGACGCTCTGGATGGACTGGCGGATGGGCTGGTCAGCAATTATCTGGAATGCGACAGGAGGTTTGATCCGGCGCTGAATCCGAATGCTCTTGCCATGGTTCGCTGCCCCGGCGGCGGCGACACAGGCGACAGCTGTTTGTCGGATGGGCAAATCGCCACGGTGAATCGGGCGCACAGCGACACGGAGTTCGGGTTCCCGCTCGCCAACGGCTGGACGAGTATGCCGGGGTACCCAACGGCTGGTGAAGTGGCAAACTGGAGGACCCTGCAGGCGGCACCGACGGCAGACACTCCCCTGCCCGCCGCGATGCAAAGTCTGGTGGTGAAAGACCCGTCGGTGAAGTTGCTGAGTTTCAAACTCGCGGATTACAAGGCCCGTATCCAGGAATTGTCCGCACTGCTGGATGCCACGAATCCGGACATCTCCGCATTTCGCAGGCGCGGCGGCAAACTGATTCTGAAAGTCAACTCAACGGATTACACGGGTAACCGGCGCTGGGCAGCCGCATATTATCAACGGGTGGTCGGCCTGATGGGCCAACCCACGGTTGACCAGTTCATGAGGTTCTACGTGGGAATCGGCATTTACCATAACCGGAATATCGGGACGAACCCGCTCACGAATGAGCTGGTGCCGAGTTTCCTGGACTTCATCGGCATGCTGGACGACTGGGTGGAAAACGGCAAGACTCCGCCCGACGCTCCGACGCTGACAGCCATGGACCTCACGCCGCCTTTCAGGGTCAACGCGAGTTTCCCTCTGTGCCGGTACCCGCTTTTCCCGAAATACAAGGGCAAGGGCGATGCGAAAAGCGCCGAGAGTTTTGTGTGTGCGAAACAGTAGCGAGTATTGACTGAACTTTGATTGGGGCACTCCACGATGACGGCTGGGCGGAGACGTTGGGGACCTGATCGGGCGGACCTCCAGGAGCGCCGAACCAGAGCGGTGGCGGCGATCAGGGCATCGCGCTCGGCCCGGGGATCGGGCACGTGAAGTCTCGCACAGCGTTGAGCGACCGAAGTGTCGATCGGGAGAATGCGCGATGCAAAGACCGGCAACACGCGATGATCCAGCCACGCGCGCAGGACGGCTCGCTGCACGGAATCACGGCGCTCCATCAACAGAATTCCGATTTCGATTTCGAGAATAGTGATAGACGACAGGAAGAGGTCCGCCGGATCGACACGGCGAGCCCAGGCTGCGACGCCGGGATGGGCCCGGTTGCCGCGGCGCAACTCCGAAGCACCGTTTGCGTCATGCAGATGCAGCTGTCAGGTCCGCGGGGCGAAAGACGGTGCTACCCGAGGGCCACCGCCGGTCAAACGACGATACATATCGTGGCGCATGAGGACGTAGGCCGGCGTTCCACGATCCGTGATGATGACCGGACCTTCATCGGCAGCCCGTTTGGCACGGCTGACGTCCTTGTTGAATTCGCGGCTTGAGAGGGAAGCGACTTTCATGGGATGGCGAAGATTGCAACGCTACATCCGGCAAGTTGGCCGTTCAAGGTTGTGCTTTTGTGCTATTTTGCGATTGTGCGAATAACGCAGGACATTCCGGATGAAGCTTACTCTCTCGCGAAGGCCATCGCGCGGGATCAGAACCGGAGTCTCGGCCGGGTGGTGGGAGATCTGATTCTGCAGACCGCCAGGAGCGCCAAAGGCTCAACTATCCAAATGAGCGATTACGGGTTCCCGACGTTCCATTGCATCCGACCGGTCACCAGTGATGACGTCAAGGCTCTTGATGACGCAGAGTAAGTGGATCTACCCGATTCCAATGTTCTGATCGCGCTGGCAACACCGGAACACAGTCTGAACGCGCGCGCTGTTGCGTGGTTCCGCAAGGGCCACAGGTTTGCGACGTGCCCCATCACGCAGGGTGCGCTGATTCGTTTCCACCTGCGCGCCGGTGTGGAGGCGACAGCGAATTCGGCCAAACTGCTGCTCGAAGCCATCTCCGCTCTCTCCCGGTATGAATTCTGGCCCGACGATGCTTCTTATTTAGATATGCCAACGTCGGGGATCTCGGGGCATCGGCAGGTCACCGATGCGTATCTTGTGCTGCTTTCGCACAAACACGGCGGCTCATTGGTCACGATGGACAAGGCTCTGGCTGCTATTCACCCTGGCACTACACTCATCGCTTAGCGCAGCAGGTTGCCATGGTAGTTGTGGTAAACCTGTGAGTGCATGACGGCTCTATTGCGAAATACCCTGGCTGCTGCTGCCACGCTTGCCCTGTGTTTTGCGCAGACACCTCCGGCTCCGTATCACCTGGTTGAGCAATGGGCGCAGCTTCCGCCGGGCATGACCAAGTGGGGTCCGGCGACTGGTGTGGATGTGGACGCGCACGACAACGTTTATGTATTCCAGCGCGACGACACGAGACCGATTCTGGCGTTCGACCGTGACGGGAAATTTCTCCGGTCGTGGGGTCAGGGCCTGATCAAGACCGCGCATTTCCTGCGGGTGGACGGTGCCGGCAATATCTGGGTTACCGACCGCGGCCATCTGCAGGCATTTCAGTTTTCGGCCGAAGGCAAGCTTCTGATGACGCTCGGGCAGAAGGACGTGGCGGGCGATAACGAGTCGCAAGTGGCCTTCAACGGAATGGCGGACGTTGCGGTGGCGAGGAATGGCGATATCTTTGTCGCCGATGGCGAAGGGCCGAATACCCGCGTGGCGAAGTTTTCGAGGGACGGGAAATTTGTCATGTGGTGGGGTGGGAAGGGCACTGGTCCCGGACAGTTCGATGTGCCGCACAGCATCGCGGTCGATGCCGAGGATCGCGTGTATGTGGCGGATCGCGCGAACAACCGGATTCAGATCTTCTCGGCCGAGGGGACGTTTCTGAAGCAATGGACGAACTTCGGTACACCGTGGGGCCTGTTTATCCGGAACGGGATGATTTACGTGGTGGACGGGACGGCGAATAACTGTTTGCTGGTGGCCGGGGTTGGGGATGGCAGGATTGTGGACAGGATTACGGGGCTGAACAATCCGACCGCAGTAACGGTCGATTCGAAGGGCGCGATTTACATAGCAGAAGTCAATGGTGCGAACGTGAAGAAGTTTGTGCGGGAGCAGCAAAAAAAGAGCGGGCAGCCTTAGCGACTGCCCGCTCCATACTATTTACGAGTGGTAACCGATCAGATCAGAATTCGAAGCGCAGTACGCCCGACATAATGCGTGACGGACGCGTACCGTTTGGCGTACCAAACGTATTCGTGATCTGAACGCCGGAAGCGTTGAAGGTTGCACCTGTGTTCAGACCGCTGAACTCGGTGTGGTTGAAGATGTTGAAACCTTCCACGCGCACTACGAAGGCGCGCCGGGCGTCATGGCCGACCGGAATGCGCTTGGCGATGTTGGCATCGAAATTCGTCCAACCGGGACCATGCAGAATATTCACGCCGGCATTGCCGAGCGTTCCGACCGCGGGTTCTCCGAAGGCCGCCGTGTTGAAGTAAACCGGCAGGCCGGTGACCGTCGGGGTGGGCGGTGCGGCATTGCCGTCGCCGATCACGTTGATGCGTGCGCCGAGGCTGGAAGATCCGGTGATATTCAGAGTGGGCGAGGTGCCGAAGCTCGGCGAAAAGGGCGCGCCGGTCTGATGCTGCGTGATGCCGGAGAGAATCCAGTTATCGGTGAGCATACCGAGGAACCGGTTGCCGAGAGCCTTGCCGAGACCCGGAATGTAATAGGTGTAGTTGAAATTAAACACCTGACGGCGATCCGTTGACAGCGGGCCATAGTTCCACGCGAGGTTGTTCGTCACCAGCGGCTGGAAGCTGGTAACGCCCATGGCTCTGGACCATGTGTAGTTCGCGTTGAACTGGAAGCCGCCGCGGAGACGGTGGCTCACCTGCATCTGCAGAGAGTTGTAGTTGGTGGCACCGCCCCAGGCCTGTTTGGTGAGGTTGCCCCAACCAGGATAGGCTGTACGTTCGAAGATTGTTGGCAGTACGGCACCCGACTTTGTGGGGTCCGCATTAGCTGCCTGGAAGTCCGCACCGAGCGGAATCGGGTTGATGTTAATGGTCCAGGGCTGGTTGATGCCCCAGTTGCCGACGTAGGAGGCGTCAAGCGCCGTACCCCAGCCGATGCTTCTCTGGATACCCAGGCTGGCGTTGCGTTCCGAATCCCACTGTCCGTCGCTATACCAGCTGATGCTGGGAGGCGCACTGTATCCACCGCCGCTGGTTGCGAGCGTGCTGATGGTGCTGTCATAAACGGTGGCGGTCACGGTGTTGGGCGGGTTGCCTGTCATGCCGTAGACGGAGTTGCCGTTGACGCGGTTGTAGAAGATTCCGAAGCCACCGCGAAGGGCGGTTTTACCGTCGCCGAAGAGGTCATACGAGAAACCAACCCGGGGAGCGGCAACCACACCCGGAGTCTGCGTGTAGGCATTCTGACCCTTGCCAAGCGGTATGGTGCCGTTGGACTGACTGCCGGTTCCCGGCACGTAAGCGCCGATGGCAGCCGCCGGGGCGATGGCCTTCGTGACTGGATCCTGCGCAACTCTCTGTCCGTTCACAATCGCGGGATAGTAGAGGCGGGGAGCGTTGGCCAGACTGTACTTGCTGGGATCAAAGATGGCCCAGGTTCCATTTTCATCGACCTGAGGCGTCTGGTGGTAGAAGCGAAGGCCCATATCGATGGTCAGCCGCTTGCTGGCGCGCCAGCTATCCTGCACGTACCATTCACTGTTCCAGTAATCCACGATATTCGCCAGGCGGAGGTTCTGCTCGCTGTAGCTTGCGAAATAGCCCAACAACGCATTGGAGTAGCCGTTCTGCGAGCCAAAGGTAGTATTGTTGGAGTCATTGCCGAAGTTGTAGCTGCCTGTGTAGGCTACGCCGGATGGCTGGTACTTCCAGGCGTACTCTTCGTAGATACCGAACTTCAGAGTGTGCTTGCCCACCACCCAGCTCACGTTATCCACGATGGAATAGTTGTGGACGGGATTCGGGGTTTCGCGTCCGAGCGACACGCTGGTCGCGCTGCCCGGGATGCTGCCGAAGCTCACGTTCGGGATGAAATTGTACATGTGCAGATTGGAACCATCGAGACTGGAGACCGTGGAAGGGTCGTTATACGACACCGGAAACAGTTTCGGGGGATTGCCGAAGACGGAACGGACCAGGTTGGAGGGATCGTTGTAGTAATAGTTCCAGTCGCTGCCCGCCTTGCCGATGTTAAATTCGTTCACGATGTTGGGCTTTACGGTGTAGGTCACGGCGGCGGAAATATTGTAGGCCGGCAGCGGATGGGACTGGGGCGAATAGATGAAGTCGAAGCCCGCGAACGGGTCCGTCGTGATGTCCTTGTCCTTGACCATACGGGCATAGGCTGCGATTTTTGACGTCGGGTTGAAGTCGACGCGAATCACGTCGTCGCGCAATGGGTGCTGGCCGCCGGCCAGCAACTGGTAGTTGTACTTCAGGTAGTTCGCGTTACCGGGGGCCGGAGCATAGTTCGGCATGGGGAAGAAGTTGATGATTTTGGCACCGACTCCGGTGGGATCAAACCGGCTGGGAGCGATTTGGTTGTTGGCAAACTGGACATTCGTCAACGGATCTTTCACGACGATCAGAGAGCCATTGCTGTTCACGCTCTGGGAGAAATCGCCACCGCGTTCGAGTGCGGTCGGCATATTCTTGAGATCCAGGGTGGCACCGGGGAAAAGGGCGCTCCACTCTTCGGAGACGAAGAAGAACAGCTTATTTTTGCCCTTGTTGAACTTGCCGGGAATAAAAGCCGGGCCACCGATGCTGTAGCCGCTGATGTTGAAGCGATACTTGGGCTTTGTGGCGCTGGAAAGATTATTGAAAAAAGTGTTGGCGTTGAATTCTTCGTGCCGGTGCGTCCACCAGCCGCTGCCGTGGAAGCTCTGGGTTCCGCTCTTGGTGGACACGGTAATGGTGCCGCCGGAATTCCGTCCGTATTCAGCGGAGTAGTTGGAACTCAGGACTTTCACTTCCGAGAGTGCGTCCATGTTCGGGTTGCCTTCGAGGAGGCAGTTGCCGCAACCGACGTCTTCGCCGCTGAGGCCGTCGACGGTGACGTTCATCATCGACAGATTTCCGTTCATACTGAGTCCGCCCACCGAGTAGGCGTTGCGGAAATCGTGGGAACCGGTACCGACGCTGGTATTGGAATTATTGGTATCGATCATGCCTGTCAGCGTGCCGACGAAAGCGAAGATGTCGCGGCCGCGTTCCGGGATGTTTTCAATCTGGGTGCTGTCGACGTTATGTGATTTCTCGCTGCTCGACAATTCGATTGCAGTGGCTTCGGCGGTTACGGTGATCTGGTCGGTAATATTGCCCAAAGCCATGGAGACGCGGCCGACGTCGCGCGTAGAGCTGGTCTGGACTTCAAGGTCCTTCTGGATGCGTGTTTTGAAACCCGTTGCCTTGACCGTGAGGGTGTACGTTCCCGCGCCGATATCAAGGAAGCGGAAGACGCCATCGGGTCCGGTTTTCACACTTCGCTGGACGGCGGTGGCCTGCTCTCTCACCTGAACGTCGGCCCCAACGATGACGGCGTTGGCCGGATCGGTGACGGTACCGACGATGGTACTGGAAACGGTTTGACTGAAAAGGCTCGCACACGATGCGGCCAACAGGCAAACGGCGCTTATTACTGTTCGGAGTTTCATCACTCTGTTTATTCCCCAGGCAAATTCGAATCGGACTTAATTTACGGAATAACTTCCACTAAAGCTGAAGGGCACAATATCACAGCCTTTCCCCGGAGTCAAGGTTCAATTTTAAGAACGTTTTTGGGAAAGTTTATGTTTAGAATTGCTCATCTAAAATACCCCATGAAATTGCGGGGGCGAGGGCTCTAGCGCGCTTGCATGGAGGGAAGCGAATCTAATGATCGAGGAGATTCCCGGTTGGGGCATTTCCGCGGGCAGGCCAATTCCGGATCTTTGCCATGATCGCGTCGGACTCGGCCATCTGGCCGGCTTCGGCCAGTGCGTTCGCGAGGTGGAATTGAGCCTGATAGTCGCCGGGTGCCAGTTCGGCCGCGCGCCGGAAATGGCGCAGGGCATCATTGAGACGGTCCAGCGCCAGATAGATCTGTCCCAGCCGGGCCTGGTGGAGGGCGTTGCCTGGTTGGTTGCTGGCGGCGAATTCCAGGTCCGGCAGGGCGCTCTCCGGCTTCCCTTCCCTGTAGTAGAGCGCGCCTCGCGCGGACCGGGCTTCTGCGAAATCGGGCCGGAGTGCGACCGCTTTATCCAGGCTGGACATACCAGCGGTTGGGTCCTGGGAACTCTCCGCGATACCCAGTTCATACCATGCCTCGGCGTCTTCGGGGTGACGCGTGGCATACCAGCGCAGGTCGGCAAGGCCGGTATCGAATTGCCCCAGATGGACCTTGGCAAAGCCACGCTCGCGCCTCGCCGTATCGTCAGATGGAACGAGTTGTCCATAAGCCTCCCAGGCTGCTGCGGCGGTCTGGTAGTCGCCAAGGTTGGCAGCGGCGATTGCGAGGGACTTCTGAAGATCGACCCGCCCCGGGGCCAGTTGAGCAGCCTGGGAAAGGAGTCGGAGGGCTGCTCCCGGCTGTTGGTTCGCGTCATAGGTGTAGGCGAGGCTGTAGAGGACATCCGTGTTGCCTGGCTGCTGGCGCAGGGAGGCCTCCAGCGTCTGCTGCGACCGCGTGTAGTGCCCGGTGTGAGAGGCAACCACGCCGAGGCTGAACAGGAGCGGAAAGCTGTCGGGATTCGCGGTCAGGGCGTTTTCGAGAAGAACCTCTGCGGCACTCAGTTCGCCGGCATCGGCGAGAGCGCGGCCGGCGGAGACGCTCCACGCTGCGTCGTTGCGGAATTTTGCAGCCAGTTCGCCAGCCTCTGTTTTGCGCCCGCTCAGTTGCAGGGCGAGCAGACTGCGCAGTGCCACCTCTGGCTGGGCGGCCTGTTCCGTGGAGAGACGAGAGAGGTACCGGAGGGCTTCCGCGCCGTCCTTCGCATTCAGCGCCATTTGCGCCAACTGGAGATTGGCGTAACCGTCCGCCGGGTTGATCGCGAGGGATTTCAGGAACGCCTGGCGCGCCCCGGAGGCATCCTGCATGACGAGCAGATGACTGCCGTATTTATCGAGAATGCTGTTGGAGCGCGGGGCGAGGGCCAGAGCGCGCTTATGGAATACGTCGGCGTCAGCGGGTTTGTTCTCGTTATCGAGCGTTGCACCAAGGAAACTCAAGGCTTCAATGTCGTCAGGATGGGCCTGTAATTCAGCACGAAGCTTCTGCTCGGCTAAGGCAAAGTCGCCGCGCTGCAGTGCATTCACGCCCTCCGTCAGAAGCGGGCCGCTGGCAGCGAGCGCGCAGCCGCACCATCCGAGCAGTATGCAAGGCGATCTTCGGCGCATAGTACAGCAACATCTTACTTTGCGACGTTACGCCGCATGAACTTTTCGGACCTGATGACGCCCGAACCTTCCCGAATCACCACAAGTTGGCCGGCCGCCACATCGGCGATGTTCTCCTGCTGTCCATTCGGCCAGCGAATTTCAAGGTTCGCAACCGCCTCGTTGCCGAGGCCGAAGTGCAGGCGGCGATCACTGGCTGAGAGATAGGACGACTGAGCCATCACGGCCCGCGCCTGCCGGCGGCCGCCGCAGGTTGCCACCACCTGGGCACCAATGGCGCTGCGGTTGGATTTGACACCGATGAGAAGCACCTTCAACCAGTGGTTGTCGCCTGTTACATCGTTGCGCAGGAGTGACGGCGGCTCATTCATGTTCATGATGAGCAGATCGACATCGCCATCGTTATCGAAGTCGCCGATGGCGAGGCCGCGACTGGAATGAAGCTCGCGGAGCGCGGGACCGGCAAGATCCATCACTTCCTCAAATTTGCCGTTGCCCAGATTGCGAAATATCACGGAGGGCGTTTTGTACTGGCCATCGGGATTAGTTCTCTCCACTTCGGGATAGACCATGCCGGTGGTGAAGAAGATATCCGGGAGGCCATTGTTGTCCAGATCTTCGATGGCGGTGCCCCAGCCAACGTAGCGGGTCTCCACGCCGAGTCCTGCCCGCGCGGTCACATCGCGGAAGATGCCCTTGCCGTTGTTGCGATAGAGAACATTGGTATCGGCGCTGAAGTGGGTTTTGAAGATGTCGAGATTGCCATCGGTATCGAAATCGCCGATGCCGATCCCCATGCCTGCCTGCTCGCGACCGTCTTCGCTGAGGGCGACTCCGTTTTCAAGTCCGCGTTCCGTGAAGGTTCCATCGCGATTGTTGCGGAAGAGAAGACTGGGCGAGATGTCGCAGGCGACGTAGATATCGGGCCAGCCATCGCCATCGAAATCCGCGGCAACGGCGGTGAGCGCGTAACCTGGCCTGACGGCGGAGATGCCTGCCTTTTCGCTCACGTCGGTGAAGGTCCCGTCCCCATTGTTGTGGTAGAGGCGGCACGGTTCCTGAGGAAGGCCGCCGGGGCCGCAGTAAGTCGGAATACCCTTCCAGTTGCAGTCGGGAGTCTTGCCGCGCGGGGGAATGGAGGTGGGGTCAAAGACGGCGTAGTGGGAGACGAACAGGTCCAGCAAGCCATCGCGATCGTAATCGAGCCAGGTGCAGCCCGTGCCGTAGCGAATGCCCGGATGGAGGAGGCCGGCTTTCTCCGTGACGTCTGAGAAGACGCCGTTGCCATCGTTATGGAACAGGATGTTCTGGCCCCAGCAGGTGATGAAGATGTCGTCGAAACCGTCGTTATCGTAGTCGCCGACGGTGATACCGGCGGCCCAGACGGTGCGGGCGAGGCCGGAGCGCGCGGTGACATCAGTAAACGTGCCGTCGCGATTATTGTGATAGAGGCGGATGGTGGCTTCCGCGGGCGTGGGGCCGGTGCGGCGCTGGCCGGTGAGGGTTACGATATCCTGCCAGCCGTCGTTATCGTAGTCGATAAAGGCGACGCCGCAGCCCATCGATTCGAGAAGGTAATCGGCGCGGCCTTCGTCGCCATAGATGATGGGAGCGAGCAGGCCGGCCTGTTTCGAAACGTTGGTGAAACCGGCGTGGAAAGGGAGGCCGGAGGGCTTGCCACGCGGCACGGGCGCGACGCCCTGGGATGCCATGCCGCGATACTGCTGCGCGCTCGCTCCGGAATTGCAGGCCGGAAGCGAGAGCGCGGACAGCAGGAGCTGGCGGCGAGTCATCCCTCGGGTGGCGCTAT
This sequence comes from uncultured Acidobacteriia bacterium, assembly GCA_903875575.1. Lineage (GTDB taxonomy): Bacteria > Acidobacteriota > Terriglobia > Bryobacterales > Bryobacteraceae > BOG-234. Next base: position 40,285 of record CAIQWJ010000108.1, on the reverse strand, counting down.
TTTTCCGCAGGGCAGGCGCGGCCATTTTCGGCCAGTGCCCATGCCATGGCATTGCCATAGAGCTGAATGATGACCGGTTCGGCATACATCATGCCGCCGTGCGCAAGCGCGGAATAGAACACGTGGCCCTTGCCGACGCAATGCCACCAGGCCAGCGGGTGATCATCACCCATGGTGGAACTGCCGGGATTGTAGCTCTTCTCATCCGCGGTGATCAGGATATGGAAGCCCGGAAGCTTGCGCGGATTGGTGGCGAATGCGTACCATTCGTCGTAGCGGCGAAATACGGGAGGCAGGCCTTTTGTGAGCGGGCTCTTCGGATCTTCCACATGGGCCTCGCCAAACTGTTGCGGCGAGTGGCTGGTGAACTGAGCGCCGAGCAGAGTTTCGATGTACCAGGGCCAGTCGGCGAGGGAACTGCGCCCGTTTGGCACGGCGTATTTGGGATCGCCGCCGGCACCGTGAGTGCCCACGTAGGAGCCGCCGTTTTCCACCCATGTTTTGAAGGCCTCGCGCTGTTCGGGAGTCAGGACGTCGCCGCTGTTGTTGTTCCAGACGACGACTTTGAACTTCGATAGTTGCTCCTTATTCATGACGGCGCCGTTCTCGGTCACGAAGTAGGGCCAGCCACGTTCTTTTGCGATGACGGCGAGCGCGACATTCGAAGCCTGAACACCGGCTTCTTCGCGAAAGCCGTTCGTTTTGGAGAAAATCAGAATGCCGCCGGGTTTGAGGTCGGCGGGAAGTTCCGGTGGGACTTTGTCGAAGACCTGGGTGAGGACGAAGCCAGCCGCGGCTCCGCCGAGAGGGCCGCCGCGACCACCACCGCCGCCCGAGCCGCCTCTGCCGCCGCGGCCGCTCCCGCCGCGGCCACCCAAACCCGCGGGGGCTTCCTGCGCCGCCAGCGAAAACGCGGTGACAAGCAACATCGCCGATACCGCTAACCCAGTGAACTTCGTTAATTTCATTTGCGTCGCCTCCCGGCGGTCTCGTTTGTTTCCGTCACACGGGATGGCACAGCTATCCCGGCACATAGAGATTGTATGGTGCGCACCCCGACGTGTCAAATTCTTCAACTTTTCGTGGTCCTGTTTGCCCGGGGTTTGCGCCTTACCAGATGAGAGGCAAAACCACATGATGAGTACACACGCGGACGCCGTCAGCAGCAGGGGCGACCCCGGCTTTCCAGTGGGCGGAGTTCAAGTGTAGCGACTGCCGGCAAACGCGGCAACCCATGAGTGGAGAGGCTATTATGGAATTCAACCGGTCAAATGGATTCCGCTCCACAGCACGAGGTCACGCTGCTGCTGCATCGCTGGAAGGGAGGCGAACAGGCAGCGCTGGACGCGCTTATGCCGATCATGGAGAGCGAATTGCGCCGACTGGCCTCCGGCTATATGCGCAATGAACGACCGGGCCACACGCTGCAACCCACCGCGCTGATCAATGAGGCCTGGCTGCGTATGGTGAAACAGAGTCAGCAGCCGGATTACGAAGGTCACTCTCACTTCGTGGCGGTGGCGGCGCAGTACATGCGGCAGATTCTGGTGGAGTATGCGCGCCGCAGGAATGCACAGAAGCGCGGCGCGGGCCAGCGCGCCGAACTGGACGAGGCCACGATTTTCATGCCGGAACGTTCCGGCGATCTGGCGGCGCTGGACGACGGACTGAACGAACTGGCGCAATTCGACCCACGCCAGGCGAAGATCGTGGAACTCCGTTTCTTCGGCGGACTGGGCAACGAGGAAATTGCGGACTTTCTCGGGATCGGCCGCAGCACTGTGATTCGCGATCTCCGCATGGCGCAGGTCTGGCTGAAGAACTATCTCACTACATGACTCCCGAACGCTGGCAGCGGATTAAAGATCTGCTGGAACAGATCGAAACGGAAACGGACGCTGATCCGGGGTCCGGCAAAGTCGCTGTTTTCGACAGACTTTGCGAGGGAGACCCCGGGTTACGCGCGGACGCAGCGCCGTTCGTCTTCGCGGACGATTCCGACACGTTTATCAGGGACCTGATCGGCGAACAGGCCGCCAGCCTGCGCAAGGAAACCGCGCAGGATTCCGCGGAGCGGCAGGAACGCTTCGGGCGCTACCGTCTGGTTCGCCGCATTGGGCAGGGTGGCATGGGCGCGGTTTACGAAGCCGTGCGAGTGGACGACTTTCATAAGAAGGTCGCGCTCAAGATCATCCGGCAGGGTCTCGATTCCGATTTCGCCCGCTCGCGTTTTCTGCAGGAACGGCAGATGCTGGCTGCGCTGGAACATCCGTACATTGCGCGGCTGCTCGATGGCGGGGAAGCCGACGATGGCAGCCCGTATTTGGTGCTGGAGTTTGTGGATGGAGCACCCATCACGGACTATTGCGCGAAGCTCGATCAGGAGGCGCGCCTGCGGCTGTTCCTGAAAGTCTGTGAAGCGGTGGAATACGCACACCGGAGCCTTGTGGTGCATCGTGATCTGAAGCCGGCCAATATTCTGGTCACGGCCGGGGGCGAGCCTAAACTGCTTGATTTTGGCATCGCCAAGCTGCTGGATCCCGCGCTGACGCAATCGCAAACGAGCTTTGCCGCGTTGACGCCGGAATACGCGAGCCCGGAACAGATTCGCGGCGAACCCATCACAACCGCATCCGACGTTTACTCGCTTGGCGTGATTCTCTACCAGTTGCTGACGGGCAGTAAGCCCTACACGTTTCAGACGCTGACGCCGCTGGAGATGGATCGCGTGATCTGCGTAGAAGATCCCGCACCACCGCGACTGGGCGACGAACTGGATCACATTCTGCTGATGGCCCTGCGTAAGGAGCCCGATCGCCGCTACGGCAGCGCGCAGAAACTAGCCGAAGATATTGATAATTATCTGGCAAACCGGCCTGTGCTGGCGCGGCCCGACACGCACGGATACCGCGCAAAGAAATTCGTCCGGCGCAACTGGTGGCAGATCGCGGCGGCGGCTACCATCGCTCTCACCGTGGCCGGTGGCACTGCCATTGCACTGCAACAGGCTCGCATCGCGGGGCAGCGCTTCGACCAGGTACGCAGGCTCGCCCATAGTTTCGTTTTCGATTACAACGACGATCTGGCGAAACTCCAGGGCACCACGCAGGTGAGGGAAAAGATGGTGGGTACGGCCCTCGAGTATCTGGACAACCTCTCGCGAAGTGCCGGAAGCGATCTGGAGCTGCAGAAAGAGGTTGCAGCGGCGTATCAGAAGGTCGGCGATGCACAGGGCTACCCCACGCGGGCCAGCCTTGGCCATACGGTGCAGGCGCTCGCGAGTTACCACAAGGCAGCCGAAATACACGAGCGTATCGCCGTGCGGGATCCACTCTATCGCCGCACACTTGGCGCGTTCTACATCGACTATGCGCAACTGCTTCGATACACCGGAGACGACGCGGGCGCTACAAAGATGGCAGAAGCCATACTGCCGACGCTGCGTGAAAACGCACGCCTGCGGCCAGAGGATCAGGCAGCCCAACTGGCTGTGGCGAACGCGCTGTGCTCGATGGGCGCTTTCGACGACGACATCAATCGCAACCGCGCGGCGCTGGAGAAGTTTCGGGAGTGCGATGCCATCGCGCGCAAGAGTGTGGCTGCGCATCCGGGCGACCGGGCGGCACTGGTGATGGCGCAGGACGCCCGTGCAGGAATCGGCGGATCGGCAATGGCGACGGGCAACCTGGCGGAGTCGCTGGCAGCCTACGAAGACAATGAACGCATCCTTCGCGAACTACTGCGGATGGAACCGGACAATCCGGGCTTTCTTCATTTTCTGGCGCTGCTGGGGCAGTTCCGTTCCGTTGCGTACTACGACGATGGCGAGCCCAGCCTGAACGATCCGGCGCAGAGTCTGAAGTATGCGCGTCAGTATCTGGAACAGGAACGGGAGATGGTGCGGCGCGATCCTGGCGACGCATCGTCACGCCTGAGTTACGCGATTGCGCTGTTCCGAATGTCGTACCCACTGCGTGAGACGGATCCGGCGGGCGCAGTGACGGCAGCCCGGGAATCGGTGGGAATCTTCGACGCCATGATTGCCGGAGGGAAGTCGAGCTGGCTGGTGACTTCACGTCGCGGCCGCGCACTACGCCGATTGTCCGAAGCGCTGCTGGCCGCTCATCAGCCCCGTGAGGCGCGCGAGGCGGCCGCACTGGCACTGACCGCACAGCGCGAGACAGCCGCGCGCCATCCGAAGGACTTCGGTGAAGCGGAGTTGCTGGCCTTTGCCCTGGTCGACGGTGCCGAAGCGTCGGATGCGGTGGGGGATTCAGCAGCGGCCCTGGGCGCATTGACGGAGGCCGAGGAGATCGCGCGGCGGCTCGAAGGCGAGAATTCCGGCGAACTGACGGCGCTCATGCCGAAAGCGAGAATCGACACCGCACTTGCACAGCACTGGCGAAAAGCCGGGGATGAAAAACAGGCGCAGCACTGGTTTGGTGAGGTTCTGCGGGCGTGGGATGGTTATCCCGAGCAGAACGATTACGTACGGCGGCAATCCGCGGCGGTCCGCGCGATGGCTGAGCGTCGAAAGTAAGCTGGCAACGGTATATACTTGCCCACTATGAAGACCCTGTCCACCTTCTTATTGCTTTCGCTTCCTCTTTTTGCCCAGACGATGACGCCCGCCGAGAGCATCGAGGCCGCACGGAAGGGACCCGATAGCGCGGAGATGAAGCGGCGCGTCACCGGGTTGACCACTGCCACCCAGGTCATCATCTGGGGCCAGGATTATCTGTTCCTTGCGACATCGGCGACGCAGGTTTCCATCTCGGTCGACTTACAGCCCCAGAAGCAACTGGCCCAGGTGGACGCGAACCACTGGATGCTGCTGAGCAAAATGCGCACGGGCGTGCTGCATCAGTATCAGTTCTATACGGCCGGCAAAGCGCTGGGAGCGCGCGGAGACGCCATCGGGTATAACCCCGACTCTTATCCTCAGCCTGGCATACCGAAGGGAAAGCTCAGTGAGAAGCATACGCTCACGAGCAAAATTTACGATGGGATGAAATACGACTACTGGACATACGCGTCGCCTGGAGTGGATCCGAACGTGCCTGCGCCGCTTATGGTGTGGCAGGACGGGCAGGGCCTGACGAACGAGCTCGGCGGAATCCGGCTGATCACCGTGACGGAAAACCTGGTACACCAGGGATTGGTGCCGCCGCTGGTGCACGTGATGATCGCACCGGGCACTTCGCCCGAGGGGCGTGCGCTCCGCTCGGTGGAGTACGACACGGTGAGCGACCGCTATCCGCGCTTCCTGATGGAAGAAGTGCTGCCGGAAGTGGAGAAGACCTACAAGCTCCGGCAGGACGGTTACAGCCGGGCAATTGCGGGGGAGTCATCGGGGGGAATCGCAGCGTTTAACGCGGCGTGGTTCATGCCGGACAAGTTCGCGCGGGTGCATTCGGCGGTGGGGAGCTTTACTTCGATCCAGTGGCGGTCGAAGGAGAACAATGACGGCGGCAACGTTTACCCGTTCATGGTGCGCAAGGATCCGAAGAGGAATATCCGGATGTGGATGAGCGATGGGGCGGACGATCTGGAGAATGAGCACGGTTCGTGGCCGATGCAGAATATCGAAATGGCGAACTCGCTGAAGCTGCGCGAATACGATTTCCACTTCCGGTTCGGAACGGCGGCGCACGGGGGCGCGGAGGCGGGCCTGGATCTGCCGGAATCGCTCACGTGGCTGTGGCGGGATTACGATCCGAAGAAGACATCGCAGGATTTTACGATTGAGCCGGCGGAGAAAGAGAAGCCGTTCTTCCGGGTGGCGATTGCGAATCGCGACGCCTGGTAAAGGATCGCGAACCTACAGCGCGGCCATTCCGATCAGAGACAGGCCCAGGGTGTAGGCGATGAACATGGCGGCGACAAACTTACCGGTGCCACGGGGAGCATCTTTGAATTCCTGCCAGATGAAGACGCCCCAGACGGCGGCTACAAGCGTCGCGCCCTGGCCAAGCGCATACGAAACAGCGGGCCCTGCGAGGCCTGAAGCGATGATGTTCAGGCTCAGTGCCAACATCCAGATGACGCCGCCAAGAAAACCCAGGCTGTGCAGTTTTGGGGTGCCGCGAAAGTAATCGGCATACGTCAGTCCGCCGGTCCGCATGAAGATCGTGTTGACCGCGAGGTTGCTGATGAGAAGACCGGCTCCGAACAACGGCAGAGCGGTGTAGGGCGTCAGATATCCGGTAAGGATCCTGCCCGTGCCGAAACCGGGCGAGATGGAACCGGACAGCACGGGATAGAAGAAGCCCATCAGGCAACCCGCGATGACGGCGAAGATCACGCCCCGAAACCAACTGCGGTTGCCCTTTTGCGGAAGCCGGGAATAGGCGACGGCGGAGAGGAGCATGGCGCAAACCACCAGGCCCACACCAGCAAAAAGCAGACCGCCGCTGCCCCTGGGGGATTGCACGTAACTGGTAACCGTGCCGATGACGAGTGCGAGGCCGACGCCGACGGGAAAGGCCACGGACATTCCCGCGGCATCAATGGCAACAACCAGCAGGATATTTGAGACGTTGAAGACCAAGCCGCTCAGGAAGGCCCGCACCAGCGGACCACTGGAGGCCTGCGAGAGGTTGACAAACGAACTCATGCCCGAAGTTCCTGTCATCCCGAACGTGACCATCATGAGAATGCTCAGAGCGAAGACACCGAACGCGTAGTCCCAGTAATAAAGAGGAAACGGCCAGTTGTCTTTTCCCGCCAGTTTTTGCGTATTCGCCCAGGAGCCCCAGCCGAGCATGGTGAGGACGCAGAAGAAGATGGCGAGTCCGGTACTGTCGACGATGAACATATTCTGTTTTCCTGTGTGTCAGCCTGCGAGCATACTTTGTACATCGGACCGATCCGGAGCCGAGTTCTGCGCACCTGGGCGCGTGACGGAAACCGCGGCGGCGGCGTTGGCGAAGCGCATCGCGAGCGCCATGGAGCCCCCTTCCGAAAGAGCAACTGCCAGCGCCGCGTTAAAGACATCACCCGCCGCGGTAGTATCCACCGCGTTTACGGAGAATGCGGCGACGCGCTCGCAACCGGCAACGCCCGCCGCGGAATAAAGGCAGCCGGCGGCTCCGAGCTTCAACATCACGGCCCCCGTGCCCAGCGAGAGCAGTTGGGGGGCTGCGTGTTCCGCGTCGGCGAAGGTCCCGATCGAGAGGCGCGAGTCGCCGAGCAGTGCGGCTGCTTCGGTTTGGTTGGGAGTGAGGAGACTCACGGCACTGAGCAGAGCGGACGGCAGGGCGCGGGCTGGTGCCGGGTCAAGAATGGTCGTCGCACCGCGCTGTACGGCGTGCGCGAAGGCGGCCTGCACGGTTTCGAGCGGCGTTTCCAGTTGCGAGAGCAGGAAGTCGCATTCCCTGATATCGTGCAATTGCGACAGCGCGGTTTCCGGATCGAGATTGGCATTTGCGCCAGGTGAGATCACGATGGAGTTCTCGCCATCTGGCAGGACGTAGATGCAGGCACAGCCGGTAGGCCGCGCGGAGGTCCTGATCCGGCTGGTATCGACGCCGACGCCTGAGAGGCCGGACAGCAGGGTTTGTCCGAAAGCGTCCGCACCGACGGCCGCGATCATCACAACATTCCCGCCGAGTTTGGCGGCTGCGTAGGCCTGGTTGGCACCTTTGCCGCCGGAGAACAGGGCGAGATCGCCGCCTGACAGTGTCTCTCCTTCACGGGGCAGGCGATCCAGACGGAACACCAAATCCATGTTGGCACTACCGAGGACGAAGATCCTTCGAGTGTTCATGATGGGCCGCAGGCGTCAGCGCACTTACGCTTTCAGCATCCAGACCCGATAGGTGATCGCATCGGCGAATGGCACGAGCACCAGTTCGCGCGGCTTACCCGCCTCGACGCCGTCCAACTTATAGGCCTGGCTTCCACGCCATTTCAATTGCTTCGGATCGGCATCCGCGAGTTTGACTTCCGCAGTGCGGGGGCCAGACGCCTGGAGATCCTTTACGGCCGGATTGACACTTTGTTCGAGAGCCAGCAACTGCGGACCACGCTCGATCGCCACACCCCACGGATAGCTGGAACCGCCAGCAACCACACGCGGGGTCAGGTCGACATCGATATGGACTTCATCGCCGGCCTTCCACTCGCGGTCGATGGTCAGGAACTGGCCAGGAATGCCCTTGTATTGTTGGCCGCCGACGGTGGCACTGTACTTCGCTGTCCAGGCGGGAACACGCAGAGAAAGCGGGAACCGGGCGGGCTTTGACGGATGGACAGTCAGAACCACGTTGCCATCGGCGGGGTAATTGGTTCTGGACTCGATGCCGATTGTCCCGTTGCGCGTGTCCACACTCACGTGGCCTGGCGCGTACAACACGATCGCGACGCCATTCTCCCGCTGCCCCCAGGCAAGTTGCGGAATCATGGAGATGCCGCGCGGTTCGCTGGAGACGCAGCAGTTAATGCCTGGCGTCGGCGACTTCTTCCCGTTGAGCGGCGTGAAGTAGCAGATGTCTCCGTTGCGCGGATCCTGCGCGCCCAGCAGCGCGTTGTAGACGGTGTGCTCCAGTTGTTCGGCGTATTGCGGCTCACCGGTGAGCCGCAGTAATTGCCAGGTGAGTTGCAGCCATGTCACCGTCGCGCAGCCTTCTCCCACGCTGGAGGATTCTTCGGCGGGCAGCACCCCGTCGTCGGTGAAATGTTCGGCGGAACTCGCGGTGCCCGAAAGATACAGGTGATGGGTGGCAATGTCCTGCCACGCCGTCTGCACCGTTTGCAGATACACGGGATTGCCGGTTGCGCGATAGAGTTCCGCCAGCCCGACCAGGTTCGACATCATCTCGTAGGCCTTGGCATTCGCGGTACGGAAGACGCTCTTTGTGGCGCTCAGAGACTCGATGATCTTCGGTCCGTTGGGCTGGCTCCAGGACCGGACCAGATACTCGCAGAAATCCAGATATTTGTGGTCGCCGGCAAATCGGTAAAGGTTCACCATCGCCTCCAGAACACTGGTGGCTGCCATGCCCACGTGCGTTCCCGCGGCGATGATGTCCCGCTGGCCCGGACCGGTTCCGAAGGTGCGGCATAACAGGTCGCCGATCTTGCGGGAAGCGTCGAGCGCCGGCGCATTTCCGGTGGCCTGGTGATAGCTGACGAGCCCGAGCAGATCGTACTTGTGGACCCACACATCCCAGCTCGTCCAGCGCTTCTCGTCAGGGTAGGTTCCCAGATAGCCGTCCGGAAGTTGCGCCGCGATGAGGGAAGTCGCCACGAGGTCCATGAGGGCTTTGAGCCGTTCATCGCCGGAGTAGAGCCAGGTATTGGCGGCCGCATGGAGGAACTTGCCGGCATGTTCGCCAATCCAGTCCTGTTCGCCGGGGCGTTGCTGGAACCCTTTCAGCACGCGGACTTCGTCCAGATGGAGCAAGCGCCCTTCCAGGTTGACACGCATGCGATCCCCGAGAAGGCCTTCGATGCGCTGGCCTGCATATGGAGCGGGAACAAACCTGTCAGCGATCTTGTCTGAGACGGCCGCAGTCTGTGGCGCGGCGAACATTTCGCCCAGACCCATCGCGCCGAGTCCGAAGCCAGCGGCGCGCAGCATGTCTCGGCGGGAAAGGTGCAGGTTGGGCAAGGCCTGGGGAAGCGATTGAATATCCATGGTCGCCATCAAGTATATGGCAGGAATTCGTCTCAGGCAATGGGAGTGAAATGGGCGATGACGCGGCAGAGGCGGCGGCTTTAGAGCCGCCGCCTCTCTTCGTTATAAGCCGGGGTTAGAAGCCGGGGTTAAAAGCCGGGGTTAAAAGCCGGGGTTAGAAGCCGGGTGGCGGTGCCGGAGCCGACGGTGGCGGTTGTGTTGCGGCCGGCAGGATTTTGATTTCCGCCCGCTGGAAGGCGAACTTCTGTCCGTTCTCGTCGACCAGATTGATCTGGCAAGTGTAGATTCCGGTTGGCAGCTTCGCCAAAGGGACCTGGAACTGCACAGGCAGTGTTTGTCCGCGGGACGGAATGAAGGAATCCAGCCGCACCGTTTCGGTTTCCGACATCTTGTTGCTTCCGCGATAGAAGGTTAGAGTGGCCGCGACGCTGGGCCTCTGGTTCGCGCCGAGCGCGGGATCGTAGACTTCCATGTACAGATAGAGGCTTTGATCTTTACGGAACACCCGGGTGATGCTGGGCACCAGTTGCTGTCCATCGGCCATGAGCGGATTCGAATCGTTATTTTTGCTGCGTGGGTCCGCCTTGCCGACAGCGGCTTTCAGGGGCTGACGCTGGCTGCTCAGAACGACTGAACTAGTCTTCAGCGTCGCCTGTTCCGGATACAGGTCCGGGATCACAAAAGATGTCTCGTACGTTCCCATCTTGCCGGTTTCGTTTTCGCGGGTGAGGAACTTGATTTTGTAGGAACCGGGCGGCACCGCGAAGCCCGTATCGTAAGCGATAGAGCGGCTGCTGAGTTCCGCGAGCGACTGCTGGGCGAGCTGGATTCGGATAGTGTCAGCCACCTGGCCGCGGATCTGGCCTTTCGTATCCAGCACCTGGCCGATAAAGTCCAGATCGGTCTTCGCGTTGCCTTTGCTTTTCGCCAGCGCGATCTCCGAACCCGGGATCTTGACGCTGAGCGGCACGAAATATCGGTCACGTGCCAGACGGAAGTAGTTCACTTCCGCCGCGAGATTCAGATCGGTGATGGGATCTCCCAGTGTCAGCGCCTGTTGGAGTTGCTCATCCTTATCGGCCTGCGTGAACTTGCCGAATTCCTTATCGGCAAAGTAGCCGTGCTTGTAGTCGAGCTTCGCGGAAGCCATATCCGGACGCGTCACCTTGACGCTGACACTCCGGTATTTGCCGTCTGTTTTCGTGTTGGTGCTGTAATAGCCAATAATGTAGTAGCTGCCGATATCGTCACGCGCCTGCTCCATACCGAGGAGGAGGTTATTGTCTTCGGCGAAGAGCTTACCGCCGGTATCCGCCGCCAGTGTGGACAGCGTTTCCTGCGCAGTGTCATTCGCGGCACCGCCACGCCCACCACCGCCGCGCCCGCCGCCTGCCGCCGAGAACAGGCTGGAGCCTCTGCCGGAGGCTTTGCTGGCGTCCCCGCCCGGGGCCGAAGCCGTCATGCCGCGGGCATCGACGGGATAAATCGCCACGTTGGCTTTCTTCGCGGAATTGATCAGCTTGAGCAGTTCGGCCTGATTATCCGTTCCCGACTGCGTGATGCCGCTCGAAAAATACATCAGAGCTTTCTTTTCCGGAAACCCGGCGAGCATCTTGGCCGCGTTCTCAATGGTGGATAGTTTCTTGTCCACGTTGAAAATATCGAACTCGGTCTGGTCCGGGCTGAACGTGTTGTCGTCCGACGTGTCGCCCGCGCCGAGGTTGTCCACCATGTCGGAGCCTTCACCGATGTGAAAGCTCTTCACGGCGGTCTCCAGAAGATCCTTGTCGTCGGTAAAATCCTGCGAGATGGTCAGCGGACCCGTGGTGGCGATCATGACGCAAACCAGATCGGCGGGCTTCAGATCCTTGCGGATGAAATCGATAGCGGACTTCTGCACCCGAATCTGCTCAGGCACCGCCATAGTGCTGAAGTCGAAGAGCATGGCGACGAGGCGGCGATCCTGATACCGGATGATGGGCTGCGGCTTGCCTGGTTTGACGACCACGCCGGATGGGTTCGCCGCCGGGGTTGGGGTACCGGAGGATGCGGCAGACGTGGCTGGCTTCGTTTCGGCGGGCTTCGGCGCGGGGGCCAGAGGTGGTGGCGAGTCGAGATCCAGCTTCTGGAAATCGAAGACAGCGATCTGTTGCGCTTTGCCATCTTCGGTGACCGCGAAATCGCCTTTGGTCAGAGTCTCGACGACCTTGCCGGATTTGTCTTTGACGCCGACGTCAATGATGACCAGCGTGGTGTTTGTAGTAAAGATGACCGGTGCCTGCGGTTGCGCGGGCAGGGTGCCGAACGTCAGGACGAATATCAGTCCGAATATCTGTAATCGCTTCATTAGTGCGTATCCCCGTTCTGTGCTGCGAATAACCTACGATGAGTATATTCGGCGGCGGGATTGAATGCACCGGCTATTGCAAGCATTTACAAATCAGGGCGTAACCAACCAACTTTATTTACAATTTGGCGGGAACTATGCTGATGCGGGATGCCGAAATGTTCTACCGGGCACCGATCGGAAGGCGGGCCGGATTGCGTTTCGCCTCGCGCTTATCGAACTTTGGCATGAGTTTCGCTTCGATCCACGCGAAGGCGGCCTGAAGGCCCTTGTCCGCATAGACGCGGCCGATTTCAGCCTCCACTTCCGACGGGTCGCCGAACGCGGTCAGGAACTGATTCGATGTCATTCGTGTGAATTTGTCACCGTCCAGAACCCCGTCATTGTTCAGGATGCGGCTGCGGCAGTAAAGACACAGGACCGCGTCTCCAATCCAGGCTTCCTCAAGCATTCGGCGGCGGCGTTCGTTAGAGGTCATCGTGCAGGAGGCGGACGGAATCTCCATCTTACTGCTTCTGCGATTGCAGACTCGGGTAGACTGACTTCATGCGATTTTTGCTCCTGTTAGTGCCTACCCTGCTGGCCGCGCAGACCTACGATATTGTTCTCCAGCGCGGCCGGGTGATGGATCCGGAATCGGGCCTCGACGCCGTGCGGAGCGTCGGCATCAACGGGAAAAAGGTCGCCGCCATATCCACCGCTGAGTTACACGGCAAGGTGGAGGTGAATGCGACGGGCCTGGTGATTGCGCCTGGCTTCATCGATCTGCACCAGCACTCGCAGACGCCGGAAGCTTACGCGTTGAAAGCCATGGATGGCGTGACCACGGCGCTGGAACTGGAAGTGGGTGCCTATCCGGTCAGCACATGGTACGCCGCGCGGGAAGGCAAGTCCCTCATCCATTTCGGCGCCAGTTCCGGGCACATTCCGGCGCGGATGTTCGTCATGCACGATACGGGCGACCTGTTACCGCGCGACGGAGCTGTGAATCGTCCCGCGACCGTTGAAGAGCGTCGCGCCATCGAGGCGGCCGTGGAAAAAGGGCTCGATGAGGGCGGGCTCGGAATGGGCATGGGGCTTGTGTACACCCCCACCGCGGGTTCCGAGGAGATTCTCAACCTGTTCTATCTCGCCGCCGGATTTCCGCGCCGCCCCGTATTCGTTCACATTCGCGACGACAAGAACATTGTCGGGTCTTTACAGGAAGTGATGGCCGACGCGCTGGTTTCGGGGGTGCCTCTCCACATCGTTCATCTGAACAGCGTCGCCACGGACAAGACGGCGGAGGCGCTCCGCATGGTGGACGGTGCGCGTGCGCACGGTCTGGACGTGACGGCTGAAGCCTATCCATATACGGCTGGTATGACGGATATCGCGTCCGCAGTTTACGCCAACTGGGAGACGCAGCCGGCGGACTTTTTCGCGCACCTGCTTTGGCCTCCCACCGGGGAACGGCTCACGCGGGAATCGTTTGCGCGTTACCGGCAGCAGGGCGGCATGGTCGCACAGTTCCGGAACACGGAGGAAATGGTGCGGCTTGCCATCTCACATCCGGGAGTCATGATCGCCACCGATGGCATTCTGGAGCATCCGCGCTCGGCAGGAAGTTATGCGCGGTTACTGGGGAAGTATGTGCGCGAGGACAAGGCGCTGACGCTGATGGACGCGATTCGCAAGTCCTCACTGCTGCCGGCCCAACGACTGGAAACTATGTCGACACAGATGAAACAGAAAGGGCGGATCCAGGTTGGCTCGGACGCCGATATTTCCGTTTTCGACGCCGCCCGCGTCATCGACAAATCCACTTTCGAGAATCCGAAACAGTACTCCGAGGGCTTCCGGTATGTGCTGGTGGAAGGTACGTTTGTGGTTCGCGATGGACGGCTGCAGACGGGAGTGACTCCCGGCCAGGGTATCCGTGCACAGTGAGAGCGTCGCCGTCACAACAAGGCATTGCAACTCGGGTACCATCGGAATACAGATGGCCCCCCCTACAGATTCAGTTGAGCTCTTTACCTGGTCTAACAGTTACACGCACCTGCCGGACAGATTCTTCGCGCGGGTCAGCCCGACTCCGGTCGCCGCGCCGCGCTGGATCCGCAGAAATGAGGAGTTCGCGAAGCAACTGGGTCTGGATCCGGACGCGCTGCTGACTGACGCTGCGCTGGAGATCCTGTCAGGGAACCACGTGCCGGAAAATGGCGATCCCATCTCCATGGCGTATGCGGCCCACCAGTTTGGGCACTTTGTACCGCAGCTCGGCGACGGAAGGGCTATCCTGCTGGGCGAGATTCTGGATAGCACCGGCGATCGCTTCGACATTCAGTTGAAAGGTTCGGGCCGAACGCCGTTTTCGCGGCGCGGCGATGGACGTGCCGCGCTGGGGCCTGTGCTGCGTGAATATATTCTGAGCGAGGCGATGGCAGCCCTCGGCATTCCGACGACGCGTGCCCTGGCTGCACTGACGACCGGAGAGACCGTGTGGCGCGAAACGCCTTCGCACGGAGCTATTTTTGTACGGGTGGCGCGGAGCCATATCCGGATCGGCACCTTTCAATACTTTGCGGCCCGTCGCGATGCGGAAGGGGTGCGGCTGCTGGCAGATCACGTCATCGAGCGGCACTATCCGGAATGTGCCGAGGCACCGAACCGGTATCGCGCGCTGCTCGATACGGTCATTCGTCGACAGGCGGAGCTGATTGCACAATGGATGCTGGTGGGCTTCATTCACGGCGTCATGAATACGGACAATATGGCGGTCTCCGGCGAAACCATCGATTATGGCCCTTGCGCTTTCATGGACGGCTATAACCCGCAGATGGTCTACAGTTCCATCGACTCCACCGGCCGCTATGCGTACGGGAATCAACCAAATATCGCGTTGTGGAATCTCACGCGCCTCGCCGAGACGTTATTGAGTCTGCTTTCGGATGAGGAAACCGCGGCCATCAAAGAAGCCGAGGCCGCGCTGGAGATGTTCTCGCCGCAATTCGAGGCGTCCTGGCTTGCCGGCATGCGGCGCAAGCTTGGGTTATCCCAGGAACACGCCGACGATCTGAAGCTCGCGCAGGACCTGCTGGATGGCATGGCGGCGAACAAGGCTGATTTCACTCTGACATTCCGAGGGCTTTGCGACGCGGCCGTGGATGCCGATGGCGTTCAGGCAGTCCGCAGTCTGTTTGCCGGACCAGACGCATTCGACGCGTGGCTGGTGAGATGGCGAAATCGTCTGGCGGAGGAAGGCTGCGATACAGAAGTGCGCCGCAGGTCCATGCGGTCGGCGAACCCGCTGTTCATACCGCGCAATCATCTGGTGCAGGAGGCCATTGCGGCGGCGGAGAGCAGCGGCGATTATCGACCGTTCGAAACACTACTCACGGTGCTGTCCAGACCGTATGAAGATCAGCCCGGGTTTGAGAGGTACACGCTCCCACCGCGGCCGGAGCAGATCGTCCGCTACACGTTTTGCGGAACGTAACGAAGGCTGGCGCTCACGATGAACGCTTCATCTGCGCTTTCATCGCTTTCGCGGCAGCGCCATAACCGCCTCTGGCCCCATCGATAAAGTGCAGGTGTTTGTCCTCGCGATTGAAAACCAGGCAGGTGATGAGAGCCTCCTGCTCCACATGCGTTCCATAGAACAAGGTGCCTTTTTTGTGCTGCTGATCAAGGTACTGCAGGAGTTCGCTGGTCTGGGCTGGCGTGCAATCCAGAATCATTCGCAGAGTATCGTCGAACTTCTGGAAATCGGTGTTTAGAATCAGGTCCTGGCGATACTTATTGCCATCCATCGCTCCGGCTTTCAGATGGAAACGGAAGAGCGCGGCACCGAGGGCATTCTGGAGCCACACTCTTGTGCCGTATAAGGCACGCCTGAGGAAGCCTTCTCCGTAAGTCTGGACTCCGGCTTCCCGCCTGAGACTGCGCGGACGGAACGCCAGGCGCAGTGCGTTCTGGCGCACCGGATGGTAATCGCGCTGCGCGCCGCAAATGGCGCGAATAGCGTGAAACAATTCCCTGTAGACGGCCTTGCCGTCGCCTTGCCTGGCGCGGGCCATCAGAGTGACAATCTGGCCATTCGACGTTTTCAGGGGGTTCCAGCGACACTCCAGTCCGGCGAAGTCCGGGGCATGCGGGGCGGTGATTCGGTTCCTAACGTCGTACTGCTGTTCTTTAGCAGGGTCCTTGATGATGCCTTCGGCGCGGGCCAGACCGCCCCCGTCAAACATCGCGATCGTCACTTTTTCCGACAAACGATAACGCGCCACGGTGACGTCAAATCCAGCGGCACGCACATCCGCCACGGGAACGATGCCGGCCCGGAGGACAAGACCGAAGACGCTGGCCGCCATTTCGCGAGTGCCCAGCAGTGCGGCCGCGACGGGTTCCGCCGCGTCAGGAGGAATCGCGAAACTGGCACCGTCGCCACCGAAGACGTAAGGGATCTCCAGCCCCGGCAACGCGTTCAGCACCGCAATGATGGCCGAAGCCCCAACCATATTGATCTCTTTGTATTTGCCTTCTTCGATACCGGCGGTGGAGGCCTGAATGTCGCAGACGGCGACCAGCCAGTCGGGGGGCAGCGGGCGGTAGAACGCCGGGTTGAAGGTGTCTTCGAAGTTGTCGAAGGGTTCGATCCCGGAGTAGAACGCGGCTGCGGTCATGGCTGACTTCATCTTCCATTACATACGGTGGTAGCGCCGACTATGGATCTTCCGCCGGCCTGTCACCGTGAACTCCGGCAAGCCGTTCCACCCAAAAACGCGATTCGGGCCAACGTTCCACCATCGCGTAGCTATCGGCAAGGCGATCCCTGTACACGCGACGAATTTCATCCAGCCACGCCGCGTAGTTCGCCAACGCCAGAGCATCGCCGCGCACAGAGCCTGCAATCGCCCGCGCGGCCATCATCCCGGAATACATGGCGGTGTAGATCCCCTGCGAAGAAAGGGGATCGAAGGAGATAGCCGCGTCGCCGCATGCGATCCAGGCGTCGCCATAAAGAGCCGCCAGGCGACCGCCGCCGGCATCCACTGTCCGCGTGCTTTCCACGAAGCCTTCTGCTGGAAAGAACTCGCGCAGGAACCGCGTACGCCGCAGAATATCGAGCCACAGCGACCCCGCCAGGTGAGCGTCGTCAGGACGGACGTGGAGCGACAGCACGGCGCGATCGTCCGGAAGCACAGCGCCATACCACGAGCCCTCAGGAACGGCTTCAATCAGAGTTCGGTTGCAACGCTCTCCACTGCGGGGCAAACCGAAACGCCACAGCGCAATCAGCCCCTCGTCGCGAACCTTCCTGACACCCAGTCGCCGGGCGAGAGACGCGCCCCGGCCTGTGGCGTCGATCAGCCAGCGTGCCTCCACGGTCTCGCGCGACTTCAGCGCGATACGCCACACCCCATTGCCAGCCGGAATGTCGCCGTGAGCCACGCCCTCCACATGGGATGGAAAGAGCTCCGCCCCGGCGGATACTGCCGCACTGAGAAGCGACGCGTCGAAGCGCCGTCGTGAAAGCCGCCAGCCGAGCCCATCGGGACTGCGGAGAAAATCGGTGGCATCCAGATCTTCCGTCTCCCAGCAGGTCAGATTCCCGCCGATGGGCTGATGCGCGCCGCCGAAATCGGTATCGTCAATGCCGAACGAACGCAGCAGTCTGCGGCGGCAATCTTCCCGCGACCGGCTCCCGTGTCGTAGTGGAAAATGCGGCAGAGAAACGAGAGGGTTTCCGGCTGCGGATTGACGCGGAGTAAAATCTTCGCGGCACGGATGGCACCAGGTACGTCGCCTGTCGCGAAGCGCGCAATCATCAGACTCAGTTGGGCGTCCGGATAGCCGAGATGTCGGGGAGTCACCCGGCGCAGATCTTCGATTGCCGCTTCCAGACGCCAGGTCTTGAGCTTTGCGATGCCCGCAAAAAGACGGATCGCGGCGGTTGTCGCCGCGTCCGCCGAACCGGCGGGCACACCTTCGAAAATCTTCAGAGCTGCTTCGTATTCGTCCAGTTGACAGAGGCATTCGCCAAGGTGGCGCGCAACTTCCGGATCCGCCGGCCGCAGAGCCAGAGCTCTTTGCAGTGACTCCCGGGCTTCCCCGAGCTTGTGCTTCGAGAGCAACGCCATCCCGAAATCCTTCCAGTAATGGAAATTGCCAGGATCGAGCCGGGTTGCCTTTTTCAGCAGGCGCATGGCCTCCGCATGCCTGCCTCCGGTCAGCGAAAGGACGCCCAGTAAGTGGGCCGCGCCGGCGTGATCGGGCTGCTGCCTGGCGAAAACCCGGCAGGCGGCCTCAGCCTGAACGGCCCGGCCGCGTGCCAACAGGGCGCCAATCTTCTGTAAGGGGTTCAAGGAACCGACCACCATAGCACGACGCGAGTGCAGCAGGCTCGGCACCCGATCAGTTTTCCGTCGGAGTTCGCTCCAGATGATCTACTACCAGCATCCGCAGCGACTGTGTTTTCAGAGACGCCTTCAGCCCTATTTGTTTTTCGAGCGAGTTGAGCAATTCGCTCAAGGCCGGCTTGTTGTCCGGGACTTCCGCAGGCGCGGTCAGGTCAATATCGTAGTAGCCCTGAATTCCCGTCGCATCCACCAGCGGGCGATCCAGAATGCGCAGGGCGTTGATGGCCTCCAGAAAGCCGCCCACTGTCAGCCCGGAAGGCGCGCCCCCCAGTTGACTACTGAAATGCCACATGCCATTTGCAATGTTCGTGGAGTACTTCGGATAGTCGGTTGGCTGCGATGGATTCGCCGCAACCTGAAGCTTCGGTCCCCGCTCGGACGGCCTCACTTCAAACACCTTCAGGTCCCGCGTCTCCCAATGCATGGCCATCCCGAACCGCGTGGCAAGCATGTCCCGAAACATCAGTTGAAGGCGCTCCGCACTGGTACCGGCCGGGAATGTGACGGAAACATCGTAGCCAGACGGGCTGCGGTCACCTACCCACGCGGGCCAAACCACCTGGTAGTCGGGCAGCGGCCATGCCCGGCGCACCAGATGTTTGATGCTTGCTTTGTGAAGATCCACGCGGGCAGTGTCGTAGCGGGTGGACGGGCGGTCGGACGACTGGTTGATGCGGATTGATGCGGCGTCGAATTGCGGGCGCTCGGATTGGTTTTGCGTCAACCCTGTGGCTGGCAAAAACGCCGACGTTACCGCGGCGAACCACGCCCGCCTGGTTGTTTCGGTTGCGGCGAATCTGTGCTTCGCTGGCTTCAATGCGACAGCATATCAGGCCGCACAGATGCGGATTCTGCTAAGCTCATCAGAATGAAATACACTCAGCCCGCACTACTCGTGATCTTCGCTGCCATCGCCCTGATGAATGTGGCCCGCAACCCCCGGTTCGAAGCCTTCCACACAGTCGATGTCGTGGGTCTAATGGCATCCGGGGCCTGCCTCGGTGTGGCGTTCGCGCTGATTCTGGGCAAGATGCGGTCGAAGTAAGACGGACTGGCAACAGCGGCATGCGGGAAGAGCGCTATCTTAAGAGCGAGGAGTTCCCGCCATGAAATTGCGTTGCGCAGCTTTACTGCTGATCCCGGTTACAGTGTTGCCGGCGCAGGTGATTTACCCGCAGTTGAATCCTCAGCCGGAAGTCGATCGGCTGCAAATGCAGATGCAGCAACTCCAGCAACAACTCCAGACACAGCAGGCGATGCAGAGCCAGCAGGTGCAACAGCAGACGCAGCAGATGCAGCTTCAAAGGCAGACTGAGGACATGCTGCGAGGCCAGACCCCGGTGCCCACACAGCCCGGTGTTGGCGGTGTCGCCCCGGGCGTCCTTTCCGGCAGATGGTGGTACCGCGTAACTCTGGCGAAGCAGGTCGGCTTGACCGCCGATCAGCAGAAGAAGATGGACGATATCTACCAGCAGACCAGACTCAAGATGATCGATCTGACCGCCGCCCTGCAAAAAGAGCAGGCGATGCTGGAGCCCATGACCATGTCCGATCAGCCGAACGAGGTCGCGATCGCCGCGCAGATAGAAAAAGCGGGCAAGGCGCGAGTGGAACTGGAACAGGCCAACGCCACGATGATGCTGGAAACCCGGCGGGTTCTTACACCGGAGCAATGGACGAAGCTGAAAGCGGTAGTTGCGGGCGAATAGACCAGTAAGTGCGATCCGGAAAGCGAATGAGTCCCCCCGCCGCGCACGGAATTTCTTCCTGCAATACAGCTGGTTCGGGCTTGCTCTTCGGCCACGCTGACAATCTGCCGCCGGGCGGAATGCGTCATAATCTCTGAAGTACCTGGAGAGGAAACAAGATGAAATACACATGTGGACTTGCCGCAACGGCGCTTCTTTTGTCGATTGTCGGCTGCAGCAGCGTCGATTCCGGGCCGGTGCAGACATCAAGCGAACAGGTTGAAGCCGGCAGGGCGGAGTCCGTCACGGCGGAAATCCAAATGGGTGCGGGCCAGCTGAACGTTTCGGGCGGGTCGACGAAATTGATGACCGGTTCGTTCCGCTACTCGGAAAGCGTCGGGCGGCCAAAAGTCAGTTACGAAGTAACCGGAACACACGGGCGGCTGACCGTGGAATCGCCGAAGAAGACGTCCACCGGGAAGTCCGTCAATGAATGGGAACTGCAGTTGGGTCCGGACGTGCCGCTGGAGATGACCGTGGCGCTGGGTGCCGGAGAGTCTAAGCTCGATATGTCTCAGCTCGCCCTCAAATCCCTGGAAGTCAACATGGGCGCGGGACAAATGACGCTCAACGTGGCCGGAAAGTACACAAGGGACGTCACTGTACAGGTGAATGGCGGCGTCGGCGAAGCGAAGATTCGTCTGCCGAAGGACATCGGAGTGGAAGTGGAAGCGCACGGAGGACTCGGCAGCATTGACACGAAAGGTCTGACGAAGCGCGACGGGAAGTATTACAACAGCACTTATCAGGACGGAAAGCCGGCGGTGCACATGGAAGTCAACGGTGGGATCGGCAGCATTGTATTGAGCGCGGAGTAAAGCTATGGATCGTGATCAGGCGTGGGAAATCGTATGCGAGTTTGTGGAGTCGGATGGGTTGCGCAAACACATGCTGGCGGTGGAGGCGTGCGTCGCCGCGTATGCGCGGAAGAACGGTGATGACGAAGAGAAGTGGGCCGTCACCGCGTTGCTGCACGATTTCGACTGGGAGATCCATCCGAATCTCCCGGATCACCCCATAAAGGGCGAGGCGATTCTCGCCCAACTGGGCGTGAGCGAAGAAATTCGGCGCGCAATCCTGTCACATGCCGATTTCACGGGCGTGCCGCGGGTTTCGCCGCTCGAGAAGACGCTGTTTGCGTGCGATGAACTGGCGGGCTTTCTGACTGCTTGTTCTTACGTGAAGCCGGGCCGCAGTATTCACGAAGTGGAAACCGCGTCAGTAAAGAAGAAGATGAAGGACAAAGCGTTCGCCCGTGCGGTAAACCGCGACGATATTCTGAACGGCGCGTCGGAACTGGGGGTAGATCTGGATCAGCACATCTCCTTCTGTATTGAAGCGATGAGAGCGAGGGCCGCGGAACTGGGCTTAGCAGGCAGCGCCACCCCGATCAGTTGATTCTGCGCAGACGCACCGCAAGGTTCGGCTTGCCGGGTAAAGCCAGCCTGGTCTTACCTTCCAGCGTGGCGGAGACGCTCGTGACCGTCATATTCCAGGGATCGATAATGTCGGCGTGATACTTACCACCCGCCGGGAGATTGAATTCGTATTCCGCTGGCGAGTTGATGTCGAAGTAATACAGGTAGTATTGACCTTCGATGCCGGCGTTGAGATAGTAGCGGTCCGGAGTCACGTTCAACCCACCGGGGCCTTCTTCCAGAATCTTGCGCAGGAAGGAAATGCGCGCCGGGCTTTCACCCTTCAATACCCCGCCTTTCCCCCACCACAAAACATCGTTCGGATCGAGAAACGTTTCGCCGTGCCCCGCATACGCGCCGGAGACCGTCGCCAGCCAGAAGCGTCGCGTCATCTCCTGGGCTGAAATATTCCCCCAGCGCTTCGGAATGTTGCCTTCATACTTCATCTCGTCATAGACCACCGGCTTGCGGTAAGTGGCGAGCCAGTCCACGGCTTTCTCCAGATCCGAACTCTGCACGCTGACATGCGTGACCCAGGCCTTGCTGTGGTCGTACATCGGGCCGCTGTTGTGGATGGAACGAAGATGACTCGAAGGATCGGTTTCCTGCACGATGCGGAAGTAGCGGTCCCAATCCGCCATGGTTTTGGTCTTCATCAGGTCGTACTCGTTCGCCATGGACCACCAGACGTTGCGGTAAGAAGACAGGCGCGCTGTGACGTAGCGGAGGTAGCGGTCGTCGGCCTCGGGCGGCATCTTGGAGTAACCCCAGCGATCGTAGGGATGAAAGAGGATAAGGTCGGCCTCGATGCCGAGCCCCTGAAGATCCAGAATGCGCTTCTCCAGATGCGCGAAGAAGTCGGGATTGAAGCGCGTGAAATCGTTATTGCCAGCGGCGTCGCGGGGGAAGGGATAGTATTGCGGCTCGTTCTTGTTGTAGTCGTAATTCTTCGGGAAAATGCACATGCGCATTTTGTTGAAAGGCGCGGCTTTGAGTGTGGCCAGAGTTTGCTGTTCCAGTTGGTCGCCCTGATGAATCCAGGCATAGCTGGTGGTGCCAATCGGATAGTACGGCGTGCCATCGGCATAGGCGAAATGCGTCACGCGGGCAACCGCGACCGGGCCGTGATTCGCAGTCGACGGTTTGAAGCAGGTGAATTGACCGGTCTTCCCGTTCAGCGCCGCGATGTCGCTGTGGGTGACATAAGTCCAGGTTCCGATCGCATCGGGCATGAAGCGGACGCGCCAGGTGCCGTTGCCATCGTAGAAGCCATCCACCGTGACAGTACGGTGTTCGAACGTGAAATCGGCTTTGAGGCCGGGGCCGGTAAAAGGGTTGCCGGAAACGGGGGCCAGGAGGGCGGCTTCGAAGCGGTCCCAGCGTTCCACTTCGTTGGGTCCGGCAGCCTGGAGGCGGGGCTGCATTGCGGCTACGGCGAGAAGGGCGATAAGGACGGGACGCTGCATCACTCGGAATGTTAACACCTGGCCGATGCGTACCCTGGAGGGCAACGGGCAGGGCCAAAAGCGTCTATGATGTTGGTATGCGACTAACTGCGCTTCTTCTGCTCGCCGCGTGTGAGGCCCTGGCTCAAACGAATACTACGAGTCCGCAGTTCGAAGTGGCCAGCGTCAAGCGCAACCTCTCCGGCCTGAGCTGCACGGCAACGTTGGGAGAACAGTTCTCCGTGTGCAACATCACTATGAGAGAGTTGCTGCCGTTCGCCTATGGACTGCGGGACGAAGCGGTCATCGGCAGCCCCGCGTGGTTCGGGTCCGATCGCTTCGACATCGTCGCGAAGCAACCCAAAGACACGCCACGCGCGACGACTGCGCTGATGCTGCGGTCGCTGCTGACCTCCGAGTTTAAGCTGGCCGTACATGAGGCGCAGCGGCCGCAGGAAGTCTATTCACTGGAGGTGGCGAAAAGCGGAGCCGGGTTAAAAACAGCGGCCGGAACCGAAGCATCCGAGTGTAAACCAGCGAGTGCCGATTATGTTCGCCACCTCATCTGCACCAATGTGACTATGGCAGACTTCGCCCAAAATCTTCAAAGTAAAATACCGCCCAGCTTGTTGGATCGCCCCGTCGTCGACCGCACGGAAATGTCAGGAAGCTACGATATCGACCTCGCCTGGGTGCTGAAATTCGACACGAATACCGGCAGGCCCACGGATGACGAAGGTGGCATCACACTATTCACCGCCATCGCGAAGCTGGGCCTGCGGCTGGAGCCGCGAAAGCTGCCGCAACCGGCCCTCGTGATTGACCACGCGGAACGGCACGCGGAGTAGTCTGCCCGCCCACCCTCGTTGATAGAATACCGGGCGTGGAAACCATCCAATACAATCTCCCCCAGGAGCGCATACCCCGCGCCTGGTACAACATCGTTCCCCACCTCCCGAAGCCAATGGCACCCGTGCTTCACCCCGGCACCCTGAAGCCCATCGGACCCGACGATCTGGCCCCACTCTTCCCCATGAGCCTCATCATGCAGGAAGTGAGCACCGAGCCGGAAATTGAAATTCCCGGCGAAGTCCGCCAGGTCTACGCGCAGTGGAGACCGTCGCCGCTTTTCCGCGCACGCCGCCTGGAGAAGGCGCTGGACACTCCCGCGCGCATCTATTACAAGTACGAGGGCGTGAGCCCGGCCGGGTCGCACAAACCGAACACGGCGGTGGCGCAGGCTTATTACAACAAGAAGGACGGCACGAAGCGACTCTCTACCGAAACCGGCGCCGGACAGTGGGGATCGTCGCTCGCCATGGCCTCGGCCTTCTTCGGGCTCGAGTGCAAAATCTATATGGTGCGGGTGAGCTATAACCAGAAGCCCTACCGGCGCGCCCTGATGGAAACCTTCGGCGCTTCGGTGACGGCAAGCCCGTCCAACGAGACGGAATCCGGACGGGCGATCCTCGCACAGAATCCGAACTCCACCGGGTCGCTGGGCATCGCGATCTCAGAGGCAGTGGAAGTGGCCGCGAAGGATCCCAATACGAAGTACGCGCTCGGCAGCGTGCTCAACCATGTGCTGCTGCACCAGACGGTGATCGGCCTCGAAGCGATCGAACAAATGGCGCTCGCGGGCGATGAGCCCGACGTCATTGTGGGCTGCACAGGCGGAGGCTCGAACTTCGCGGGCCTGGTGACTCCTTACATAGGGAGGAAGTTCAAGGGCCTGAACAAAGCGCGTATCGTGGCGGTGGAACCGGCAGCATGCCCGAGTCTCACCAAAGGCAAATTCACTTACGATTTCGGCGACACTTCGCATCTCACGCCGCTCGTCAAGATGCACACGCTCGGCAGCACGTTTATCCCGCCGGGCATCCACGCTGGCGGCCTCCGCTATCACGGGATGGCGCCGCTGGTTTCGCACCTGATGGATCTGGGCCTGATGGAGGCGACATCCGTGCAGCAACTCGATGCGTTTGCCGCAGGCGTGCAGTTTGCACGTGCCGAAGGAATCATTCCGGCACCAGAGGCGAATCACGCGGTGGCGGGGGCGATTCGGGAAGCGCTGAAAGCGAAGGAGGAGGGCTCGGCCCGGACGATCCTGTTTAATCTGTGTGGACATGGGCACTTCGACATGCAGTCGTATATTGACTACGCTGCCGGGAAGCTGCAGAACTACGATTACCCGGAGGAAGAGATCGCGATGGCGCTGGCGGGGGTGCCCAGCGTGGGATAAAGGGGCGAAACTCCGGTCGTGAAATGGACGAGCGGCGACGGTACCTGGATAATTCTTCCGTGGAAGCGTCGCTCCGTTCCGTTCGTCGCCATCACGTGCAGCAAATGAAGACCCGCGCGCGACTGAGCAGGCGCCGCTGGTCTGGCACGACAACACTTTCACCTGCGCAGGTGAGAAGCGTTCGCGGCACCACTTTCAAAGCGTGTTTCTCCCCGCCATGACACCCGACGAACCGGGGAAAGCGGGCTGAAAGGGGCCCGAACCTCCACTAATGCTCCACTCCAATGCCGAAAGTGCCTTTGCCAGATCCGTGTTCATCAGGGTTCATCTGTGGCTCGTTATCCGCTATCCTGAACGAGATGCAGCCCCCACGCCTATTCCTCATTGACACCTTCGGCTTCATCTTCCGCGCCTTCCACGCCCGCGCCCGCACCGGCGCGCCGCCCATGCGCACCTCCGCCGGCCTTTCCACCGAGGTTCCCTTCATCTTCAACAACATGTTGCGCAAGCTGGTCAAAACCTACCAGCCCGCCTACATGGTCGCCGTCTTCGAAAGCCTCGGCAAGACCCACCGCGAAACCGAATACGCCGAATACAAGGCCAATCGCGCCGAAACGCCCGAAGAGCTCATCCAGCAAATCCCCCTGGTACGCCGTCTCATCGAGGCCCTCAACATCCCCATCCTCGAATTCGAAGGCTTCGAGGCCGACGACGTCATCGGCACCCTCAGCCGTCAGGCCGCCGCCGCAGGCTGCGAAGTCGTCGTCGTCTCCAGCGACAAAGATCTGATGCAGCTCGTCACCGACCGCGTCCACATGCTCAACCCGGCCAAAGACGACACCTGGTATGACCCGGCCAAAGTCAAGGAGTTCATGGGTGTCGAGCCTTCCCAGGTGGCCGACCTCCTCGCCCTTAAAGGCGACGCCGTCGACAACATCCCCGGCGCTCCCGGCATCGGCGACAAGGGTGCGCGCGATTTGATCGAGCAGTTCGGCAGCGTCGAGGAGGCTCTCAACCGCGCCTCCGAAGTCACTAAACGCACCTATCGCGAAAGTCTGGAAAACAACCGCGAGCGCATCGAACTCAGCAAGCGTCTCGCGACCGTCGATTGCAACGTGCCCGTGCAGTTCGGCTTCACCGAATTCGCCGCCCGCGAGCCCGATCCCGAAAAGCTGAAGCCTCTGCTCAAAGAACTCGAATTCTTCGGCCAGTTGAAGGAATACACCGAATCCATCGGCCCCGCCGACGACCTCCGCCCGCGCGATTTCGCCCCGCTGGCCACCGAAGACGAACTCACAGCCTGGCTCGCCACCATCCCCGAACTCGGCGTTCTCTCCATCGCCCTCAGCCTCGACCGCGCGGAACTCGGCCTGAGCTTCCGCGAAGGCGAGGCGCGCAGTCTGCCCATGAGCCGCATCGCGGAACTTCGCGCCGCTCTGGAAAACCCCGCCCTCCGTAAATCCGCCGCCGACGTGAAAACCCTCACCCTCACGCTTCTGCAAACCGGCATCTTACCGGCCGGCTTCACCGATGATCCAACCCTCTACGCGTTCCTGCTGGATGCCGATCCCGGTGGCTGTTCTCTGGATGCCATGGTCGAGCGTCGCCTGGAACTCAAGCCCGGTCCCCGCGCCGATGAGCGGGCTTACTTCACCCACGAACTCACCGAGCGTCTGCGTCCGGAACTGGAAAAGCGCGGCCCCGCCCTGCGAGATCTCTACCGCGATATCGAACTCCCGCTCGCCGGCGTCCTCGCCCGCATCGAACACACCGGTATTCGCGTGGATGCCGCCGAACTCGATCGCCTCTCAGCCCTGCTCGAAACCCAGATCGCCGCACTGACCCGCGAAATTCACTCGGCCGCTGGCCGCGAGTTCAACATCTCTTCCCCCCAGCAACTCGGGAAGGTACTCTTCGAAGACCTCGCCATCCAGTCGCCCGTCCGCACCGCCAAGGGCAAAGCCCCCTCTACGGCCGCCGACATACTGGAACGACTTTCCCCGGACCACGCCATCGTCCGTCACGTGCTCGAATACCGCCAACTCACCAAACTCAAAGGCACTTACGCGGATGCCCTGCCCGCCCTGATTGACCCCGCGACCGGCCGCATCCACACCAGCTTTACCCAGACCGGCGCGGCAACAGGCCGCCTCTCCTCCTCCAACCCCAATCTGCAAAATATACCGATCCGCACCGAACTCGGTCGGGAAATTCGCGCCGCCTTCGTCCCCGAATCCGGCTGGAAACTGTTAGTAGCGGATTACTCGCAAATCGAACTCCGCCTCCTGGCCCACATGTCGCAGGATCCCGTTCTTGTGGACGCCTTCCGCAACGGTGAAGACATCCACACCCGAACAGCTTCCGAAGTTCTGGGAGTGCCGCCGATGCTGGTGACGAAAGAAGCGCGCAGCGCCGCGAAGGCCGTGAATTTCGGCATCGTCTACGGCATCAGCGGTTTCGGTCTGGCGGCGAATCTGGGGATTCCCCGCAAAGAGGCCGAAGCCTATATCAAGGGGTATTTCGAACGCTACGCCGGAGTGAAGCGGTTCATCGATGAAACGGTCGCGCTCACCCGCGAGTGTGGCGTCTCGAAGACACTCCTGGGCCGTGAGCGCCCAATCCCGGACATCAACGGTCGCAATCCCGCCGCCCGAGGTTTCGCCGAACGCACGGCCATGAACTCCCCCATTCAGGGGACGGCGGCCGATCTGATCAAACTGGCGATGGTCAGGGTTGACCGCGCGCTAACCGGAAAACGCAGCCGAATGCTGCTTCAGGTGCACGACGAACTGGTCCTGGAGTGTCCACCAGACGAACTGGACGCAATCCGCCTAATGGTCCAGTCAGAGATGGAAAACGTAATGAAGCTCTCCGTACCCCTTGTAGTAGACACGGGAGTGGGAGACAACTGGAGGGACGCCAAATGATCTTCCTGGCGTCCCTTGCGCCTTGACGTGAAAGGTTTTAAAGCCTTACGCGCTGAAAGAACTACCACAACCGCAGGTCGATTTCACCTGTGGATTGTTAAACTTAAACCCGGAACCTTCAAGCGTCTCCACATAGTCGACTTCGGCGCCGTCCAGGTAAAGCATGGAAGCCTGGTCGACAAAAACCTTCAGGCCGTCATAGGTGTAAGTCTTGTCGAGCATCCCGGGGGCGTTCTCGAAAGCCATGGAATAGCTGAAGCCGGAGCAACCGCCGCCCACTACCGAAATTCTGAGACCAGCCGGTTTCGGCTCCTGTGCTTCCAGAATCTCCCGCACCTTGCCAACCGCTGTTTCTGTAAGATTAACCATATTGTTTCTACTCTCCCGTCCGGACGTGTGAAGTACTCAGTATACCAAGATGCCCCGAAGCGGTTTTCGGATTCGTTATCTTGCCCCAAAAACCCCGAAACCGGATTCCGTGGTCGTCCGTCTGAGTGTGATGTATGACACTGCTGACTGGTACTTTAAGCTTTCCGGCGCTTGGCAGTAAAACTGCTGTAAAGACCCGCGTGGACTACGAAAGCACTCCCGAGGGAGCCCTCGTCCGCCGTGCGCAAGCTGGCGACCAGGCTGCATTCCAGGAAATCGTCGAGCGTTACCAGTCCAAGGTCTTCTCCATCATCCACGGCATCATCCGCCAGCGTAACGATGTGGAAGATATCGCCCAGCAGGTCTTCACCAAGATCTACTTCTCCATGCGGAACTTCGATTTCCGCAGTTCGCTGGTGACCTGGATCTACAAGATCACGGTCAACGAGTGTTTCGATTACCTCCGCAAGAAGAAAGTCCGCAAGCTCATCTATGAGAGCGATATGAGCGAAGACGAAGTGCGCCGGGTGGAAAACTCGGAACCCGGCAGCCGCGCCCCCCGCGCCGATACCGCTCTGGCCCGCCGCGACTACGTGGTCAAACTCCTCGACAAAGTCTCCGGCGAAGAGCGCGATCTCCTCATGCTGAAAGAGGTGGAGGGTTATTCTGTGGAAGAGATGGCACAGCGGCTCAGCATGAATGAGAACACCATCAAAGTGAAGCTCTTCCGCGCCCGCCAGAAACTGGTAAAAGCCGCCCAGCGCCTCGACCGGGTCCCGGTCATGAGTTAAGGGAATCGCCATGCATGAAGTCGTCGTAAACGAACTCGAAAAGTACCTCGAAGCCCGCTCCGGTCAACCCGCCGCGCAGGGACCATCGGTGGAATTCCACCACCACCTGGCCACCTGCCAGGCCTGCAGCGAGGAACTCGAGGCGCTCGCCGAAGTTTCGGAGATGATGGCGGATCTGCGCCCGGTGCCGGAGACCTCCCCGGAACCCTCACCCTTCTTCTTTACCCGCGTCGCCGCCAGTATCAACGAGAACCAGAACACAGACCGCTGGGGTCTGCTGGCTCCCGGCGCGGCCTTCTTCCGGCGCGTCGCTTTCGCTTCCCTGCTCCTGCTCGCCGGCCTCGGCAGCTATCTGGTCACCCGCGAAGCCGATCCGGGCACCGACCCCGTTACCGTCATGGCCAGTCACGACGTGACGATGGCCCATGCGGAAGGCGCTGATCGCGACCTCATGCTCGCCACCCTCGCCAGCTACCACGAATAGCCCCATGTCTTCCGTGACCATAGCCAGACCCGCCGAACGAACAGCCATCTTCTCCCTGGTTCTGGTCTTCCTGTGCGGCAGCGTGGCGGGCGCGCTCGTGATGAGCCTGACGAAGAACGTCAGCCTGCATGGCTCCCAGCCGCCGTCGTCCGGCCTCTCCATGTCCATCACGGAGATGAAAAGTGGCCTCAACCTGAACGAGGAGCAGACCCGTCAGTTGACCTCCATCCTGGACGATTTCTCTCACTTATACGATAACCTCCTGGCCGATGGCAACAGCCGTATCCTGGGTATCCTGGACGAAGACCAGAAGAAGCGCTTCGGGCAGATGATTCAGCAACATCGCAAATAGCTGACCTTCGCATTGGTACCACGGCAGGCCCCAGGCGATTGTGAGAAACTAATGACTGAAATGCGAATTCTTCTTTCCACTCTGCTGTGTGCCGCCGTAATTGGGCTCGCTGGTTGCAACAACGCTGCCACTACCGCGAAGACAGAACAGGTTCGGGTCGCCGCCGCCGGCGAAAAAGCCGAGGTCGGGCACCTTTCCTACACGATTGTCGATTCCCAGGTCCTCACGCAGCTTGGCGAAGACCCCAGTCAGCGCATTCCCAGGGAGCGCTTTATGCTGGTGCAGATTTCCGTCACCAACAGCAGCAACGTGGACAACCCGATCCCCAGCGTGGAACTGGTTGGCGATTCCGGCACTACTTATCAGGAACTCAGCGACGGCAGCGGAGCGCCGAACTGGCTCGGCATCGTGCGCCACGTCGGCCCCGGCCAGACCGAGCGCGGCAACGTGCTCTTCGACGCCCCCGCCGCTCACTATAAGGTTCGGTTTAAGGACGAAATGTCGAATAACGAGATCTTGGCCGACCTGCCGCTCAGCTTCGAACGCGAGAAGCTCAACAACGCTACGGTGACAGTCCCGGACATGCCGACCTCTGGCGGCGCGTCCGGATCGCAGAAGGCCAAATAACGGCCCTGTCCGTATCGCCCATCACAATGCCGATCTCCCGCGCTACCCGAATCGCTCCCGCACAGCTGGCAGCGATGGCCGGGCTTTTTTCGCTCACGGCGGCCTTCGCGCAAAGCCCCGCCCCACCCACCGGATTCCGGCTGCTCACTCCGGTCGCCGCACGCATCGAAGACGGCCCGCCGATGGGCGGACTCCGGCTCCTGCCGGGCGAAGTGGTCTATTTTTCTTTCACAGCGGCAGGGTACCGGCGATCCGACACAGGCAAGGTCGATATCCTCGGGCACGCCCAGATCTTCGATCCGGCGGGCATTCCGGTCTCCCCAAAAGAAGAGATCCAGCTCATCACCACGCTCAGCGACGAAGACAGGAATTGGATGCCCAAACTGCGGACCGAGATCGGCATCCCGCCTCTTGTCCCTCCAGGCACCTATACGGTGAAGTTCGACGCGACGGACAACCAGTCGCACCAGTCGGCTGCGGGTGAAACCACCTTCGACGTGGAAGCGAAGCTCGTGCCACCCTCAGACACGCTGACTATCCGGGATCTCAACTTCTACCGGAACGAAGAAGACGGACAGGCGTTCCTCAATCCGGCCTACCGCGCCGGCGACATGGTCTGGGTGAAATTCAATATCACGGGTTATAAACTCGGCGGACAGAACGCCATCGACACCGCGTACGATGTCGAACTGCTCGGGCCCGATGGTACGTCTATCCTGAAACAGGAAAACGCGTCCATGGAGAAGAGCATGGCGTATTATCCGCAGCCTTACATTCCCGCAGTTTTCAACATGACGCTGAAGTCCACGATGACTCGCACCGTCTACACCCTGGTCATCACTGCTCATGACAACATGGGCAAACAGACGGCAACGGCAAGATCGAAATTTCAGGTCAACTAACACGACAATTACATGGACATGAACACGGAACAGAAGGCGCTCGCGATCAATCTGGACGCGGGCCGGTTTGGGACTTTCGCAGAGATCGGCGCGGGACAGGAAGTGGTGCGCTGGTTCTTTCACGCGGGCCACGCGTCGGCTACGGTGGCCAAGTCGATCTCGGCTTACGATACGGCAGTCAGCGACGAGATCTACGGCAAGGCCGGGCACTACGTCAGCCGCGAGCGGCTGGAATCGATGCTCGAGTACGAGTACAACCTGCTGCTGCGGCGGCTGGATTCCACGCGCGGCGAGAAGACCGCCTTCTTCGCCTTCGCCGATACGGTTGCCACGCGTACACGTACCGACAGCCCCGGTGGGCATGGCTGGCTGGGTGTCCGGTTTCAGACCGCACCGCGCAGCGCGCCTTCCGAGATCATTCTGCATGTCCAGTTGCTCGATAACGTCACCGTCGCCAAGCAGGAAGCGCTGGGAACCCTCGGCGTCAACCTGATTCACGCGGCGTTCTTCCTCAACGACAAGCCGCACGACCTTGTCGCCGCGCTGATGGAAGGCCTGCGCCGGACGCAGATTGAAGTCGATATGATCCGCCTTTCGGGACCGGCGTTCGAGGGCGTCGACAACCGTTTGATGAGCCTGCAACTGGTAGAGCAGGGGCTGACCGATGCCACGATGTTCACCGCTTCCGGCGAAGTGGTCCAGCCCTCGGAGAATCTGCATGGCCGCGCTGTGCTGATGGAGCGCGGCGCTTTCCGTCCGGTCACGAACGTGACCTGGGAAATGCTTCAGGGTGCGCAGCGGCAGTTCCTTTCCAGTCGCAAGCCAGGTACCGCGGGACCGGCCGCACCGCCCATCGTCCTGATGGAGATGACGCTCAGCAATCTGGTCACGGGGCATCGCATCGATCACGGTGATTTCCTCGCACGCGCCGCGATGCTCAATGCGCTCGGGATCACGGTCATCGTGTCGAATTACGACCGGTTCGACCTTGTCACCAGCTATCTGCGCCGCTATACGAAAGAGCCCATCGTGATGGTCATGGGGGCACCAACCCTCGTGGGCATCTTCGACGCGCAATACTACGCGGCGCTGCCCGGCGGCATTCTGGAAGGTCTTGGCCGCCTGTTCCAGGGCGATACGAAGTTGTACGTTTACCCGATGAAAGCAGGGCCTGATGCTCCGGTAGTGGATGCAGTCTCTCTGCCTCTCGCACCTCTGTCGCACCGCCTCTATTGGTATCTGCTGGAGAGCGGCCAGATTCAATCCGTGCGCGAATTCCGCGAAGAGCAACTGCACGTTTATCCGGATGACGTGCTGGCAAAGATCCAGTCGGGCGATAAGACCTGGGAGAGTATGGTCCCGGCGCAGGTGGCCGAGATTATCCGGTCGCGCGGTTTGTTCGGCTACAAGGCTTAGGCCCGGCTTAAGCCGGAGACTGCCGCAGGAAGCGCGCGGTGTGCGAACCCTCCACGAGCGCAATTTCTTCGGGCGTGCCTTCGGCGATGATGCGACCGCCGGCTTCCCCGCCCTCGGGGCCGAGGTCGATCACCCAGTCGGCGGCGCGGATCACATCGGCGTTATGCTCAATCACCAGCAGCGTGCCGCCATGGTCGATCAGTCGTTCAAAGACGGCGAGGAGCTTCGTGATGTCGTAGAAGTGCAGGCCGGTGGTGGGTTCGTCGCAGATGAAAAGCGTGCCTTCATTGGTGGCCTGCGCCAGATGGGCTGCCAGTTTGACGCGCTGCGCTTCCCCGCCCGAGAGCGTCGTCGCCGATTGCCCCAGCCGCAGATAGCCGAGGCCCGCTTCTTCCAGCAACTGCAAACGAGAAGCCAGGCGCGGCGTATCGTGGAAGAATTTTATCGCTTCACTGACCGATAGCTGCAGCACTTCGTGAACATTCAGTCCCTTGTAGCGGATGTCCAGGATGGCGCTCTTGAAGCGCGTGCCTTTGCAATCGTCGCAGACGAGTTCCACGTCTGCCAGGAACTGCATCTCGACGGTGACGGTGCCATCGCCCTGACAGGTTTCGCAGCGCCCGCCGGGTACGTTGAAGGAGAAATGGCCGGCCGCGTAGCCACGTTTCTCGGCATCGCGCGTGGCGGCGAAGATGTTGCGGATGATGTCGAAGGCCTTGATGTACGTGACCGGATTCGAACGCGGCGTGCGGCCGATCGGCGTCTGATCGATCATCACGACATCATTGATTCGCGACGCACCTTCCACTCGCGAACAGGTCATGCGCGGCGAGTCTTCGCTGTTCATACTGCCTTCGCCCGATTCACTCTTCGACGCGCTATTGAGCGTCGCCTGGAGCGACTTGTAGATCACGTCGTGCACCAGCGTCGACTTGCCGGAACCAGAAACGCCAGTCACCACGGTCAGCAGACCCAACGGGATGGAAACATCCACGCCCTTCAGATTGTGCATCCGCGCACCGAAGAACTTGAGCGAGCCCTTCGGACTGATACGACGACGCGTCTTTCGATGCGAAACCTTGAGTTCGCCGCGCAGATAGCGCCCGGTGAGCGACTGGTTCGCGGGCGCGATCAACCCCGCATAGTCGCCTTCGAAGACCACCGTGCCGCCATGTTCGCCGGCGCCTGGGCCAAGGTCAATGATGTGATCGGCAGCGCGCATGACTTCGGGATCGTGCTCGACAACAAGAATCGTGTTGCCGATGTCCCGCAGTTCGGTCAGAATGTTGATCAGCCGCTCGGTATCGCGACTATGCAGGCCGATGGAGGGCTCATCCAGCACGTAGCACGCACCTACCAGACGCGAACCAAGACAGGTCGCCAGCGAAATGCGCTGCGCCTCGCCGCCAGAGAGGGTGGCGGCCAGACGATCCAGCGTCAGGTATTCCAGCCCCACGTCATTGAGGAACTTCAGGCGCTGCGCGATCTCCACCAGGATATTGCCCGCGATGCCGGCTTCTTCGGGAGAGAGCTTCAGGTTGGCGAAGAAATGCGCGGCCTGCGCGATGTTGAGGCGGGCGGCATCGGCAATGGTCAGCGACGTTTCGACGGAAGTTCCACCCACACGGATGTTCAGCGCTTCTTTGCGCAGCCGCGAACCGCCGCACTCCGGGCAACGCGTGTAGCCGCGATACCGGCTCATCAGCACGCGGACGTGGACCTTGTACTTCTTGGTTTCGAGGTAATTGAAGTACTGGCGAATCCCGTCCAGCTTCGTCTTTTTATCGCCTTCCAGAACCAGGTTGCGCTCGGCCTCCGTCAGATCGCCGAACGGCACGTCGAAGCGGACGCGACCGAGCGCCTTCTTACGGAAATCGTCAAACCATTCCTCGCCGCTGGGCTTGGTCCACGGTTCCACGGCACCCTGATCGAGCGATAGGCCGCGATCCGGCACCACGAGATCGAGCGAATAATCGATGGTCTGGCCGAAACCCTGGCAGCGGCGGCAGGCACCGGCGGGACTATTGAAGCTGAAGAGGATCGGCTCCGGGGGCGAGAACTCGACGTTATCGTACTTGCAGAGGAAGCGTTCGCTGAAGAGAATCCGCTCGTCGGTGGCGACGTTGAGGAAAACCACCTCGCCGGCCTCGCGGTAGCAGATTTCGACGGAATCGACGATGCGCTGGTGCTGGTCGGCCTTGATGGCGATGCGGTCGGCGAGGATGTGGACGGGCTGCTCCCAGTCGATACCGAGCAGGGATTCGGGAGTGGAGAATTCGAAGGTGGTGCCCGCCTGCCAGAGGCGAGTGAAGCCGCGGCTGCGAAGTTCGGTCAGGCGATCTTTGGGGGCTTCTCCTGAAGGGTGGCTCTTGGCCACCCCACCGGGTTCGTGCTTCACCGGAAACAGTACCAGGAAGCGAGTGCCCGCTGGCTGCGCGAGCATGGTCTGAGCCACCAGGTCCACGGTGTCCCGCTGAATCTGACGGCCGCAAACTGGACAGTAGGTGCGCCCCGCGCGTGCCCAGAGAACACGCATGTAATCCCAGACTTCGGTGGCGGTGGCGACGGTGGAACGCGGGTTGCGGGTCGTGTTCTTCTGGCGGATGGCGATGGCCGGGGCGATGCCATCGATTTCATCGACCTCCGGCTTCTCCATGCGCTCCAGGAACTGGCGCGCGTAAGCGGAAAGCGACTCCACGTAGCGACGCTGGCCTTCTGCGTAGATGGTATCGAAGGCGAGCGAGGATTTTCCCGAACCGGAGACGCCCGTGACAACGGTGAGCGAGTACTGGGGGATCGCTACCGTGATGTTCTTCAGGTTGTGGAGGCGTGCGCCGCGGACCACGATGTCGGCGGTGATCTCGCGGTGCGGATCGGCCTGGACGGGAACGACGCTGCCGCCGGATTTGGTCTTTGAGGGCAATTGTGGGGGAGATTTTCAGTTTAGCAAGAAGGGCTCCCAGTTTCGCATCGTTCGTAAAGGTGATGGGGCGACCAGGCTGCTCGCAGCGAAACGCTCGGGGAAATGATCCAGGACGTCACCGCCGAGAGGATCCCGATGGGCTTAGTTAGGGCCCTTCGGGGGTAGGAACTGCCGCTACGGCCAGGAAGTACCCGGCCAGAAACCTCGAGGAAAACCGGGCGGCAGTTGCCGCTTCGCCAGAGTTCTTTACGCCCTACTTCGCCGCCGGATCATGCACTCGGCTACCGTCTGGAGCGATCATGCTGGGACGTTCTTTGGGCAACGACGGTACGCTGGCAGGTTCGACAGGTTCAACAGTACCGATCGGTTGACTGGCGATCGCCACCCGGGGAACAAGCCACGTATTCAGGAAGTATCCGTTAATATTAGCGTCGTAGACGAGATTCCAAGTCCACCGGTTGAGGTCATAGTTCCCGGTAGCGTGCCCCATCTTTTCAAGG
Organism: uncultured Acidobacteriia bacterium; assembly: GCA_903875575.1. Lineage (GTDB taxonomy): Bacteria > Acidobacteriota > Terriglobia > Bryobacterales > Bryobacteraceae > BOG-234. The sequence continues at coordinate 3,753 of CAIQWJ010000108.1, read as the reverse complement.
ATCTGAATCAGCGCTTCCCGCGCCGTGAGATTCTCCCCGACCACATTGCACTGATAGTGAAGTAGCGGATTCAGTGGAACCATACCTTCAACGATGGTCGTGCTTCGGAGCCTGCCAACTTGGCCAAGGAGATCCTCCAACACAGTCAGGCAGAGCTTCGGTTCAGGAGGCATCGCTATCCCAGTGTCAAGAATCGGCTGGAACGCCTCAAGAGACTTGTTGAGCATTCGACCGGCAGGAACGATGTGAATATACTCGCCATCCGAGATCGTTTTGAATCGACCAGGGTTTCCAGAAGCGTTGTATTGCGCCACAAAACCGCGAATCATCTGAAGGGGCCCCGCTGTGTTCCTAGGCTCTGGACTGCTCGCCGCGATCCCCGCAACGCCAGTTCTTGATGGCACCTGAAACTTGATAGTGGCCCATGTGGGAGACCGAAATTTCGTCCCGTTAGCGTATGAATCGGTATGCAGTTCATTGGCTTCGTCATACGGCGCTTCCTCATAAGTCACGAGATAGCCAGAAACCTCAACCAAGTTACCTACTAGCTTGGCCAATGGTCGCGGCTCACGAAACTCGATGTCTGCCGCACGAACTGCCAGCGGACTCCATAGGCTCCCGGCAATCACAACTGCAGCTACACGTGTCAACATCTTCTTGTCTCCAGCTTCACATTGGCCCCTAGAAATGATTTTCACGAGAAATCGTACCGCTGCCCCGCTGGACGGTGAATGTCGTTGGAGTAATGGTCATTTGCACCAGGTTCAGCCCGGACCCTGGCCCCCCATATGGCTCCGTGCCGGTGGTCGTGGATTCCGTATTAATTACCATCTTCTGCGGGTATTTGATTGTGCAACTCCCGCCAGGAGTCGCTACTTGAGGAGCGTAGGTCTGGACGTATGCGAGAGTGGCCGGGTGCGCCAACCCCATGAAGTCAGGTCCATACGAGCCATGGGGCGAACCGCTCGTAGAACCTTGAACATTCCACGAGTCATTTGAACTGAGACGTGTAATTGGCGTTGGCCACGGCCCTCCAGGCCAATAACAGCCATCATTGCCCACGTAATCCGCAGGAAGTACATCACCCGGACCAGGATTCAACTCAGTCACGGTTCTACCGCCAAAAATGTAGGCGGGGTCGCTCGTTCCCGTTATCATATTTACTGTGAAGACTGCCACTGTTTGATTAGCCACGCTCCAGGCGGGGCTGGATGCGACGGAGTTCTCACTGCTTGGAATCCGCTCAGTCGTCATCGTTTGAGTAAAGTAATCGTACCCAGCTGTGGCGGTGCCGGAACCCGCTCCGCACGAGGCACCAATTGTTCCGGTAACGTGGTAGTCAAGAGGCCTAAAAACATTACCGCCGCAGGCAAACACGGTCGGCGTGGGACCAGCCGCCGTAATGTCGTAGCGTCCACTCGACGGGACGTATGTTCCAGAGAGACTGCTGAAATTGACGGCGACACTGCACGCATACGTATAGGAGGCATGACCCGATATACTTCCATTATTGTCAGTCAACTGCAGCGAGAAATCAGCCCTGTTAGGGGCCACGGCGGTCCAATTTCCGGTCAAGGAACTACAAGGGACCGAGCCCGGCTGCGACGGGGGAGTAGCGCTCGACCTGATTTCAAAATACGCGGTGCTGTGGGTAGCGGCAGAGCAACTAGTCTGGCCAGCCGGACTAGTGATGATGGGAGTAACACTATAGGCACCGGAAAGCCCCGTCGTATCGACGTTTGCTGACCAGGTAGAGGTATATTGCGTGCGGACCGCGCCCACGGAGGCCGAATACGGTTGGATATTGGGTCCCCCGATCAAGAAGCTAACCGTCGCCGCACCAGCGGCGGGCACCGCGAACGCTAGATTTGTGCCCGCCGCGATTGAACCGATGTAAAGATCCGGATTAATCCGTCCGCAAGTGACTGTTTGTCCGTTCGCCCCGACCTGAAAGCTGGCGGTAGAAGCGCCATACCCCGCGACATAATATGTGCGAGTGTAGTCGCCGACATCCGCCAGAGTCCACAAACCCGAGATGATCAGGACGCCCAACGAATTGGTCATCCCAACTGAACTCTGCGGCCCGCTATTCTGGCTAACCGTAACCACTGAGCTAGGCGCTCCCGATACGGTAATCGTGTAGTTGTCGCCCGCGTAGAAGGGTGGTCCTTGACGAGTCAGATCCGTAAGCTGCACGGTCGGCACCGATATCGCGAAGCTTCGAGTAACGGTGGGAGCCGGCAAATACACTGAATTTCCGGCTTGATTCGCTGAAATCGAGCAGGTCCCCACAGATAACACAGTCGCCGTACTTCCAGCCACAGAACATGTTGCAGGAGTCGTGGAGGTGAAAATCACCGGAAGCCCTGAAGTGGCTGTCGCAGACAGAGCAACTGACCCCGAGCCAATCATTACCTGGTTCAAGGATGCGAACGCTATTGCCTGAGTCTGAGCCGTCACATGTGACGCTTGCGCCAGCATCACGTAGTTGGGCTGGCCCGAATACGACGGAATAAAACCACTTCCCCAATAGCCATTGGAATACACCGTGACGGCGATACTGCCGGACAAAGTGCTGTGGTGGTAAGCCGTCGCGTAAATCAGCGTATCCGCAGCATTGGTCACGGAGGCCCACTCCGAAGCGCCGTCCGGATAGGAGAGAAACACCGACGGCGAGGTTCCAAAGCCGCTGCCTGAGATCGTCATGGCGTTGCTCTGATTGTACTGGAAATTGGTCGGGCTGAACGACGATACCGCGGGAGTGGGGTCTCCGGTGCCAACCGTGAAATTCACGCCGTTGCTCCAGCCGCCGGAAGTGCCCACGTAAAGCGTGTGCGTGCCCAGGGTTACCGACGAATAATACACGTTGATCTGCCCATCGCTGACGTACACCACCTGCCGATAAGCGCCGTCCAGCCACACATAGACATCGTTCCATGCTCCATTTCCCGACAGATAGTAGCCGTAGATGGCGATGTAGCCGGGGATTCCGACAACGCCTATATCCGGACTGATCCCCGAAATCTGCGGCGTGGGCGTGGGCGGAGGAGGCGGGTAGACGGTGACCGCCGCCGTATCGTAACCGAAATTGTCCCAGGACGAGGTATTCGAATTGAAGAAGTAGTGATAGCCCGCGATCGTGTAGGTATTCCCCACCACGGCTGTGTCGCTGAGGTCAGCCTCGACGTGATAGCCCGTCAAGCCGTTTGTGTAGTCCACCAGGCTGCCATTTACGTACTCCTGCCCCTCGACGAAGGCGTCGCAATAGGCCGTATACGCGCAATCGTAGTAATCGAGGGTCGAGACCGAATACATGTAAATGTTATTGCCCGACTGTTCCGCGCCGGAGTAGTATTCGACGGCCAGGGCCGGGGTTGCGGTGAACGCGGCAGCGCACAGCGCGAGTCCGGCGAGACGCGTGAGCCACGAAGGAGTGGAGAATCTCATTTCGTCCTCCGGTTTGGCAGATCACGATGGCGGATGCGGACGATCTCGCTGCCCACCACAAACGAATGCAGCACGGCGAAACGTTGCGGCCCCATGCCGGACTTCAGTTGGGCGACGTAATCGGCAACGATCTTCTCGCGCGCCTTTTCCAGCTTGTCCACCTGCGCCTGATCCTGCGGGGACAGCTTCACGTCCGGCGGGTATTTCTTCGCGATGGCTTTGACGGCGGCAAATCCGGTCTGGTCGTAGGCGCTGAGATCCGCCAGGCATTTCGCGGCGGTGGTCTTGATGAGAGACTCCTCGGCG
>CAIQWJ010000107.1 GCA_903875575.1 uncultured Acidobacteriia bacterium | reverse complement strand
GCCTTCCGCAGTACTACCAATCGGTCTCTGTCCTGCTGGGTCATAGGGAGAACTCCTTGTTCTTTCACCTCCCCAGCCTGACTTCGTCAAGAGGACATTTCTATCTGGCACTAATAGGACATTCTCACGTGGCGTTGACAAAATATTTTTCGATTCCGCGTGATCAGGATTTTTCTGGTAGACTCAGGGCGTGAACGGGAAGCTGCATGGCGTTCGGATGAGTGGAGCCGAATTGCTCACTTTTGATGGTTCCGCGGCCTCTGTTTTGGGCCGATTGGCGTGGGATGAGATAACGGCGGATAACGAGGGTTTCGCGATCAGGACGATGTGTCATCGATGATGTTTCCTCCGGTGGCGGCTGGCCTTCTGGCAATGGCTACGGCCCTGGCAACAGGATCAGCAGTTGTAATTTCCGTCATGATTGACAGTGTCAACAAACATCTGCCGAAGACGGAACAAATCCCGTACCCCTGGAATTATCCCGGAAAACTCCGCAAAGTCAGGCGGGAGTATCAACGAATCTTCCCCGAGGGACAGCTTTCCAATCTGCTGTCGGCGTTACAAGCACTCCTTATCATTCTGATGCTGGCGTGTGCCATGGTATTTCGAGCATCGACCCAGGGAGGATGAATGGACCCGGGGATGGTTTCAATGGTGGTCGGAGACCCGTCTGTTTTTGCCATAGAGTCACACGTTACGACTGCCTACGAGCGCCTTAGCTTCAGGGCTTTGGGGTGCTTCCTGATTTATGTTTCGGGTCGCAGTTATGGCGTGCGGTCGCCAGAGGCGTCGCTGCTGTGTATCGTTCGATACCGTTCAACGTCGCCTTGAGAACCGCGGCACGCATACCGCACCGTTCGCAGCCGAATTCAGCGGTGCCGAGATCGCGAGTGCCACCCGGGATGCACTCTATTGTGAGGGAAGCGACGATGACACTTTGTGCGGGATTCCGCGATTACGATTCGCGGAGATCATATATTCGGGCGATATCCTCTGGGCCCCCGATGGTGATGAAGATCTTGACGACGGGAGTTACGTCTTGCAGTTTGACATCGGCGACGACGCGCGTCTGATTGCCTTCAGATCTACCGGTGCCGAACGCCTGCACGACGTCGGCACTTTGAGCGACCTTCGTATTCCCGCTGACGAGTTCTATCGGGTGCTGCGGGAATGGCGTGATGGCTTTGAGGCGAGGTGGCGCGATATGCCAAAACTCAGTGTGGATCAGGAAGTACCTTGACGATAAGTGCTAACAGCTACCCGCCGAAGTCGCGATCTGCGCCCGGTTTCATATCTTCGGGGAGGTCCGTACGAACGCGACTTCCCTTCTCATCGATAATCCCGCGTTCTTTCAACTGACGAACGGCCGCATGGATTCGCTCGGCGGCACCTTCCAGGAGCGGCTCGTGCTTCGGATGCTTCAACGTTCCATGTAGTACAGCAGGCATTTCAGTTATCAGTTTACCGCGAAGTTCCGGCCGGCGTATGCGCGTAGTTCGCCCACCGTACGCAGTTCTCCGCGTTTCAGTCATTTTGTCCTAGTGTGTGATAAGGTATGGCACATATGCAGAAGTGCCGACAGGACATTCCTGACGTCGCGCGTCTCCTGGAATCCAAGAGCAAGAGGGGTCGCGGTCTGTTTGCGATGGCGGTTAGGGTAGCCACAGGTCTGTTGACTACTGCCCTGTGGTCACAAGTCGTACAGGTGCACACATTTGATGCGGTTTCGATAAAAGCGAACTTAGAGTGTCAGGGAAGGGGGCGTGCTAAGCAGATCCTTTCGCCTACAACGCTGACCATGACCTGCTCTACCTTAATGGACATGGTCAGAGTCGCATATGTAACTGCCGTCGCCGACGCAGGTTCGTCCAAATTACCGCACATCTCGGGCGGGCCTTCCTGGGCGAATACCGTGTATTTTGATATTCAGGCCAAGAGTGAACAGGCCGTCACACCGCGTGAGATCGCAGGACAAATGTTTCAGTCCGTCCTTCAAGACAGATTTCAACTTAAAACGCGGACAGAGATCAGAGAGGGCGCGGTTTATACGTTAACGACAGCAAAAGACGGAGCCAGGCTTCCGGTGGCAAGAGCCGGAAGCTGTCCCTCGCCCGGCGAACCGCCGTCGCCAGATACGTGTGGGAATATTGGCGTCAGGCCCAAAGGGTCTAATCTCACCATTACGGCGCGTGGCGTTACTCTTGATCAGGTGGCGGATTTTCTCGCAGGCGGTCTCAATCTGGATGTCCTCAATAAAACCAATCTGCCTGGGATATTTGATTTTCAGTTCAGCTTCTCGGCAAACGAGAGCACCCCGGGATTCCAGTTTGGCCCACCGCGCAGTCAGTTGCCTTCCGAAGAGCCTCTAGAGCAAACACTCTTTGAGGCCTTCCAGAGCCAGTTCGGCATAAAGCTTTCTCAGGGCCGTGGACTGATCAAATTCATAATCATCGACAACGTCGAAAAGCCGACCCCCAACTAAGTACCGAACCTTCCAGCCACCCAAAACCTGAGTATTTTGCCGAGAACCATAGTACGAGGGCGTCGGATCTCAGAGGACTAAGGCTTATAGTGCCACGGTTTAAATGTCGTCGCACCAGCAGATGTTAGTTCTTGTCCGGCAAGTGCTGGCAGGCGCAAGTATTTGGGCTGGATACGTCATCTCGTCTTAGTTCGGCGATGGCTTTTCCGCTTGATCGATTACCAGCATTTCAACCGGGCCTTTCGCCGCGGTCAGCTTGAGTCCAAGGTCCTGAATAAAGCCAGGGAAGGAACCTTCGAAGTCGTGCTCCTGCGGGATCTGAGTGTTTGCATCCCGGTAGTCGAACGATCCAGCCAGCTCCGTCTGATCGATGACTGGCTTGTGCAACACGTAGTCGCTGGCGAACTTCGCCAACTGCGGGAGAGAGGTATCGAAGACGAACCAATGGCCGCCTGTGTATTCGATCTCACCGGAAAAGCCCGACGCTCCCTGGACGGGATGGTCGGCAGTATATTTTGTAGAACGCAACTGAATGGGTTTGCCGCTCTTCTGCAAAAGGTAGACGGCTCCCGTCTTTGTGTCCCAGTGCAGCTTCAACTGAAAGCGTTCGGTGAGCATGGTCTGCAGCATCTGGCGCAGGCGCTCGTCTTCGATCCCAACCCTGGTGTGCCGCAAGCTAAAGGCCGTGGCAGCCGGCGATGCGGGTGCCTTCGCCTCGACATCGTAAACATCTTTGTCCATCCAGTCGTCGCCGCCCGAAAGTTGCCAGTAGCCCGCATGATACGCGATCATGATCAGCGTCTTTAGCGGAACGGCGTGAATTACAACCCGACCTCCCGGATAGACGCCGGTGACGCCCGGGTTGCTCACGCCAGACCCGGTGTCGACGGGTTTTATGGTGGCAACCTCGAATTGCAGTGGTCGTTGCGCGGGGCTTTGGGGAAAAGCGGACGAGACAAGGCAGACTGTGGTCGCAATCATGGCGAAGAGCGGGGAGCGCATGAGCAGAATTATACGGCGATCCAGCGCGGAAAACCAGCCCGCCGCGAGCAGGGTGCGCGGCGACGACGGGTGGCGCGGCTCGGAGCAAACGCGGGAACCAAGCGGCGTTGAGCGGGCCGGCGGCGGGGGCATGCACGCGCCCCAGTAGCCTAATATTAGCCTATTCTTGTTTTCGGTAGCCGATTCGGTAAAGATCGAATCCAGCGCTCGCGCGAAGGGCCATTTTCAGGAAGCCGGCGTCAGTGGCCGGATCAGTTCCGTCCGCCAGGCGGCAGGATCGGGATTTGATTCCGGGCCGGCTAGGTAGCACTCCCAGAGGTCGGTCGCCGGCTTGAGGCCGTTGGCATTCGCGGCTTCAGCGAGCCAGGTGCCGAGTTCGGACCATGCTGCGCCGAGTCCGGAGTAGTTGCCTGTGAAGACCGCGTGCGCGGCTGTCATGGCGGGTATTTCGCCTGAGATTACGCGACCTGCTGGTGTAACCGGTGCGGACACCGGGAGGCAGATTTCGAAATCGAAAATATCCGGGACCATGCGGAGGTGGTGGGTTAGCCACGGCCCGGTGATCGCTAAGCCCTGTGCGGCGATGGTCGCGTGCAGTTCGGAGAGGGCAGGCCCGATGACGGTGCGCATTTCGGAGCGCGGGATGGTCAGGTGGATGATCGCGAGGGGCTGCGGGGGAGTGGTCTGGATCTGCGGGGTTTCTGTCATCTGATTGATGTTAGCGGGCGGCAATGATAAGGGACGGAGATCGGACATGACTGGAGGCCACGGCTTGCCCGAAAGGGGCCGGTTGGAAACCGGCCTGCAGGCTGGAAGCCTGCCCCACACGTTCCGGGATACCGCGCCGGGGGCATGGAAAACGGGGCCGCCGGAATCAGCACATTCCGTGAAGGGAAATGCAGGGGCGATCCGATGTATACTTCTCCAGTGGAGATCTCCGCATGACCCAAACTATTTCCGTCACGATTAACGGAAAGCCGTACACGCACGACGTGGAGCCGCGCCTGCTCCTGATTCACTATCTGCGCGAGGTGGTGGGCCTCACCGGCTCGCATATCGGCTGTGAAACGTCGCTCTGCGGCGCCTGCACGGTCGAGGTGGATGGGCGCGCCATCAAGAGTTGCACCATGTTCGCGGTCCAGGCGAACGGGGCCAGCATTCTGACCGTGGAAGGTCTGGCGGACGCCTCGGGAAAGATGCATCGCGTCCAGGAAGGCTTCTGGAACGAGCACGGGCTCCAGTGCGGGTTCTGCACGCCGGGTATGCTGATGGTTTCGAAACAGATTCTGGATCGCAACCCTTCGCCCACGGAAACGGAGATCCGCGAAGGGCTCGATGGCAACCTGTGCCGCTGCACGGGTTACCAGCACATCGTAAAAGCCGTGCAGGCCGCGGCGAAGGCGGGGGTGTAGATCATGTCGACAACAACTATTACCCGTCCTGAAAAACTGGTTGGGAAACGTATTCGGCGGCGCGAAGATCCGCGCATGCTCACGGGCACGGCCACCTATGTGGACGACATCAAGATGCCGAATATGCTGTACGCGGCGATGGTGCGGAGTCCGCATGCGGCGGCGAACATCCGTTCGGTGGATATCAGCAAGGCCGCGGCGCATCCGGGCGTGATGGCTGTTTACACCGGCGTGGACATCAAGGACGTAGGTGCCATTGTTTGCGGCGTGGAATTGCCGGGCATGCGCAAGCCTCACCACACGGTGATTGCGACCGACCGGGTTTATCTGGTGGGGCATATCGTGGCGGTGGTGGTGGCGAAGGATCGCTATGTTGCGGCCGACGCGGCGGATCTGGTGGAAGTGGATTACGACGTTCTGGATGCCGTGGGCGGTCCGGAGCAGGCTCTGGCGGAAGGTGCGCCGGCGGTGCATCCGCAGTGGGCGGACAATATCGCGTTTAAGTTTGAGCAGAAGGGCGGCGACACGGATGCCGCGTTCGCGAGCGCCGATGTCATCTGCAAGCAGCGGATGATCAGCCAGCGGATGGTGGCGAATCCAATGGAAACGCGCGGCTGCGTGGCGAGTTGGCATGCGGCGGATCGCGCGTTGACGATTTACACGTCGACGCAGATTCCGCATCTGGCGCGTACGATTCTGGCGGGGATGCTGGGGCTGGACGAGAATCGGCTGCGGCTGATTGCGCCGGAAGTGGGCGGCGGGTTTGGGTGCAAGCTCAACGTTTATCCGGAAGAAGCGATCGTGTCGTTTGCGGCCATGAAGCTGGGCGTGCCGGTGAAGTGGATTGAGACGCGGCGCGAGAATTTCCTTTCGACGATCCAGGGCCGCGGACATGTGGATTACTGGGAAATTGCGGCGAAGCGGGACGGCACGATTGTCGGCGTGAAGGTCAAGATCATTCAGGATCTGGGCGCATACTTCCAGTTGCTGACGCCGGCGATTCCGACGCTCAGCGTGCTGATGATGCCGGGGCTTTACAACGCGCGGAATATTCATGCGGAGATTGTGGGCGTGTTCACAAACTGCGTGCCGACGGATGCGGTGCGCGGGGCGGGTCGTCCGGAAGCCACGTATGGGATTGAGCGGATGGTGGACGTACTGGCGGCGGAACTGAAGATGGATCCGGCGGAGATTCGGTTTAAGAATTTTGTAGCTGCGGACCAGTTTCCGTTTGCGACGGCGACGGGGTTGAATTACGATTCGGGCGATTACGCGAACACGTTCACGAAGGCGCTGGACACGATCGGATATAAGAAGCTGCGGGAGGAGCAGGCGACGGCAAGGAAGCAGGGTCGTCTGGTGGGGATTGGGATTTCGACGTATGGCGAAATCTGCGCGATGGGCCCCTCGCCCGCGGTGGCGGCTGGTGGCTGGGAGAGCGCGACGGTGAAGGTGGAGCCGAGCGGCAAGGTCACGATTCTGACGGGGATTTCGCCGCATGGACAGGGCGAAGAGACGACGTTCGCGCAGATTGCCGGGGATGAGCTGGGCGTGCCGATTGACGACGTTTTGGTGCTGCACGGGGACACGTCGATTGTGCAGTACGGGATCGGAACGTTTGGGAGTCGCGGGACGGCGGTGGGCGGCACGGCGGTTTACCTGGCGCTGCAGGATATCAAAGAGAAGGTGATTCGCTGGGGCAGTATGCTGCTCGATTCGAACGATGTGCGGTTCGAGGGCGGGATGTGCATTGATAATGCGTCAGGCAAGTCGGTCTCGATCCAGACGATTGCGGCGGCGGCTTATCGCGCGATGAAGATTCCGACGCACAGTGAGCCGGGGCTGGTGGCGACCAGGTTCTGGGAGCCGGGGAATTTCACTTATCCGTTTGGCGCGCACATTATTCACAGCGAGATTGACCCGAAGACGGGGCAGGTCGAAATCAAGCGCTACGTGATGGTGGACGATATCGGCAACATTCTGAACCCGATGATTGTGGATGGGCAGTTGCATGGCGGCGCGTCATGGGGTCTGGGGCAGGCGCTTTGGGAGCATGCGATCTATGACGATGCGGGCCAGCTGGTGACGGGTGAATTCATGGATTACGCGATGGCGCGGGCGCGGATGATGCCGTGGATTGAGAGTTCACACACGTGCACGCCTTCGCCGGTGAATCCGCTGGGCGTGAAGGGTGTGGGCGAGGCCGGGACGATTGGATCGACACCGGCGATGGTGAATTCGGTGGTGGATGCTCTGGCACCGCTGGGGGTTACACATGTGGATATGCCGCTGACGCCGGAGAAGTTGTGGCGAATTATTTCAGCAAGTCAGCCGGAGGCCAATTAACATGATTCCGAATACGTTTGAATACACGGCACCGTTGACGCTGAAAGTTGCGCTGGCGCTGATTGGCGAAGGCGGCAAGCCGCTGGCCGGTGGGATGAGTCTGATCCCGATGATGAAGCTGCGAATGGCCGCGCCGGAACATCTGGTGGATATTGGCCGGATTGCGGAGCTGAACTATATTCGCGAGGCCGGCGGGGAACTGCACATCGGCGCGAACGCGACTCACTATGACGTGGAGAGTTCACCGCTGATTGTGGGTAAGTGTCCGCTGCTGGCGGAGACGGCGGGGCATATCGGCGATATCCAGGTGCGGAATCGCGGGACGCTGGGCGGGAGCGTGGCGCATGCGGATCCTTCGGCGGATTATCCGGCGGCATTGCAGGCGCTGGAGGCGAAGATCGTGCTGACAAGCGCCACGAGTCAGCGGACGGTGGCGGTGGGGGATTTCTTCATCGACACGTTTACGACATCGCTGGAGCCGGGCGAACTGGTGACAGAAGTGATTGTGCCGGTGGAAGCCGGGCTGACGGGGACGAGCTACCAGAAGTTTCTGCAGCCGGCGAGCGGGTTCGCGATTGTCGGCGTGGCGGCGCGGATACGGCGCGAGGCGGGGAAGATTACCGTGGCCCGGATTGGCGTTACCGGGGTGAGCGGGAATTCGTATCGGGCGCTGAAGGCTGAGGCCGCGCTGGTTGGCAAGGCGGGTTCGGACGCGGAGATTGACGCGGCTGCTGCGCTGGTGGGCGAGGGCGTGGAAGCGGGCGCGGATCTGCATGCTTCGGCGGAATATCGTCTGCATCTGGCGGCGAATTATGCGGAGCGGGCGATTCGCGTGGCCTTGTCGAGGACGGCATAGATGAAAATTGCGGGCGTGGCACAGCTGGCTTTTGCACCAGAGCGGGCTTATGAGCTGATGCAGGATCCGGCTGTGCTGTCGCGCGCGATTCCGGGTTGCGAGGCACTGGAACGTACGGGCGATAACGAGTATCGGATGAAGATGAAGATGATGCTCGCCAGTTTTTCCGGGGCGTTTGAGGGGAAAGTACGGCTGGTGGATCCGCAGCCGCCGACGAGTTTTCGGATGGTGGTAGAGGGGTCGGGCAAGATTGGGTTCATGAAGGGCGACGGGGTGCTGACGCTGACGGCGAAGGATGGCGGAACCGAGGTCTCCTACGAGGGCGATGCACAGATTGGCGGGACGATGGCGGCTGTGGGACAGCGGCTGATCGACACCACGGCGCGGATGATGATTAAGCGGTTTTTTGAAAAGCTGGCGGCCGAAGTTTAGACTGTTTCCGCGTAGGTTACCAGAGGCCCCAGCGGTTAAAAGCGAGGACGTCGACTGCGATCAGAGCGTTGGCGACTCCATGCGCGATGACCGCGTTGCCGAAGCGGCCGCGGCGAGTAACGGTCAGCGCGAACAATGCGCCCGCGAGCGTGCCTGCAATCCAGCGTTGGCCGTGCAGCAAGCCAAACAGCACCGAACTCACCAGCAGCGCGAGCCAGGAGAATTCTCGGAACGGGACCGTTTCGAATTCCGGCGAGAGCACGCGGCGCAACAGGAAGCCACGGAAGGCTAGTTCTTCGGCGAGCGGCACGGTCACTGTGGCCGCCGCGACGCGCAGGATCAGCCAGGAGATGCGAGCGGCACTGGTGGCTTCGAATAATGCGCCAGGCATCGGGCTCGCGGCGGTGGGACCGAGGAGAAGCCAGAGTCCGAAGACGGCGATACCAGCGGCGGGGCCGGTCCAATCGAGACGCCAATCCAGAGCCGCGTAAGTTTTTCGATACCACCACAGCGCGGCGATGGCGGCCACGAAGCGCAATGGGTAGAGCCACTCGAAGCCGCCGGTCAGCGCACGGGAGGCCATGCCAGCGGCGAGGATCCCAACAAAGGGCACTACATAGGGGGCTGTAGGGTTTTCAACTGTTATGGGCGCGGCATCGACAGAGGGCTCAGCTTTACGTCTCGAGATCCACCGGACTTCACGCGCGGCGACGGAGGTGCCGAGAGCCACCAGGTTGAAGGCGATCCAGCCGGCTTGGGAGTGAAAGCCGCCGGTCGCGATACTACCGTAACCGGCGTTACCAATCAGAATGAGAGCTGCAATGCGAACGCTGTTCAGCAAGAACAGGACGACGACGCCAGCAGGCAGCAGGATGAGCGCCTGAGGGAAACGGCATTCGCGGCGGAAGAGCAACAGCCAGACGGTGGTGAACACCAGAATCAGGCCGATGCCTTCCAGGCCCGAACAGGTCGGTGCGATTTGAACCGAGAAGCGACTGCTGCCGATCGTCATGGTGGCGGGGTCGCCTGAGTAAATTCCGAAGGGCTGCAGCAGAAGCTGGACGATAAAGAACGTTAGTTCAGCAGCCCGGGGCCAGAGCGGGCGGATGGCGTTGCCGCCAAAGCTGGCGGCCACGGCGGCTGCCGCGGAAAAAGCCCAGAGGTAGCGGGTGCCGCGAATCATGCGACTCCAAAATGCGGGGCCGACGAAGGCGCAGGCACCGAGAATGATCGCGGCAAAGCCTGCCGCGAGCCAGGCCGACGCGAAGAGATTGGAGGATTGCGGATTCGTGTAGAGGGTGCTGGAGAGCGCAACAAAGAGGCCGAGCGCGGCGGCATGGGCCACGAAGTACCCCGAATGAAGCCTTGTGTCGGCGAGGTCCTCCGAAACGGCCTGGAGGGTGGAGGAAAACTTCAAGAATGCGAAGGTAAAGAAGAGGGTGCCGAAGACGACGATACCGCGAAGAAGCAGCGGACCCCAGTCGTGACAGAGAGCAATCAGACCGCTGCGACCGGCGATTTGGTCGTTATCGAGCCATAGGGTAATTGCACCCAATTCAAGGGAGAAAATAAGGCCGAGCGCGGCAAGGCGCCGCAGGAGGCTTAACTGCACCAGCCAGTGCCAGCCCGGCCAACTCGCGAGGAGTGGAAGGGCTGGCTGTCGTGAAACAGGAGCGTCGGAGTCGGAGGAGGCCCCTGCGCCTGATTCACGACGTGGCTGGAAGTCTAGCGACGCCGCCCCCGAACAACGACGACCGCTCCGGCCAGCAGTGCGAATGCACTGGCGGCGGAAGACGGATCAATCTCGGGAACGCCGGTACCGAATGCAAAGGATTGCAGACCGACGACGAACAACAGTAGTGCCGTTAATTTATACAAAATAGGAGACCTCTTGCAGCCAGTATGCGTGTGCGGCATGGTCAGAACAAGTGAATGTTAACTTCTTTGCAGTACCAGCGGTACTAATCGACAGCTACTTGCGGCGACCGCGAATGACGAGGGCTGCACCGGCGAGTAACGCGATAGCACTGCCTGCGGAGGCGGGATCAATTTCAGGAACCGAGACGTCCCCACAAACGAATGACTGAAGACCGATGGCGAGAAGCGTGAGCGTCAGAAGTCTGTACACGGTTTCTTTCCTTGATATGTTTAGCGGCGACGGCCACGGATGACGATTGCAACACCGGCAAGCAACGCGATGGCGCTGGTGGCCGATGCGGAATCAATCTCAGGGACCGCGGGGCCTGCGATGGCCAAAACCTGGAGGCCGAGTGTGAATAATGCAAGTGCCAGTAGTTTGTGCATGGTTTCCTCTCGCCCAGTGCTTATTTCATTTACGGCGACGGCCACGGATTACAAGGGCAGCACAGGCGAGTAACGCCACGGCACTGCCTGCGGAGGTCGGATCAATCTCGGGGACTGCAGGGCCAGCGACGGCCAAGGCCTGCAGGCCGATTGTGAGCAATGTGAGGGTCAGTAGTTTCTGCATGGTTTCGTTACGCTCGGTGCAATGTCTGATATGCCGGACAGGCCAGGATCCGGCCGGATTCGCCACAATGTTCCGGCCGTCCGGTGGTGAAATTACCTGCGGCGACCGCGGATAATCAGAGCGGCACCAGCAAGCAGCGCGATAGCGCTACCGGCGGAAGCCGGATCGATTTCAGGTACGGATGCGGACGCCACGGCCTGGACACCGATAATGAGCAGGGCGAATGAGAGTAGTTTGTTCACTTTGGTTAAAGTCCTCGTTTGGATAAGTATTGAACATCACACTTGGATCCGTCAAGGATTTCAGCCCATTTATTTTTGATGACCGCTATGCGGGAAGAACTACGCGTCCGAGCAGTTTCTCGACATGTTTCGCCAGCATGTCGCACTCGATGTTGAGGCGGTCGCCGGTTTGGCGCGCGGACAGTTGGTCGCGGCACGGCACCAGACAGTCCGAGCAGGCAACCGAGACTTCCACGTGAAGTGCGAAACTCCAACGGGCGGGACGGGACCGCCGGGTTTAGCTTTCGGAGGAACTACTTGCGGCGGCCGCGTGTGACGAGGGGCGGCACCGGCCAAAGAATATTGACCCCACAGGAGGGCGATCGGGCTGGCGACAGCGACAGGACCGTACAACCCGGCACCCCCCGAGCCGGCGTCTGTGAACTTCGAAAAAAAGCAGCCCGAATCAGGGCGGACTCCGACCGTATTTTACGGATCTATACACGAGAGGAGTTTTACGTGGCGAAAATGGGTTTTGGACAAACAGGAAAACAGCGGGCGTGGAGGAAGAACTTAGGCCTTGCGTTACTGCTCGGGTTCACCTTGTCGGTGCCGCTGTCGGCGGGAACCGTGTTTTCGGGAACTCTGGATCCGACCGCGCCGCTTTCGAATGTCTATCTGGTCTGGCGAAGCGGCCCCGTCTTACTCGACTCGCACGGAGCCCTGGCGAGCATTGGATTCGTGTCGCTTGGAGGATTCGCCGCCGGCGTTTCCGCGCCTTTTACCGCGCAGGCCGTGGACGGCTACGGTGTCGGACTGGACGTCGCGAGCGGCTATGTGGCTATGGTGGCCAGTTACGGACCGGGCGTAGGTCTGGGGGTGAATTCGGATGCGTACGCAGACTGGGTTGGTAACGGTCGCGCGTGGTCCTATGCCGCGGGCGAGTATCTGGAGTCCGATGTTCTTTCCATGATCACTGGCGGCGACCTTCCGGGCCTCGGAAGCTTTGTGCAGGGCTCAGGGGGTGGCCACATTTCCGGCGGAAAATGGTTCAACTTCAGCGGGTTGACAACGGGAATCCAGGGAGGCTTCGTGTTGTTTTCGACGGCATCGGACGGAGGGTCGTTCGCGATCAACGTTGGAAGCGGCAGCGTGGCTGCTTCCCCGGAGCCGATGTTATGGCTGCCCACAGGCATCCTACTTGCGGGGTGCGTTTATCGTGTGAGGCGCTCAGGGTAAATTTACGCGGGCGAGCAACTTCTCGACGTGTTTCGCCAGCATGTCGCATTCTATGTTGAGGCGGTCGCCGGATTGGCGCGCGGAGAGGTTGGTCGCGGCGAAAGTGTGGGGGATGATGGCTACGCGGAGGAGGCGATCCGTGATATCGGCGATGGTGAGACTGATGCCGTCTATAGCGATGGAGCCTTTGAAAACCAGGTAGCGGTCAAGGGCTTCGGGGATGCGGACCAGAAGTTCGTGATTGCCGTCGTCGAGAGTGCGGAGGGATTCGAGAATGGCGGTGCCATCGACGTGGCCCTGCATGATGTGGCCGCTGAGGCGCGCGGCCAGGGTGATGGGGCGTTCGAGGTTGACGGGGTCGCCTTGTTTGAGGTCGCCGAGGTTGCTGCGGAAGAGGGTTTCGGGTGCGAGATCAGCAGTGAAGCCATCGGGGCGGAGTTCGACGGCGGTGAGGCAGACGCCGTTGACGGCGATGCTGGCACCGAGGGTCATATCGCACATGACGCGGGAGCAGCGGATGGCGAGGCGGGAGCCGGGTGTTTCGACTGTACCGAGTTCTTCTACGATGCCGGTGAACATTTAGTTAGAGGCCTTTCGTGGGTTGGCGACGGGCTGGTGGATTTGAGTGCGGCGCCTTACAGTCGCGGTTCGGAACGGACCGGGTGCTGCATGCGGGGAGGTGCGAAACGGGCGCGACGCGCTGGGCCGGCGGTTAGCGCACAATCCAGGCCTCCACGGCGAATTCGTCCGGGGGAATTGGATGGAGCGTGGTGCGTTCCAGTTGGATGGCGTCGGTGCGGCTCATGCGGCCTACGCCGCCGGCCATCGGGAGTGAATCCATGCCGCCGAGGATCTTCGGGGCGTAATAGAGGAAGACTTTATCGACGGCGTGGCATTCGAGCGCGGCCCAGTTGACCTTGCTGCCAGCTTCGATCATGACGGAAAGGCAGCGGCGTTCGCCCAGCAGTGAAACAACGTCGCGGATATCGACGCGGCCTCGCGGGCCATCGAACACGCGTACCTCAACGCCGCGGGATTCAAGCGCTTTGCGGCGTTCCGGCGAACCGGCGGAGGTGGTGGCGATGAGCAGATCGCCCTGCGCACTTTGCACGAGACGCGAAGTGACCGGAATGCGAAGGGTGGAATCGAGCACTACGCGAAGCAGTGGACGGGCGCGGGGAAGTTCGCTGCGGTCGTTCAGCAAAGGGTTGTCGCCAAGGACGGTGCCGATGCCTGTCACCATGGCATCCACCGCATGACGCAGAACCTGGACGTGAGAGCGGGCTCGTTCGCTGGTGATCCAACCTGTGTTGTCTTCTGGCGCGGCGATTTTGCCATCGAGCGTGAGGGCGCTCTTCAGCGTGACAAGCGGCTTGCCGGTGCGCATAAAGTGGAGGAAGGCTTCGTTGAGACGTTCAGCGGCCGGGCGGTATTCGTCGGAGAGATCGACTTCCACGGCGGAGGCGCGAAGACGGCGGAGACCTTCGCCCGCGACTAATGGGTTGGGGTCCTCTGAGGCAACCACGACGCGGGCGATGCCGGCGGCGATCAGCGCATCGGCACAAGGACCGGTGCGACCGGTGTGGGCACAGGGTTCCAGCGTTACGTAGATCGTTGCGCCACGGGCTCTGTCGCCAGCTTCTTCGAGGGCAATGATCTCGGCGTGCTTCTTACCGTCCCAGGTGTGGAAGCCGCGACCCACTACTTCGCCATCGCGCACAATCACCGCGCCCACCATGGGGTTCGGGCTCGTCAGAGCGGTTCCCCGGCGTGCGAGGGCGATGGCTTCCGCCATGAAATCGGGGGTTGTCATATGGCAAAGAGGGAGTCGATGAAGCTTTCCGGGTCAAAGGGTAACAGGTCGTCGATCTTTTCACCCACGCCGATGAAGCGAATGGGCAGGGCGAGTTCGCGGGCGATGGCGACGACCACGCCGCCCTTCGCGGTGCCATCGAGTTTGGTGAGGACGATGCCTGTGACGCCGGAGGATTCGGTGAATTTGCGCGCCTGTTCGAGGCCGTTCTGGCCGGTGGTGGCGTCGAGCACGAGCAGCACTTCATGCGGCGCATCGGGAATGATGCGCGAGGCGGTGCGGCGCATTTTTTCCAGTTCCAGCATGAGGTTGGTTTTGGTCTGGAGGCGGCCGGCGGTATCGATGATGACGTAGTCGATCTGACGCGCTTTGGCGGCGGAGAGGGCGTCAAACATGACGGCGCTGGGATCGGCACCCGTGTTTTGGCGGATCACCTGAATGCCCGTGCGTTCGCCCCAGACCTCGAGTTGCTCAATGGCGGCCGCGCGGAAAGTATCGGCCGCGCAGAGGAGCACGCTGCGGCCTTCGCCCTTGAGGTGCGAGGCGAGTTTGCCGATGGTGGTGGTCTTCCCCGCCCCGTTGACGCCCACCAGCATGATGACGGCGGGCGGGTTTTCGACGTAGGCGAGCGGGCGGTCGTTGGTCTGGAGGATTTCGAGGAGATACTCGCGAATCAGGCCCTTGAGTTCGCCGGAATCGCCGACGAGTTTGCGGTCGACGCGTTCACGGATGCGGTCGAGGATTTCGTTGGTGGTGTTGACGCCGATATCGGCGCTGATGAGGGTGTATTCGAGCTCTTCGAGGAGGTCGGCATCAATGGTCTTGCGACCGGAGACGACTTCTTCGATGCGGGAGACGAGGCCTTCGCGCGTTTTCTGGACGCCGGATTTGAGTTTTTCGAGGAGACTCGGCTCGGCTTCGACGGAGCCGAAAAGTGTTTGAATCATGCGTAATTAATAGGGTAACAGCAGCGGATGTCAGGAGGATGTCCAGTGATGTTACTGCGGGGCGGGGTTCTTCTGCCAGGCCTTGTCAAGTTTAGCGAGAAGGGCCAGACCAACTTCCTTTGACCCGCGCGCGGCCATGGCACGGAAGCGCGTCTCGCTGTCGTATTCGGTCAGAGCCACAGTGGCCAACTCATCGATCAGGCGGTTCACGCTTACGCCCCTTGCCTTCGCAAGGTTCCGCAATCGCTCGTGCTTGCCTTCGGGAATTCGAATCGTCAAGGTGCTCATTTCAGTTCCTTTCTCAACTGCCCTGGTTCCACGAGTTTGATGGATGGGAACCGCAGATCCGATCCGTGAAAGTCACGGACATTGTTGGTAATAATCATGGCCGCTCCACCGGCTACGGCCAACTCGATCAGGTGGTTATCTCCTTCGTCGCGGAGATTGGGACGCCAGGAATAGTAAACCTGGGTCCAATCGCAAACGCTGAGGAATGCCTCGAAGAAGCGCAGACGTTCGACCGCGGAGAGCGGAGACTTTTGAAACATAGCGCTCCTGTCCAGCACGTCTTCGTATTCATGGAACAGAGTCTCCCCGACGATTGGCCGAACGTGCTCTTCGAAACAGGCGCGCACGACACTGCGATTGTGCCCGGAAGGGCTTAGCAAGGCTCCAACCAGAACATTCGTGTCTATTACGACCCGCGGTACCATCCACTTCAGATGATAGCGCATACGCTATCATCTGAAGTTTGGACATTTCAGGCCGCCAGGAGTGCCGTGAGGCGGTCGAGGCTCTGGTTCCAGCCGGGCTCCATGCCGCGCAGCATCATGGGGGCGAAGTCCACCAGGCCGCGAGCGCGCGTGGTCAGGGTGAGTCTGGTTTTGCCCTCGTGGTCTTCCAGTAACACCGTGGTGAGGCCTTCCAGCAAGGGCTTATCCTGCAGGTCAAACGCGTTGTTGGTGAAGACGAGCTTTTCCTGCGGGACGATTTCGCGGTAGACGCCGCGGCAGGGATAATCGGTGCCATCGGGACCGCGCATGACGATCTGCCAGGCACCGCCTGGCTGGACGTCGAGTTCGCAACTGTGGTTGGTGAACATGCCGGGGCCCCACCACTGGAGCATGTGGGCGGGTTCAGTCCAAGCGGCGTAGACGAGTTCGCGCGGGGCGTTGAGGATGCGCGTGATCTGAAGCTCCTTCTCCATGTCCTCGGCGATGTGGAGGTCTTCGCCGGTGATCTGCTTGTGGAGGAGTTGTTCGAGGCGATCGAAGGTCTCCGCCGCGCCAGGCTCCATGCCGGACTGGATGTGGCCATCGCGATTCGCCGTGGATTCGTGGAGGACCAGGCTGCGCATGGTGGTGACGCCGTCTTTCTCTTCGAGGGTCACGGTGCTGAGCCATTTCGGATTGCCGAATTGGGGTTCCTCAAAGCATTCCGTGGCGACGATGCGCTCGGGCGGCGTGAGTTCATGGTAAGTGCCGCTGAAGCGGGCCTCATGGCCGTTGGGCATGACGAGGACGTAGCGCCACTTGCCGCCGGGGCGGACGTCCATTTCAACGATTTTGAGGAAGGCGGCGCGCGGCCCCCACCAGTTGGCGACGTGTTCGGGTTTGGTCATGGCCTCAAACACGAGATGGCGCGGCGCGTTGAAGGAGCGCGTCAGGAGGATCTCGCGATCGGAGGGCAGGGTGACTTTCAGTTCATTTCTTTTTGGTTCGGGCATGGGGTTTGGCTCGCTTTGGTGATTTTGTTTTGGTTTTGGCTTGCAGGGTGATCAGGTATTCGTCGAGGCGGTCGAGGCTTTGTTCCCAGAACTGGCGGTAGTTTTCGACCCAGTCGGCAACTTCGCGGATGGGTGCGGCTTCGAGGCGACAGGGGCGCCACTGGGCCTGGCGGGACTGGGAGATGAGGCCGGCGCGCTGGAGAACTTTGAGGTGTTTGGTGACGGCGGGCGGGGTGATGCGGAAGGGTTCGGCGAGTTCTTTGACGGAGGTTTCGCCGAGGGCGAGGCGGGCGAGGATGGCGCGGCGGGTGGGGTCGGCGAGCGCGGCGAAGGTGGAGGAGAGGGGATCGGGGTGGGTTTGCATTATACCGATGGGTTAATTAACCTTTTGGTATATTACGGGAAGTGGGGCGAGGTTGTCAATAGTTGGGGCAGGGTATGGGAACCTGCCGAAGGCCATCCGCGCCCTCGGGTAGTGGGTCAGTTTGAAATCGTCATATCCGGCCTGCGAAAGTATTGAACCTCGCCAAAGCGACAGAACGCGAAATGACTGTGGCCACAAGATGGGCAGTATACGGTATCAGGCCGGACAACCATTTTGCATTGGACGCAAAGCCAGGTAGCCGCTGCGTGTCCATTGGGGCAGTATGCATCGCCGGAGGGAAACCGAGCCGAGCAATCCACGCAGTTCAGAAACAGGAGTTGCCCGCAGGCGCAAGACGTTGTGTTCAGCGTGCTGGAGCGATTACATCTCCCGCAGATTATGACTGGCTCGACTCGACGGCGCGGTCGGGCAATGAGATATATCACCCAGACGATGAGAACAAACCACAGCGGGCCAAAGACGATCATCTCTTCACCATCGAAAGGTAAGCTCACTACCCGGCCACCGACTCAGTACCGCATAGAGATACGCAAAATCGGCCTGTTGTGATGGGGTCTTCTGGTGAATTTGCCAGATTGCCCCTGTATCGCCTACCCTCAAGTCGAATGTACCGTTGATTGATATCACAATCGGGTTAGCTTTGCAGCCAGCGTTGATTTGGAGATTTTGCGATGGCTTTCTTATTGCCATCTGCTCTTGATTTTTCGCGCGAGCCGACTGCTGAAGCACTTTAGCCGTGACCGTGAGTGTGATGTGTGACATATTGGGCCGGAGTCAGTATACTATAGAGTCATGCCAACCCGCTCAAGCAAAGACCATGACTTCACCAGATCGGCCCTGCGTGCTGTGGAACAGGCCATCGGTGAACAGTGGGACGGATCGCCACTGCCAGACCCGCACGCGGGCAAGAACCCGGCAGCGGTCGCGCTCGGCAAGTTGGGCGGCGCTAAGGGTGGCGCGGCGCGGGCGGCGGCGCTTTCACCGGCGCGGCGCAAGGCAATTGCCAAGAAAGCCGCGCGGGCCAGATGGAATCCTGCCTAAACCTCTGGCCGGGCAACCGGGTACACTGTCGGAAACTCTGACTCAATTACGTCGTTATTGAAATCGTAGTCAAAAAGTTGCAATTGGGCGTCGAACAGGTTGTTGTCGTTATATGAATCTCTGATCGCCTTGTGACGCTTGCAGCTATTGGCAATGCTAAGTCTGGACTGTTGCAGATATACCTGCACGTGCTTTGGCCGCGACATCGCCAAACGCTCCGCAATCGTTCGTTGCCTGATTGAAGGGTGTTCGATCCGTTCGACAGTCCGCATGACGGGTGCCAGTAAGAACACGGTCGTTAAACTCTTGGTGGAACTCGGGACGGTATGTACTCAGTACATGGATGACAACATGAAGAACCTGCCATGTCAGCGCATTCAGGTCGATGAAATCTGGCAGTTCGTTGGGGCGAAGGCGAAGAACGTTCGCCCGCACCACTTTGAAGACGGCGGTTATGCCGGTGACGTTTGGACGTGGACCGCAATCGATGCCGATACCAAGCTGGTGCCGTGCTTCATGCTTGGGGCACGCGATGCGAACGCGGCACGTGATTTTATGGAAGACCTTGCGCCGCGTCTCTCGAATCGCATTCAGCTAACGAGTGACGGCCTGAAGGTCTACATCAATGCGGTCTACACCGCTTTTGGCAACGATATCGACTACGCCCAATTGGTGAAGGTTTATGGGATCGACCCGCAAGGCGAGAAGCGCTACAGCCCCGCTATCTGCACATCATGCGAAGCGCACACGATTACGGGCCGTCCCGATCACGACCACATCAACACTTCATACGTGGAGCGCCAGAATCTTTCCATGCGCATGTCGATGCGCCGCTTCACGCGTTTGACGAACGCATTTTCAAAGAAGGTTGAGAACCACGCGGCGGCGGTCGGACTCTATTTCATGTGGTACAACTTTGGGCGTGTTCACCAGACGTTGAAGACCACGCCAGCCGTCAAAGCCGGAATCGCCGATCATGTTTGGAGCGTGGATGAGGTAATCGGATTGCTTCGGGCCGTCGAACCGAAGGCGACCCGCGCGGCGAAAGCCGGAATCTCAAACTGACCCACTACCCGCCCTCGCAACCGCAAGTCAAAGCTTCAGTGGCGGACTTCGGCCAAGAGCAATTCCACCCGATCCGTGGTCCATGTAGCCACGCCGCACCCAAAGAAGTCTGTGTCTTCGGTCCACATAGGGCATCTCAATGCGAGGGCTGTGGCCAGAATTGGCCAGTCGTTCTCGTCACGACGCGCCAGACGCTGTCGTGCGACGCGCTCGAAGTCGGCGTACACCTCGGGTCCGACCATCCCGACCACGCTGGCGAGCGACTCAAAATACGCCATGAAGGGTCCCGTTGTCATTTTCCTGCGCTCAATCAATTCGGGCAGCCACCGTCGCGCTTCATCGAACGCTACATCCGGCGCAAGGAATTCAATTTGACCTCCGTATTGTGCGAACAACCCGCGTACCTGCGTGCCGAGCACGGCACGGATGAGGATGTTTGCGTCGAGGACCAGCATTCTTCAGGCTTTTTTCCTGTGGCTCTTTGCGCGGATCCGCTTAAAGTCGGCCATGAGTTCCTCTTCATTCGTGCCAGCGGCAGCAATCATAGCGTCCAACTGCTCCCCGGCGGCGCGAAGGGCTTCCAACTCAGCCTGACTCGGCCTGGGCCTGGTGGGCAAGTACACGCCAATAGTCGCGCCATGCCTCGTGATCGCAACCGGTACACTCGATTCGAGAAAGCTGGACAAGTTCTCCCGAAACTCCCTGATTCCGACTTTAGCCGTCTGCATAGTTACACCTCGAATGCGTACACAATGATACAACATTTCCCGTTCAGCCGATACGATGCGTCACAGCATCCCTGACCCGAAGTACAGTGCGGCGGAACGTTGTTATAATGAGCTTCAGACGCATTCTGCAAGCTATGGTATTTGCGCGTTTCGCCTTCGTATTGGTTCCGTTTCTCGCTGCAGTCGGTAGCGGGCAGACTTCTCCTCCTCCACCCGCTTACACTTACGACGTAGTCTCGATCCATAAATCGGACCCGGCCTCGTCCCCCCATATTGGCAACGATGGCCCTCAAGGCGGATTCCGCGCTGTGAATTGTTCCCTTCTGCTTTTGATAGCCCTCGCCTACGACGTTGCAAAATACCAGATTTCTGGGGCACCTGCATGGGTATCGTCCGACCACTTCGACATAACTCTCACCCCGGAAACGATCGAAGCCGCAACCGATCCGTCAGTATCCGTTAGCGCCGATAGCGCACATTTCGATCGGAATCAGCAGAGGTTACGGGCTGTTCTACGTGATCGTTTCGGACTGGTGCTTCGCGGAGAAATGCGCGAGTTGCCGTTCTACCGGATGACGGTGGCTCGAACCGGTCACAAACTATTACCGCACGGTGAGACCAAGCCGTCGATTCAATCCAGTGGGGATACTCACATCGCCGCAACGGGTGTCACTTTGGATTACCTCACCGGGATACTATCGATACAGCTTCGCGCACCCGTCCACGACGAAACACACATCACCGGACAATTCGATTTCAAGCTCGACTGGGAGCCCGATCCTGAGCCTTCCGCCATTGCGGCAAACCTCGGCACCGGTCCTTCGATTTTTTCCGCCATCACGGATCAACTGGGGCTTCGCCTCGAATCGGCCAAAGGTCCGGTGCAGATTTATGTGATCGACAGGATCACCCTGCCGACTGAAAACTAAGCGCGAACGAGATCGACTGGAACAACCAAGCCTGCGAAGGCCGCTCAACTGCCACTGAATTGGCGATAGCGGGAGCCGCCTTAGTTCCAGGTGATGGGGGTGGGTGTCTTTGCCTCAGCGGCGATCATAGCATCTTCCGGCGTCGTGCAACCGTCCGAATCGAGCCACGTGGGTTCGCTGTTTTCTCCGGCCCGCTTGAAGCGAGCGTAGTAGATTAGTCCGTGAATGCCAGATTCCATCGGCTGCCGGTCTCGCTCCAGGATACCGGCACCGCTGGCGGATTCATACCACCAGTCGTAGTCCAGTCCAACACCATCGACCTGCATTTCAACGCTGTCGGCGTAAAGCCAGTGTCCGTGTCGAACGATGATCAAACTCATTTTTGTATGCAGGATTCCCTGCAAACAACCATAGCGTAATCCAGCCAACCGATGGAGGGGCGCAGTAAGCAGCGGAAAAACCCCCACCGCGTTATGCTTGAACTTTCCCTGGGGGCACACAACAGTGGCGCGCGGACGGTTCCTGAGACTTTTCATCGGCAACATGGCGTCGGGCAAGACCCGGCATTTACTGACTGAGATCGACACGCTGCGCAAATACGGCAACAAGAAGATCGCGGTGTTCAAGCCCCGCACGGACGTGCGCAGCGGCATGAATCTCATCAAGAGCCGTAAGGGCGATGAGGACACGGCCGAGGAACTCTCGGTCACGAATCCGCTGGAGATCTGGCCGATGCTGCGGGCGAAGGAGTCGGCCGCGGGCTGCCGGTTTCAGGTGATTGCGTTCGACGAAGTGCAGTTCTTTCCGCGCGACTCGGGCTTCTTTCAACTGGTGAACCAGTTGCTGAATGAGGGCTACGATATTCTCGCGTCGGGCCTGGCGTTCGATTTTCGCGGGGAGCCGTTCGGGTCGACGCCGGATCTGGCGATGCTGGCGGAAGACCGCTGTATGTGGATGACGGCCTACTGCACAAAGTGCGGGACGCGGGCACCGTATCCGCAGCGCATTATCGATGGCACGCCGGCGCATTACAACAGCCAGCAGGTGCTGGTGGGCGGCGACGAGACTTACGAGCCGCGCTGCGACGATCATTTTGTGCTGCCGGGGAGGCCGATGGCGGGGCCGGACGATGCGTCGCCGCAGAGGAAGATCTGGCCGGGTGGCGTGGCTGCGACGGAGTAAGGGGCCTGGATTACGCGGAAAATCAGTGTCAACAAGGCTCGTGATCTCGATGAGACTGGGAGCGATCACCGGCCGGTGTTGATTTCCGGGCCGCAGTCGAACGCGGTTCTGGTCGGTGAAGAAGACTGGAACGCGATGCAGGAGACACTGACTCTTCTATCTGTCCCCGGGATGCGTGAATCCATTGCTGCGGGGATGGCAACGCCGCTGGATAAGTGCGAACCGGAATCCGGGCGGTGACACTGCGGGTTCAGACCTGGGCGGGGACGTGGCGCGCGGGGAGTGGGCTGCCGAGAGAGCGGGTTTTGAGTGCCGCTTCCAGTCGCGGTTCGGTAAGATAAGGGCCAGCACACGGGGCGGTGCGGAAAGCGCGGGGCAACGCGTGTACGGCAGAGCCAAGGGCGTGCGGCAGTAAAGGGAAAGGGCGGACACTTCAGGCCGGATTTGCGGCCATGAACGCCGAGATCTCCGCGACCTCGCCTTCGCTCAGCCGGAAATCCGCCGCGCCGATTACGCCATCCACCTGGGCTGGCGAACGCATGCCCACAATGGCACCGGTCACTTCGGGTCGCCGTAACGTCCACGCAATCGCGACTTCGCCGGTCGTCCTGCCATGCCGCGCGCCAATTCCACGCAGCAATTCCGCGAGATTGAGATTGCGGGTCAGCAGCGGTTCCTGATAGTTGGGCGTGCGACGGCGAAAATCGTCCTCCGGCATGGCGGCAACGCGTTCACGCGACATGGCACCGGTCAGCAGACCCGATTTCATGGGCGAATAGGCAATCACGCCGATGTTATTCGCGCCGCAGTACGGCAGGGCTTCGGCTTCAATCTCCGGCGACAGAATGTTGTAGGGCGGCTGCAGCGACGTGATGGGGGCGATGGCCTGCGCGCGCGCCATCTGGCTCGCGTTGAAATTGCACACGCCGATCCAGCGCACCTTGCCGGCCTTCTGCAATTCGGCGCAGGCGGCCCAGCCCTCTTCCACATCTTCATCGGGCTCCGCCCAGTGGATCTGGTAGAGATCGATAGTGTCCACACCGAGACGCTTCAGGCTGTTCTCGCATTCTTCCAGAATGGAGGCGCGCTTCAGGCTCTTGTAGATGACGCGGTCAGCGCCCCAGCGGCGTTCGCACTTGCTGAAAATGTAGGGGCGATTCGCGCGACCCTTGATGGCGCGGCCCACCACTTCTTCCGAATGGCCAAGGCCGTAGACAGCGGCGGTATCGATCCAGTTGATGCCCTTATCGAGCGCGGCGTGGATGGCGCCGATGGATTCGTTATCGTCCTGCGCGCCCCAGGAAAAGGCCCACCCGCTGCCGCCCATGGCCCAGGCGCCGATGCCGAGGGGAGTGATGTGAAGATCGCTGTTGCCGAGTTGTCTGGTCTGCATTCATCGCTTAGGTTATCGCGAAGGGTTTTGCGGTGTCAGGGGGCGCGGCGTAATAACCTGTACGCATGAAACCTCTGGCGGGTAAGACGGCGATTGTGACGGGCGCGAGCCGCGGCATTGGGCGGGCGATTGCACTGCAACTGTCGCGGGATGGGGCGCGGGTGGTGCTGACGGCGCGGGATCAGGCGCTGCTGGGCACGGCGGTGGCGGAGATTCGCGAGGCCGGGGGCGCGGCGGTTTGCCTCGCGGCGGACCTGCGGGAGCCGGAGGCTGCGAAAGCTGTGGCGCAGATGGCGGTGGAGACGTTCGGAGGGATCGACATTCTGGTGAATAACGCCGGGGCCACGAAGCGCGGAGAGTTTGAAGAACTGAGCGACGAGGACTGGCAGGATGGATTTGCGCTGAAGTTCTTCGGGGCGGTGCGACTGACGCGGGCGGCATGGCCGGAGTTGCGGAAGGGTGGCGGGGCGGTGGTGCACATAGCGGGGTCTGGCGGGCGCACGCCGGGGGCGCAGTTTGCGGTGGGGGGCTCGGTGAATGCGGCAATGCTGTCGTTCACAAAATCGTTAGCGGAGACGGGGCTGCGAGACGGGATTCAGGTGAACTGCATCAATCCGGGGCCGGTGCGGACGGCGCGGCTGGAGACGCGACTGGCGCGGATTGCGGCGGAGAATTCGGTGACGCGGGAGCGGGCGCTGGAATTATTTCTGGCGCAGGAGAAAATCATGCGGGTGGCGGAGCCGGAGGAGATTGCGGCGCTGGTTTCGTTTATTGTGGGGCCGAACGGGAGGTCGCTGCATGGGTCGCTGATCGACGTTGATGGCGGGACTACGAAGACGATTTAGGGGGAGCCACTATTTCCCTGCCCACTGGAACGGTTGCCATCGCTTCACCGCCATGGAGTTCGGGATCGAAGAGGGATAGCCTTTCCGCGAGTGACAGCTCCTTTGGAAGCTCCAGTGGGTTCGAGTTATTCATTCTCGGCCTCACCGCCGCGCCGGTTGCGTCTTCTTCGTTCCTGTCACCGGTACCGTCTCGGTCCGTACAATCACCCGCAACGCGTGCGCCCCCCCCTCAACCTCCGGCGTAAAGCGTACGGTCACACGCGCGCCCGTTTTCAGTTTGCCTTCCACCGTAGTGCTCTTATCCACGCCGAAAGTCCGGGCTTCGTCCGGACGACCGGGTATCTTACGCACCACCGTCAGCGAATCCACGCCGGACGTCGTCACCACACCGGAAAAAATATCATTGGATGCCGCTGGTTTCCCCGACAGCCCCGACGAACCAGTAGCCACCGGCAGCGGACCGCCCGTCTGCGCATAGACGCCGGAGGATATCAGAAAAGCGAGAAGCAAAACCGCAATAATCCGGGTCACTGACTCCAGAATAAATCCTGGGACCTGTTGATCGGCGTAAAGATCCGATTAAACCGGCTTCATGAGTTCGTACGACGTATCCTCCGTCACACTTGCGCCCTGACCGGGCTGATGGAACGGCAAATGAACTATGAAAGTAGTGCCTTTCCCCAGTTCGCTCGAGACGTCGATGGTGCCGGAATGAGCCTTCACAATCCAGTTCACAAAGCTGAGGCCCAGACCGAGGCCTTTTTCGGGGGAAGCGTGGGCTTCCGGGCCACGCACGCGATAGAAGCGATCGAAAATATGCGGCAGATGCTGCGCGGCAATTCCCTGCCCGCTATCGGCAACCACGATCTCCGCCTGATCCCCATCGCGCCGGACGCTGACGCGAACTTCGCCACCAGGCGGGGTAAATTTCACCGCGTTGGAGATGAGGTTTGAGAGCATGCGTTCGATCTGAACCCGGTCGAAATCTCCGTGACATTCGGCGGCACCGTCGCCCGCGTGAAAGGAAATCGTAACGTCAGCGCCCTCGGCGGGAATCTCGAACTGCTCCGTGATGCCGCGCGCCGTTTCCACAAGATCGAGCGGATGAAGTTGCAGGATGACCTGGCCGGTCTCGGCCTGGGAGAGCAGGAGCAGCGCGCGGACGATCTGCGAGAGTCGTTCCACGTCTCCCATGGCGGTGACGATCGCGTCGCGATACTGCTCGGCGGTATCGGCGGTGAGCAGGGCTACTTCGAGTTGCCCCCGGACGATGGTGATGGGAGTGCGGAGTTCGTGGGAAACGTCGGTAGAGAACTGACGCACCTGGATGAAGCTTTGTTCCAGACGCGAGATCATGTCGTTGAAGGTCTCCACCAGGTACTCCAGTTCATCGGCAGCCTTGCGCTCGGGGATGCGCAGACTGAGGTTGGAACCGCTGATGCGCTGCGCGGCGGCTGCGATCTCCATCACCGGCCGCAGGGCGCGCCCGGCCACCACCCAGCCCGTGGCACCACCCAGGATGACCACCAACGGGAAGACCGCGATGCAGAGCCAGTTGAAATCCGTGAGGACTTTGTCGTTGGCCGCAAGCGACGTCCCAAGAGCCAGGTAGAACTTACGCGTTCTGCCATCGTTGTAGATATAGAACGCCCGGATCAGATACCGGATTCCCGCGTTGCTCTTTTCCTGCCAAAGTGGCTGACTCGAGGCCAGCACACGACGGACGGTGGCGGGACTGTCATAGCCGAGCGCCTGGTAGGTGGGGGAAGCCTCCTGCACCGCGCCGTTGGAATCGGCGATCATGTAGACGCTCTTGACGCGGGCGCTGATGCTGTTCTCGTCAGGGTCTTCCTTGTCGAAGAACCAGAGAATGTGATCTTCCGGGCCTTCGATCCGGAGGCCGTGCACTTTGACGGCAGCGAAGGATTGGTCCAGATCGTCCTGCGACTGCTGGTCCAGACTGGATTTGAGGGTCTGCCGGAATACGAACGTCACGCCCACCAGCAGGAGCGTGAAGATCGCTGTATAGACAACCGTCAGGCGGAATCGGAGTCCGCGCGAGATGTGCTTGCGTTGCGCCAGAAGGCCCTCTCGCGATCTACTTTAACCTGGCTGATTTGCCGGGCCGAATGACCCGACGCGATCAGCTGGCGGCCTGCATGGGAATGATCGGGTCCAGCCTGACGGGCGCGGCCTTTTCCGGCGCTTCGATCATATAGCCGATACCGCGCACGGTGTGGATGAGTTTGTCGGTGTATTTGTCGTCAATCTTGCTGCGCAGGTGGCGGATGTAGACGTCCACGATATTGGTGAGGCCGTCGTAATCCATGTCCCAGACGTGCTCCACGATCATGGTGCGGCTCAGGGGCCTGCCCTTGTTGCGCATCATGTATTCAAGGATGCCGAATTCCTTGGGGGCAAGGTCAATCGTTTCCGTGCCGCGAATTACTTTGCGGCGGAGGCTGTCGACGACAAGATCGCCTACCTGGAGGCGTTCCGGGGCGGGCTGGCCGCGGCGGAGCAGGGCGCGAACGCGGGCCAGAAGTTCCACGAAGGCGAACGGCTTGGTCATGTAATCGTCCGCGCCGTTTTCGAGACCTTTGACGCGATCATCCAGTTGACCGCGAGCACTCAGAATGAGCACAGGCGGGCCGCTTTGCCGTCCGCGAATGCGCTCCAGAACCTTGAGGCCGTCCATATCAGGCAGCATCAGATCCAGAATGACGAGGTCGTAATCGGTATCGTGCGTAAACTGAATCGCACTGGCACCGTCCGGAGCCACGTCTATGGCATAACCGGCACACTGCAGGCCGCGACCCAGGAAGTCGGCTATGCGTCTTTCGTCTTCTACGACCAGTATGCGCATTTATGTCTTAAGGTTACATCAACCGAGGTATTTGTTACAGTCAAACTCACGGATGCCGCAATTATTCAAACACCCGATTGTGCGAAATGTTCCGTTGGTGGCCGCGGGGATCGCCGTTTTGGCGCTTCTGGCGTCGCTGGAGGCCCAAACGGGGTCCCCGCGCAGCAGGAAAACGACCAGCAGAAAAACGAGCAATACGACGACCACGAATACCAACCCGACCGCGGGAACGCGCGACGCAGGGCCGCAGATTCCCGGCTGGAACCTGAAATTTCAGGAAGAATTCGAAGGCAACGGGCTAAATTACTCGAAATGGTCCCCCCATCCGCCGGCAACGGCGGGCTGGGGCAGCCTCGTAGACGCTCCGGACTGGACGCCGGAGGCGGTGAGCGTTTCCGGCGGACAGGCTCACATTGCAGCACGTTTAGCGGCGTCAGGAATCAACTCCGGAGTGATCACGACCGTCGGAACTTTTGCGCAAACCTACGGGAGATTCGAGATCCGCTGCCGTATGCCTGCCGGCGCGGGGCTGGAACCGCTCTTCCAGTTGCTGCCTGTTCCGAGCGGGGAACTGCCGGAGATCGACGCAGCGCACTCTCTGGGCAGCGACCCGGCCACAGCGTTGTTTGGCAACCGCTGGCGGGGTGAGCGAACCGAGCGCAGCTATACAGGGAAGTACGGGGTGGGTGATCTCTCGAACGGTTTTCACGTAATTGCGGTGGAGTGGGATGCGGACCAGATCGTCTGGCTGGTGGACGGGGTGGAGCGATTTCACTCGTACGAAGGGGTGCCGCACCAGCCGATGTACATGGCGATCAGCCTGGGAGTTGGCGGCGGGACCACGCGGCCAGGGATTTTCGATATTGATTACGTAAGAGTCTACGCGCGATCTTGATTCACGTTGCCGGAACTCGCGATCACGGCCGGTATCGCAAGGGTTGAGAGCACCCAGCCCGCCGCCAGCAGGAGCGGAACGTGCAGTCTGGCTGCGGCCTCCGCGAAGTCGCCGATCGAACCGTGGTTCCACGCCGCGAGGCCCGCATAGTAAGGCATCATGCGGGCACCGGCACCGAACAGGTCGGCAACTGCGAGCAGCGCGGCGAACAGGATGGAGAGCCGTCCCAGACCGGCGGTGATCAGGATCGCCATGGCCCCGGCGGCAGGCCAAAGGTACCAACCGGGAATCCCGGGGATGCCGTGGACCGCGTCGTAAGCTGCCGAACCGATAGCTATAGCCGCAAGGAACGAGGCGGTAACCGCAACCGGTGCCCGCAAGCGCGTACCACGGGCCCGAACCGCCGCGAGCATGCCGCCGACCGCTGTGACTTCCAGCAGCAGGTACATCCAGACACGTAACGTCATAAAGCTCCAGGCGCCGAACCAGGTGAAGGATTTCGCGATGGTTTGCGCGCCGCCGAGCCAGCGGCCGGTACGGATCAGGCGGATGGCGCTTGCGGCAAGCACTGCGAGGGGGACGCTCTCCTGCCAGCCGGTCAGCGGCAGACCGAGCGACAGGTTGCGCAGGTACCACCAGCCTCCGATGACAAAACCAAGGGCCAGTGCCTTCACCAGGGGCCTGGGACTCCGGAACCAGACGATGACCAGTGCCGGTGCCAGTGCCAGCATGGAGGCTTTGGTCAAAATCGCGGCACCGATGATGAGACCAGTCGGGAGCCAGTGGAGTTTAGGCCTGGTCAGCAGCCAGAGAAAAGCCGCGGCCAGTGCGATGGATAGAGTGTCGTTGGCAACGCGGGCGCTGTCGATTGCCAAACCGGGAGCCACCGCGAGCAGAGCCGGGCACCATGTGGCAGAGGCGGCGCTCCCGCCAGGAAAAACGGCGCGCGCGGCAAGGTACGTGAACGGAATCGCGAGCGAAGCCAGGAACACGCCAAACAGGCGGATGAGCAGAACTCGATCCGCCAGAGGCGCGGAGTCGGCGAGCCTGACCAGAGGCGCGGCGAGCCAGTAATAAAGTGGCGGCTGCTGCGCTTCATAGAAAACCAGCGGACGGCCGTTAGTATCGCCGGCGGGCTGATGCGCAAGGGCGGGCGAAAGTGCGGTCAGCTGGCGGCGGCGTTCGTCGCGTTCGGGGGCGGAAAGCGCCCACCAATCGTCGTGAATCAGATAGGGCGCGCCGATCCAGCGAAGTTCACGCGGAAGCGGCGTGAGACGCATGGATTCGTCAATTTCGCGCGAGACATGGTCACTGGCGCGGGGCAGAGCGCCGTGATCGTTCCAGTGCTGGAGCCAGGCGAAGTGGGCGTATTCGTCCCAGCCTTCCCAGAGGGGCAGCATGGTGGCGTAGAAACCGCCGCGCAGCAGGAACAGGGCCCAGATGAGCCAGATAACTGCCGATGGGAAACCTGACGCACGCCCGGCGCGCGGCTGACGCAATGACACGAAGCTATGATAGCGGCGTGGAGTCACGTTTGCGGGAAACGATGGTAGCGGATACGGGCGCGGTGGATCCGGGAGTGGAAAAACGCATGCGCGCCGAGTGGAACGAACGGGCGCAGGAAGACGCCCACTACTATGTTGCCTTTGGACGGCGCGATCAGGACGACGAGGAATTCTATGCCACGGCGAAGGCGCTGGTGGGCGAACTGGCCGCGGAATTAAAACGGCTTCCGGCGGCGGATTCAGGGCCGCGGCGCGCGCTCGAAATCGGCTGCGGGCCCGGACGGTTGCTGCGTCCCATGAGCCGCTACTTCGCGGAGATCCACGGCGTGGATGTTTCTGATGCCATGGTGACGCTGGCGAAGGAGAAACTGCGGGACGTCCCCCACGCGTTTCCGCATGCCATCGGCGGCAGCGATCTGAGGCTTTTCCCGGACGCGTATTTCGATTTCGTCTATTCGTACGCCGTGTTTCAGCACATCCCGAGCGGCGAGGTGGTGTTTTCGTATTTGCGCGAAACGGTGCGCGTGCTGAAGCCGGGCGGAGTCGCCCGGTTGCAGTTGAATGGTCTGCCGAAGTCTTCCCGTGCCTATACGACGTGGGAAGGCGTTCGGATCAGCGCGGACGAGATGCATTCGTTTGCGCGGGAGCACGGCGTGCAGTTGCTGGCGCTGACCGGGATCGAATCGCAGTACATGTGGATGACGTGGCGGAAACCCACAGGCGGCGCGGTCTCCGCTGCGGGAGCCTGCCGCATCCGCGCGGTCTCGAATGCATTTTCGAGCGAGCAGGCGGTACCCGCGAACGGTCGCCTCGCCTGCATTGCGGCTTCGGTGGAGAATCTTCCGGAGACCTGCGATCTCAACACGCTGACAGCTTTGGTGGACGGCAAACCGGGACGCATCTGCTACGTGGGTCCGTGCGGGAGCAATGGTTTTTCCCAGGTCAACATCTTCCTGCCGCCGGGCGTGAGAACCGGCATGGTGCCGCTTCAGTTCGAATTGCATGGCGAATCGCTATGCCCCGCAAAGTCCGTGCGCGTGATTCAGCCAGGCCCCGCCGTGCCGCGCCTCACCGCGATCAGCGACGCCATCAATCTGATGTCGCCCCAAAGGATTGAGAGCGGGCTGATCAAAATCTCCATCGAAGAAGTTGACGATATTGCGGGCTTCCAGGCCACCGTCGACGGTGTGACGGCGGACCACGTGGAAACCTTCCGGGCGGATCCGCTGACCGAGCGCTGGGAAATCAATTTCGGAATCCCGAAAGGCACCGCGCCAGGTGGCCACGTGCTGGAGATTCGCCTGGGCGAGCGCCTGCTGACCAGAATGGGAATTGAGGTTATATGACGCGGGGATTTGGCCTGGCTGCGGCATGTTTGGCCCTGACGCTGCCGCTTGGAGCGCAGATCAGCCCCGAAACGACGTTGCGCCGCGCCCTGCTGGCGAAGACCGGCACGGTGACGCTGCCAGGTGGCGAGATTGAGATCTCGCGCGAGATCGTACTCCCGCCCGATGCACACGATCTGAACATCGGCGGTGCCGGTACCACGATCAAGGCCGCCGCAGGCTTTCGCGGGCGGGCGCTGATTGTGCTGCCGGGCGGAAAGAGTATCAAGCTCCACAACCTGAACCTCGATGGCAACCGTGACGCCTTTCCCGAGCCAGTCCCGGCGTCGCCCGTCAGTTCCGTGTTGTCAGCGCTGGTGGCGAACAACGGGTTGTTCGCTCAGGGTGTGACGGGACTGGAAATCACGGCGGTGAAGGCGACTCACATCGCCGGATTTCCAATCCTGATTTCGGGCGGCACCGGCGTGCATATCCGCAACGTGGAGATCACCGCCAGCGGCAGTCTGGACACCAACGGCCACAACAACGGCACCGGCGGAATCCTGCTCGAAGAAGGCGTAACGGATTTCGAAATCACACACCCGCTGATTGGCGAAGTGCGGGGCAACGGCATCTGGATTCGCGCCGCGGCTTCCGGCGGGACCATCGCAACGGCCTCGCGCGGGCATATCTCCGGCGGCGAGTTCGCAGTGATCGCCCGCTCCGCCATTGAACTGAACCACGCGACAGGCATTACGGTAGAGAACAATACCGGCCACATGATCGGCTTTCCCGGAGAAGCGGTGCTGATCGCGGGAACCTTCGTGCCGGCAGCCATTGCCACCACCGGCGCGGTGGATCATGCCGTCTTCCGAAATAACAATTTCGAGCAGATAGCGGGCCGTTGCGGATCTTTCGACGGACTCAGCGAAAGCGAAGTGAGCGGCAGCGTTTGTTCCGCGAGCCTCTTCAACGCGCTCTACATCCGCGGCACGGGGAACCGAATTACCGGCAACCATTTCACAGACCTGAACAACTCGCGGCGCGATTCGCCCGAAGCGCTCATCACGGGTATCTATCTGGCAAACGGAGCGGCGCGAAACACTGTGGATGGCAACGAGATTTCCGGCTACGGGATGGAAGCGCATTGCATCGCCGGGCCCGGCCTGGCCGGGAACACGATCGCTAAGAATCTGTGTTCTGGCGGGTCGTCTCTGGCTCTGTTGCAGCCTTCGGCTTCTTCCGCGTGGCGGCCACTCTGGACACTGCATTGACCAGCTTTCGCCAGGGCATTTTCTCCCAATCCTCCACCACCAGCATTTCGCCGTCGCACCAACTGGAATAGAACCACCGGGACAGCACAGCCAGGTGATCCATGCGTTCCGTCACCGACGCGGTGGAAGTTGCCGGCACCGTGGCCGCCATGTCCCGCAGGCGGGAGTCGAGCGAAACAGCGCGGCCGTCATCGGCAGTGATGAAATCGAGACGACGGAACCCCTGCCAGGCGCCGCTGCGCAGCCAGCCCAGTTCCACCGATTCCGAATCCGCCGATAAAACGATGGCGACGGCATGAAGCCTCTCTACATCACGCGCCATCTCATCCCGCCAGCCGAGGACCTCTTCAATCTTCAGAACGCGCTGGTGGGCGCGCGCGGCACCTTCGAAATCCATCGCCTCACTGAGGCGTTCGCGTTCGCCTGAGGCACCGGAAAGCAGCGAGCGTCCGCTGGTTCGAAGGAAGTCCGCAACGCGCAGGGCTTCGGAGTGATACTCTTCCGGCCCAACCAGTTGCTGGCAGGGGCGCAGACATCGGCCCATCTCGCCGTAAATACAGCCGGGGTGATCGGGCGAGGGCGTGAGATCTTCCTGGCAGCGGCGCAACTGAAACAGATCCAGAAACGCGGATTCAAACTGTGCGGCGGTGGAACGGTTGCGGAAGGGGCCAATGAAGAGGGCGCGGGAAGCGCGGCTGAGGCGCGTGACGATCTGGGTACGCGGGAACTCGTTGGCCAGCAGGAGCTTCAGGTAAGGCGGCAGGCGCAGGCGAATCTCGCGCCGGTAATCTGCGCCCAGGTGCTTACGGGCAAGTTCCAGATGCAGAAACCGGGATTCCAGCTTCGACCCGGCCAGGTGGTATTCAAGGCGCTCTGCGGTGCCGAACAGATTCAGCGCACCCTTGCCGGCGGAGGCCGTGACACCAAGCAACCGGCTGAGGCGTCTCCTCAGCACGTTGGTGCGGGCAAGATACGGTGCACCTTCGCGCGGCCACAGGAGAAAGACGGCCGGGCCGGCGGGGATGGATTCCAGAAGCCGGGGAATTTCGGCGGGGTCCGCCGGCAGGACAGTCTCAACCATGGTTGGTGCTTCCAGTTTACGCACCTGATGCCGTGTCACGGTCTATCTGCTGGATTCCGAAGCGAATAGAAGCCCATGCTACACTTATATTTGCGTTCGGGCCCGCATCAAAGCAATGGTCCTGATGTGCACCAGGCGCGAAAGCTAACGTTTCCCAGGAGTTTTTACCCAATGGCAAGAGTTTGTGAAGTTTGCGGCAAAGGGCCGCAGTTCGGGCATAAAGTGAGCCACGCCCACAATATTACGAATCGGCGCTGGAATGTGAATCTGCAGTCGGTGCGCGCGGTGATCAACACCGCCAGCAAGCGCATTCGCGTCTGCACATCCTGCATCCGCAACGGCAAGATCCAGAAAGCGGCGTAACGGAACGGGCTAGCCCCGGTTCCCTTTCACCAGAGTTTCAGAGAGTTTTTGAAAACGCGCAGATCCGCATCCCTTCGATGCGTATCCTGCGCGTTTTTTCTTGTCCGGGAGAAAGTCGCGTGACGATAGCAGCCAACCAGCACATGAAGGATCTTCTGGGGGCGGACGCGACCCACCCGGAACGCATCCAGATGCCGGTTCCGAACGCGTTGACAGAGACACTGGAAGAGGGTTTCAAGGAAGTCGATAGCTGCATCGTTCCTGCCAGCTTTCCGCAGGAGGCCATCTGGAGTCCCGCGCGCCCGCGTGTGGATAACCTCGACGATGAAACCGGCTTTGAGTGCCTCTTGAGCCACGTCCACGTTGATGACCCTGCAACTTCTGTCACTAACGCGCCGATGCTGACGCGAATGGCTATTGCCTACGCATTTCTCGTGAGAAGCACGCTTGAGCGGTCAGGGATCGCAGGGAATATACGTTTCATAGTGGGTACGGAACTCCCCTCAGCGGAAACCGCGCGAGCTACGCCTTCCTGCACGGTGCGATTCCACCGCATTCGTCCGGGCCAGGCATGGCTATCGGACAATCTCGAAGCGTACGGAACCGAGGCGCTGCTTGGAATGGATTTCGTGCTGAACGAGTAGCGCCTGCCTACTTCTTAAAGAAACTGAACCACGACTTCTTCTCCGAAACCTCTTCCGGGTCTTCGCAATCGATGTACTGCTCCGTGAGCGCGATCCGGGGAAACGTCTCGAACAGACGCTGCGCCATGCCTTCACCCCATTCGTCCGCCACAATCTTTCGCGGCACGCTTAAGTCCGGTGGACGCCATTCGGTATCGTGCGCATCGCTCGCCACAAAATGCACCATCTTGCGGTCCATCAGACGCCGTGCATTCGCCTCGGCGGACTTGCCGAATCGCCCGGTGAAAGAAGCTCCGGTGACCTGCACCAGACACCCCGCGCGAATCCACTTCACCATGTCCGGCAGACGCGCCATCAGCAGCGCGTTACGCTCGGGATGAGTGATCACCGGCGTGATTTCCTTCTGCAGAAAACTGCTGAACACTTCGTCAATCGTCTTCGGAATAGAAGCTTCGGAAAACTCCACCATCAGGTAACGCTTCCCGTTAATCGTATAGTTCGTGCGGTCTTCCAGGCAGTTGCGAATGTTGTCGAAAAAGAGATGAAAATCGCAGCCACGGTGAATGCGGATCTTATCGCCAATGCGCTCCTGCATTGTGGCGATGCGCTCCCGCACCAGTTCCGGCTTGAAATGAAACTTTAGATCGGAGTGCGGCGTGGCCACAATATCCGTGGTGCCGCCCTCAATGGCAATCTGCAGCATGGCGAGCGATTCCTCAATGGAGCGGGAACCGTCGTCTACGTCGTAGCAAATATGACTGTGGATATCGACCATGCGGGGAAACGAACTCTTAGATGAACATCTCTTCGTCCTGCGTCGCTCGCGCGACGTTCGGACGCCGACCCTGTGAGTAAACCAAGAGCGCCGTCCGAATGCCGGCAAGCACCCCTGAGAACTCATTCATAGGGCGCTCCACGGCGGTGCGGACGTTGCTGCCCAGGTGCTGCACCTGTTCCACTGTCTGATCGACGGCGGCATCCACGCGCGCCACCTGTACACGAGCGCGGTCTGTAATATCGCGACCGACTTCGGCGAAGCGATGCGCCTGGTCTTTCGCGATCACCGAGATATCCCTGGTGTTGGAAGCCGCTTCCTTCGTGACAGTCATGATCTCGCTGATTCGGGGACCGTTCTCATCAATCAGCAAACGCACGGACTGCACGACCGGCACCGCCTGTTCGGCGACGCTGTCAATTCGTGCCTGTAAACGGGCGATCGTGCGTACCAGGATTACGGTGATCACCGCCATTGCAAGAATCGACAGTGTGGCGATGGCTACACCACCCACTACAACCCAGCGAAATGTTTCCTCCGGCATGGTTATTTGTCGTCCCCGTCTTCTCTAACTGCACCCCAACCCGACCAGCTTTTTGCACACGCGCATCAGCGCGCTCCGGAACTAAACCGGGTGGCTGGTCTGCGGCGGATGGCCCTGCGCGAGATCGACCTTTTCCCGGTACGCCTGCCGTCCGGCTTCAATCGCGTCGCTGAGCGAATCGCGCTGACGGTTCAGGACGTCTCGGCCTTTGTCGACGATCGTTTCGGCCGAACCGCGGAGACCCTCGGACTGGCGCTTCAGGTAGTCTTTGCCTTCATCGGCTTTAGTCAGCAGCAGATCGCGCGTTTCCTCGCCCGACCGGGGGGCAAACAGCAGGCCCACGCCAACGCCAACTCCCAGACCCAGCAGGAAACTTCCGAATTTGTCCATGTCTTTATCCCTCTGTTTTGGCGGGTCAAGGTGCCCACCTGAAATCATTCACAGTATACTGCGTTCCGCTCATCGGCGGGCGAAAGGTGCGAAGCGATCGCGGGAAGAATGCGCCAACCGCAAGCGTCCCGCGTTTCCTCCTGCAATCAGGCGACCGTTTCGGCGGGCACGGCAGGTTTCAACGCGAGTTCCGGCACAACTGCTCCGGTTTTCACAAGCCCGCGAAACCAGGCAATCGTCGGCCCCATGCCTTCTTCGAGCGAGACCTTCGGTTCCCAGCCCAGCACGCGCTTCGCTTTGGCGATATCCGGCTGGCGCTGCTTCGGATCGTCCTCCGGAAGTGGCATACGCACCAGGCCGCTGCCACTCTTCGTCATTTCGATAATGACGGTCGCAAATTCCAGAATGGTCATTTCGCAGGGATTGCCCAGATTGACCGGCATCACCTCATCGGACAGCATCAGCCGGTAAAGCCCGTCTACAAGATCGCTCACGTAGCAGAAGCTTCGCGTCTGAGAGCCGTCGCCGAAAATGGTAATCGGTTGATCACGCAGCGCCTGATCGAGAAACGCGGGCACCACGCGGCCATCATTCAGCTTCATGCGCGGGCCATAGGTATTAAAAATACGGGCAATGCTGGTGCGCAGACCGCGCGCACGATGCCAGGCCATGGTGATGGCTTCCGCGAAACGCTTGCTCTCGTCATAGCAGGAACGCGGACCCACCGGGTTGACGTTGCCCCAGTAATCCTCTGTCTGTGGATGCACGGCAGGATCGCCGTACGATTCGGAGGTGGAGGTCACCAGAAACTTTGCACCCTTTGCCTCCGCCAGTTCCAGCATGCGACGCGTCCCGATAGAACCGACATCCAGCGTCTCGATCGGGAACTCCAGATAGTCCTTCGGGCTGGCGGGCGAGGCGGCGTGAATCACGTAATCAACCGGCCCTTCCACGTCGAAAGGCAGAGTCACGTCCTGCACGCGAAACGCGAAGGCCGGATTCGAACGCAGATGCGCGATATTGCGTTCGGCACCCGTCAGGAAGTTATCCAGGCCCAGAACGGAATAGCCCTCGTCAAGCAGCCGATCTGCAAGATGCGAGGCGATGAAGCCCGCACCGCCGGAGATCACCACGCGTTTCATTGCGACCAGCCACGACTGGAGAACAGGGGATCAAGAGTGCGATTGCTCACAATACTCGAATCTAGCACCCTGCCGGGGACGAACTCCGGCGTGTGGCTCGTCAGGCCTCCTGGCGGAGCCGGATGGTGGTGAGTTCGTCGAGTTGATGGATCATATCCTCAATGCTCTTCGCTTCGAGCGGCACCAGTTTCCAGGCGATGGAAATGGTGAGCATCACTTCGCGGTCTTTGAGCGCAATAGTATGCTGCAGCCGGGCTGCGGCCAGGCGCTTCAGTTCCGGCGCAACCACGGACTCCGACGACGTTTTGTCGATCAGCGCCAGCAGATAAGGGCCGCGCCAGCGGAAGAAGAGATGATCC
Organism: uncultured Acidobacteriia bacterium; assembly: GCA_903875575.1. Taxonomy (GTDB): domain Bacteria; phylum Acidobacteriota; class Terriglobia; order Bryobacterales; family Bryobacteraceae; genus BOG-234. The sequence goes on along the minus strand of CAIQWJ010000107.1, from coordinate 28,105 downwards.
TGAAAGACATCGGCCAGACTGCTGCTCATCACACGAAGAACCTCGTCGCCGGCTTTGAAGCCGTAGCGTGCGTTGATCGTGTCAAAACGCCGTACACCGAAAACGGCGGCGTTGTAGTGGTCGCGACGGTCCCAGGCCGCGGAGATGGCATCAATCGCCTTGCGCGAATCCGGCAAGCCGGTCAACGCGTCAATTTCGTTGTCCTGATATATCTGCGAGCACAGCAACGCCCCTTCATTCCGGCGAAGTACACTGATGCGAATCTCTTCGAGGCAGCGCGAAAGTCTGGCCCGAGCCGTAGCGGCATCCTCCGGTTTCCGCGCGGAAGCAACATCGCGTTCGCTTTCCTTGAGTTCCAGCGCGAGGGCTTCACTGATGTGGCCGACCTTGAGTAACGAATCGGAAACCAGCGCCAGGGCCGCTTCCATTTCATCCTGGCGGGCCGTGATGGCGGTCTCGGACGCGCTGCTATGCTCTTCCAGCGTGCGGATCGCGGATCCAGCCAGAATCAGGGCGGAATCTTCATCGTCGACCGCTGCGATCTCCTCCCGCAGCTTCCGCATGGCACGCTGAAATATTTCAAATTCGACGGTGTCGAAGCTGAAGGAATACAGTGCAATGCCCTGAAACAGCAAAGAAATCACGCGATTCAGAGCCTCGGCCCGCATGCCGCGCACATCCTTTGGCGCTTGAAGGAACGACTGTAGAGTGCGTAGGGCCACTGAATGCGTATTCGGCAGAACGGCGGCGATCCTTTACACTGATACCCAGACCCTGACAGCCATGGCCATGCCCGCCAAAACGAGAAAACCACCCACGAAGCTGGCACCTGACGCCCTTTTCGACTACGCGGTGCGTTCGCTGGCCGACCGGGCCTGTTCTTCCGACGAGCTTCGTTTCAAGCTCCGCCGCCGGGCCGCGAATCTCGCCGATATTGAACCCGTAATCGCCCGGCTCAAAGACCTCAATTATCTGGACGACAAGCGCTTCGCGGAGATGTTTACCACAATTCGGGTGGAAAACGACGGCTTCGGACGCGCCCGCGTGCTGCACGATCTCAGAACTCGCCGCGTCACCCCAAAGCTGGCGGAACAGGCCGTGACACGCGCCTTTGAAGGCAAGGACGAAAAAGAACTGGTCGCCGCCTATATTGAGCGCCGCATGCCGGCGGTTGCCGCGGGCGGCAATATCGATGATGACCGTAAACTCGCCGCTGCTTACAGAAAACTCCGCAGAGCCGGCTTTTCTTCCGGCGCAAGTTTTACGGTGCTGAAGCGGTACGCCGCCCACCCCGAACTGCTGGACGAGCCCGGGCCGGACGACGAAAACCCGGACGACTAATCAAGACAAGGGGCTGCCAACCCTTTGGCATCCCCGCTTGTTCTGGCCGCCGCCGCTCCGTTACGAGAACAAGATTCATTGCAGCGGCCAGAACCTAATACTCGATCCGGCGCACCATTCCAACCGTGGGACCCTTGCCATCGCCTGCCGCATACTCCACCGATAAAGGAAACGAACCGAGTGGACCGCACTTCAGTTCCGATTGCGAATCCGGCCGCTTCAAAATCTCCACAGCTGCAGCTTCCGGCAGATCAAAGAGCAGTTGCTTTCCTCCGACGACCAGGCCCAGCTTCGAAACCAGCCCCGATTCCGGAGACTCGCAGCGCATCCCCACCACCAACCCCTCCGCATGCAGCAGTTTCTCACCCGGATGGACGCCTGCGCCGGGTTTGGCTCTCGCATCGATCAACCGCAGTATCCCCTCCACCGCAGCCTTCGCCGCCGGATTCGCCGCAACCTTCAGGGCAGCCCCTGCGTAGTTGCGAGCCGTCTCAATCTCCCCTCTCGCCAGGCTGGCATAGGCCAGCGCGGCATTGAAAGGGCCGGTCCGGTCGGACGGAAGACCCGTCACGCGGGTCAGCAGGGCGTAGCCAGCGTCAAAATCCCTCGAATCCACCTTCATCAGCCCCAGTTCGTAAAGAGCCTCTGAAAAATCCGGCTGCAGCTTCACCGAGCGCTCCATTTCCGCCATCACCTGCGCCTTCGGCTGTTTGGCGTCGCGGTCCAGAACAGCCAACTGCAGACAAAGCTTTGCGTCCGTGCTGCCGAGCGCATAGGCTTTGGTAAATTCACGCCGGGCGTTTTCCATCTCCCTGTAGCGAATGGCCATGTAGCCAGCTCCGGCATACGCGTCAGGCCGGTTGGGTTCGGCCTCTTCCAACTGCCGGTAAAGGCGAGCGGCATCCACCTGATGCCCTACCGCGGCATGAAGATCCGCCATCGCAAGGGTGGAGTCATAAATCGAAACCGGACTGACGGCAGCCTTCTCTCCAGCCTTCTCAAACGGGGTCAGAAACACGGTACCAACGAGTGTCTTCCGGGAGAGATAAGTCTGCAGATCCGCAAAAACCTGGCCAGAGTTCCTCGCAAATGCGGTCTGCAGTGCCGCGTCCATGCTTTGGCCCCCGTTCAGGGCGGCAAGAAACTTTCCGAAACCCGCCTTGTACTCGGGAGAAAGATACAACATGTGGGCCAGTGCCCAGCTCTCGGCATAAAATATTCCCGTGCGGGCGGACTCGTGATACTCCGGCGACGAGGCATTGATCGCCGCCAGTTCGTTCAACCCGAACCATTGCCCCTTGCTCAACGTGGCGATGCGGTCCGGAATCAGGTCGCCCACCGCCACGCCGTCATGACTGGGTTTCAGCGTGGAATACACGTCCGCCCAGCCTTCGTTCAGCCAAAGCGGCAACCGCAACCCGCTGTGCTGCACCAGCGCGTGGACGTATTCGTGGATCGTGATCGGATAACTCTGAGGCGAAGGATTCTGCATCACGATGAAATCGCGCTGCTGTCCGGGCGCGAAATACGAAAGCACCATCTGGTTCGGAGCGTAAATCTGATACATCGCCGGATCCCGAAAGGCCACAATGCGGGTCGGATGATCGCCCTGCAGCTTCAGCGGAGCCGCCGAAGTCAGGAACTCGCGCACACGTTCGAAGTGGAGGATAGCCTCGCGGGCCGTCTTCTCCTCCGTGGTCGTGTACATCTCGAAATGGGGAGAGACCAGACGAATCCAGCGATCCTCGGCGGGCGCGGCCGAAGCCGCAACCAGAAGCAGAGCCACCGGCGCAATCCGGACGCTCCTCAAACCGTACCTCATTCCATCTTCCCGACTTCGATTTCCATCCGCAATAACGCCGTTCCCAAGGTCTTCCCTTGAGGGTCCGCCCGCAGCGACAGCGTGCCGCCGCCATCCAGCGCATCCTGCAGCAAAAAGTTCAGAGCGTGCAGGTTTGGCAGCTCAAAACGCTCCACCTTACCAAGACAAACCCCGGCAAAGTGCTGCTTTACCCTATCTGCGGTAACCTGTTCTAAAAGAATGGGATAGTACTCCGGCTTTTTCGCAATCAGGCCGATATTGCTGGCATTGCCTTTATCTCCCGAACGGGAGTGCGCGATTTCCAGTAATTGGACTTTCATAAGCTCACCACCGGCGAAACTTCGCTCTTCGGAATCAACGCGGGCCAGTATGCCATCACTTCTTCTACCTTTGGACGCCCAGCGCCCAGCCCCGTCACGGAAGGCGGACCGCTCAGCACCAGGGGCGCGATTTCTTTCGTGAATCTTTCCACCGCCGCCCGGCTCTTCGAGCGCACACCAAACCGCAGCACCACCTCCGGCAACTGCGCCGCCAACTCGGGCGATGGTTCCGCCGCCGCAATCCCGTGGCAGGCATTCGCTCCCAGCAGTTCGCTGTGAATGGCGTCAAACTCCAGCCCGAGCCGCGCCACACGCTCTTTCAGAATGCGCGCACCCGCCTGGGCCTTCTTGTACGCGTCAGGCCAGGCGTAAGCGACCGAACCGATGGCGCGGTACCCTGCCGCGTAGCTGATGGAAACTTTGTAAGTGGGAGTAGCCGGGTTCCCGCGTACCCCCGTGCAGCGCACCCGCTCCGGGTCTTCCTGCTCCAGACGGAAAGACGTGAAATCCGCCCCGCAATCGGGCGTCAGATACGCCCGCGGATCGCCAATCTCATAAACCAACTGCTCAGTAACCGAGGCTACCGTAACCCGTCCACCTGTGCCCGCATGTTTTGTCACCACGAAGGAGCCGTCCGGGGATGCTTCCACAATCGGATACCCGATATCCTCCAGCGCCGGAATCGTCGCCCAATCGTCCTGACAGTTCCCGCCGCTGCCCTGCGCGCCACATTCGATGGCATGGCCCGCCACAATGCCGGCCGCCAGCCGGTCCCAGTCAGCTGCCTTCCAGCCAAATTCATGGATCATCGGCCCCAGCACGAGCGCGGCATCGGCACATCGCCCCGTGATCACAATACGTGCCCCGCCATCCAGTGCCTGTGCGATCGGGAAAGCGCCGAAGTAGACGCTGGCGCTCCGCACCCGGTCGCGAATCGTCGCGAGCGGCTCCCCCGTATCCATGTTGCGAAATTCCACGCCGCGCGCCAGTAACTCTTCGATTCTGCCCGTAATATCGTCGCCCGAAACCGTCGCGACCGGGACATTCAGCCCCTGCCGTTTCGCGACTTCCAGTACGGCGCGACGGCAGGCTTCCGGATTGAGACCACCGGCATTTGCCACCAGCCGGACATTCTTCGAAACAAGATCCGGCAGCACGCGGTCCACCACTTCCACAAAATCGCGGGCATAGCCGGCTTCAGGGTCGCGCGACCGCTGTTTCTGCAGAATCGACATGGTGACTTCGGCCAGATAATCGAGCGTCAGGTAGTCAATCGGGCCCCGCCGGACCTGTTCCAGCGGAGCATCCGGCGAGTCTCCCCAGAAGCCCTGCCCGTTTGCAATTCGAATCAAATTCGCATCCTCTTCCTGGTGCTCATCCGGACGGCACCCACTCCGATCATACCCGGGAAACTACGGCGGCGGCCAACGCTTGAACGTAGTGTTCCATATGGTGAAGGTACTGTGAATAGCCTTGGATAACAGTCCTCCGTATCCCGTACTGTATGTCTTGTGCGCATACCGCGGACGTGCAAATATCAAGTCATGTTCGTCCGACGCATATCGCTCTCCGCGGTACTCCTGGCAGCAGCCATACCGGCTGCACACGCCAGCAGCGCGCTCGGCGTAGCTTCGGGCTACAATCTATTCGATCTCGGCGCTTACTCGGTCACAGGCAACAGCGACATCATGGGCTCCGCAGCAGTAGCCGGTTCGCTGTCCGCCGGCGGTTCGTACAGCATCAATCAGATACCAAACGGCGCAACCCCGGGCACGGCTGGCCTGGTTGTCGGCGGCTCGGTGACGTTGGCCGGCGGTCAGCTCGATAACGGGAATGCAGGCGATGCCTGGATTGGCGGCAGCGTCACCTCTTCCGCAGGCTTCACCTTTCAGCACAATCTGAACTACGCTGGTTCGCTCGGTTCCAACCTTGTAGTGAACGGCACCACCACCCACATTGCAGCGGCCTCCCTGCCCATCGATTTCAGCGCAGCCGCGACGGCCCTGACGCAGCTTTCCACCACCCTCGCAGCGGACGCCAACAACGGCACCGTCACCGGAAGTTCCGGCAGCTACACACTGACCGCGACCGGTTGCACGCTCTGCGTTTTCACTCTTCCCGCCAACGGCGGCGTCTATAACTCAATTACGATTAACGCGCCCACCGGCGCCACTGTCCTCGTGAATATTCCTGGCACGACGGTTTCCATCACCAACGGCTCCATTACCTACACGGGCGGAGCCACTGCGGCCAATACGCTCTTCAACCTGAAGTCGGCAACTTCATTGACGACGACGGGTATTACGATTTACGGCTCCATCCTGGCCCCCAGCGCGACATTTGTCGGCACCAACGGCGCCATTAACGGGGAACTGATCGTAGGTGCTGTGAACCAGACCAGCGGCCAGACCGCCGAACTGGAAAGCAACAACATCTTCACCGGCAATTTCGGCGTGACGTCCACCCCTGAGCCATCCACCTGGTTCCTCATGGCCTCCGCCATAGCGGGACTGGTCATCGCCCGGCGCAGGCACGCATCAGCTGCAAATCTTTAAATAGTTTTCCAGGCAGCATTTCCTCTCCCGGTTGGGCTGCCCGGACTTATCCGTTCCTCGGAACGTAACGGCAACGGCGGACGTGTCCTTAGCGCGTCCGCCGTTGCCGTTTTTGGTGCGCTAAACTCCAATTCAAATGCCCAATCTGCGTCGAATCGTAACTTTTGCGATCCCCTTCGTGGTCGCCGCCGGAGTCCTGGCGCAAACGAAGTCCGCCGCGCCAACCATCGCCTCGGCGCGTGCCTTTATGGATAAAGCGGAAGCCGAGCTCATGAAGCTCAGCATCCTTGGCGCCCGCGCCGAGTGGGTGGATGAAACCTACATCACCGACGACACCGATATCCTGACTGCCGCCGAAAACGACCGCCTCATCGCCCGCACCACCCAACTGGTGGATCAGGCGAAGCAGTTTGCCGCGCTCGACCTTCCCGCCGATCTCAGGCGAAAAATCCTGCTGATGAAGCTCTCCCTCACCTTGCCGGCACCGCACGATGCGAAGCTCCGCGAAGAGCTCACCCAGGTAGCATCGTCGCTCGGCGGCAGCTACGGCAAGGGCAAATACTGTCCGGATGGCGGGGCCGTCCCGGCTCCCTGCCTCGGCATCGAAGAACTGGATGAGAAGATGGCGACCTCGCGCGACCCCAAAGAGCTCGCCGCCATGTGGGCCGGCTGGAGCAAGATCGGCATCCCCATGCGCGAGCGCTACGCACGCTTCGTACAGCTCTCCAATCAGGGCGCTCGCGAAATCGGCTTCGCCGATACCGGCGCACTGTGGCGATCCGGCTATGACATGACCCCCGAGCAGTTCTCGGCCGAACTCGAACGCCTCTGGACCCAGGTGGACCCCCTCTACAGGGAACTCCACGCCTACGTCCGTCACAAGTTGGTGGCGAAATACGGCGCGGATGCCGACCGCAAAGATGGCATGATCCCCGCGCACCTGCTGGGCAACATGTGGTCGCAGGAGTGGGGCAACGTCTACGATTTGGTGGCTCCGCCCGCCGCGCCCACCACTTACGATGTCGGAGCCATTCTCAAAGAGCGCAAGACCACGCCCCGCCAGATGGTGGAGTACGGCGAAAACTTCTTCGGCTCGCTCGGCTTCGAAAAACTGCCCGACACTTTCTGGCAGCGGTCCATGCTTTCACGACCAGCCGATCGCGACGTGGTCTGCCACGCCAGCGCCTGGGATATCGACTTCGACCGCGACGTCCGCCTCAAGGTCTGCCTGCACCAGACTTCGGACGATTTCGTCACCACGCACCACGAACTCGGCCACGTCTACTACGATCTCTCCTACCGCAAGCAGCCCTTCCTGTTCCGCGGCGGCGCCAACGACGGTTTTCATGAAGCGATCGGCGACGCCATCGCGCTCTCCATCACACCGGAGTATCTCAAACAGATCGGTCTGATCCAGACGATTCCGCCCGCTGCGGCGGATCTGCCGATTCTGCTGAAAACGGCGATGGACAAGATTGCCTTCCTGCCCTTCGGTTTGCTGGTGGATAAGTGGCGTTGGGAGGTCTTCTCCGGTCAGGTAAAACCTGCCAATTACAACAAGGCCTGGTGGACTCTTCGGGAAAAATATCAGGGCATCGCCCCGGCGGTGGACCGCAGCGAGACCGATTTCGACCCCGGCGCGAAGTACCACATCCCGGCCAACACGCCTTACGCGCGTTACTTCCTGGCGCGTATTTATCAGTTCCAGTTTTACCGGGCCATGTGCCGAGCCTCGGGTTACACGGGCCCGCTGAATCGCTGCTCATTCTACGGTTCGAAGGCGGCGGGCGACAAGTTTAAGGCCATGCTGGAGCAGGGCCAATCGCGTCCCTGGCCGGAAACGCTGAAGCTGATGACGGGTGAGGATCACGTCGATGCGTCAGCGATGGTGGAGTATTTCCAGCCGCTGCTAACCTGGCTGAAACAGCAGAATGCCGCGGCAAATGAGAAACCAGGCTGGACAGTAGGCGCGGACCCGATGAAGCATTGAGGGACGTAGGGTCAGGGCTTCCGCCCGGCCTGGCCAGCAAATATCAACCGGCCGATGGCCCCAAAACTGCTATATCCTGACTTGCGTGAGGCTTCCGCCTGCGCCTGAGGTGAATCTATGCCATGCCTGCTCTTAGCCGTAATCCTGCTGTTCCCGCGTGTCACGCTGGCGCTGCTCTGGTTCTTCTCCACGTATCTGCATCGTGCGTTTCACGGCGAGATGCTCATGCCGCTGCTGGGCTTCTTCTTCCTGCCGCTCACCACGCTGGTTTACGCCTGGGAGCTGAATAGCCACATGCCGCTGGCCGGGATCAATCTGCTCTGGCTGTTGATCGCGGTGATTGTAGATCTGGGTGGCCTGGGCGGAGGGGCGCAAAAGCGGTCGCGAGGGTAAACATCACGCCTGCGACCGGTGATAGACCACGAAAAACACGAGTAAACTCAGCGACGCCAGGAAATGGATGACATCTGACAGCGCAACTGCCAGCGACTCAATGCCTCGCGCCAACCCACTTACGCCGGTGAAAAGATTGATAGCCGTGCAAATCGTCCAAAGGGCCATACCAACGATAGCGAAAACCGCAGCGTTCCGGAGTGTCATGCCTGGAGTATGCGCCACCGGTGCGGGATTAGCAAGCGCCTAAAGCGCAATTGCCCGACGGCAAATAATTCGAAGAATGACCTGAGGCCGGATTAGCCCAAAACCCGTCTCACTACCTCCTGCGCAAACCGGGCCAGCATGATCGCCCGGACTTCCTCACCAGGCAACATCTCAGCCCCATCGCCCGGATAGCGTGCATCCACACCGAATGGCCCCAACCATCGCGCGCCGCCCAACTCTTCCGCCACATCGCGATTGACATGGGCTACAAGCAATAACAGGCGATCCAGTTCGTGCGTCCGGGGGAATTCAACCTGATGAAACGTCAGCAACGCCTTGAGGTATTTCTCCACCGTCTGCTGACAGTGAAAGCCCACGATTTCGCGAAGACGGCTGCTGTCCGCAACAACTGGTCCGAGCCGTTCGGCGGCTTCAAGGTCCGCGTCGGCCTTCTCCATCCGTCGGCGCACCAGCGATTCAAGGTCTGGATCAAGCGGCTTCATAGACAACCCGGCCATATTTTTCAGCCGGGTACGCAATGCCGCCGACGAATCTCTTCGTGCGTTCGAAGCGCTCGGTGCGCATAACGATGACGTCCACCGGAAATCCGACGTCGCCAACGGCACCACGTATTTCCACACGCCTGTCGTGAATGTTCTCCGGTGACGGTTCGATAACCAGCAGGTCGATGTCGCTGTCTTTTGTCATTTGCCCGGAAGCAGCGGAGCCGAACAGGATGATCTTGTCGGGCCGCGCGACCGCGAGAACGCGGTGCACGATTTCGCCGATCAATGTATCGTCAATGGCCATCCGGTTTCATCATACAGGATCGAGGAAAGCCTGGCTTATTTCGGGCTGGTTGCTCGAATCAACACCGCTACTGCCGCACCAGCAACGATGACCGCGCATATCCAAACTGCGGCCCAGGGCTCCTCGTAGAGCCATGACACGAAGCCCGACACGACGCAGACGGATCCCCGATTGAAGACCCAGAATCGCCAGCCACGGTATCTCCTGTCCCGTTTTGCATCCGACTCCCGCATCCACCACCGGAGCCTGAGTTTCCATCGGGGCATTTGGGCCATACACTTGGTCCTCGACTGCCGCGGAAACCGCCAGAGCGACAAAGGAAAGCTTACCGCTGCCTAAATCTCGCGCCGCCCTTCCATCGCCTTCCACATCGTCACTTCGTCCGCAAACTCCAGGTCGCTGCCCACCGGTACACCCATTGCGATCCGCGTGACCCGCATCCCCAGCGGCTTCAGCAGCTTCGACAGATACACTGCCGTTGCCTCGCCCTCTACCGTCGGATTCGTCGCCACAATCACTTCCCGCACCTCGCCGCGCGCGATCCGCTCAATCAACGTCTTGATCCGCAACTGCTCCGGCCCAATGCCGCGCAGCGGCGAGAGCGCCCCGCCCAGCACGTGATACAGCCCGTTGAACTGGCGCGTGACTTCAATGCCAACAATGTTATTCGGATCTTCCACCACGCACACCACGGACTGATCGCGCTGCGGATCCCGACAGTACTGGCACAACTCGCTGTCCGCAATGTTGTTGCACATCGCGCACATCGTGAGCTTGTCCTTGACGTCGAGAATCGCCTCCGCCAGTTGTGCGGCATCCCCGCGGCCGGAGCGCATAATATGAAACGCAATGCGCTGCGCCGATTTCTGCCCGATCCCCGGCAGCCTCTTAAACTCGGTAATCAGCCGCGAAAGTGGTTCGGCAAAATCAGGCATGTTGGTATCGGACCAGCCCTAAAACAGCCCAGGAGGCAGACCCATGCCGCCCAGCATGCCGCCCATCTTGCGCTGCGATTCGTCGTCCACTTTCTTGACGGCATCCGCACACGCCGCGACCACCAGATCCTGCAGCATCTCCACGTCGCCCGCCACTTCCGGGTCGATCTTCACGCCGGTCACCGCTTTATGGCCGTCCATCTTCACCGTAACCATGCCGCCGCCCGCCGAACCCTCCACGCGGATCAGCGCAATCTCGGCCTGCATCTTTTCCTGCATCTGCTGGGCCTGCTTCATCATGGCCTGCATGTTGCCTGGCATCTTCATATCGTTTTCAGGACTCCTTCAAATTGCGGACGTTTCGCACGTCGCCGCCAAATAACTCTCGAAAGCGCTGTACTTCGGGATGAGCCAGCGCGCGCTCCGTGGTTTCGTCCGCGGCCGCCGCCGGCTTCGGTGCCGCGGGCCGGGCCACCGACGCGGCAGCGTCCACCTTGACCTCGCCAAATACAACCTTGAAGCGAAGCGTCGGATGCCCAATTTGCTTCAGCGCGGCCATAATTTCATCGCGCCCCAGATCCAACTGGTACTGCTTCGGTGCCGTAATAATCAGTTCGTTATTCGCCAGCGCAGCGCTCGCGTGCATCATGGCGTCGGCCGAAAACTGCAGGCCAGCCTGAATCATGGCACTTTGCAGCTTTTCCCGCCAATCGTCACTCGCGGAAGGCGGACCAGCCGGAACAGGTGGTGCAGCCGCAGGCTCAGGCCTGGCCGGCGACCGAGGCGCAAACGACGGCGACGCGGACGGTGCCGCAGAAAACGACGCCGGTCGAACCGGAGGCGCGGCAACCGGGGCACGCATCGGAGCCGCCGGACCAGCAGCAGGCGCAGCCGAACGCGACTCGCTGCCCAGATTCGCCAGCGCCTCCTCAATCGGCACCAGCTTGCCTGCCTGAATCATCTTCAGCAGCCCGATTTCCAGATGAAACCGCGGCTGCATGGAATACTGCAAATCCCGAAACAGATCCAGCGAAAACTGCAAATACCGGGTGAGATCTTCCTCGCCAAACAGCGCCGCAATCCGCGACAGTTCCTTCTTCTCCGCCGGACTCGCCGTCACCAGCCGCGAATCCTGCCCGGAAATCTTCGTCACCAGCAGATTGCGAATATACCGCGACATCTCACGCGAAAAATGCTGCGGACTTCCACCGTTGCGCTCCAGTTCATCCACCAGCGCCAGCATCGCCCCGCCATCCTGCGCCGAAAGCGCCGTGGTCACCTGCGACATCGCATCAATACCGAACGCGCCCAGCAACGCCCGAACCTGCCCGGCATCCAGCTTGTTCCCGCAACACGCAATCGCCTGGTCGAGCGCCGAGAGCGAATCGCGCACCGACCCTTCGCCCGCCTGCGCCAGCACAGCCAGCGATTCGTCGTCCGCCTCCACGCCTTCCGAGACGCAGATCTCGCGCATCCGGTCGATCAGATCGTGAAAATCCACTGAGCGAAAGCTGAAATGCTGGCAGCGCGACGCGATGGTGGCCGGAATCTTGTGCGTTTCCGTAGTGCAGAGAATGAAAACCGCCCACTCCGGCGGCTCTTCAATCGTCTTCAGCAGCGCATTGAAAGCTTCGTTCGTAATCTGGTGCGCTTCGTCGATGATGAAAATCTTGTAGCGGTCGCGCGCCGGCTGGTAGCGGACGTTTTCCCGAAGTTCGCGCATCTCGTTGATGCCGCGATTGGACGCCGCGTCGATTTCGATCACATCCACCGCGCCGCCCGCCGCGATTTCCACGCAACTGGCGCAGACGCCGCAGGGCTTGTCGGTCGGGCCTTTTTCGCAGTTCAGACAGAGGGCGACGATGCGCGCCGTGGTGGTCTTGCCCGTCCCGCGCTGGCCGGAGAAGATGTAGCCGTGCGCAATGCGGTTCTGCGCGATGGCGTTGCGGAGGGTGGTTTTGATGTGGTCCTGGTTCAGGACGTCGTCAAAAGACTGCGGCCGGTATTTACGCGCAATGACCTGATACATGGGAGGACCGGAGAAATTATGCCAGGCCCCGGGTAATCCGCGGCACACGGGTTAAGCCACTACCGTTGCTTCCTTCCGAACCTGGCGGGGTTTGCAGCCGCCCATTGCACGGAGCCCGGAACCTGACGATTTTCAGGTTAGCACGCAAGGGGGAATAAGCCGTGTTGCCGCAACCGTGACCATGTTGAAACCCGTCGAATTCGACGGGTTTGGCTGCTTTGGCCAGATGTAGGGTCAGGGCTTCGGCCCTGCGACCGGGCTTCCGCCCGGGCCTGGAGGGAACAGAGTCTCGATCAGAGTTTGTTGTCCAGGCTCCGTATGCCACAATGTTGAGCAATAATGGCATCAGACTCACCCATGGGACCTGAGCAATTGAATTCCGCGAAGATCGGCTCGCTGGCTAATTCTGAGGCCAACCTGACTTCGGCCCAACGGGACGCGATCCGTCGCCGTGTCCAACGGGGTCTCCATGACCTCGAAACCGGCCAATTCGAAGAGTATGACGCCGCGGGTCTGCGCGATTTCGCCCGCCTGGTGGCTCGGTCAGCCCGCAAGCGAACAATCGCGGACACGGAGTAAACAGGAGCATTAGAATCGCGCAAGCCGCCCCGGATGGATCGCACACCGACAACGCACAACTTCACGTATCCTGAAATAGTGCGTCCAGCTCTGATTCTTGCCCTCCTGATCCCCTGCGCGGCCTTTTCCCAGACACCCGCCTCCCCGCCCGCGAAAGCCCAACCCGAATGGGTGGTCCGCAGCAATCAAAACACCAAAATCCTCGTCGATCTCGACACGAAATATTCCCCCGAAGATGCTGCCCGCTCCGGCGTGCCAGGCATTGACGACCGCATCACGGTCCTCTCCGCCGACCGCCACGAAAAAGTCCGTGCCGATCTCGTCAAAGCCGCCGATCAATTGCGCGCGAAACTTGCCGCCGAGAAAGATCCCCTCGTCCGCCAGGACCTGGAGATCCTGATCCAGTCGGCTGAACGCGACATCCGCAACAACGATGCCGTCTACAAGACCTTCCTCCCTTACTACAACGTTGGCCAGACCATCTACTCCGGCATGATGGGCCTCCTCGACGATCAGGTTGCCGACGCTCGCCGTCCCGCCGCCCTGACGCGCCTCAAAGAATACACCGGCCTCCAGAAAGGCTTCACCGCCATGACCACCATGGCCGAAGCACGCTTCCGCGAACGCCTCGCCACGCCCGGCCTGCTGGGCCCCGCAAAGGAAGAAGTGGAAAAGGATCTCCGCGATACCAACACTTACGTCACGGGCATCGGCCTGCTGCTCGAAAAATACAACCAGAAGGGCTACCAGGAAGCCTTCGCGAAGCTGAAGGCCCAGTTGACCGAATACGACGCGTTCGTGCGCAAAGAAGTTCTGCCCAAAGCCCGTACCGATTTCCGTCTGCCGCCGGAGATTTACAAAATGCACCTGGAGTTCGCCGGTGTCGATTACACGCCGGAGGAACTGAAGAAGGTGGCGCACGCGGGCTTCCTGGAGATTCAGGCGGAAATGAAGCCCGTCGCCGCGCGCATCGCCGCCGCCCGCAAGCTGCCTTCGTCCGACTACCGCGACGTGATCCGCGAACTCAAGAAGGAACAACTCAACGGCGAGGACATCCTGCCGCACTACCAGAAGCGCCTCGCCGAAATCGAGAACATCGTCCTCACGAACAAACTCTTGACGCTGCCCACGCGACCCGCCATCATTCGACTCGCTTCCGAAGCCGAAACGGCGCGGCAACCGGCCCCACACATGATCGCGCCGCCGCTGCTGCATAACAACGGCGAGCGCGGCCAGTTCGTGCTCCCCATGGGCACCTCCGGTTCGGGTGGTGAAGCGCTCAAATACGACGATTTCACGTTCGCCGCCGCCTCATGGACGCTGGTCGCTCACGAAGCCCGCCCCGGTCACCAACTCCAGTTCGATGGCATGGTGGAAAACGGCGTCTCCCAGGCGCGCGCCCTTTATGCCTTCAACAGCACCAACGCGGAAGGCTGGGGCCTGTACTCGGAATGGTTCATGCTGCCGTACATGCCGGACGAAGGCAAGCTGATCTCGCTGCAATTGCGCCTGCTGCGAGCGGCGCGCGCGTTCCTCGATCCCGAATTACAGGATGGAAAGGTGACGCCGGCGGAAGCCATGCGCGTGCTCCAGGACGACGTCGTGTGTTCAAAGGCTTTCGCCACGGAGGAAGTGGACCGGTTCACCTTCCGCAGCCCAGGGCAGGCGGTTTCCTATTACGATGGCTTCACGCGACTGCTGGAAATTCGTCAGGCGGCCGAGAAGACGATGGGGGCGAAGTTCGACGTGGGTCGCTTCCACGATTTCATCCTTTCGCAAGGGCTGCTGCCGCCCAGTCTGCTGCGGAAAGCGGTGATGGAAGATTTTGTGGGTGGAGCAAAGTAGGATCTACCAGGTAACCTTCACGCCGTAGCGCGAGAACTGAGCATCCGCACTAACGATGCTCAGCTTCTCGCTGCTGGCCTGCGCGATCAGCAGCCGGTCAAACGGATCGGCGTGGTCAGTAAACGCCGCAATGCCCGCCAGCGCCAGTAGATGCTCCGCCTCCAGCGATAGTATCTTCCATCCCGCCTGCGACCGAATCAGGTTCACAATTGCCTCGGGACTTTCGCTGGCCCAGAGTTTACCCGCGTGCCGCTTGAGCAGGATCTCCCAGATACTGACCACGCTGACGAAAAAACGGGCACCCGGCGTAGCTAACGCTTTGGATGCCCGCTTGGAAATCTTCTTATCGTCTCCTGCCAGAATCCACAGGACGATATGCGTGTCGAGAAGAACTCCGTCGGTGGTCAGAGGTAATCCTTCATGACTTCCAGCGGCTCGTCGAAGCCGTCGAGAATCTTGATCTTGCCTTTCAACGCGCCCCACGGCAACGCCGGTTTCGGCGTCTCAATGGCAGTGAGACGCACCACTGCCTTGCCATTGCGCGCGATCAGGATATCCTCGCCAGCCTCGGCCATTTTGACCAATTGCGAAAGCGTGGACTTCGCTTTGTGCATATTTACCAATCCAACAGCAGGTGACGCCATAACCTTAGCTTACCACATTAGCTTAGCCACCCCACCCGCACCCAACATAATCCTTCATGACTTCCAGCGGTTCGTCAAACCCATCGAGGATCATGCCCTTCAGCACGCCCCACGGCAGCACCGGCTTTTGCGCTGAACCCACCTCAGTCATTTTGTCCGGTTTCTCGGCAGCCACGATGCCAGTCTACAACATTAGCTAACACTTCACTTCCCCAAATACCAGAACCGAATCATGAACAGCGCCGTCAGCCCGTAAACCGTCCAGTTCACTTCCCGGAACCGCCCCCGCAGCACCTTCAGCCACGTATACGCGATAAACCCAAACGCCAGCCCATTCGCAATGCTGAACGTCAGCGGAATCGCAATCATGGTCAGAAACGCCGGAATCGCGACTTCCGGATTCAGCCATTCAATCTCCGCCGCCGTGGTCATCATCATGCTGCCCACAATGATCAGCGCCGGTGCCGTCGCCGATTCCGGAATCGCCCCCGCCAGCGGTGCCACAAACAGCGCGACGAAAAACAGCAACCCCGTCACAATCGCCGTCACGCCCGAACGCCCACCCGCAGCCACGCCCGCCGAACTCTCGATGTAGCTCACCACCGTCGAGGTCCCGGACAACGACCCCGTAATCGTCGCAATCGCATCACTGTAAAGAATCCGGTTCACTCGCGGGATCTGATTCGCCTCGTCAAACAGCTTCGCCTTCTTCCCCACGGCGACCAGCGTCCCAACGTTATCGAACAAATCCACAAACAGGAACACAAAGACAATTTCCAGAATGCCCCGCCCCATCGCACCACGAATGTCCAGTTGTAAGGCCGTAGAGGTGATGCTACTGACGCTGTAAGGCTCAGGATGCCAGTGAATGGTGCCGGTGACCACAGCCAGCCCCCACGTCGCCAGCACGCCAATCAGAATCGCCGCACGAACGCCCGCACACAGCAGCGCCCCGGTCACCATCAGCCCGAACAGAGCGAGCAGCGTCTCCGGCGCGCGCAGATTCCCCAGCGTCACAGTCGTCGCAGGATCGGCCACCACCAACCCGCAATTCCGTAAACCAATAAACGCGATGAACAGCCCCACGCCGGCAGCCACCGCCGAATACAACTCCGCCGGGATCGCATTCACAATCATCTGACGAATGCCAAGCGCCGTCAGCACCAGAAACGCCACGCCCGAAATGAACACCGCGCCCAGCGCGACATGCCAATCCACATGCATGCCTTTCACCACGGAGTAAGTGAAATAAGCGTTGAGCCCCATGCCGGGCGCGAGCGCGATAGGATAGCGCGCGAAACCGCCCATCAGCAGACTACCGATGGCGGCGGCAAGGCAGGTAGCGGCGGTAACGCCGGCGATGGGCATGCCCGCATCGTGCAGGATCGACGGATTCACAAAGATGATGTAAGCCATCGTCATGAACGTCGTGATGCCCGCGAGTATTTCGGTCCGCCACGTCGTACCGAGTGAAGCGAACTCGAAGTAACCTTCGGCACTGGCAATCAGCCGCCGCATAAAACGTATCTGTCAAAGATAGCGCAGCGAAAGCTGCGCGCAAGAATATCCCAGTGATAGCTGCGCACAGAAATATCCCAGCGAAAGCCGCGTAGGGTCAGGGCTTCGGCCCTGCGTCCGGGCTTCCGCCCGGACCTGGCGCATTCGGAATCCCGCGCGCCTCACCGCGGATTCAGGCTCAGCCACTCCAGCATCGCCCTTACCGCATTCCCCCGATGACTCACGCCAAACTTCCGCGCGCCATCCACTTCCCCAAACGAGCACCCAAACGGCGGGTAATAAAACAGCGGATCATACCCAAACCCGGCAGGCCCAGCGGCCTCGCGAAGCAACTGACCTTCCACCGCGCCGCGAAAAGTCTTCACCACTTCCCCGCCCTTCGCCAGCGCAATCACGCAGACGAACCGCGAAGTCCGGTCAGAATTCTCTCCCAACCGCGACACCACCAGACGATTGTTCTCTTCGTCCGTGGCATGCTCCCCCGCATATCGCGCTGAACGCACGCCCGGCTCGCCCCCCAGCGCATCCACTTCCAGCCCGGAATCGTCCGCAAACAGCAACCCCGGCGCGAAACGACTGTAATAAGCCGCCTTCAGACAGGCGTTCTCTTCGAACGTCGCCCCGGTCTCTTCCGGCGCCTCAATGGACTTCAAATCCGGCAGCGGCTCCACATCCACATCCAGCAGTTCCCCAGCCAACCGGAACTCCCGCAGCTTTCCCGGATTTCCCGTTGCGCACCAGATCTTCATGCCGCGTCGATGACAGCCCGCTGCGCCTCAATCAGCTTCACGATGCCGCCCCGCGCCAGTTCGCGCATCTCGTCCATCTGCCCGTTGTCGAAGCTCTTGTTCTCCGCTGTGGCCTGAAACTCCACATAGCGACCGCCATCCGTCATCACCACGTTGGCATCCACTTCCGCGCGCGAGTCTTCTTCGTAATTCAGATCCAGGATCGCCTCGCCGCGCAGAATCCCCACGCTGATCGCCGCCACCATGCCCGTCAGCGGCGACCGCTGCAGCATCTTATAACCCACCATCTGCTTAATCGCCAGCGCCAGCGCCACATAAGCGCCCGTGATCGACGCCACGCGCGTCCCGCCATCGGCCTGCAGCACGTCGCAATCGATAAAGATGGAGCGTTCGCCCAGCGACTGGAGATCAATCACGGAGCGCAGTGAACGCCCAATCAGCCGCTGGATCTCATGCGTGCGACCGCTCGGCCTGCCCTTCGTGACTTCACGCGGCGTACGCGTGCCCGTTGCCCGGGGCAACATGGCGTATTCCGCCGTCACCCAGCCCTTTCCGGTATTGCGCAGAAATGCGGGAACAGAGTTCTCCACACTGGCCGCACACAGCACCTGAGTATTGCCCACGGCAATCAGTGCCGAGCCTTCCGCCGTCTTGAGGTAGCCTGGAACAATCGTGACGGCACGAAGTTCGTTCACTAATCTGGAATCAACCCGCATTTTTCATCGCAAAGTACATCACTACAACAATAAGAATCATCACCCCTACTACAATCACAAGGCAGGGCAACCCTGGCCGCATCTGCGGAGGCAGATCCTGTTTTTTCTTGACCGCTTTGTATTTTGCCATTCGATAAGTTGCTACGCTGTTGAACGTGAGCAGGAGAAGAGGAACTTTCAGTCTACTATTCGCTACCGCGCTGCTGGCCATTGGCACCGCCGGTTGCAGCCCCGGCGCGGCCGCGAAGCCCGATTTGCCCGCGTCCGTTTCCCCCGGCTGGAAGCTGACGAAGCTGGAGACATCCCAGCCACCCGCGCGATTGCCACAGTCCGGCACACCTCCCGCCTGCTGGCTTGCGAACTACGCGGGCGAAAGCACGGCCAACGTCTGGGTCTGCGCCTACCCCGCCTCCACAGGTGCCTTCGATGCCGCCCAGCGCATGCCCTCCACCGCCACCGAAGTCAAGTTCCAGAAGGGCAGCTACCTGGTCGTCGTCCAGTGGACCACCGCGTCCCGCGCGGACATCACGGCGCTGGTGGGGGCTATCCAGCGCAGCCTTCCGGTGGGATGATCGAAGTGTGAACATCCCGGCCTACCAAAACGAACCTTACACCGATTTCACCGTTCCGGCCAACCGCGCCGCCATGGAAGCCGCGCTGGCTCGCGTCCGCGCGCAATTGGGGCGCGAATACTCGCTCACCACCAGCGACAAGCTGATTTCCACCAACCCGGCGAACCCTGCCGAAGTCATCGGCATCCACTCGAAGGCCTCTCCCGAAATGGCCAATCGCGCCGTGGAAAACGCCTTCGCCGCTTTTCCCGCGTACAGCCGCACCCCCGCCGAAGCCCGCATCGGCATGGCGCTGAAAACCGCCGCGCTCATCCGCGAACGCAAGCTCGATTTCAACGCCTGGCTGGTCCTCGAAGCCGGCAAGACCTGGCCCGAAGCCGAAGCCGAAACCGCCGAAGCCATCGACTTCTGCGAATACTACGCCCGCGAAATGGCGCGTCTCGCCGGACCCCACCCCGTCATCCAGCTCCCGGGCGAGCGCGGCGAACTTCGCTACCTGCCGCTCGGTGTCGGCGTGGTGATTCCGCCGTGGAATTTCCCCCTCGCCATCCTGGCCGGCATGACGGTGGCTGCTCTCGTCACCGGCAACACGGTGGTGATCAAGCCGTCCAGCGAGACTCCCACCGTCGGCGCGATCCTCGCCCAAACGCTGCTCGAAGCCGGCTTCCCGCCCGAATCATTCACGTTCCTGCCCGGCAGCGGCGCAGCCATTGGCGACATTCTCGTCCAGCACCCGAAGACCCGTTTCATCTCCTTCACCGGCTCCCGTGACGTCGGTCTGCGCATCAACGAACTCGCCGCCAATCCGCGCAACGGCCAGATCTGGATCCGCCGCGTCATAGCCGAAATGGGCGGCAAAGACGCCATCCTGGTCGATGAAGATTGCGATCTCGATGCCGCCGTGGAAGGCGTCGTGGCGTCAGCGTTCGGCTATTCCGGCCAGAAATGTTCCGCCTGCTCGCGGGCCATCGTTCACGCGAAAGTTTACGACGCGTTCCTCGCCAAGCTCCAGGCCCGTGCCGCACGGGTGACCGTGGGTTCTCCGGAAGATCCAACGTTCTCGACAGGACCGGTCATCTCAGCGGGCGCCAAGAAGACAATCCTCGATTACATCGCCATCGGCAAAACCGAAGGCCGCGTGCTGATCGGCGATACCAACATCCCCGCAACAGGTCACTACGTGCCGCCGACCATCATCGCGGACATCGTCCCCACCGCCAGAATCTTCCAGGAAGAGATTTTCGGACCGGTCCTCGCCGTTTCCCGTGCCGACAACTTCGAACAAGCCCTCGCCATGGTGAATGACTCCGTCTACGGCCTCACCGGAGCCATCTACTCGCGCAACCCTGACCACCTCGCCCGCGCCCGCGAAGATTTCTTCGTCGGCAATCTCTACCTGAACCGGAAGTGCACCGGAGCGATGGTAGGCGCACACCCCTTCGGAGGCTTCAACATGTCCGGCACCGATTCCAAAGCCGGCGGCCCGGACTACCTGCCCCTCTTCCTGCAAGGAAAATCCATCGCCGAAAAGCTATAGCCAAATCAAAAAGCTCGTCATGCAGTTCTCCAACCTGTAACTGAGTGACCCTTAATTTGATCGCGCCCGCCACGATTACTGCCATCTCGGGAAGGCGAAGGTATGAAGGACCAGTGGGGCCGAGTCCTGCAACCTAATCCATTGCGATGAAGGCCTGTCCGAAACTCACTGCTGGAGAAAATCGACGGCCGACCGGAAGGGTACCGTGCAGCCGCCACGTCAGAAAGACGGGCTGGCCGGTAGTCGTACAGTGTGGTAACCAACCGTCTTTGGCGCCACACCCGCAGGACCCGAATAAACCACGTGCCAATGCCCCGCAACATCCGCACCCGGCGCACTCACCCCCGCCAGCGCCGCAAGGAAAAACAAACACACAAAGCGTTTCATAGCCCCGCATGCTACGATAAATCTACCCCGATTAGAAGGGGACCAGGAAATTTCAATTACAGGTTCAAACATGATCGACACGGCGCGGATCAGTTAACATCCGCTCCAAACCGGGGCCTTCGGGTCCCGGTTTTTTTTGCGCCAATCTGTTCTTTGGAAGGAAAATCAGTTCGCCGGTTTCGCCGCCGGACCCACAATGCCAGCCTGGCTCGGCGGCAGCATCTCAATATCCAGCTCCAGTTGCACTTCGTCCGACACGATCAACCCGCCGGCCTCCACCGCCCCATCGAGCGCCGTGCCAACAATCCCGTAATCCTTCCGGCTGATCTTCGTCGTCGCCTGCAGCCCCACCTTCGTCCGCCCCTGCGCATCCTTCACCGGAGGAAACGGCCCGTCCACAGCCAGCACCACCTGCCGCGTCACGCCCTTGATCGTCAGATTCCCGGTTACCGACAGCTTCCCCGCCCCCGCGCTCACCACCTTGGTCGACTTAAAAACAATCTGCGGAAACTGCTTCACATCGAAATAATCGGTCCGCACCTGATCGTCGCGCTTGGCGTTATTCGTGTTTAGAGTGCTGACCTCCAGCGTCGCCTCCACCGAATCCTTCGAAGGATCTTTCGGATCGTAAACCACCGTCCCCTTCATGCCGCCCATGGAGCCACGCGCTGTCGTGAAGACCATATGCTTCACCGTGAAATTCGCAAAGCTGTCCAGCGGCGCAATCACCCAGTTGTTGTCCTGGGCGTACACCGCCGGCACCAGCATCAAAAACGCGCCAAGGGCGGCACAACGAAGACTCGTCAACATGATCAGCCTCTCTCTTACTGCTTCGTAACGACCTGAATGCCCCACGGCCCGCCGGTCGCCTTCACCTTCTTCGTGACTTTATTCGTCGCCACGTCCACAATCGAAACATCGCCGCTCGGCCCGTTCGCCGTGAACAATGTCTTGCCATCCGGTGCCAACGCGATGCCCCACGGCCGCTGCCCCACTTCGAACGAAGTCGCCACCGTATTCGTCGCCGTATCCACCACCATCACGCTCTTGCCCTTGCCTGTCGTCACGTAGAGCTTCTTGCCGTCTTCCGAAAGCGCCAGCCCCATCGGCTTCACCTGCCCCGGAGTCCCCAGCGTCACTGTGCCGGTCATCTCGTTCTTCGTCATGTCGATGATCCCGATGCTGCCGTCATTCTCGGCATTCACGTAAGCATGCACGCCATCCGGCATAAACACCACATTCCTTGGACGCCGCCCCACCTTAAACGTCTTCACCAGTTGCCGCGACGTCACGTCAATCACCGATACCGTCCCATCGCCTTCCGACGTCGAATAAACCAGCTTCCCATCCGGCGTCAGCGCCACGCCCTCCGGTTCCTCGCCCGTCTTGATTCCAGGGGGTGCCAGCTTCCCCGTCGTCAGATCGATAAAGCTGACACCCTCGTCATCTTCATTCGAAACATAAATCCACTTGCCATCCTTACTCACCGCGAAGTTCTCCGGGTCCGACCCACCCTGAATCACCTTCACCACCTTGTTCTGCGCAATGTCGAACACCGCGATCCCATCGGCGTTCTTATCCGGCGGCGGCAGTTTGCTCTCATCCACATTCGGCCCGCCAATCGGCGAACCGCTCAGCGCGATGTAAAGCAGCTTCCCATCCGGACTCGCATGAATCCCGCGTGGACGCTGACCGACGTGGATATTCTGCACCACGTCGAACGTAGCCGAATCGATAATCGTCATGTCGCCGGAAGTTTCATTGGTGACGTAAACGCGGTATCCGGCCGGCTGCTGCGCGCAGCCAGACAGGAACACGGCGAGGCACGCCGGGGCTAACAGATAAACTTTTCGCATTCTTTGGACCCTACTTTCCCTTAAACGTGAATACAGCGGCCGCTTTACCCGATGCCGCCAGCGTAACTTCCTGTTCCTGCGTACCCAACTCTTCCTGCCAGGCCTCAATAGTATAGACCCCCGGGGGCACATTCTTCATCTCAAAACTTCCGTCAGCTCCCGTCACCGCGAAATACGGGTTATCCACCACGCCGACCCAGGCCTTCATCCAGGCATGAATATTGCACTTCACCCGAATCATGACCTCCGGCAGACTGAACTTCCGCACCGCTGCCTCCGCACCTTCCGGCTGATTCTGATTCCACTCGCGATTCACCTTCGCCTTCGGATGAATGTTATGCGTCACCGGATCCGAATTCACCGCCTTCAGTTC
Organism: uncultured Acidobacteriia bacterium; assembly: GCA_903875575.1. Taxonomy (GTDB): domain Bacteria; phylum Acidobacteriota; class Terriglobia; order Bryobacterales; family Bryobacteraceae; genus BOG-234. Next base: position 4,927 of record CAIQWJ010000107.1, on the reverse strand, counting down.
CTGCCCCGCCTGCATCCCCAGCACGCGCGGCTCAAACCAGCAGCCATGCTGATCCATCACCACAGGCTCTTTCGGCGGCTCGAACTTCTTCCCTTCCAGACCCTTCTTGATATACACGAACGCATTCGCCACCGCGCCCTTCTTGCCCACGGCGATCGTGTCGTCATAAACCTTGCCGTTCTTGTGCAGCTTCGCGCACTGCGGATCTTCGTCCATGTCCACGGTCTTGCGAACCGGCGCAGCACCCGTATACACAATCCTGCCCGTCACGGTTCCCGCCGTAGCGGCATCCACTTTGAAATAGACAGGCTTCTCTTCGGGCTTCGCAACCGACGATGTGGCGGCAGTCGGTGCCGATGCCTGCCCGCATCCCGCCACGAAAACGCACGCAGTCAGCGCCAGTCCACACAGCCAACGCATTCCATTCCAGCCGCTCAGATTTGCCATTTTCGCTATTGTCCCAACGGCCCCGAATTCGCCGGCATATCGCCCGTCAGCGCTTCCAGAAACGCCACCAGATCCTGCCGTTCCGTCTTACTCAGCTTCAGCTCTTTGATCTCTTTGTCCAGGTGCGGATTCGAAGTTCCCCCACCCACATAGAAATCCACCACATCCTTCAGCGTCTTCACGCTGCCATCGTGCATATAGGGAGCCGTCTTCGCAATATTCCGCAGCGTCGGCGTCCGGAACGCCCCGCGATCCTCCTCCGCCTTCGTCTCCCCATACCGACCCTGGTCCTTCAACTCACCCTTCGCATCCAGACCCTCGCCGATGTTATGAAACTTGCCGTCGCTAAACAGCGCGTACTTCTCTTCAATCGTGTGGCACGTCGCGCAATTGCCCTTGGCCTTATCCTTGAAAACCGCCAGCCCGCGAATCGCCGCTGCCGACATCGCCTTCTTATCGCCGCCATACTGATACTTATCGAACGGCGAATTCCCGCTCAGCACCGTACGCTCAAAACTCGCAATCGCCTTCTCCACCTTGTCCACCGTGATCGGCCCCTGCCCAAAGGCCTTATCGAACGCAGCCTGATAATCCGCCAGCTTCCCGATCTTCGCCACCATCACATCGTGCGACTGGTTCATCTCCACCGGATTCTGAATCGGCCCGCCCGCCTGGTCTTCCAGGCTCTTCGCGCGCCCATCCCAGAACTGCAGCGAATTGTAAGCCGCATTCAAAACCGTCGGCGCATTGCGCGTCCCTGTCTTGCCGCCAACCCCCACCGACACTGGCCGCCCATCGGTAAACGCCATCGCCGGACTATGGCAGTTCGCGCACGCCACCGTATTATCGGCCGAAAGCTGCGTATCGTAATACAGCCGACGCCCCAGCGCAATCGTATCGGCGGTCGGTGGATTATCGGCCGGAATCGGCACCGGCGGCAACCCCAGCGGCACAGTAATCTCCACCGTGGCACCCACCGGTTTCGCCGGAGCCGTCGCCGGCAACTCGCCGACCTTAGCCTTCTCACCGCACGAAACCACCAGCAACGAAAGTGGAACTAATACCAAAAAACGTTTTGGACCCATGCTCAGCACGCCATTTATCATATCCGACCGCGACCGCCGATTTGTTACATCCGCCGTACCGCTATACTCACACAATACCGGGAGCGAAGGTCCATCCCGTCGGAGGGAAATTGCCATGTACTGCCGCTGCGTTTGCGCCCTGATTCTGACCCTGACCGCCACCGGCTGTTCCACTTTCACAAGCACCTCCGTCGGTTCAGGCTCCACCCACACCTACTACGTCGCAGCCGACGAAGTCGAATGGAACTACACCCCCTCCGGCCTTGACCAGATGATGGGCATGCCTTTCATGAAGGGTGACCCCACTATCCACACCGAACACGGCCCCCATCGCATCGGCACCATCTACCGCAAAGCCCTCTACCGCGAGTACACCGACGCCACTTTCACCAGACTCAAGCCCCGCCCCGCCAGCGAACAATACCTCGGCGCGCTCGGCCCCGTCCTCCGAGGTGAAGTCGGCGAGACCATCCGCGTCATCTTCAAAAACAACGGCACCCGCCCCTTCTCCATGCATCCCCACGGCGTCTTCTACGCCAAAGATTCCGAAGGTGCCGATTACGCCGATGGCACCAACGCCGCCGACAAAGAAGACGGCGCCGTACCCCCCGGCAAAACCCACACCTACACCTGGAAACTCGAAGAACGCTCCGGCCCCGGCCCCAATGACCCCAGTTCCATCGTCTGGCTCTATCACTCCCATGCCGACGAACCAAAGGACGTGGAAAGCGGTCTCATCGGAGCCATCATCGTCGCCCGCCGCGGAATGACCGGCCCCGAAGGCCGCCCCAAAGACGTAGATCGCGAATTCGTCAATCTCTTCATGATTTACGACGAAAACACCAGTTGGTATTTCGACCACAACATCGAGACCTACACCACGGACCCCAAAGGCGTGAAGAAACTGGAATCCTCCGCGGACGCTGGCGACGGCAATTTCGATATCGGCGGCGCGGGCTTCATCAATGCCAACTTCAAGCCCACCATCAACGGCTACATGTACGCCAACATGCCAATCATGACCATGAAGAAGGGAGAGCGCGTCCGCTGGTATCTGGTGACGATCGGCGAAGGCCCCAACTTCCACACCCCGCACTGGCACGGCAACGTCGTGTTACAGGGCGGCCAGCGCACAGATGTGATCTCCATCAGCCCCGCACAGATGGCAACGGTCGACATGGTGCCAGACGATCCCGGCACCTGGATGTATCACTGCCACGTCGACGAACACATGCAGGCCGGCATGATGGCCCTGTACAAGGTGGAACCGTAGACACGTTACTGAGCCGCAACCGCAAGCGAGCGATCTTGTAATTACCCATGCCCTTCATCAGCGTCACACGCCTCCGAATCCGCTCCCTCTTCTTCCTGCCGGCCTTCGCCTTCCACACCCTGCGCTCCATCCGCCAGGTCCGCACCGCCGCCGGCTTTCTCGACGGCAACCTCTTACCCGACCGCCACCGCACCTACTGGACCATGACCGCCTGGGACAGCCAGTAATCCATGCGCCGCTACATGACCGCGGGTGCCCACAAGACAGCCATGGCAAAGCTGATGAACTGGTGCGACGAGGCCTCCGTAGTTCACTGGGAGCAAAGCGACTCCGCGCTCCCCGCCTGGCTGGAAGCCGATCGACGCATGCGAGCCGAAGGCCGCGCCTCCAAAGTCCGGCACCCCAGTCCGCAACACGCCACGTTGACCTTCGCCGCTCCCCGGTTAACCCGAAGCGGCCCCATCCGCCCATCGCAAAAACACTAGGTTGCACTCTGTGTAGAGTAGGCCTTTGGCCTGCGCTTTTGATACTACTTCCGGCGCAAAGATCGGCCACGTGGTTTGCACTTCATTGAGAGCCGCGACCGCAAGGGAGCGAACCTGGATGCCGAAACGAATTTTGCGCGCCAAAGCAACACCAACATCGTCGGCGGCAAGAACAAAGATCTCAGGCAAAGCGATTCTCACCCGCAAGCAGTACGACAAGTAGTCCCACTGCATGGAGCAAACCGGGATGACCACCCTCACCGACGTCGCCATCGCCAGTCTGCCGGGAGTCGACGCAAAGCGCTATGGACGCCTTCTTACAGGATTCGCGCCCAAAGTCATCGAAACCGAAGCGGAGAATGACGCCGTTCTTACCATAGTCGAACGCCTACTGGAGAAAGGTGAAGACCGCCTGACTCCCGAACAACACGTCATCTTCGACCTTCTGACAGCCCTGATCGAAAACTTCGAGGACCGCGCCTGGCCGGTCCCCGACGCAGCCCCCAAAGACGTCCTGTGCGATCTCATGGAACATCGCGATCTCAAGCCCGCGGATATCGCCCCGTTAGTCGGTTCACGCGCGAAGGTCTCCGAAATCCTCTCCGGCAAACGCGCCATCAGCAAGGAGCAGGCCCGCCGCCTCGGCGAATTCTTCAGGGTATCCCCGGCGGCATTCATCTGATTTGGTTTAGACCCGGATCGCCATCACGCCAGCAAAGCCCGCCGCACCGCATCCGGCTCCCGCGCAATCACCGTCAGAAATGCGCGGGCAGGCCCGGTAGGAACTCGCCGCCCGTGCTCCCAATGTTCCAGGGTTCTCTTGCTCAGACCGAACATCCGCGCAGAATCGCCCTGCGAGAGCGCGATCTTTTCGCGAATCGCCCTCACACGCTTCCCACAGGCCTTCACCACGTCGGCCAGCACTGTCTTCAGAATGCCGCGTTCCTTCGGCGTCAGATTTGCCTTCTCGTATCCCGGAGCCTTCTGCGTCGAATTCCTGGTCGTCGCGTGACGGGAAGCGGCGACCGTTTGCGCGCAAAAAAGACCGGAAGACTCAATTTTTACAGTGTTTTTACCTCGGGCGGGCGACAGGGATCTCCTTTCGTTTTCGACATTTCACATCGCTTCTCGATTCCGCGACCCCGGTCGTGCTAATCTGGAGATTCCTCTGATTGTGGGGTGGATTGCGTGGTCGTCACTAGCGACTGGCAGGCTTTTCCTCTTCGGTGGGTTTTGGTTTTATCCGGACAGGTGGCCGAGCGGCTAATGGCAACAGACTGTAAATCTGTCGCTCCTTGCGAGCTACGGAGGTTCGAATCCTCCCCTGTCCACCAGAGTTTTTCTCCCGCGGTTCTGTAGTCCCGAAACCGTGTGGTATGAAGAGCCGTTGTAGCTCAGTTGGTAGAGCGCGTCCTTGGTAAGGACGAGGTCACCAGTTCAATCCTGGTCAACGGCTCCAGATTTTTTTGCAGACTTTTCTTTGAAGGAACCCTCACTATGGCGAAAGAAAAATTTGACCGCAGCAAACCGCACGTAAACGTCGGCACGATTGGTCACATCGATCACGGCAAGACGACATTGACGGCGGCCATCACAAAAGTGATGTCGAAGAACAATCCGAAGCTGGCGTTTCGTTC
>CAIQWJ010000106.1 GCA_903875575.1 uncultured Acidobacteriia bacterium | reverse complement strand
GCGGCGTGTCTGTCGTCGCCCGAAAAACGGCCCACGAAGGGTTGGCTCTGTCGTAATGTACGCGGGACCGCTTCATATGCCTCTCCGGCACATAAAACTACTTCTGTCAAGCCCCATTAGCGGGAGTTCTGCAAGTGGGTCGCGTTACGGGATATTTCCCGGCCCGGCGTTATGTATCAGTTTGGTGACTACTTTGCATCCGCCAGAGCTTTGCGTCACGGTGTACCATGGTTTGAGTTGACGAATGCTGTGAAGCTGATGAATTTCCTTGACGCGCTGGCACCGGAGGGCAATGACCGCGTTCTGGCTCTGGCCATCGATCCCGAACGCATTCCCGCGCACATCGCCATCATTATGGACGGCAACGGGCGCTGGGCGAAAAGCCGCGGTTTGCCCCGTTTTGCCGGACACCGGGCCGGTGTCACCCGCGTGCGCTCCGTCGTGGAAGATTGTTCGCACCTCGGCGTCAGGGCGCTGACGCTCTACGCGTTTTCGGCCGAAAACTGGAAGCGCCCCCGCGCCGAAGTAGACATGCTATGGCGGCTGCTGCGCATCTACCTCCGCCGCGAGATTGAAGATCTCCAGCGCAACAATATCCGGCTGCAATCGAGCGGTCGTGTGGAAGCTCTGCCCACAGGCGCGTACGAAGTTCTCCGGGAAGCCGAACGGGCCACCGCGCACTGCACCGGCATGCGCCTCAACCTCGCGATCAACTACAGCGCGCGCAACGAACTGGTGGATGCGGTCAACACGATTATCGACGAAGCCCGCATCGAAGGCCGTCTCTCAGGCCTGGTCGTGGACGAAGCGATGATCGAACGGCGTCTGGCGACGGCTGGCCTGCCGGACCCCGATTTGCTCGTCCGTACCTCCGGCGAGATGCGCATCAGCAACTTCCTGTTGTGGCAGATCGCCTACGCCGAACTCTACGTGACGAACACCTACTGGCCGGACTTCGACCGCGCTGAATTGCTGAAGGCAATCCTGGAATTCCAGCGCCGCGACCGGCGTTTCGGCGGACTCACTGCACCGGCCGCACAGGCACCCGTTCGCTCGCGCGAAACAGAAGCTGCGCCCCTCGCCGTCGCCTCGAAATAACGAATCGAAGAATCATGAAGCGAGCTCTTACTGCGCTGGTTCTGGTCCCCGTTGCTGTCTACTCCGTCCTGTTCGCGCCTTCGCAGTTATTCCTGTTGCTGGTGGCCGTTTTCGCGATCCTCTGCTTCAGCGAATACGCCCGCATTGCCGACGCCCAAGCCATGCCTGGTTACGTTGCGGGCGTACTGATTCTGATTGCGCCGCTCAGTCAGGCAGCGCTGATCCTGTTTCTGGCAGCGCTCGCGGCGATGTGTCTCACCATGGCCGCGCAGGACTTCGCCAAAGGCGCGGCCCGCGCAGGGGCTCTGGTGCTGGGTATCGCGTACATCTTCGGTTCCTGGAAGACGGCAACGCTGCTTCATGAAATCGAAGCGCCCGGCTATCGGGGCGTGGCGGCCGGTCACTACTGGCTGATGTTCGCCCTCATGATCAACTGGATCGGCGATACCGGGGCTTATTATGTTGGCCGCAAATTCGGCAAGCGCAAGCTGGCCCCGCGCGTGAGCCCTGGCAAGTCCTGGGAAGGGGCCGCGGCGTCCGCTGTAACCGGTATCCTGTTCGGAGTCTTCTTCGTTCCGTTCTTCATTCCCGGAACCTCGCCGCTGGCGGCTGCTGCCATTTCGCTCGTGGCCAACGCCGCCGGGCAGGTGGGCGATCTCGCGGAATCCGCGCTGAAACGCGGTGCCGGGGTTAAAGACAGCGGAACCATCCTGCCGGGCCACGGTGGCATGCTGGACCGGCTGGATAGTTCGCTGTTTTCGATTCCTGTCGTTTACACGCTCGTGATGCTGCTCAACGTATCCCGGTAACCTACGGGATCATCATGACCGGTGCCTGCCAGAAGGCAGCCTTATTGCTCTTCGGATCCAGCACCGTGATCTGGCAGTTGTACTCGCCCGGCCGGAGCTTGCTGAGCGGGAAGCTCAGCTTGATCGGGATCATGCGCGACTTCGGGTCCATCCCCTCGGTCACCTTCACCGGCGGGGTCTCCATCACTTTCGTGGAACCCTTGTAAAACGTTACGTAAGAGACCAGCGGCTTCACCGCCGGGTCTTCCGTTTCGCCCTTGTCATTCTTCGCGAGCTTCTCGTACGCCTGCAGATAGACGTACATGTCGCTCTTATTGCTGAAAACGCGGGTGACGCTGGGGACAAGCTTCTTGCCATCCTGCACCAGCGGGTTGGCCGCTTGCGTCGCGTTCGCCTTATCGCCCTTCTGCGCGTTGAACAGAGCGGCGCTCATATCCTGGCGCTGACTGCTCAGCACCACAGAGGAAATCGGCACGCGCTGCTCTTCCTTCTCCAGATTCGGAATCACAAACCTGCTCATAAAGGTGCCGATTCTGCCGGTTTCGCTGTCCCGCGCCAGCACTTTAATGGAATAGCCACCAGGCAGCAGCGTATAGCCGAAGTCGTAACCGATCGGATGCTTGGCCCACTCCGCCGCAGTGGAATCGCTCAGCTTAATATCCATGTGTTCGCGGATATTGGTGATCGTGGTGCCCTCCTCGGTCTTGATTTCGCCGATGAAATCGATCAGCGTACGTTCCGCGCCGCCCTTCTTGGCGAGCGCGAGGTCGCTGCCTGGAATCTTCAGCATGATCGGCACGAAGGACTCCGCACGGTTGATGCGGAAGTAGTTCACTTCAAGAGCCATCGTCAATTCGGTAATCGGATCGCCCATCATCAGAGCGTCTTCCAGTTGCCGTTCCTTGTCTGCTGCCGTAAACTTGCCGAACACCTTGCCGGCGTAGTATCCCTGTTTGTAATCAAGACTGGCCTGCAACCCGCCATTGAGTGTGATCTTGACCTTCCGGAACTTGCCATCAAGTGCGTCGTTCGTCGTGTAATAGCCAATAATGTAGTAGCTGGAGATCGATTTCTCCGCGTTGATAATGCCCTGCCCCAAATCATTGAAATCGAGCATCGCTTTACCGCCGGTATCGGCTGCGAGGGTAAACAGGGTGTCCTGCGATTTCGCATAGTTCGACTGCATCGCAGCCGCGGCGGCACCGGAGTACATTCCAGCACCACCCTGCGAACCCTGCGTTGCGTTGCCCAGCGGCGCGTTGGCCTGCAGGCCGCGCGCATCGATCGGCCAGAACTGCACACCCGCGCGAACCGCGTCGTTAATAGTGGAACGGAGCTGCGCCTGGTTATCCACGCCATTGAGCTGCAGTCCGCTGGCAAAGTAGATCAGCACTTTCTTTTCATTCAGCGCGCCCAGCATCTTGGCGGCAGTCTGAAGAGCAGCGAGGCCGCGATCCGTGTTAAAGACGTTGAATTCAGCATCGTCCTGTCCGAAGGCAGCACCCGTATCGGCCGCGCTCGCGTCATTGTTCGTATCGCTCATGTTGTCGGCTTCGCCCACAATCATAGTGGCGACAATGCTTTGCAATCGGTCGCGGTCCCCTGTGAAATCCTGAAGAACTTCCACGCCGGCACCGTTGTAGCGCATGATGCACATCACGTCGGCGGCGGACATCTGCTTCTTGATAAAGTCCTGTGCGGAATCGAGGGCACGCAGCTGATCGAGCACCGGCATGGAGGCCATGTCGAAATAGAGCGTGAGAAGGCGGCGATCTTTATATTTCGTTTCGCCTTTCGCTTCCGGCGCGATCTCGGTGCGAGTCAGTTTGGCGATGGTGGTAGCCGGTGCAAGGGTTGGAGGAGGCGCGGCTGCGGCCGCTGCGGCAACCTCTTCGACATTCTCGAAATCGAAGAATTTGATTTCCTGCGGCTTGTTGTCTTCCGTGACCGTGAAGTCTTCCTTCTTCAGGCCCGTCATGATCTTGCCGCTCTTATCTTTCACGGTCACTTCTTCCACCACCAGATTGGCGCTGGCTGAAAAAGTAACCGCGCCGGTAGAAGCCTGTACCTGTGACTGCACGGATGGCACGGCAGGTGGTCGGGCCGGCTGCTGGCCCAACGCCAGCAGCGGCACCACAAGGCCAACTCTGAAAGCGCGCGCCCGGAAGAGGGGCAACCCGAAGAGGCCGGATTGTGCGGATGGAAGTAGCTGTTTCATCAGAATGTCAACCTCAAAGTTGTCTGTATGCTGCGCATGGCGTTGACGGACTGAGGCAGTCCGAATTGCGTATTAACCGTCGTACCCCAGCCGGTCACCACCGGATGGTTCAGCGGATTCGTCGCCGATATGGTCGCCTGCATATTGAAGCGGTCGGAAATCTTGAAGGATCGCGTCATGGAAGCGTTCATGGTGAAAGAAGAGGGGCCCGTGATGGAACCACGCCCCGCGTTGCCCCACTGCCCCGCCGCCGGAGCCGTTACTGCCGCCGGATTCAAAAACAGTCCGGAAGGCGCGTCATACAATGACGCGCCCGTGTAACTGGCGCGAACCGTTCCAGACACCGCACCCGCCACAATTGTGGTGGCAACAGGAGTCAGAGGTTTGCCGCTGCCCAGCGTAATGTTGTCGACAAACGTCCAGTCTTTGGCAACTTTGCCGCGCCATCCGCTCAGCAGGCCGCCTCCACCAATACCCATGCCGGAAGTGTACTGCAACTGAAGAGTTGCCAGGTGCCGCTGATCCGTGGAAGACAGACCGCGTTCACCAGCCAGGTTGAGCCAGTTCTGCGCAGCCGTGCCGAGCCCGCCGCCAAGCGACGACGCGTCGTCAATCGATTTCCCATAGGTGTAAGTCGTCTGTGCGGTGAAACCGCTGTGAAGACGGCGACGGAGTTCGATGCGGCCCTCCTCATGCGTGGAATTGCCGCCGGAAGCGTAATAGCGATAACCCGCGAAACAGGTTGAGCAGGGATTCGTCACACCCGTGGGATAAGTGTTCGGGAGGAACGACTGCAACAGGTGCGTGCCCTTGATACCCGTATAGGTTGCCAGCATGACGAGAGACCCGGGCAGATCGCGCTGCACCGAAAGGTTCCAGTTCTGCGCCGAGCCGAGTTTGAAGTTCGGGTCCACACCAAAAGTGTTCGTGATGACATTCGCAGGAGCGTAGAAACCATTCGCCATGGTTAGAGGAGCGGCAGCGGAGTTGGTCACGCTGAGACTGGTGGAGAGCGGCGACTGCTGCGACATCTGATTGGCGAAGGCCTGATAGACCTGCGTGTTGTAGCGAAGCGAGTAACCGCCGCGTACTACCATGGACGATGCAGGGAAGGGCCGCCACGAGAACGCAGCGCTAGGCTCGATTCCAAGTCGGCTGGGGTTCACGAGCGAGTTCGGATACGTTTGCCCGCTGGAAGCGCCCTTCAGGCCGTTGGCCGCTACGATCGGGGTTGCCGTCGTAAAACCGGGCGCCACATCGAGATTCACCAGGCGGCCATACTTTTCAGTGATTGGCGAGTTGTACTCATAACGCACGCCCCAGTGGAAGGTAAAGCCGGGAGCGACGCGCCAGTCGTCATCAAAGAAAAGATCGGGCTGTCTCGAACGGAAATACTTGTCGGCATTACCGAAGGCGATAGAGCTGGCGTCCGGAATGCCCAACAGGAAGCCGGCGAAATCCGCGCCCGTGCCGGTCACCGGAGCATTCACCCCATTCGTGAGCTTGTACTGCTGGGTGGAAGCGCCGTTAAAAGAGAACGAACCGCGCGGATTGCTTTGCGCGATGGCGTTGCTCTGGATCCAGCGGAAATCGCCGCCGAAGGTGATGTTATGGCGGTTGTGGCTCCACGTACTGTTGTAGCTCAGAGCGCTGCTTTGATTGTGACTGATGCTGGCGTTGGCGTCATTCAGGCCGGCAATGCCGCTGCTGAAAGAAAGGCTCGGCGGACCCCAGTTGAGCGGCTGCTGATTATTTCCCGTGATGCCTGCGAGGCCGGAGATATTGATCCTGTTGGAGAAAAATGGATAGGTCTGGCTCGATTGCCGGCTGAACTGATACGTAACGGTACCCCGAAAGCGCGCTGTATAGCTGCGCGAGTAGTTCGCCGTGGCCTGCATACCCAATGACTTGTTCAGATCCAGAAAGTTGAAGGTGTTGTCATTATCTCCGCGCGTGTCCTGAATTCCGAAGACACCCGAGAGGTTATTCTTGCGCTTGAAACTCTTCTGTACCTGCGCACGCAGCGCGTCCGAGTGAGTATTGCTCACAATCGGCACCTGATAATTCTGCCGGGCGCTGCCCGCGAAATTCGCGCCGGGGAAGAGCGGCAGCAAAGTCTTCGCCTGAAGACTGATCCGGCTCGCCTGAATCTGGTTATTGGCGAACGGCAGGCCAGTGGTTGGGTCGAAAAGCTGTACCGGCTGACCCAGCGTGTTGAGTTCCTGTGAAAAGTCGCCGGCACGGACGGCGGCGTCCGGCATGATGGTCGTGTTCACGTTCGCATTGCTGTTGCGAACCCGCTGGTAACTCACATTGAAGAGTGGGCCGTTGCGTTGGATCAGATGCGGTATCTTCATCGGTCCGCCGTAAGTCAGCGATAGGTTCGTGCGGCTTGTGGTCGGCTTGGGCGTGTCCTGTCCTGTGAGAGAGTACTGCCGGGCATCGAGAGAGGAAGTGCCGTAGTTCAGCAATGAGAGGTTGCCGTTATATAAGGAACGGCCGCCGCGGCGCGCGTTGCCGAATGCCTGATTCTGCGCAAACGGCGACGATGCGCCGTTGACGGCGCTGCCATTGATGAGACCGGCGTCGGCGGCGCGGGAACTCAGTTCGGAGCTGACTTCAGGCGCGGGAGTATTGTCAGCGGCCGGCGCGGCGGCAGTGGATGTCAGGTCCGTGCGCTGAAACGAAGTTGCCTTTCCGGTGGCTCCGGCCGCTCCTGCTTTACCGGTTGCCTTCGCGTTGGCCGCAGGCCTGGGAGTACCTAAAATGGAGGGAATCGGCGGCGGAGTGGCGGCGCTCACTGTCGGAGCGGGGGCGGCCGGCGTTGCCCCGGCTGGTGCCACGGTAGCGGCTGGTCCGACTACAACTGAAGGCGGCGGGGCGGCAACTGTTTCAATCTGATCAATGGGCAGCATTTTCAAATCGAACACCGGTCCAGGCAAGCCAGCGGACGGATTCACGTCCTGTGTGACCGGCGTGAACCCCAACATCTCGGCCTGCAGCTTCCACGTTCCCTCGGCAAGATCCGGAAACCGATAGTTGCCCAGCGGATCAGCGACCGCAGTGACCTTTTTATCGCCCTGCGTAGCCGTGATGGTGGTTCCAGGCAGAGGCAGACCGCCGAACTTCGCCTGTCCCTGAAGTTCCGCCGCCCACATCGTCTGGACAAGTCCGGACTGGATGATGACCAGCCACAGTGCAACCCATCTTGTATATCTCTTCAATTGCATGAAGTCCCCATAAGCCTTCCCGATTCCGGACCCTTCATTGCCAACCTCGGCACACCCTGACACCGCACTCGCATGTATTACGTTCGACGATAGAGAAATGTTCCCTTTTCCGCGACTTTTTTCGTCAACACACTGACGAGCGGAGAGAGAACTCCGTGCATGAAAAACGCACCCGATCGCCCCGGTGCCGGACGAGACCCGTATGGCCGGTAATACGCGCACAAACCGACCGGGTTCACGCTTGCCGACAGATACCTGTTCCGGCGGAAGCGACTCTCCGATAGACGAGTCGCCCGCCGACTGGTTAGCCGGAAATTGCTGCCACTGCTAAAGTTAGACCGCTGCGACGCCCTGTTTCTTACGGACGAGGTGGGCGAAAGTGACATTCTCCGCGAGCAACTCGAAAAAACGAAACCAATTGGTTCAACCAATACAGATTGTAGCCGAAGTCCACCCGGCATTACCAGTAAACCACGCGGGGTGGCGACTAAGCGCCTTTTTCCGGGATAAGCTACTGAAACTATTGAGATAATAATTCGACTTGCCTGGTCACCGCTTCGCGCTTCAGGGTTCTGTGGCGCAGGCTGAAACGCCTGCCCCACAGGGGCAAGCCGAAATCCTGTGTGTTGGAATACGCTTCTCATGTATTGCAATTTGTTGTTAGTATATTGCAGATTGTAATTGTCAGTCAAGAGTAAAGTCAGTTGTTGTCAACGCCACGTGAGAATGTCCTATTAGTGCCAGATAGAAATGTCCTCTTGACGAAGTCAGGCTGGGGAGGTGAAAGAACAAGGAGTTCTCCCTATGACCCAGCAGGACAGAGACCGATTGGTAGTACTGCGGAAGGC
>CAIQWJ010000105.1 GCA_903875575.1 uncultured Acidobacteriia bacterium | reverse complement strand
GCCTTCCGCAGTACTACCAATCGGTCTCTGTCCTGCTGGGTCATAGGGAGAACTCCTTGTTCTTTCACCTCCCCAGCCTGACTTCGTCAAGAGGACATTTCTATCTGGCACTAATAGGACATTCTCACGTGGCGTTGACATGATGCCGATAGGCGGCCACTGTGGTCCACGCCTGCGCTATACTTGCGGCGTTTCCGTATGATGCCCGCTCCGCCAGATACCGCAGCCCCTTCGCACCGCTGGCGAAGTTTCGCCGCACCGTTCCTGCTGCTCCTTCTCGTCGTCGCCTTCTTCTGGAAGCTCCTGCTGACCAATCAGTACAGCTGGCTGCAGTCGTCTGACCTCGCTTACCAGGTCGTCCCGTGGTTTCAGTATGAAGCCGTGCAGTTCCACCAGCACGTCTTTCCGCTGTGGGATCCGTTTCAGTTCGCCGGCCAGTCGCTCATCGGGCAGGACCAACCGGGCCTCGCCTATCCTCTGAACTGGATTCTCTTTGCCCTGCCCTTCCGCGGCGGACACATCAGTTATGTCTACCTGACCTGGTATTACATGGCGATCCATTATTTCGCCGCGTTGTTCTGCTATTGGCTCTGTCGCGATCTGGGTCGCGGACAGCTTGCTTCCGTCCTCGGCGGGCTTTCTTTCGGTCTCGGCGGCTACATTGGGAATACCGATTGGCCGCAGATCCTCAATGGTGCCGTCTGGGGCCCGCTGGTTTTCCTGTTTCTGTTTCGCGCGCTCCGCGGTGTCCGGCCACAGACCAACGCTGCTTTGTCGGGTTTGTTTCTCGGCATCAGTTGGCTCGGTGGACATCATCTGGTGCCACTGTTCCTTTCGCTTGCCGCCACAGGGGTCTGGCTGTACTCCCTGTACGAAGCGCGCGGCGGAGTGCGCACCCTGATTCGCCCCGCCGGCCTGTTCGTGACATTCACCGTACTCGCCTCCGCTTTCCAGTTGTGGCCGGCCTTAGCCTACGCGCGCACCGCGCTGCGCTGGGTGGGCTCGCGGAACGATCCCATTGCGTGGAACCAGACAGTACCTTACACGGTGCAGCAACAGTTTTCCCTGAGTCCGCGTTATCTCCTCGGCATTTTGGTTCCGGGCTTCGACGACGGCACCACCCCATACGTCGGTATCGTCGCCCTGACGCTGGTAATTCTTGCCGTCGCGCGCAACTGGAAAACGAATGAGGTTCGCCTTCTTTTCGGTGTAGGATTGGCTGGCCTGCTCTTCGCCATGGCGAAGAACGACGTCTTTCACGGCATTCTTTACAGCCTCGTCCCCATGGTGGAGAAAGCGCGCGAGCCGGCCAGCGTGCTCTACCTTTTTCACTTCGCGATTGCCGTACTGATCGCGTTCGGCATGGACTCCCTCCTGCAGCTCGCCAATCGCGACATGGCGAAGCGCCTGTCTTCCATCCTGCTCGGCTTCGCTGCGGTCATTTTCATCATCATGCTTGGCGTGTTCCTCGCCAATGGCCAGACCTGGCGCGGAGACGACCGCGTGATGATCACCGTCTTCGCCGCCTTCGCGCTCTCGGGTCTTCTGTTTCGTATGAGCCGCGCCGTAGTGGCGGGCTACGGAATTCCCGCGCTGATTGTGGCTCTTTATATCCTGGAAATTGGCAACAGCGCCTTCTTTTATCTGCCGCACAAAGAAGAGGCGTCGCGAAACGTAATTCTGAGCAAACTCGACGACACAAAACAGGTGGCCGACTTTCTGCGCAGCCAACCCGGCCCCATTCGCGTCTGGACCAGCGGCGAAGACGTGCCCTTCAACTTCGGCGATTGGTACGGAATTGATGTGCTGTTTGGCTACGCGCCCAGCGCACCGGCCGATTTCTACCGCATCGAATATCACACACTGCGAGGCCGCCAGATCTTTTCCACGGCTTACGGCATCGGGCGCAAACCGCCATTCCCGGATCAGAAAGAGATTTTTCGGGATTCAAACGGTTTGGCCGTCTTTCAGAATCCGGACGTGATGCCGCGCATCCGGACTGTGCACAGCGCAGTGCAGGTCCGCGACCTCAACGATGCTCGCCGTCATCTGCAGGATCCCGGCTTCAACATCGCGAAAAGTACTTTCTCCTACGCTCCCGCGCCTGCGATGCCGCAATGCGACGGCGACACGATTGAGAAATCCACGCGCGGCATCAACCAGACTTCCACGACAGTCACCATGAAATGCCGCGGCATGGTGGTGATGAGCGAAAATAACGCGCCGGGCTGGATCGCCATGGTAGATGGGCGCGAAACACCTGTCTATGACGCCTACACAACATTGCGCGGCGTAGTCGTCGACGCAGGCAGGCACACGATCGAGATGCGGTATCGCCCGATGAGTGTCACTGCCGGCGCGGCAGCCACACTGCTGGCGTTGCTGTCCGCCATCGCACTCTGGCGGGCACCGTTTGAGCGAACGAAATGAACTGGATCGCGCAAAGGCCGGCCATGCTGGCGCTGATCCTCGTCGTGGTTGCGTCACTTCGTATTGTCAGTACCTATCGTGTTCTCAGCCATACCACTGATGAACCCGCACACCTCGCCGCCGGCATCGAGTGGATTCAAAACGGCACCTACACCTATGAGGACCAGCACCCGCCACTCGCTCGCGTGACCGGCGCACTCGGCCTCTACCTTACAGGCAGCCGGTGGACGCACCGCAAGGACATGTACGACGAAGGCTACCATCTTTTGGGTCAGCGAAAACGCTACAACCAGGCGCTGTTTTATAGCCGGTTGTTCATGCTCCCGTTCTTCTGGCTCGGCGCCACGGCTGTTTATCTCTGGACCTTTCGGATTGGTGGCGGCATACCGGCCGTATTCGCAACGCTGCTATACACCACGATTCCGCCCATTCTGGCTCATGCCGGTCTGGCCACTACCGACATGGCACTCACAGCGTTTGTCAGCGCGTCTCTGGTGGCTTCCCTGTACTGGGCGGAGAATCCAAACTGGCGGCGCTCCATCGCGCTCGGTGCACTCGTCGGTCTGGCACTGCTTTCCAAATTCTCTACACTGGCATTTCTACCCGCCGGATGGTTTTTCATGTACGCCACTCACCTGGCAATTACCAGAGCTGGCTTTCGCGGCGTGCGGAGATCCATTCGCACACTGGCACCGTGGGCAGCCGTCGCCGCACTGGTCGCCTGCATTCTGATCTGGAGCGCGTACAACTTTGACGTAGGGGTACCTGACGACTTCAACGTCACACTTCCCGCCCCCGCATTCTTTTCCGGCATCTGGCATGCCTACAGGCACAACACGATCGGCCACCTCGCGTATCTGCTGGGACAACGAAGCCAGAGCGGCTTCTGGTATTACTACCCTGTTGTACTGGCGGTCAAGACGCCGCTGGCAACTATGATACTGATGGCCGCTGCAATCGGGATAGCGCCCCGAAGACTCGCGATGCCGTTGGCGCTGTCGGCTGCGATCCTCACCGTCGGTCTCTTCAGCCACATCAACATCGGCGTCCGGCACATTCTGCCCATTTACACCGGTTTCGCCATCTGTGGCGGCCTCGCACTGCATCGCCTCTTCAGTCTGGATCGCAAATGGCTCGCAGGCATTGCAGCGGCTCTCATCGTATGGCAAGTCGCATCTGGCGCGCTGGAACACCCGGACTACATCGCCTACACCAACGAACTGGCGGGTAACCATCCCGAGCGGATTCTGGTCGATTCCGATCTCGACTGGAATCAGGGTATGCGTGGCCTCGCCGTCCGCCTTGAGGAACTCGGCGTGCGGGATTTTACTTTCAAGATGAGCGGTGGCGGCTACATCATTGCCGAAGGGCACTCGTTTCCACCCTACGTCCCAATGCCCGATGGCGATAAACCCAACCCGGGCTGGAACGCCGTCAGTCTCACCGAGTGGAAGCTAACCGGTCAGCCGAAGTGGGCGGAACATGTGGAACCGACCGAACGAATCCGTCGCTCCATCTATCTCTATTACTTCCCCGCTCCCAGGTAATCAGTCGTTCTCAATGGCGGCCGCGATGAGACACGCCAGTTCCGGCTCTCCCAGTACAGTGCTGATGAATAATTCCTGACGGGCACCGTTCGCCAGTGCGATCGCCTTCCAGCCATTCTGTGTCGGCACGGTGACCCGAATCTTCACTTTCCCCTTCGCATCGCGCACCGGTCGTATGACGCCAGGAATGATCGAGCGAATCTCTTCGCTCACCACAAGCCTGTCGAGCACCGGCCTTAGACTCTCCAGAATGCTGTGCTCGATCTTCAGCTTTCCCTGCGCGGTTCTGAGACGGAAAGCCATGGCCGTATCGTAACGCGCATGGCAACCCGGCCACGGGGCACCCCGATTCCCCTCCTCCTCGTCGCGGCTATTTCACGTACTGCAGGGCCGCCACCCCGACAACAATCGCCGGGGACAACGCGACGATGACCCGATAGTGCATGTGCTGGTCTTCCTTCCGGACGCCCAAACACAACTGAAAAAAGGGGGCAGATGGCACAGAAGACGATGTCCGGGACCCGCCAGCCCACCCCGCTCCCCCATGACACGATGTCGTGCTGGTAATCTAGTCTGTTGCATGACAAATGAAGAAATCCGGGAATTGATCCAGCTGGCGACAGATACCGGGGTTGCCGAGCTCGAAGTGCAGCGCGGCGAAAACCGGGTCCGCATCCGAACCCTGGCCGGTGTTGAAGCGAGCGTTGTGGTTCCGCAATATGCGGCACCTGCCGCTCCAGTTGCGCCCGTAGCGGCCGCGCCGCCGGCGAAGGCCGAAGTACCCATCGCGAAAGAGACTGACTCGCTCGTGTACGTGAAGTCGCCCATCGTCGGTACGTACTACGATTGTTCCTCGCCCGGCGCGCCGCCTTTCGTGCGCATCGGCGAACACGTGACGCCAGGCAAGGTTCTCTGCATCATCGAATCGATGAAGCTCATGAACGAAATCGAAGCCGACGCCGCGGGTGTGATCGAAACCAAGCTCGTGCAGAACGGGCAGCCGGTCGAATACGGAGAAGCGCTCTTTGGCATCCGCCCCGTTTAAGAAAATCCTCATCGCCAACCGGGGAGAGATCGCACTGCGCATCGTCTGCGCCTGCAAAGATCTCGGCATTCCCACCGTGGCCGTTTACTCCGAAGCTGATCGCCACAGCCTGCCGGTGCGTTTTGCCGATCAGGCCATCTGCATTGGCCCGGCGAAGAGCGCGCGTAGCTACCTGGATATTCCCTCCATCATCAGCGCGGCTGAAATCACCAATGTGGATGCCATCCACCCCGGCTACGGCTTTCTGAGCGAGAACGCCGGCTTCGCCGAAGTCTGCCGCGTCTCGCGGATCAAGTTCATCGGGCCCACCCCGGAAGTCATCTCGCAGATGGGCATTAAGGAAAAAGCCCGCGCCATCATGAAGGCGCACGGCGTACCGATTCTGCCCGGCTCCGAAGGCGTGCTCTCCACAGCCGAAGAAGCTGTGGAAACCGCCAACCGGATTGGCTATCCCGTCATTCTGAAGGCTTCGGCCGGCGGCGGCGGGCGCGGCATGCGCATCGTCAACTGCGCGGAGGAACTGCCGGGCCTGCTCGAGCAGGCGCAGCAGGAAGCCGGCGCTTCGTTTTCCAGCGCCGACGTTTACCTCGAAAAATTCATCGCGGCCCCGCGCCACATCGAGTTCCAGTTGCTGGCCGATGAACACGGTGAAGTCGAAATCCTGGGCGAGCGCGAATGTAGTATCCAGCGTCGCCATCAGAAATTGCTCGAAGAGTCCCCGTCACCCGCTCTCAGCGATAAGGTCCGCAAACGCGTTGTGGCAAAGCTCAAAGAGGCAATCAAAGCGATCGGCTACAGCAACGCGGGCACGGTCGAGTTCCTCATGGACGAAAAAGGCGACCTCTACTTCATCGAAGTGAACGCCCGCATTCAGGTGGAACATCCCGTCACCGAAATGGTGACAGGCGTGGATCTTGTCAAAGCGCAGATCCGCATAGCCGCCGGAGAGAAACTCGGCGATATTCTCGGCGGACCCGTGGAACGCCGCGGTCATGCCATCGAGTGCCGCATCAACGCGGAAAACCCTGAAACCTTCGCACCCTCGCCTGGCAGGATTACCGGTCTCAATCTGCCCGGCGGCATCGGCATCCGCGTGGACACGCACGCTTATCAGGACGGCGTCATTCCACCCTACTACGATTCCCTGGTCGCCAAACTCATCGCGCACGGTGCCAACCGTGAAGAAGCCATCGCCCGCATGAAGCGCGCGCTGGACCTGTTCGTGGTGGAAGGCATCCACACTTCAATTCCGCTCCACAAGCGGATTCTGAATGAACCGGATTTCATCGCCGGAACGTTCGACACCAATTTCATCAAACGCTGGATGTAGGAGGCCGCTATGGCAGGCAAGATCCGTGTGGGAGTCCTGAGTGTCGCGAAAATCGGCACCGTCAAAGTCATTCCCGCCATGAAGAATTGCGCACGCTGTGAAGTCACGGCCATCGCGTCGCGTGACATTGGCCGGGCGGAAGCGTTTTCCGCGTTACTGGGCATTCCGCGAGCCTACGGCTCTTACGAAGAACTGCTCGCCGATCCCGATATCGACGCAATCTACAATCCTCTGCCCAACCACATGCATGTCGAGTGGTCCATCCGTGCAGCAGAGGCGGGCAAGCACGTGCTTTGTGAAAAACCGGCGGGGCTGAACCCGGGCGAAGTCCAGCAAATGATCGAGGCGCGGAACCGTACCGGCGTAAAGATCGGCGAAGCCTTTATGATTCGCACCCATCCCCAATGGCTGCGTACGCGCGAGATTATCCGTTCGGGCGAGATCGGCGAATTGCGCACCATCCACTGCGTCTTCAGCTTCTTCAATCGGGACCCGAATAATATCCGTAACCGCCCGGAATACGGCGGCGGCGCACTGATGGACATCGGCTGCTATCCCATCCAGGCTTCTCGCTGGATCTACGGTACCGAACCGCGCCGCGTCAGCGCGCGCATCGAACGAGACCCCGAATTTGGTATCGACCACACCATTTCCGGACTCCTGGACTTCCCCAACGGTCAGGCCCTCTTCACCACCAGCATGCAGATGGAGCCGTACCAGCGCGTTCAGTTTTTCGGTACCAAAGGGAACCTGGAAATTGAGATTCCCTTCAACGCGCCACCGGACAAAGAGACGCGAATCTTCGTTCGCGCAGGTTCCGACGCCCGCACGGAGACGTTTCCAATCTGCGATCAATACACAATCCAAGGGGATGCCTTCTCGGCGGCCATTCTGGACGGCACCGAAGTCCCCGTGTCACTCGAAGACGCGCTCGGCAACTCGAAAGTCATGGCCGCGCTCCTCGCATCGGCGAGCTAGTGCGACTCCCCGCATTTCGGTCAGGTAATAAACTGAAGTAGCCGTCATCTTTTCCATGCCCTCTAACATTCAACCTATTCGTGAATTCGTCGTGCGCCCTGCCCTGCCGCCCCAACTGGCGCGCATGCAGGAACTGGCCTGCAACATCCTCTGGGCATGGGAACCGCCAATTCGCGCCCTGTTCCGGCGCCTGGATCCGGCCCTGTGGAAAGAATCCGCCTACAATCCCGTGGTGATGCTGGGCCGCGTGCCGCAGACCACGCTCGACAGGATGGCGGCAGACCCCCGCTATCTGGCGCAATACCAACTGGCCTGCCAACGCTTCGATTCCCACATGAAGCAGCCGCCAGCCACCACGGACGGCAAACTGATCGCTTATTTTTCGGCCGAATACGGCCTTACCGAATGCCTGCCCATCTACTCGGGCGGCCTGGGCATCCTCTCCGGCGATCACATGAAGTCCGCCAGCGATCTGGATCTCCCACTCGTGGGCGTGGGCCTGCTCTATCAACTCGGCTACTTCCGCCAGCACCTCAATGCCGATGGCTGGCAGCAGGAACGCTACCTCGAAAACGATTTTTATTCGCTGCCCGTGCAGCCCGCCACGGACGACGCCGGTAATCAGCGCCTGATCTATGTGGAACTGCCCACCGGACCCGTTGCGATTCGTCTCTGGACTCTCGCAGTCGGCCGCATCCGCATGATCTTCCTGGACACCAACACGCCGGAAAACACCCGCGCCGAAGATCGCGGTATCGCCAGCCAGCTCTACGGCGGCGACAACGATATGCGCATCCGCCAGGAGATCATCCTCGGCATCGGCGGCATGCGCGCGCTGGAGGCCATGGGCATCAAACCCACTGTCTTCCACATGAACGAAGGCCACTCAGCGTTTCTTGCCATCGAACGCATCCGCCTCTTCATCGAACGTCAGGGCCTCACCTTCGAAGAAGCGCTGGAAGCCACCCGCGTCAACAACGTCTTCACCACGCATACACCCGTACCCGCTGGAATCGATCTGTTCGATCCGGGCCTGGTCTATCACTACTTCAACAGCTTCTGCCAGGGCGCGAAGATCAATTTCGACAGCTTCATGGCGCTCGGCCGGCGGAATGCGAAGGATACCGGCGAACCCCTCTCCATGGCTATCCTCGCGTTGAATACTTCCGCCTACCGGAACGCCGTCAGCAAGCTGCATGGCGAAGTCTCCCGCGAAATGTGGAACGGACTCTGGCCCACACTGCCCGTGGCTGAGACGCCGATCACCTGGGTCACAAATGGCGTTCACGCACCCAGTTGGATCAATGGCGACCTGGCGGATCTCTACGATCAGTATCTGGAACCCGATTGGCGCAACCGCTGGAATGACACGGCCATGTGGAAACTGGTGCGCGATATCCCGGATGAAGAACTCCTCGAAATGCATCGCCGCCGCAAACGGCGACTGATCTCCTTCGTTCGGGACAGGCAAAGCGCATCGGCGGCACGCCGGAAAGCCGCCGCGGCAGAAATCCGCTATTCCGCCGAAGTGCTGGATCCGCACGCCCTCACTATCGGCTTCGCGCGCCGTTTCGCCACCTACAAACGGGCGACGCTGTTATTCCGCGACGTCGACCGTCTGCGGAAGATTCTCTGCAATTCCGAACGGCCGGTTCAGATCGTCATTGCCGGCAAGGCGCACCCCAAAGACCAGCCAGGCAAGACCTTCATCCGCGAAATCGCCCAGCTCGCGCGCGACCCGCAACTCTGGAAACACATCGTCTTCGTGGAAGACTACGACATGAAAGTCGCTCGCGAACTGGTGCAGGGCGTGGATCTCTGGCTCAATAATCCGCGTCGCGGTGAAGAAGCCTGCGGCACCAGCGGCATGAAAGCTTCCATGAACGGCGTGCTGAACCTTTCGGTGCTGGACGGCTGGTTCGACGAAGCCTACGAAATGTCAGGCAGCTGGGCGATTGGCGACCGGGAAGAGTATTCCGAGGATCAGGACGCCATCCACGCCACCAATATCTACTATCTGCTCGAAAACGAGATCGTGCCGCTGTACTACGCGCAATCGGAAGGCGGCCTGTCCACCGACTGGGTTCGCCGCATGAAGCAGTGCATCATGAACCTCACGCCGCAGTTTGACGCGCGCCGCATGGTAGACGATTACCAGCGCAAACTGTATGACCCCTCCCACGCCAACTGGATGTGGATGGAAGGTGGCAACTTCGAAGAAGCCCGATCCCGCGCCCGCTGGAACGCAAGAGTTCGGGAAGTTTGGCCGCAGGTGCGGTTCGTCGATATGGGACCCGCGCCCAGCGGTCCGGTGATGAGCGGCAAGGTCATCCATGTGCGTGCCTCGCTCTACCTGGCGGGCCTGAAGCCTGAGGATGTCCGGGTCGAGTGCCTGATCGGCTCAGTCAGTACTGGCGGAAGCCTGGAGAATACCGAACTGGTGCCGCTGCCGCCCGCCGGCATGCAGGGCGAAAACGCAGTCTTCGAGCGCGAAATCATGCCGGACCGCACCGGTAGGCTGGGGTACGCCGTACGAGTCAGCCCGAATCACGACGATAATCCGCTGACAAGACCGGTCGCAAGCCTCCTGATGTGGAGCGGCCGATAGCACCAGCAGCCGGGTCTAAAACTGAACCTTGGACTTGCGTTCAGGGTTCAGATCGCGGTAATCGCGAAACTGCAGACGGCAAAAGGTACAGTGGTAGATAGTCACGCCGAAAAGTCCCAGAAAGCCCCGAATGATGCTCTTGCTCCTGCGGTCGATCTTGTCGAATTTCGCAAGCTTTGAAAGGCGCGATGTCCCGCATTCAGGACAGAGGGCATACGGCAGGAAAGGAGTCCGATGCCAATACCAGATATTCCCGCAAACCATGCAGTTCATCTTCGCGCGCGTGACGACTCTTTCCCAAACGGACCTGGGGCGCCGTTTGCCGGGGCCACCGCATTCTGGACATTGCTGCATCTTCTTAGAAGGACCCAACAGACATCAATATGATGTCAGGACTGATTAGCTTTGAATAAAGTAACACACAGACTCAGCGAAATCACTATTTCTGGTGCGCGACAGCACAATCTGAAGAATATCAGCGTCGCCATACCCAGAAATACGTTGACGGTCATCACCGGGCTCAGCGGTTCGGGCAAGTCGTCGCTCGCTTTTGACACCATCTACGCCGAGGGCCAGCGGCGCTACGTGGAGACCCTGTCCGCCTACGCCCGCCAGTTTCTCGATCAGATGGAACGCCCGGACGTCGATTCCATCGAAGGCCTGAGCCCTTCTATTTCCATTGACCAGAAAACCACGGGCCGCAGCCCGCGCAGCACCGTGGGCACCATCACCGAAATTTACGACTACCTTCGGCTGCTGTACTCGTCGATCGGCATCCCCCACTGCCCAGTCTGCGGCAATGAGATTTCGCGCCAAACCACGGAACAAATCCTGCGCCATGTTCTCTCGCTCCGCCCCGAGGAACGCCTGCTCGTGATGGCCCCCATCGTCCGCGGGCGCAAAGGCGAGTTCAAAAAGGAAATGGAAAAGCTGGCGCGGCAGGGCTTCGTCCGCGCCCGCGTGGATGGCACCCTGCGTTCGCTCGACGAAGAAGTCATTCTGGATAAGCGCCGCAATCACACCATCGAAGTCATCGTCGACAAGCTGCTGGTGAAACCGGGTATTGAGAAGCGGCTCGAAGCCTCCATCGAGACCGCCACCAAGCTCGCCAACGGCCTGGTCCTGATCGCCATTGTGGACGGTGAAGAAAAGCTCTACTCGCGCAAACTCGCTTGCGTGGAGTGCGGCACCAGCGTGCCGGAACTGGAACCGCGCTCGTTTTCGTTTAACAGCCCCTATGGTGCCTGCGAGGATTGCTCCGGCATTGGCAGCACCTGGGCCTTCGATCCAAATAAGGTCATCGTCGATCCGAACAAGCCGCTGCTCGATGGCGGCCTCGGACCCGCCGCCTCCAGTCGTCTCACCGCCCATGTGGAAGCTGTGGCGAAGCCACTGCGAATCAAAGTGAAGACCACGCCGTGGCTCAAAGTTCCAACTGCCGCAAAAGCCACGCTGATGGAGGGAATTCTCGCCATTCTGGCCGAAATCTACGCCGACGCTCACGAGGATTACCGTGAAAGCCTGACGGATTACATGTCGCCTGTTCCCTGCGCCTCCTGCGGCGGCAAGCGCTTGCGCACGTCCAGTCTTTCTGTGCGTGTGCGCAACGCCTCCATTGCAGACTTCGCCGCCATGCCGATTTCCCGCGCCCTGCTGACCGCCCGTTCCTGGGAGTTCGTGGACCGTGAGTTGCAGATCGCCGGCCGCATTGTGGACGAAATCCGCCGGCGTCTGGAATTCCTCGAATCGGTGGGCCTGCACTATCTCAGCCTTGATCGGAGCGCAGCCACGCTCTCCGGCGGCGAAGCCCAGCGCATACGCCTGGCCACTCAGATCGGCTCCAAACTGCGCGGCGTGCTTTACGTCCTGGACGAACCCTCCATAGGCCTGCACCCACGCGATAATGACCGCCTGCTCGACACTCTCACCGAACTTCGGGACATGGGCAATACCGTCCTCGTCGTAGAGCACGACGCAGATACCATCGAACGCGCCGATTTCGTCATCGATCTCGGCCCCGGCGCAGGCCGCCTGGGCGGCGAACTCGTTGCCAGCGGTACGCCATCAGAGGTTCGCGCTTCAAGAGCTTCGTTGACCGGACGCTACCTTTCGGGTGATCTGGAAATCGCCACTCCCAGGAAGCGCCGCCCGGGCACCGGCAAATCAATCCGCATCCAGGGGGCGACCGAACACAACCTGAAGGGCGTCGATGCCGAGTTTCCACTGGGCAAACTGATCGTGGTGACCGGGGTTTCCGGCAGCGGGAAATCCACTCTCGTCAACGATATTCTGCACAAGGCCCTGGCACGCGAAATCTACGGTTCCTACGAAGCCCCGGGCACACACGGCAAGATCACCGGCATCGAAAACATCGATAAGATCATCCGCATCGATCAATCCGCCATTGGTCGCACCCCGCGCTCAAATCCCGCCACCTATACCGGCCTGTTCTCGCCCATCCGCGATTTCTACGCCATGCTTCCGGATTCCCGCGAGCGTGGCTACAAGCCCGGACGTTTCAGTTTCAACGTGAAAGGCGGCCGCTGCGAGGCCTGCCAGGGCGATGGCCTCCGCCGCATCGAAATGAACTTCCTGCCGGACGTTTACGTCACCTGCGACGTCTGCCGGGGCCGCCGCTACAACCACGAAACGCTTCAGGTCAAGTACAAACACCAGTCGATCGCCGATCTGCTGGAAATGACCGTCGAAGAGGCGCTGCCGCTTCTCGAAACCAATCCACAAATTTATCCGAAACTAAAAACGCTGATGGAAGTCGGCTTGGGCTATGTCCATCTGGGGCAGTCGTCCACTACCCTTTCGGGCGGCGAAGCCCAGCGCATCAAGCTCGCGAAGGAACTAAGCCGCAAACAGACGGGCCGCACCTTCTACGTTCTTGACGAGCCCACCACCGGCCTGCACTTCGAAGACGTCAGAAAACTTCTGGAAGTCCTGCAACGGCTGGTCGATCTCGGCAATACTGTATTAGTGATCGAACACAACATGGATGTCGTGAAGAGCGCCGATTGGGTGATCGACCTCGGCCCCGATGGCGGCGAGGACGGCGGTCGCATCGTGGCCTTCGGGACTCCGGAACAGGTGATGCGTTCAAAGAAGAGTTTCACCGGCATGGCACTGAAAAAGGTCATGAAATGAGCGACTACAGCATCCAGCCAATGGACCTCTCCGGCCTCCAGACCGTTTCCCTGAAAGACCGTGGCGGCAAAGTGAAGCAGGCCGATTTCGCGCGCCCTTTCGTGCCCGGTTCCGGCATCGCGGGACTCCTGGACAGTCTGCCGCATATTCTGGCCGGCGATGGGTTCCGCGCCGTGGTCGATGCCATCGGCAACGCTCAGGCGCGCCGCAAGCCCGTTATTTGGGGCCTCGGCGGACACGTCATCAAGTGCGGCATGGCACCTCTGCTGCTGGACCTCATGAACCGGGGCTTCGCTACCGGCTTCGCGATGAATGGCTCCGCCTCCATCCATGACTTCGAAATTGGCCTCTGCGGTTCCACCAGCGAAGACGTGGAAGCCGTGCTTCCGGATGGACGCTTCGGCTCGGCGGAAGAGACGGGCCGGGAATGGAACAAGGCGATCAAAGTCTCCTGCGGCGTCGGCGAATCCCTGGGCCAGGCGCTGGATGCCCTTGCCCCCCCGGAACATCGCGACGCCAGCCTGCTTCTCCAGGCCTGGCTCGCAAAGACTCCCGCCACCGTCCACGTAGCTTTCGGCACCGATACCCCGCACGCCAATCCGCGCTGCGATCCCGCCGCGCTCGGCGCAGCGACGCACCACGATTTCCGCCTGTTTTGTACCATGGTGAGTGAACTCAACGATGGTGGCGTCTACATCAATGCCGGGTCCGCGGTCGTCATGCCGGAAGTCTTCCTGAAGGCGATATCCACCGCGCGCAATCTCGGCCACACCGTGCGGGACTTCACCACAGTAAACCTGGATTTCCTCCAACACTACCGGCCTAAGGTAAACGTGGTAGAACGCCCCCACGCGCAGGCAGGCGGAAAAGGCTATGCGCTCACCGGCCATCACGAAATCATGATTCCTCTGCTCGCCGCAGCACTCATCGAGTCGCAGATCGGAAACGCGGCGCGATGACCGGCCACGCAGAAACCAGCATGGCTCCCCTGATACTAACGGAGCCGGAGCGCCCGTCCTGGGGCTTCGCGGAAGTGTTCCTGGCCGCAGCCGTGTTCCTTGCCGCCTTCGGAATCGTGGCGTGGGTCGCCAACAGCTATCTCCACGCACCTGCGCAATCGGGCCTGTGGAGCGTCCTCGAAGAGGCGGCCGGTTACACCATCCTGTTTCTTGTCCTCAAGCTGATGTTTGTCCGTTACGGTCGGGGCAAGACGCAGGGCCTGCTGGAAGCGCTCGGCTGGTCGAAGCCTGGACCGTTCACGCCCGCAACGCTGGTGACAATCGGC
Source organism: uncultured Acidobacteriia bacterium (assembly GCA_903875575.1). Classification (GTDB taxonomy): domain Bacteria; phylum Acidobacteriota; class Terriglobia; order Bryobacterales; family Bryobacteraceae; genus BOG-234. The sequence continues at coordinate 16,514 of CAIQWJ010000105.1, read as the reverse complement.
GTGGTGCTGGCCGTCGTTGTAGCAGTTCTGGAGCGCGTTCTGCTCACCCCCGAAGTGGATACGCCATTCGAAAAACTTCTTGCGGATCCCGGCAGCCGGATCGCAGTCGCACTGTTCGGCATTACGGCGGCACCCGTAGTAGAGGAACTGCTGTTTCGCGGCTTTCTGCAACCCGTGCTGACCAGCGCAATCGGCGTGCTGCCGGGCATTCTGGTCACCTCCGCCCTGTTCGGTGCCCTGCATCTGACCCAGAATGCCATGATCTGGCAAAGCGGCGCGCTCATCATGCTGGTGGGCTTTGTCCTCGGCATGGTTCGTCACGTCTCAGGCTCCACTCGTGCCTCCAGCATCGTTCACGCCGCGTACAATTTCCTGCCGTTCGTCGTACTCCTCGTCGACGGCAATCCCTTATCGAAAAAGTAAACCTATGATCGAAACCATCCAGTGGACCACCGAAGGCGTGGTCATGATTGACCAGACCCGCATCCCGGCGGAAGAAACCTACGTAACTTGCCGCGACTACCATCAGGTGGCAGACGCCATTCGCAGCATGGTCATCCGCGGAGCCCCCGCCATCGGAGTTGCAGCCGCCATGGGCGTTGCCATCGGTGTCGCCAAAGCCGATCCCGCCAACCTTGATGCGAAGGTGGACGCCATCTGCGCCGAACTCGCAGGCACGCGCCCCACCGCCGTCAATCTCTTCTGGGCCATTGACCGCATGAAGAAACTCTACGGCGAACTGCGTCACCTCCCGCACGCCGAAATCAGCGAAGCCCTCATCCGCGAAGCGATTCTGGTGCGCGAAGAAGACATCGCCATCAACCGCGCCATGGGGCAGCACGGCGCCCCGCTCATTCCGGATGGCGGCATCGTCCTCACTCACTGCAATGCCGGTGCCCTCGCCACCGCCGGCTACGGCACCGCGCTCGGCGTCATTCGCGCCGCCGTGGAATCCGGTAAGAAGATCGGCGTCTATGCCGATGAAACCCGCCCCTTCCTCCAGGGCGCGCGCCTCACCGTCTGGGAACTCCAGCATGATGGCATCCCCGCCACCCTGATTACCGACAACATGGCCGGACACTTTCTGCATGCCGGCAAGATCGCCTGCGTCGTGGTGGGCGCGGACCGCATCGCCGCCAATGGCGATGTCGCGAATAAGATCGGCACCTACAGCGTGGCAGTCCTCGCAAAAGAGAACAACGTGCCCTTCTACGTGGCCGCGCCGGTCTCCACGCTCGACCTCACCCTCGCAGATGGCAGCGGCATCCCGATTGAAGAACGCGCCGGCGCCGAAGTCACGCACGTGTTCGGTGTGCAGGTGGCACCCACCGGAACCGACGTCAAAAACCCGGCCTTTGATGTCACGCCGAACCGCTACGTAACCGCTATCATTACGGAAAGAGGCGTGGCGCGCGCACCCTACGAAACCTCGCTGCGCGAGCTCGCCCGGAACGGAAAATAACCATGAAGCCACTGATCGCATTGCTCGTCGCCGCACTCCTGCTCCCTGCCGCCGGACAGTTCTCCAACAGGCGCGCCCCCGGATTCTCGCTTGCGGATTCGAAGTTCCGCCAGCACGATCCGCAGGATTACAAGGGCAAGGTCGTTCTGGTCGACATCATGCTGACCTCCTGCCCCACCTGCAACCAACTGGCTGACACGCTGGTGCAGATCCACAAGAAGTATGGCGACAAGGTAGCCCTGCTCTCCGTAGTCACGCTGCCCGATACATTCGCCGAAGCCGACGCCTTTGCCGCCAGGCACGGCATCGACTGGCCCATGCTCTTCGACAGCGGTCAGATGATGGCGTCGTATATGTACGTGACGCCCAGCAATCCGACGGTTCACTTCCCGCACTTGTTCGTGATCGACGGGCAAGGTATGATCCGCAACGATTTCGGCGAGACAGACGATAAGTCGCTTACAGTAGAAAGTCTGTCAGCCGTGCTCGACCGTCTGCTGGCACCAGGTACAAAGCTGTAACGCCAATGTTCAGTTCGAGTGACCCGGCACACCGGGCAGGCCTTTCCGCCTGCCGTGCCGCACAAGCGCAGGCCCGACAACTCAACATCTCCACTTGTGCTATCCTCCCCTTTTGAAAAGGGAGCGTAAACTCATGGGACCCGATACCTCAAAGCGCAAAAAAGCCAGTGATTTCCCGCAGGAACTGCTGGACCTCTTTCACCTCTACGTCCACGGCGATATCGACCGCCGCGGCTTCTTCAGCGGTGCCCGCAAATTCGCGGTAGGCGGCGCCACCGTCGCCGGTCTCTTTGAAGCCCTCCAGCCCAACTTCGCCTGGGCCGAACAGGTTCCCAAAGACGATTCCCGCATCAAAACCGAACGCGTCACCGTCCAGTCGCCCCAGGGCAACGGCACCATCAACGGCTATCTCACACGACCCGCCAACGCCACCGGCAAAATCCCCGCCGTCATCGTCATCCACGAAAACCGCGGCCTCAATCCCTATATCGAAGACGTCGCCCGCCGCCTTGCTCTGCTCAATTTCATGGCCTTCGCCCCGGACGGCCTCACCTCCGTCGGCGGCTATCCCGGCGACGAACAAAAAGGCGTGACCCTCTTCGGCACCGTCGACAAGCCCAAAATGACTGAGGACTTCCTCGCCTCCGCCCGCTGGCTCAAAGCCCGCCCGGATTGCACCGGCAAGCTCGGAGCCGTCGGCTTCTGCTTCGGCGGCGGCATGGTGAACACCCTCGCCGTCAAACTCGGTGCCGATCTCTCCGCCGGTTCCGCCTTCTACGGCGCACAGCCGACCGCCCCGGAAGATATCGCCAAAATCAAGGCGGCCCTCGCCCTGCACTACGCCTCGCTCGATGCCGGCATCACCGGCCGCTGGCCCGCTTACGAAACCGCGCTGAAAGCAGCAGGCGTCAATGCCGCAGGCTACGTCTACGAAGGTGCCAACCACGGTTTCCACAACGACACCACACCCCGCTTCGACGAAGCCGCCGCCAAACTGGCCTGGGACCGCACCGTAGAACTCTTCAACAAATACCTGCGAGGCTAAGCCCCGAGCCGCAGCTAAATTGCCCCATCGCGCGCCGGTCGAACGCCGTCCCGCGTGCCCGTCGAACCCATTACCGAACGCCCTGTTCGACGCCGCATTGCGCCCCTTTGGAGAGCCGCGACCGCAAGGGAGCGGTAGCAGAATCCACCATTTCGGCACCCGGCAGCGATCGGACCCGCGCCTTGACTATCCACTGTCGAGCAAGCCTTTCCGCCTGCGCCTTAGCCATGGGCCAGCCCCATGCCATAATCCATAAAGCCAAATGAACCCCCTCCAAATCGCTGTCATCGGTATCGACCATCGCCACATCTACGGCATGCTCAGCGGCATGCTCGCCACCGGCGCAGTCTGCAAAGCCTGGTACACCGACGGCACCCCACCCACCCTCGAAGGCTTCCTGAAACGCTTCCCCGACGTCCCCCGCGCCCAGCAAATAGACGCCATCCTGGACGACCCCTCCATCGACCTCATCCTCATCGCCGCCGTCCCCTGCGACCGCGCCACCCTCGCCATCCGCTGCATGGAACACGGCAAAGACGTCATGCTCGATAAACCCGGCTGCACCACCCTCGCCGACCTCGCCCGCATCACCACCACCGTCCGGCAAACCAACCGCATCTGGTCCGTCGATTTCTCCGAACGCTTTGAAGTTCCCGCCGTCATCAAGGCCCAGGAACTAGTCAATGCCGGCGCCATCGGCCGGGTCGTCCAAACCATCGGCATCGGCCCCCACCGCCTCAACCGGGCCCTCCGTGCCGACTGGTTTTTCGACGACACCCGCTACGGCGGCATCCTCACCGACCTCGCCTCCCATCAAATCGACCAGTTCCTCATCTTCACCGGTGCCACCGATGCCGAAATCGTAGCCTCCAGCGTCGGCAACTTCGCCAACCCCGGCGACCCCGGCCTCCAGGACTTCGGCGAAATCCTCCTGCGCAGCCAAACCGCCCAGGGCTACGTTCGCATCGACTGGTACACGCCCGACGCCCTTCCCAACTGGGGCGACGGCCGCTTCATCATCCTCGGCACCGAAGGCTACATCGAACTGCGCAAGTATGTCGACGTCAGCGGCCGCGACGGCACCGACCACCTCTTCCTCGTCAACAAGACCCGCAACGAATACATCAACTGCGCCAGTATCCCCCTGACCTACTTCGAGGCCCTGGCCGCCGACGTAAGGAACCGGACGGAGACCGCAATGTCTTTCTCGCACGCCGCCAAAGTAACCGAACTGGCCATTACCGCTCAAAACCTGGCGGTACGCCGAGGCAATCTCGGACCCCTGCAGCCCAGGGAAGGCCGTCACCTCGGCTCCATAGAATCAAGCCGTTAGAGAGCCGCGACCGCAAGGGAGTGGTCTTCACCATAGCCCGCGGACACCCTACAATAAATCGAGGACTTGTATCCATGGGTGAGATCCTGACGATAGCCGAAATTCAAGGGAAGTTCGACTCCGAGTGGGTACTGCTCGACAACCCATCCACCGACGAGTTCCTCGACGTTCGCGGTGGAACCGTGCGCTGCCATAACAAGGACCGTGACGAGGTCTACCGCCGGGCCATCCAGCTTCGTCCAAAACGTTTCGCCATCGTGTACACGGGCACAATGCCAGGAGATACGGCGATCGCGCTTTGACCTTTTCCTTCGATCCGCAGCGTGGCCTGCATGGCGGTGTCGAATCCGCCGCCCCATCGGTCCCGTTACCTATAATCGGGAGATGCCGGATAACAACCTCACCGTCGTCGATAGCAACGCACTTCCCTGGGAAGAACGCCCGAACGAGAAGATTGGCCGCTCGCTGTATCGCAAGAATCTGATCGAGGACCCCGATACAGGCATGGAGGTCCGCCTCGTCCGCTACCCGGCCGGCGCCATCAATCCGCGGCACACGCACCCCTGCGCCCATGGCATGTATATTCTTGAAGGTACTCTGGTGACCCACGACGGTCAGTACGGACCCGGCAATTTCGTATGGTTCCCGGAAGGCTCCGTGATGGAGCACGGAGCCACCGCGGAACAGGATGTGACGGTCCTGTTTATCACGAATAAACGCTTTGAGATCCACTACCAGTAGCCCGCAGCCGAAATCAATAGCCCGCAGCCGAAATTCTTAGAATTAAAACGTTAAGGAGCCGCGACCGCAAGGGAGCGATTTCTGTACTCTACCTCCGGATTATCGTGCGCATGTCCGTCCAGGTTCCAGACATCCGCCACCCCATTCTTCTCCAGCGCGCGGACCGCGGGACCCGTGGATGCAGGGACCTGGCGACAGTCCCCGGTTGCTTCCCCACCATCAGGTCGCGCGTTGTTTCTGAGAAAAAGAATCGTGCTCGCCGCACCCAGGACGGATGAGTTCATCCGGGTTCCCGGCCCACCGCCCTATTCGAAGACTTCCCGGAATCCGTATTGGCAGGCCTGTCGGATCGCCTCGGCCGAGACTCGCTGGCCGGAAATCCGGGACGCTCGCCTGACATCGTCGGTGAGTTGGCCGAACAGGACCCCGGACGCCTTCGCGACAACCCTGACTTGATTGGCATGAACTTCCGGCCGCACTCTCTCGCGCCATAATGCCCGCAAATCGCCAAGCCGCGACCCAAACACTTCCAGCGTGTCGTGCATATACAGGAGGTCCTTCGCACGGTCTTCGGGATCTCGTCTCGCCAGTATGAGCACCTTCTGGGCAATGAAGCTCACTGGGTTCGCAATCCGAATCTGTGACGTAACTCCGGCAGACGCGAAATCGATTGTCCACGGGTGGCGGAGAAGGATCTCCAGATACCGCAGTCGTTGCGATGCAACACCTGAGATCTCGGTCGTCGTGCTGCGCCTTCCCTTCCGATCACGAACAGCGCCGACCATCGGCGTCAGAAACTCAGCGTAAAAACCCGAGGCCCCGCCACCCAGGCGGTAGTGTGTCGCCGGCGGACGGTCATCACCGGCGAACTCTTCCTCAAATCCGTGAGCGATCAGGCGCGAACGAATGTCACGCTCCCGGAATGGGACTCCGGGCAGCATGGCGACGTCCGTATCGAGAGTCGTCAGCGGTGGATAATCCAGTGGCTGTGCCGCCGGATGTTGGCGATAGAGCTGGTGCGCCCACCCGCCGATGATTACGATCTGGTCCAGGTAGGGTTCGATGGCCGTGATGAATCTGGCGAACGGATCGGGTGCCGGAGTCATGTGTTTTTCCCAAACACCGGCTTCAGAACGCGCCGCCGGATTTCATCAGCCTGCTCGCGTCCCCGTGCCGGATTGGCTGACGCGTCAAGCCAGATTTGCAGGATATCGGATACCGGCAGGCCGTCGCGATGGACTGCGGCGCGAAAGACGGATTCTCTGTTCGCTGGGATCCGGACGAATACGTCGGCACTTCGGCCCGCGTCCTGCGCCGACAGTCCCAGGGCTTGCAGAACATCCGGATCCAGCCGCTCCAGATAGAGGTGCGGCGTTGCGCCGCGGACGAATCCTGCGCCAAGGGCGTCGGCAGCGGCAAAGACACCGATACACAGGCGCGGCGCGCCTTTGATGATCTCACTTTTCTTCGATCGGGTTCCGGAGTGAAGTGCCTTCCCGGATTCCACGGCATAACGCGCAACACCTTCGAGAAACTGCGGCACGCCTTTCCTGATGATCCACCGCGCCGGAATGTCCCGCGACATCTGCCGGCTTGCGGAAATCCACCTTTGCATCAGTTCGTCAGTACGAACAATCTGAAGGCACTCTTGGTTATCGTCCAGGAAGCCTTCCCCCTTGAGCTGATTGACGAAACGCGATGCAGTCATGACAGAGACTCGGGCCGCCGCCGCAAGGTGAGTAGCATGCCGAATCGGCCCTCTCGGCACGGAAATGAACGCCTCCGGCAGATCTCGTCCGAGGAGGATTTTGAGCATCCATTGGTTCAGGTCCGAAAAGAGATCCGGCCAGTGCACCGGCTGCATGTCATGCCGGGCCTGGCGTCGCGGCCCGGCATCCAGCCCTTCGAGTCCCGAACCAACAAAACAGCTCAGTCCTTCCTCGTCAACCACGCCAATGGAAACCCCCGGGGCATGGCGCGCCGCAAACTGTCTGATGTGCTCCACCACAGCTTTCGATACGCGTTTGGCCGCAACGACTGCAAGCGGGGAGACCCGCTCCGCAGAAAGACGCGCGCGGGACTGCGCCTCCAGGATTGCCTGTGACATCAGCGGAACCAGGCGATCCCGGCGTCCTTCGGCTGCCGACTTCACCTCCACTACGTACTGCTGCGAACCGTGCTCAACAACAAGATCCGCGCGCATGTCTCCGGTCGCAGGTTCGCTGCGAACCCGCCAGTTGGCCTTTCGAAAGACTTCGGCTACGATGTTCGCGAATTCTGCGCCAACCCGGGAATCCCGATCCACAATGGCCATCATCTATTCTCTCACATGGCCATGTTATTTCCCTTGGCCATGTGACCACGAGAGACACTCCGTTTAGTTGTCACGACAAGTTTCCCTCATTCTGTTGATTCGCGAATGTGGAGTAGGCGTTTTCGCCTGCGCTTTTCTACGAACAGGAGTGCTGCCACAGTCTGGTATCACCCGGCGAGTCCTGCCGGCTTTATGCCGGTTCGTCGATCTCATCTCCCGCACGCGGCGGTTCACCGCCGGCGCGCGAAAGGAAGGCGAGTGCCTGGTTCACATCGCCCCGCCCCCGCAGCGGCGCAAACCAGGCTTCGGCCGTACGGATTGCGGTCAGCTTTTCAGCCGCCGCCATCGCTGGAAACTGGTTCATGCTGGTGCCTTCGGCCTCCGCTTCCTTTTCGATCGCCGCCTTCAGTGAAACCGGCAGCCGCAGCGAAAACGTGGAATTTCTGGATGTCATTTTTTCATCTCCCGTAATGCTTCCGCAGGACTCCATTACCTGATAAAGACATATGGTGACTCGGAGGCGTACCAGCAACAACGCTACCTGGCACCGGGGTCATAGATGTCCTCGCGGCGGAACGTCATCGCTGTCTCGGCCAGTTTGCCCTCGAGGATCGGCAACGAATCGACAAGACCGCGACATCTTCCCGCTGATTCCTCCGGGAGCGGCTTCAACACAACTGAATTCCCTTCGCGATTTGCATTGAGGAGCGTGTGCGGAGTGGTCCTGATGAGTTCCGCTGGGACCAGGATCTCTCCGGCGTCATTGACTTCTACGATCATCTGAATGCGCCTCTCTGTTCCATGGTACGTCAAAAAGGGAGAGTTGAATTTCCCCCTGGCGGCCATGGCTTCAGACTGGCGGTCAAATCAGTCATAATGTAATCTAAGGACTTATCGATGATCTGCAATGCCGAGGATCTCTCTCCCGACCAGATCGCCGCTGTCGAAACCCTCCTGGGACGCCGCGTACACGCTGGAGAAGCGGTGAGCGTCCGTACTTTCGAGCCGGTCCGCATTTCGCATCAGCGGAGACTGGAAATCGCAGACGAGTTAAGGAAATATTTTGCCAAGGTAGACGCCAGCCGCAAGCCGGTCTCGGAGGAAGAAGCCGAAGCGATTATCAATGAGGCGATGCGAAGCGTCCGCCCCGGCTATCGCCCCCATCGGTGAGAATTCTCCTCGACACTGCCATTCTCGTTCAGGGACATGGCAGTTCCAAAGTTTCGCCCACGATCTCCTGATCAGGATCGTCGAGTCGGACCATATTCTGCTTTTCGCGCACAATTGTCTCGACAGTGTAGAGACAATCTGCTCGCCATCGGCAGCCCGTTCCTGGCCGAGGATATCCTGGCGGATTCTGGCATCTATCTTCCAGTGCATCAGGACCAACTCAGTGTTCACGGTTCAGGCGACACGTTGCCGGCTTGAGTCGATCAGATGGCCGAGATCGCTCAGGAGTCTGACAGCGACGGAGCCACTGAGGCGGTGTCAGGATTCGGCTGTTCTTTCTCCCCTGATGTTTCAGCATGGCGGCCGGCAACCTCGAAGACTACGACTGAATGAACAGACCCACGTCGGACGGTGGATTCTCTAATACTGCCCGCCACCGACCGGCAATAAATGGCGGGTGACGCGATTCTCTTTCACCGAGATCAGCGCGCCCGACATCAGGTCGGCCTGGTAACGAGCAAGCACAGGTGCGAGAATCCCGACTGCGGTCTCCGCCTTGCAACCTTCGCGGCGCAGTCGGACGACAGACGGAGCACTGAGGCCCCTGACCGCGACGAGCGCGTGGAAATCGGCATCCAGAGTGATCACGACGCACCCCTTGTCCCGGGCGAACAACAGGATGTCTTCATCCTCCGCTCGTTGCATGCCAAACTCAGAGACGTGCCAGCACTCGTAGCCAAGCCTTCGAAAAAGCTGCGCGGCATCGGCAGGCATACCCTGGTCGAGAAGCAATTGGAGCTGCGAACCGGATGCACTCACGCCGCAGACACGTCCCAGACCTCGTCGGCGAGATTTGCGGAGGCGAACTCAAGTGCCTGGCGAACGTCGTCTTCTTCAAGATCCGGGTAATTCCGGTACAAATCCCGACGATCAGGATAAGCGGCTACTGCGGCGACAACGCGACGAACAGTGAGCCGCATGCCGCGAATGCACGGTTGGCCGTTCATCTGCTTCGCGTTCCGCGTGATTCGGTCGAACATAGCTGGCCCTCGATTCTATTGTCCTACAGATCAGTTCTGTTTTCGATGCCCTTGGCATAAGTCCGGAATGATCGTTTACCAGTCGACCTGGCCCGTCCGATGCGCCTGCTGGCTCCTTTTGAACTCAAACCCGAGAACCACCCGCCTCCTCCCCCCCCCCGCCCCTACCGAAACATCCGCTGCGCAAACCCATACAAATTAGCCGACCACTCCGGATTATCGTGCGCATGCCCGTCCACATTCCAGACATGCGCCACCCCATTTGCCTTCAGATACTCATGCACCCCGCGCCCAATCCGAATCAGCCCATCCTGGCTCCCGGAAGACAGCCAGATCAGTTTCAACTGCTTCGGCACCGAGGGATCCGGCACCAGCACATTCGCCGGGCTCTTCGTATCCGGCGCCGACGAGAACCCGCCCACATACGCAAACACCTCGGGATGCACCAGCCCGATATTCAGCGCCTGGCCGCCGCCCATCGAGAGCCCTGCCAGACTGCGATGGTCACGGTCGCTATACACGGAATAATGACCATCAACATACGGGATGATGTCCCGCAGCAGATCGTTCTCAAAAGGAGTCAGCCACGCATCCATATTCATGCCGCGCCCGCGCCCCCCTGCCGGCGCTCCGGAAGCCCCCGACGCTCCGACCCCGGGTGCCGCACCGGCTGCCGGAGCCGCAGCCCCGCCGCGAGCGCCCATGCCTTCCCCCGGGAATTCGCTCGAGGCCGTCGCCGTCACCGTGGAATTTCCGTTCGGGAACACCGCGATCATCGGAGCGATCCTGCCCTCGGCGATGAGGTTGTCGAGAATGATATCCGCATGGCAGGCGCGAATCCATTCGAGATCGTTCCCGCCAATGCCGTGCATCAGATAAATCACCGGGTACTTGCGCGCAGCGGAATAGCCGGGCGGCGTGTACACGCGCATCTGGCGGTGGGTCCCGAGGGACTTCGAATCGTAGGGCACCACCGCGATCTCGCCGTGGGCGATATTCTCGCGCCGCACATCGAAGCCCGCCGGGGGCTCGGGGAACACCTGCTTGTCGTCCGGCCCGGGCTCGCCCGGTGCGCCGAATCCGCCGCGCCCGCCGGGTCCGGCCTGAGCTGCCGGCGGAGCCTGCGCCAGGCAAGTGACGCTGGCGAATAAGATTGTGGAGAAGACAAACAAGCCGGTACGCTTCATGAACGGGGATCTCCGTGGATCGGAATTTCCGGGCGAGGCCGGATGGACCATATTGTATATTGCGGAAAGCCTGCCGAGCTCGGCTGTGGCCAGCGGTGAGCAGGGAGCGGCGACCAGTCAGGTGTCCAGGAAACAACTACACACCGTGTGGGGCAGGTTTGCTCTAAACGATTGTGAGGGTAATGCCGATCATCAATTTGGTCGCTCTGTGAACTCTCTCTTTTACGGTGATAACGTCACCTCGGCGTCTCCAGCAAAACTGAGCTTGCTCGATTTGTTTTGTTGTGCTGGCGGCGCTGGTAAAGGTTACTCACAATCGGGTTTCGATGTGGTGGGCGTGGATATCAGACCACAGCCACGCTATCCATTTCCGTTCGTTCAGGCCGACGCACTTTCGCTTGATCCAGAGTTCATAGCATCATTCGATACAGTTCACGCTTCACCACCCTGTCAGTCGTATTCGGATCTCGCAAAGCTGAATGGCAATGCCGACAAATGGCCGCGTCTGATCGAGCCAGTTCGTGAAATGCTGATCCGGTCTGGCCTTCCCTACGTGATAGAAAATGTTGAAGGCGCACCCCTGCTTAATCCGGTCACTCTGTGCGGAACCATGTTTCCCCCGCTTCGTGTGCTCAGGCATCGGCTCTTTGAGGCAAATTTTGCGATTCTACCGCCGCCGCACAAGAAGCATCCAAGAGTGCACACGCATGATCGCCGTAAATCTCATTTCGGGAAAACGGATGAGTGGACGGACTATGTTCAGGTCACAGGTGGGGGAAACTGTACGGTTGCCGCGGCGCGCGAGGCAATGGGAATTGATTGGATGACGAAGGGCGAGATTAATGAATCCATTCCCCCGGCGTATACCGAATACATAGGGTGGGAATTGCGACGATACATTTCCTTCCTACGCCTTCCCCACGCTTGCGACAAAGCTCTCGCGTCGAGAGCCGCCGGAATCCTTCCTGTTCTTATTTGAATCATCGACATAGCGGCCGAACGTCGCCCATTGACACCGGGACCAGAATGTTGCACTATGAAGCACGGTGCAGCACCGGCTCGCGCTATGCCAACGACCAAACAACGCATCTCCATAAACCTACCCGAGAACGAATACATGGCCTTATCGACGCTCGCCGAGAAGAGCAATCTTTCCATGGCTTGGGTCGGCCGCAAAGCAATTTTGGACTTCCTGGATCGTTACAGCGATAAGCAAATTCCCCTTGCGTTTTCAGAAGCTGATAAGCGAGGCGACGATGGCTTCCACTAAGACGATGCCCTCTGCGATCGCGCGGTTTCAACCCGAACCGGTCCGCCAACGCCAGACCAGTAAGCCAGGCGTTCCTGTTCCACGTCCATCGACGAAGCAGGGTCGACGCCCTAAGACTTTCAAAATAATCGATCTATTTTGCGGCGCAGGGGGAATGAGTCTCGGATTCATAGACGCGAGATTCTGCGGGGGCTTCGAATGCGTCCTGGCCGTAGATAACGACAAGGCTGCACTCGCCACGCACCGCCATAATCTTGGCGGCAAGGTTGTGTGCGACAACATTGAAGACTGGCTCAAAAACAATCCCACAATTCCCCGTGCTGATGTCGTTATTGGCGGGCCACCCTGTCAAGGTTTTAGCCTCCTGAACAAGAAACGCGCCGGCGATCACCGCCGCGCCCTGTGGGAACCCTATCTCGATGTCGTCCAACGCTGTGGTGCCAAGCTATTCGTCATGGAGAATGTCAGCGAACTCTATCGATCAGAAGAACTATCCCTGATAGAGCGCTACGCAAAGAAGCGGGGCTTTAAAACCCATGCCGCAATTCTAAACACTGCGGATTATGGCGCACCCCAAACTCGCAAGCGAACAGTCATCGTCGGATGGCGCGCAGAAGAAGTTTCGGAACCTGTTTTTCCGCCGCCGCAGACTCACGCAGCACCCAACCGGGAAACAACGCTTCCCGCGTGGCGGACGGTGCGAGAGACGATTGGGGACTTGGGCAAGCCTATTGGTACGAATATAGGAACCAAGCCGCCCTACGATCTGCATTTTGGTCGTAATCCCATACCGACCAGCTTGGCGCGCTACAGAGCGGTGCCGCCAGGCGGTAATCGATTTGACCTCCAGAAGAACGCTCCAAGCCTGACTCCCGCATGCTGGATCAAAAAGACGTCCGGCGGCACGGATCTTTTCGGTCGGCTATGGTGGGATCGCCCTTCGGTTACCATACGGACCGAATTCTTCAAGCCGGAGAAAGGACGATACCTTCACCCGAGTGAGCACCGGCCGATTACACATCGTGAAGCGGCAAGACTGATGGGGTTTCCGGACGACTTTGTTTTTGAAGGTACCAAGACCGAGATCGCCAGACAAATTGGCAACGCAGTGCCCCCGGCCTTAGCTGGCGCGCTCGCCCTGGTCGTGAGAAAGGTCCTGGACCCTCGACAGCCGGCATCCTCGGCGCGAAAGTCAACCAGAAAGGTGACGCACCTTGCCCCGCCGCTCGCAACCTAGCGAACAACCTGAAGTTCTGAGGCAGTCTCTCGTAACCCTACTCACAAACTTTGCTGCGGAGTTGGAGAATAATGATCTGCGGGGCAAGGTTATCGCACTCATTCCTGCCTTTCATAAACTGCGAGATCTCGGCAGTTCGTTAATAACAACAACGCAGTCCCTGTCTGCTCGTGATCGGGTCATCGCATATTTGCAGCACTATCCGAAGACCGTTGTTGACGGCGACGAGTTGATGGTTGTTTCCGGCATTGGAGAATGGGCCCGACGGCTGCGCGAGTTGCGCGTCCAGTCTGGGTGGTGGATCTACTCAGGTGTGACGTTCAAAGACATGGCAGATGACCAACCGGAGGATGCGGCCTCATTAGAAGAGCTCCTCGGCGTTGATGCTCGCAAGATCAAGCCCGACCAGTACGTACTGATGCGCCCGGATCAGGATCGCCAGGCAGCGCACCGGTGGCATGTTCTGAATGACGTGCGGAAAAAGAAGATTTCGGTAAAGGACAAGATAATCGAGTACCTTCGGAAAAATGTCAACGATCAGATTACCGGAGAAGAACTCAAGTACCTCGCGAAAGACAAAAAGGAATGGGCTCGTCGCGTGCGGGAACTCCGTACCCAGGACGGATGGCCCATAGTTACAAGGAACAGCGGACGCCAGGATCTGCCTGTGGGAGTTTACGTCCTCGAAGAAGACCGACAGGCTTTTGAACACGACCGGGGTATCCCGGATCCTGTTCGTGTGGCGGTGCTTCAACGCGATGGGTCTAAGTGCGTCGAGTGCGGCTGGAACCGGACGATGTCAACGCCTGGCGATCCACGGCACATGCTTGAACTTCATCACAAGCAGCATCACAAAGACAAGGGCGAGAACACAGTTGAAAATCTCGTGACTCTCTGCAACGTTCATCACGACGAGATTCACCGAAAGAGTGCTGTCCGACGGGATTGAACGCGGATCGCACTGCGACGAGATGTGGCTGCCCAAATCGGTAGTTACCGTATGTCACGCCGTGCAGATTGCGGCTGATTCGGCGAGGAGACATATCCATTGGTCTTCAACCATTCCCACACAGCTGGCGGAACATTAACGAGTTTGCTCTGATTCGCAATCATGAACTTGGTTGCATAGGTGGCCGTGGCTATATCAAAAGTGTGGCGAGTGCCCTGCCATCCTGAGTACGTAACGGCACTTTGAACAGACGAACAGTTTGGAACGCACCCGCGCTTCGCAGCTGTCATGAGACTACTCTTGACGGCAAGCCCGCCAGCAATTGCGGAAATCAATACTAAAAAGCCCCAAGTGGCCGAGGTATTGAAGCCCACGACTATCGCCAAAATAACTACGATCACAAAGACGATGGTTGCCATCGTGTTTGCATGCTTCGAGTCCCGCACGTGCTTCGCGCAACGGGCACAGTATGGAAAATCCCAAGCCTTGGAAGTGGTATGGGCAACCTTCTTCCCGACTGACCTGCTGGCTGAGGCGGCGAGAGTAGTCTCGGGTACTGCCCCGCAGCAAGTGCACTCCGGAGGAAAAATGAATTTATGCCCTGATAGCTCGACTGTCATAGCGTTAAAAGGTTCTCACATAGCATCGACTTCCGTCAAGTTCCAAATCAGCTTTCCGCCTCCCTCCGCTAATGGCTGCGCGATTTCGTGCTTCATAATCGAAAAAGCACCGAAGAGGCCCCGGATGAAAAAGCAGACCTATGGCGACATAAAGGACGTACTGAAGAACGAACTGCTCGGCGAGGACGATCCTGAGACCGTCGAGCTAATCCGACAACTGCGGCATATCCAATCGAAGGGCTACTTCACACACCCGGAATTTCTGAAAATGTGCCGGTGGAAGAGCCCGCGCCCACTCCGCTGGTACAAGGCAAACACAGCCCTGCAAGTCGAAGAGGTCGCGCGCGCTGTACTTTCCACATCGAACGAGCGTCACAGGATCAAGTTGCTAACTGCCCTGAAAGGTGTCGAAATTCCCACCGCTTCAGCGATTCTTACACTAATTGACCCCGAACGATACGGCGTGATCGATATTCGGGTTTGGCAGTTTCTCTACAGGTACGGCGCGGTTTCTGTGAAACCCGGAGGGCAGGGTTTCACTTTTGATGATTGGGATAACTATCTCTCTCTGCTCCGGCACCTCGCGGAAGAGTTCAGCACCACCGTTCGCTTGATCGAATGGACGCTATTCGAGTGCCACAAAGCAACTCAACAAGGCACACTGTACCAGGCAACTTCACGTCGGGGCGATTCCCGCACCAGTGACAGCCATTCATCCTCGTACGCAGTACTCGAGTCGGCGGACCCACCACGCCCAGTTGGGGAGGAGATTTGTCTGGTTCTAAATGCACCCCACTCCCGGTTCAGGGGTATAGGCGAGACTTTCGACGAGATGCTTTCGTCTGGCGCGGCGAGGGGCTACATTCTTTCCGAAAAGCAGTCGGCGCAACTGAACGCTGGATGTAAGGTTGTGCTGCTCGACAAGGAAACAGAGAGGCGCGCTGAAGGACAGCTTAAGGAACTTGAGAGGACGGAGAAAGCGGGTAACGGAATGCAGAGATTCGACGTGCATTTTCAGAACGGAAAACAAGTGGCGTACAAATCGGAACGGCTCAACAGGAATGGTATTGCGGTGATATGAGATCAAACTCCATTTCCAGCCGGTGCCGATTGAGAAGGATTCGAAGATTCCAGCCTGACTATACCGTTCCTGTTGCTGCCGGATAATGTAGATGTCCATGCCCAAACCGCCTCAGCTTGAAATGGCCGTTGTCGTCAGTTTCTCTGAGATTTTCAACCGCCCGGCCACCCTTGAGGGCGCGGAGGAGATTCTCGTGCAATACAAACGCGAGTCGGTACTGCTGGTCCTCGCCAAACTGGCCGCAGCCTTGCGTATATGGTACCGGCCCGATTATGAGAAGGATAACGACCTGGCCCACTCCGTGTTCAAAAACGCGGCGCGCGCTGAGGCTCATTCGATGGCCGGGAGGCCTCACCGCGTGTTTTTTACCCGGCTTGGCGTGCTGGCGACGGCGCGCCTCGCCCTAGCAGCCCGTGGCAGAAGTCCCAAATTTGCAAAAACCGACCGTAGCCGGACCTTCAGGCTGGCTTGGTGAACGGCGGCCGGATTCCGAGTTCTAAGCGACTTTGCAATACAAAGTATCCTGAATACGGACGAACGCTTT
>CAIQWJ010000104.1 GCA_903875575.1 uncultured Acidobacteriia bacterium | reverse complement strand
CTAGACTATCGCATTTGGTGGCTAACGGGCGAGGACGGGGCAATTCGGCGCGCATTCCGGGGTCGGAATGGTGGCGTTCAGGGACGCGGAGACCGCCAGAAGGGAAAGGGTCAGGGTGAGGGTGATCATGAGTTTGCGCATTTTGTTTAAGGCTCCTTTGATTTTTGCTTCTCATCAGCGCTTGGCTGACAATTGAAAGTTTATTCGGAACTTGAACAAAAAGGGGGGAATCCGCAAAAAAAGTATCCTATTCAGAACGGAGGTATAACCTATTTTTTGCAGACAGATACGGAACGGTAAAAAGTACCCGAAATGTGTCCTGTCGGTGTACAATTTAACCTGGGATGATGGCCAGCGACAGGCAGGCGGTTCTCGCGGAATCATGGCGGCGGACGCTCTCGGGGATCAGCACGATCTTAGGGCGCCTGGCCTATCTGGCCACGCTTCGAAACGCCAATACGGGCATATACGAGCATTTCGGCCTTGCCGAACGAATTGGCACCGGCGAAACCGATCGGATCATTCGCAAGAGTCATCTTGAAACGTTTCACCAATGGCTGTGTTTCAGTTTGGAACGCCAGAAGGAAGAACTGGAGTCCTATTTTCAGGAATTATCCGGGGACCAGCGGGAGATACTTTCAAATTGGCTGTATTTGGGTCCGTACGCGGCCTGGGTTCCGGCCGAATCACGGGACGTCGAACGAAAACTGTTTTATTCTGACCTGGAAATGATCCTGGAGCTGATCAGGAACGAGTCCGGCGTTGCTTCTCGTGATCCAGACTTATAGCCAGCCCGACGACTTGGCCAATGATTTCAATATCATCGGGGTACTGGAAGGAAAGAACCGGGGCTTCTGAAGATGGATCCGGGATCAGACTGAGAAGGCCGTCCGTCAGACTGCACCAACGGCAGTAGAAGGCGTCGCGATGTTCCATGAAGTAGATGGGGCGTTCGGCCTGGCTCCGCCAGCCACTGGGCTGTATCTTTCTCTTCGTATCATCAATGACCAGCAAGGCACCGGCCGGAATTGAAGGGTGCATGCTCCAGTCTTCGGTGCCAACGAATCCGTACCGGTAACGTTTCACATCGGCACCGCCCACGAGGGCCAGCGGAAGCTTCCCCCAGCGCTGCACTACTTCACTGACGAAAAACGTCTTACTCAAGTCGATTCCTGGGTTTAGCGAGATCGGGAGGGTGACTTCGGAGCCTCCGTCCGCAGAGAAACCGATGACATGCGTCCTTTCGACGGACAGGAGCCCCGCATCAGCCGCCATCGTCTCGGTTCCAATACCGTACCAGCCAAGAACCTCATTCAAATCAAGGCGATAGATACAGCAAAGGGTGTACAGGCGGTAGATAGACGGGAGGGTACCGTGAGTTTCGATATCCGATAGCCGACTGATCAGGACGGCGAATTCGGGGTTATCGTGACGTTCGGCGATGCGTTGACTCGCTTGTTCGACGTCGCGAAATTTCAGATTCAGGCGCTCCCGCGCCCGGCGCAGACGTTGTCCCGCGAATTCCATAGTGTGTTCCCTGGCCCGAGCGGCCTACGCTGCGGAAGCGAAAACCGGCGAGCGCCAAAAGGGCAGTATAGCGTCTATGTCGTTCCCACATCAACCGAAATCGGGGAGTTTTGTTCCGAATTCGGAACAGAGCTCTACAAACGTTCCAACAAAGGCCAAAAGCCGGTCGGCTGCGACATACAGCCTCAGGAAGTGGTAGTTTTTCGCACAGCGGGGGCCGTCGTCTTTCACCCGGAAATTGATGCGGTAAGATGACAGACAACTGCCGGGAAAACGAACCCTGTATTTCGTGTACGGACAGCGAATATCGAATGTAAACAAAAAGCGGGAAATCGTGGCAGAATTGGGCCTGAAGGGGCTGGAAGGCACTCTCAAAGCCATCAGCGGGCCACAGGGCGGATACTGGAGTGAGAGGACGAAGAAGAACCTGACATGAAACACACCGTAGCTTTTCAGGGAGAACTGGGGGCCTTCAGCCAGGTCGCCGCCAGCCAACTTGCCAGTTCCTGTACACCCGTACCCCTACCTACCTTCGATCAGGTGTTCGAATCCGTGGCAAATGGAAAATGTGAGACAGCCGTGATCCCGATAGAGAACACCTTACACGGTTCTGTCCACGAAAACTATGATCATCTCTTGAAGTATGATCTGCCCATTCTGGGCGAGACATTTGTCAGGATTGTGCACAATCTGATCGTCCTGCCGGGCGTGAAAATGAAGCAAATCAAGCGGGTTTTTTCTCACCCCGTGGCACTCAATCAGTGCAGACACTTCTTTGAGGCAAATCCCGCTTTTGAGCGAACGCCGTTCTATGACACAGCCGGCAGCGTCAAAATGTTGATGGAACAGGGCCTGCGGGATGCGGGCGCGATTGCGTCAGCCGCGGCGGCGGAGATTTACGGTGCAGATATTCTGCGGAAATCCATTGAAGACGATCGGGAGAATTTTACCCGCTTCTTTCTGCTGAAGCGGCGCAGCAGCCGGAAGACCGCCGCGCGAATTCCCGGCACCCGCTATAAGACGAGCGTGGTTTTTACGCTGAAGAACACTCCGGGCGCGCTGTTTACGGCATTGAGTACGCTGGCGTTGCGAGAACTCGACCTGACCAAAATTGAATCGCGGCCTCTTCGCGGCAAGCCCTGGGACTATCTGTTCTACGTGGACTTCGTGGGGCATACGGCCGACCAGAACACAAAGAACGCGCTGAACCACCTCGCGGAACGCGCGGAAATGCTGCGCGTGCTGGGCTGCTACCCGGCAGCAAAGAAATAGGGCCCGACTGATCCCTGATTCGAGATCAGCCGGGCCCGTATTTGATTGGCCTTCAGGTTTGGCGAACTAACTGATGGCGACGGCACGTGCCAGTTTGACGGCGGGATTCGACATCAACTGATCCAGCACGTTCTGCGGCACCAGCGTGTCAGTGGAGACCACGGCAATGGCTTCCAGCGGTTCGCCCGAATCGCGGCGTCCCAGCGAGAAATTTGCGATATTGATGCGATTGGTGCCCAGCACCGATCCGACGTGGCCGATGACTCCGGGGACGTCCAGGTTCTTCATGCAAACCACGTGGCCGGTCAATGCGGCCTCGCAGTAAATACCATCGACCTGCATCAGGCGGGGCTTGCCAAGCACAACGGCGCCTTCCACGGCGGTAACACTCGAATCCGTTTCCACTTCGAGACGAATGGAATCCATGTGGCCGCCACGCTTATCGTGCACTTCCGCTACGTTCCAGCCACGCTCGGCGGCAATCGGCATCGCATTGATAACATTCGCTTTCGAGGCTGTTGAGCGGCCCAGAACACCAGCCAGCCCGGCATTGCGAAGCAGGCTCGTATTCATTTCCGCGATGCGGCCGGAATAGGTGAGCCGGATAGTGGTCGGGTTACCAGTTGCGAGGTGCGAGGCGAACACGCCCAAACGCTGCGCCAGTTCGATAAAGGGAGAGGCTGCCTTGTACTGCTCGGGCGAAAGGGCGGGCATGTTGACGGCGTTGATGGCGATGCCGTTCTGGAGGTATTCCACCATCTGCTCGGCAATGCGTACACCAACGATTTCCTGCGCTTCTTCGGTGGACCCACCGATGTGCGGGGTGGCAAGAATAGCGTCTAGCGCGAAAAGGGGCTGCGTAGCGTCCGTTGGCTCTTTGGAGAACACGTCGAGGCAGGCGGCGGCAACTTTGCCGGATTCGATCGCGGCCTTGAGGGCTGCTTCGTCGATCATTTCCCCGCGGGCGCAGTTGACGATGCGTACGCCGGTCTTCATCTGGGCGAAAGCTTCTGCATTCAGCAGCTTGTCAGTGTCGGGCGTGAGAGAAACGTGGAGGGTGAGGTAGTCGGCCTGGCGGTAGAGTTCGGGAAGCGTGACCAGTTCGACGCCAAGATCGGCGGCGATGCGGGGCGTCACGAAAGGATCGCTGGCCACAATCTTCATTTCAAACGCGCGGGCTCGCTTCACCACTTCACGGCCGATGCTGCCCAGGCCGGCGATGCCGAGCGTCTTGCCACGCAGTTCGTTGCCCAGAAACTTCTTCTTTTCCCACTTGCCGGCCTTCGTAGAAGCGCTGGCCTGGGGTATGGAACGCGCCATGGAGAGCATGAAGCCCATCACATGTTCGGCGACCGAGACGGCGTTGCCGCCCGGAGTGTTCATGACGAGGACGCCGGCAGCAGTAGAGGCAGGCAGATCGACGTTGTCAACGCCGACGCCCGCGCGACCGATCACGCGGAGCTTCGGAGCCTGCGCCAGCACGGCAGGTGTCACCTGGACGACACTGCGAACGACTAAGGCGTCTGCTTCCGGAAGGTGCTTGGCATATTCCTTGGGATTCGAGACAATGACATTCCAGCCTTCCTGCGCCTGGAAGAGTTCGATGCCTGCCTGAGCCAGCGGCTCCGCGATAAGGACGTTCATGAGTATGAGTTCTCCGTATTGACCGATTATTTACAGTGCTTCCCGGGCTGCCTGTGCCAGTCACCGTCTCCCGGACAACGCACGGATTGACCCCGCCACATCTGTCGGGCGGGCGTTTCCGTAAGTTCCTTGAGCCGCGAGTCGCGGCCCGTGCGCTGGGAGGAGCATAATGATTAAGGACGTATTGCGAAAGTACACGAGAAGGGTAATTCTTTAGAATATCAAACACATGCCTTTACTTGAACAGCTAGCCAAAGATATTGTCACGGCCATGAAGGCCCGGGACGAAGAACGCCTCAGCACTGTCCGGATGATGAAGTCCGCACTTCAAAAGGCCCACATTGACGCCGTGCCCAAAGTATTGGACGACGCGGCGGACCTGCTGATCCTCAAAATTCTGGTCAAGCAAAGGACGGACGCCGCGGAGATGTTCCGTAAGGGCGGCAGGGAAGAGTCCGCGCTGAAGGAAGAGTCGCAGCGGAAGATCATCGAAGAATACCTGCCGGCAGCGGCGAGTGAGGACGACATTGTGGCGGCAGTGGAGGCCGCGATCGTCGAGACCGGCGCTACCTCGGCTAAGCAGATGGGCATCGTGATGAAGGCGGCCCAGGGTAAACTGACCGGCAAGACCGTAGACGGCAAGCTCCTGAGCGAAAAAGTCCGCGCCAGGCTGGCGTAAGCAGTCAGGCCGCCGCAGGCCTGAAAAACTCAAATCGGAAACAGCAACAAAAGGAGAACCGCATGAGCGCACATAAGCCCTTTGTTCCCCCCGGCGTCCAGATGAAGGAGTTCACGCTGCGAGCAGTCCTGCTCGGGCTGGTACTTTGCGTGGTACTGGGTGCGGCGAATGCCTACCTCGGACTGCGCGCGGGGCAGACGATCGCGGCAACCTATCCGGCGGCAGTGATCAGCATGGCTGTCCTGAGGATCTTTAAAGGCAGTATTCTGGAAGAGAACATTGCCCGAACGGCGGGTTCCATCGGCGAATCGGTTGCCGCCGGGGCCATCTTCACCATTCCGGCGTTTGTGATTTCGCATTCCTGGCTGGATTTCTCGCCGGGAGTGGCGTACTGGAAGTCGACGGCGCTGATGATGATTGGCAGTATTCTCGGTGTGCTGTTCGTGTCGCTGGTGCGGCGCGGGTTGGTGGAAGACCCGGATCTGCCGTTCCCGGAATCGGTGGCGGCTTCGCAGATTCACAAGGCCGGGCAGATGGGCGCGGGCGCGGCGAAACACCTTTTCTACAACATGGCGACGGGCGCGATAGTGTTTCTCGCCAGCGCTTTTAATGTTTTCGCGCCCGACAAGGATTGGTTCTTCGCGATGGGCTCGCTGGGTATGAGTTCGCTGCGGCTGGGGCCGATTGGGTCCACGCATCGCCTCTCAACCGGCGGCGTTACCGTGTTTTCCGGCCCTACAATCAGCCCGGCGTACATTGGCGTCGGCTACGTGATTGGACCGAAGCTGGCGGCGCTCAATTTCTCGGGCAGCGTCCTGGCCTGGGGTCTGATGATTCCGCTGCTGATCTATTTTCTGGGCCCGCAGCTGCACGCGTTTCTGCCTGCTAACTCAACGGGCGATGAATCGTGGCTCGGCATCGCCAACGCCGTCTGGCGCTTTATTGTGCGGCCGGTGGCCGTCGGCGGCATGCTGACGGGCGCAACCTATACGCTGTTCAAGATGCGCAAGTCGCTGGGCAACGGTCTGGCGCGCGCCTTTAACGAAATGAAAGCCGGGGCCGCGCCGGCCGACACAACGGCGCGTACCGAACGCTACATGAGTTCGCGTGTGGTGCTGTTCGGAATTTTCGTGGTTTTCGCCATCATGATCGTGCTGTATTCGTATCTGGCGAACGGCATTGTAGCTGGCGCGACGGCGGCGGTTGTAATGCTGGTGGTCGGGTTCTGCTTCGCGACGGTGTCAGGGTATCTGGTGGGGGTGATCGGGTCGTCGAATAATCCGATTTCCGGTTTGACACTTTCCACTCTGATCATTGCCGCGTTGCTCATGGTGGCGCTGGGAGTCAAGGGGAGCAGCGGGGTGATCGCGGTGCTGGGCGTGGCAGCGGTGGTTTGCGTTTCGAGCGCCGTTGCCGGCGAGTTACTTCAGGATTTCAAGGTTGGTTACATCATCGGCGGAACGCCACGTACCATCCAGATTGTGGAACTGATGGCGGTGGTGGTGGCGAGCGCGGTGATGTATGTGCCGCTCTTCTTCCTGCACTACGGCAATATCAAATCGGGCGGCATTGGTTTTGGCGACCGCTTGCTGCCGGCCCCGCAGGCTGGCCTGATGGCGTCTCTGGCGCAGGGCATTGTGAGCGGCGATATGGCGTGGCCGCTGATTGTGGCGGGCATTCTGCTCGGTATTTCGATGATCATGATCGGGGTGAAAAGCCCGATGCTGGTGGCGATTGGCATGTATCTGCCGATCGGGACGACTTTCGCGATCTTCGTGGGCGGTATTGTTCGCTGGGTGACCGACTATCTGGCGGAGAAGCGCGGGATGAATGAAGCGCAGCGGATTCGCATTGAAAGCGTCGGCGTGCTGGCGGCGTCCGGGATGATTGCGGGCGAGGCGCTGATGGGGCTGGTGACGGCTGTGTTCAATTACTATGAGTGGAAACTGCCCGTGGTGTTTGAGCACCCGTCGTATACGCTCGGCATCGCGGTGCTGATCGGGCTGGGTGTGATTCTTGTGCAGGTGCCGCTGCGGAATGCGGGCAGGCCGGAAGATCCCGCGCCGCCTTCTGTGATTATGTGACGACTAATTCGGAGTAGGCACGCGTTCGGCTCTGTCAACCACCACAATGTCGCGTGACACCTTCACTGGTACTGTCTTCAGCCCGAGGACCTCGACGGCCACCGGGATATACGGCCCAAAGTCATCCTGCGCGTCTTTATACCGCTGGTCTGTCGCCGCTTGTTCGAGGGTAAAGTCCAACTCGAAATCGTATCTTCCCGACAGGCCCGTCTTATCCGCGACCGATCTGCCGAGATAGCTGGCGAGCGATTTCGCCAGTTCCCCCATCGTCTGCGCCCTGGCCATCAGGTGGAGATTAAAGGGAATTTCCGAATTTCTTTTCGGCACGGCGATGATACCTGGCCGGAGCAATTGCGGATACGCCGATCCGGGAAGACGCCCCGGAGGCAACAGCGGCCCGGAGCCGGGCTGTTCCGCCATCGCAGAGTCCTCCGCAGACGCGAGTTTCATTTTCGGACCGCCCTTCCCGACTGCCAGTTCGTAAGCGTCGAATAGTTTCGTGTCATGGTGGACCACCATGTGAAACCGGTCTGCGAGCAGGCCCTGCAGCATAAGATGAAACTGCTCTTTCGTCGTGCCCGGCGGAATTCTTGCCGTAATGTCGTAGTAATCTTTGCCCGGCAAGTCTGGCCAGTCTATCTGGCTGAAGGATTGCAAATCGTATGCATACCTCACCATGTTAATCAGGTTGACATTGGCGTAAGTCACCATGCCAGGATCGGAAGTCCCCGGACCTCCCTTAACGGACGTGACGAATCGTGGATCGTCCGGCTTGAGATCCACAGGTCTGATGGAGGCTGCTTCGAAGGCGGGAGGCGTGGCAGGCTGGCCGAATGCGAGCAAGCATGACAAGACCGCCGTAACAACCGGAGCGATCCCTGTGCCGACGAGCTTGCAGACCATTCAACCATTTTAGACCCTTGTGCGCCCACCCTATTCGGCTGCGGCCGCCGTTACCACGTGATAGAGCAGCCTGGCGTTAGAAGGCTCCTCGACGGGCTGGCCTTCCGGGGTGCGGGCGTTGTACCAAGTCCAGCCGTTGGATTGGAAGAATCGCTGACGGATTCGGCTCCAGTGCGCAGCCGCCGGTTGCCCTGAGAGGTGCTTTGCCACTTCGAGTTGGCTCCAGAGCAGCTTTCGGCGTTCCAGTGGCGAGCCGTTTGCCTTAACAGCGTCAATTGCGAGGCCATCCTCGAAACCGTGGCGCATCGCGAATTCGTGAAGGGTTTGGGCCGTCGACAGGAGCCGTGGCCCACCCGTGAAACGGTGCAGTTCCCGAAGCAAGGTTGACCATTCCAGTTGGTGCCCGATCTCGATGCGCCCCGGCGGCTTGACTGACCAGTCCGTATTGAGAAATTCGAAAACAACCTGACGGTCGTGGTTGAGGAGTCGTTCGAAGAAGAGCGCTTCGATGCGACGCGCTTCGCCCAGCCAGTACTCGTCCTCGGTCAGCCGGAAGGCCGCCAGCAGGGCTTCGAGCAGATGCATGTAGGGGTTGTGGCTGCGAATCCCCGCTGGTTGTGGGGCGAAGCCGCCCGCGCCGGCGTTGTCCAGATGCCGTTCAATGACCGCGAAGCGGCCCTTCATCAGTGAAAGAACCGCAGGATCGCCGGTCAGCCGAAAATGCCAGGCGAGGAATAGCAGGAAAAAACTTTGATCGTAAACGCTGAAGTGCGCTTCGTTCGGAGTAAACGCAGCCTGTTGAACAATACCGAAGCTCTTTGTCGCCGCACGTGCGAACTCGCTTTTGTGTGGAAACAGCTGCGCCAGATGAGCCCAACAGTAACCGAGCCGCGCCTGCGTGACGAAGGTTCGCGGCTGATCGGTTGCGGCAACTCCCCGCCACACGCTTTCCGCAAAACCAGTTTCGTCTTCGAGCGCCGTGAGCCAGGCCAGACCCGTTCGCTCCAGCCACTCACGGTTCATACGGGCAGACTACTTAGCAGCCGGAGTTGTGTGGCTCGCGGCGTAGTGCTCCTTGAGCAGATCGCGGCCAAAGTCGTTCGTGAAATCGCGCCACACGGAGTGGATATGATTGCCGCCGCTCTGGGTTTTATCGAACTCAACGAGGAAGTCCGCCGTCTGCACGCGATAGTAATTCGGCTGCAGGCGTTCCGTACCGCCGGCCCATGCGAACCAGATGTTGGTGCCGGCCTTCTTGATCTGCGCTTCGCGAAGAGCCGCGACTTCATCCGGCATGTTGGAGCAGTACTCTTCCAGCAAATCGTTCAGCTTCGCCCGTTGATCGGGCGTCATCGCCGAGGCTGAAATACCGTTCGGCTGGCCTTTCAGGGCCGCCTCACGAGTATTCGTAGTCAGAATGTCGCCCGGTGCCTTCACATCGACAATCGCCACCTTGCGCTGTTCGGGCGTCAACGAATTGACCGCCGCCAGCGCCAGATCTTCTTCCTGGGCCAGGACGCGAAGTCCCTTACGCGGACCATCCGGCACTTCCGCAGGGTTGCTGCCGAAAAAACTCGGCGCGCCCTGCATCTTGCCGTTCACCAGCGTGAAATTCTGGCTGACGTGGTGGCCTTCGAAGCGATAGCCCCATTCGCCTGTGGCAGACGGAGTACCGAAGATGCTGACGTAATAGTTATCGGGATCGCGACGCGGCGCAGGCTCCAGCACCAGCAGCAATTCATCGAGGCTCATGATGGTGGTGGCTTTGATGAAACCGCGCTGGCTGAGGCCAGCCGCCAGCATGGCGAGAGCGAGTTGGCGCTGGTAGGGTTTCATATCGTGCAGCGCGAGACCCTTGCGCGGCACCGGAGTGTAGAACCAGTTGGTCCGCTCTTCGTCTTCCATCTTGAAGGTGACGGCGGTCTTCTGCCATGGCTCCAGCGAATTGACGAAGTTCGTCGCCGCGTTCGTCATGATGGAAGCCGACTGCTGCTTCACATACGCGCCCAGCAGCAGCGCCAGCGCCGTCATCACGATAGTCAGGCGAACAGTCATGCTCGCGCTCTTCAGAAATTTCATGGCAATATCTCCCCGGGTTGGACCTTTGGAAAAGATATCACAGTTCGGGGCCTGGCTCATGGGTCAGGCTTCGGCGAAGAGGGCGAATTCGGAAATCAGGGGTGGTGCGGCTGTTTGGGTAACGCGGAGACGGACCTTTTTTGCGGAGGCCCGCTGCTCCAGGCGGAGAATCCGACGCGGGCCGATACTGGTCGCCGATGCCAGTGGCTTCCAGGCACCGGCATCGAAGGCTTCCACCGAAAACGCTTCCACGCGCTGCCCGAATCGAATATCTTCCCTGACACGGACGATGTTGAATGCCGCACCAGTTGGGACATCGAAGACAATCTCCGGCCTCCCGAGTTGCTTCTTCGACGCATGAGCCACGGGCTTCCCGAAGGTTTTCCGCAGGTAGTCTCCATAGGCTTTCAGCGAGTCCTTGTCGGCATCGTCAATCAGACCATCCCTGTTCGGCGGGACGTTGAGCAGGAAGTTCGCTCCCCGGCCTGTCGATTGGTAATACAGATCGATGAGTTGCTTCGGCGTCTTCACCCGCGCCGTTTCCTGCGCGTGCCAGAACCAGCCCGGCCGGATGGAAACATCACACTCCGCCGGCAGCCACTTCGTGCCGTGCTTCGTCCCCACTGGCGAATCCTTCGAGCGCACATCTCCCGGCGACGGCGGCCCGCCGTTCTCCGCAACGGGATCATAGGTGGCCCAACAGGGCTCGCCAGCTATGCCTTTCTCGTTGCCCACCCAGCGAATATCCGGCCCCACATCGCTGAAGATCACAGCGTTTGGCTGGAGCTTTCGAATCAGATCCCACGTGTTCGGCCAATCGTAATAAGTGCGCTTGTCGATGGTGCGCTTCTCGCGCGCGCCGCCGTAGAAGCCGTCGCCACCGTTCGCTCCGTCGTGCCAGACCTCAAAGATCGGGCCGTAGTTGGTCAGTAATTCCGTCAGTTGTTGGCGGTAGATATCTACATACGCCGCAGTGCCGTAGGCAGCGTTGTTCCGATCCCAGGGCGAAAGATAAACACCGAACTTCATGTTGCGACGCTTCGCGGCAGCGGAGATATCGCGGACAACGTCGCCTTGTCCGTTGCGCCAGGCGGAGGAGCGCACCGAGCGCTCGGTCGTCTTCGTGGGCCAGAGACAGAAGCCGTCGTGATGTTTGGCGGTCAGGATGACACCACGCATCTCGGCCGCAGCCAGAGCATCGATAATGGCGTCGGCATCAAACTTCGCGGGCTGGAACAGATTGGGATCCTCGTCGCCATAGCCCCATTCTTTGTCGGTAAACGTGTTGATGGTGAAGTGCAGGAAGGCGGTCGTCTCCAACTGGTGCCAGAGTAATTGGCGCGCCGCGGGCAGCGTCCCGAACCCCTGGGGCTGGGCCAGCAACGGAGGCGCCGCTGCTGCACCCGCCAGCCCTGCCAGGAACATGCGCCGGGAGAGATCTCTGCTTTCAAATGATGAACTCATATTGACTCGCTGGAGTATTTGTATCACGTTGCGCGACTGCCCCGACACTTTGGCATTGAGGATGAACTATCGGGGTGCCGCCGGCCCACAATCCGTGGACGCGGAGCTCTACCGCAATCGCGCCGTTTGATCTCACTGAACTTCGAAGCGTTCCGTCTTCGCCCACTTCATCGGGCGCCGCGCTACGAAATCGTCATAGAAAGCCTTCGCCACCAGCGGAATCCACAACTGGCAGTAGGTGAAATACATGGCCATCGCAAGCAGAATATTGAGCGCTGAATCCTCGCCCTCACCTGCCAGCGCCACCACGATCTGCATGACAAAAGTCAGAAACGCAAACAGCCAAACCAGCGTGTACGGCCCGGGCACTGTGATGCGAATCATCCCCGCCAGACTCCCCAGGAACAGCAGATCTGAAATCACCACTGCAAAAAAGAAAACGTAGTAGAGACACAGCGAGTAGAGCATCTCCCAGGCGACCAACCGGGGCTTTGCGTGAAGCAACCGCAGCGCGTGGCGGCGAATCAGATAGTTCGAACCGCGCACCCAACGGTTACGCTGGCGGAACCAGACTGGCAGCGTCTCTGGCTCCTGCTCCCAGCTGACGGAGTTCGGCACAAACTTGATGAAGTAGCCCTCCTGATAGATCCGCAGGGTGAGTTCCGCGTCTTCCGTGAGCGCGGAGACATCCCAGCCATTCAGCTTCTCCACCAGGTCGCGGCGAATCACGAAGTTCGTCCCCGGCAGCGAGACGAAGCGCAGCAGCATCCAGCGACCCGCCTGCACAATCCACTGAAAGCTGATGCCTTCAATATTCAGAAAGCGGGTAAACAGGTTGCGCCGGGAATTGATCATCCGGTACATGCCAATCGCCGCACCCAGCTGGCTGTCGCGAACCAACTCTTCCACCAGCGGGCGCAGCGCGCCGGGCTCCGGGGTATTGTCGGCATCGTAAATCGCCAGAATGGGATTGCGGGCAAAGCGCAGGCCGTAGTTCAACGCGCCGGATTTACCACGGGCCGCCAGCTCCACCGGGACATCCAGCACGCGCACGCGGGGATCACTGGTGGCAGCGCGAATGCTGTCGGCGGTGTCGTCCGTACTGCCGTCATTGATCAGCAGGAACTCAATCGAGCCAGCCGGGTAATCGAGCCCCAGCAGCGCACGTACGGTATGCGCAATGACACGCCCTTCGTTGTGGCAAGGCACCAGCACGGTAACCCCCGGCAGGTCCTGATCCGGAACCGGCATTGCGGCTTTGCGACGGCGCTCTTTCACGCAGTAACGATGGCCCAGATAAAAGAGCAGTGACTGGTACAGCATCATGAACCAGATCAGCGTCACCGCGAGAACAAAAACCGAGTTGAGCAACAGGCCGGAGAACACGTTACTGCACCGCCATCTTCACGGCCTGCCCCGTATTGCCGCCTGCCGCCACAACAATGCTCACCAGATTGCCGGATGGCGCGGTCTGTGGCACAACGAAATTCACTTCATAGAGGCCGCTGTAATAAGCCACCAGGCCGCCAAACAGCACCTGAGCCGGAACGCCGCCTACTGTGACCGTCGGCTGAATGGAGCTCCAGGAGATCACATCTGCCACTGCGGGTTGCCCGTCCTGAGGCAGCGGGAGCGTGTTACCCAGGCCGGAGACATACACCGTGATGGCCTCGTTGCGCTGCGCAGGGTCGGCCGCGGTAACCAGCGCTGGAGCGCGAAGTGCGTGTACGAACAACCCCGTGTAGTTGGCGTCTATCAGGAAACCACCGGGAGCCGCCTGAGCCAGATTGACCACCCGAGGCGCACTGGTTTGTCCACCCACCGTGACCGACACCCGGGCCGAACTGAGCGCCAACATGCGGACAGGAACGACGGCGTCAATGAGCGGAGGAGCAGCGGCTGGCGATGTGCTGATAAGCGGTGCCGGAGACCCGTTAAACGTCACCTGCGCGCCTCCGAGCGTTGTCGGCAAAGGAAATGTGCCGGCCGCGGCGGCCGTCATGCCGGGATAATTGCCAAACACCGCGACAATGCCGTTGCCGGTAACCGGGTAAGGCGCTGTCTGGAAGCTCCCTGCTTCCACGATGCCGCCGGCGAGAATAGACGGTGACGCCGAACCGGAAATCAAGGTCAGACTGTTGGATTGGTTGCCATCCGGATTCGTCACGTACACGGTGGCATTCGCGCCGACCGGCAATTGTGGCATCGTGATCGTCAGACCTTCGCTATCGAGCCAGGTGACGGCTGGAGTCACCGTTCGGTTGGGGGCCACTACAGTGACAGCCGATGTCGGCAGAAACCCTTCGCCATTCAGCGTAAGAACCGCTCCGGACACCACCGGGTTGGGTGCCATCTGCCGCAACTCCGGCCCGTTCAGTTGCAGAATCTGCGACGGTGTTCCACCCACAGGGATTGTCACAACGACAGCATCCGTATTCGTATCCACCACACTGACCGTGCCGGAATTCAGATTCGTGCAAAAAAGAAAGTTCTCATTCGGATCGAATATCACGGAGAAGGGCGCGCTTCCTACATTTACCGTATCCACGTTGGCGTTGGCCGCGAGATCCAGAACGCTGAGAGTGTTGGAACCCTGGTTTGAGACGTAGGCATAGAGGGAGTCGTAAGTGATCGCTATCGCCGCAGGCTGTGAACCTACCGCAATCGACGCAATCACGGAATTCTTCTGGGTATTGACCACTGACACACTGCCGCCCGCCTGGTTTAGCACGTAGAGGCGGCTGGCGTCCGTGGAAAACGCAACGCTTGCCGGCCCCGCCCCCACCCCGATGGTGCCGACCACCTGATTCGTGGCAAGACTGATGACCGACAGGTTGTTCGAGGCGCGGTTGATCGTGTACGCCGCCGTTTGGTTTGGATTCACCGCAATCTGCACAGGGGAGGCCCCCACGGTCAGCGTTGAGATGACCTGCAGGCGGCTCGCGTCAATGACGGTGACTGTGCCGGGGGAGTCGTCGCGGTTCGCCGTGTAGATGTAGCGTCCGTCCGGAGACACGTTAATATCCACCGGCGTCGCACCAACTGGAATCGTGGCGATGACAGTGAGCGCCACAGCGTCAATTACCGTCACGTCGTTGCTTGTCTGATTGGCCACATAGATAAAGCGTCCATCCGGTGAGCCTGTGATGGCATCCGGCAGCTGACCCGCCGGGATGGTCGTCTTTAGCTTGTTGGCATTCAGGTCGACAACTGCAACCGTGTTATCGCCGGCGTTCGTGACAAAACCGAAGTTGTTGCCGGGGAGGATCAGCATCTGGGCGCTCTGCGCACCGGTCGTTATGTTCGCCGTGACCCGCCGTTGATTGAGCTCAATTGTCTGGACGCGCCCACCTGCGCTGTCGACCACATAGGCTGCGTTCTGGGCGAACAGCGACAGCGGCAGAACGAACAACGCCGGAATGAAAGTCAATTGAGCCCTGATCACCGATGACCCCATAAGCGGAAATTGTAACCAAGCCCGCCGCTCACGCTGAACGACGTGCTGTTCGGGTCCGTACGGCCCAGACTGCGACCTGCGCCGATGTAAACGCTCCAATGCGGGGCGACGGCGAAGGAACCGCTGCCTTCCACATCGAGCCGAGAACGATTCAGATTCAGATCGCTGATGAGGCCAAGATCGCGTGTAAGTCGCCCGTAGGCCAGAATCACGGAAGGCGTGAATTTCGACCAGACGTTGAGTTCGTTGACCAGAGACGCAAAGGCAATCCCGCGGGTATTGTAGCCTGCCATCAGATAAGTCCGACTCCAGGATGATGACTTCTCAATTGCAACCGGGATCATCAGATTCACGCGGGCGGGTGCCAGCAAATCGTAAGCAACGCTGGGCCGGCCAAGCACCTCAATCGTAGGCTTTATCGCGATGGCGGGCATGCGATCGCCCTCCCGGACCAGCAGCACTTTGGCGGAAAAATAGCTGTCAGACAGGCCGCTGATGCGGAGATCTTCAAAACGGGATTTCGCGTAGCCGCTGCTGGCGTTAAGTTCCAGCCGGCGAGTGATACCGACGCTCAGGTCCAGTGAAGGAGCGCCGAAATCGTGACCTGCGGAAACCTCCCTGTACCCGGCTCCCATCGAGACACCGACGACACCGGGATCGTTGATCGACGCGTCGTCATAGAACGATTCCGGGGCGCTGATGCGACGCGTTGTCGTCGTCTGCGCTTCGGCGGCCAGACACGCGAAGAGAGCCACAACCAGAATGCGCTGTCTTTTATGCATCACGGGTGAGTTCGCCCCTTCGCCAGCCTGCGCAGTCGTATGGTCATATAAATGCCCAGCATCAGAGCCGTTGAGAGGGCGCCGAACGCCGTAATCGCCGAAGACGAAAGCCAACTCCAGATGTTCACATATGCCCCTGTTCGAGTCGTGGTAATGATGCTGAGCGCGTGCTCGCCCCGGGGTGCCGTCACGATCCAGCGCCCGGCCCGGGCCTGTACCAGCAGCATCGCTGGCTGGCCATCAAGCATCATGCGCGCCGGCTCGGTGTCCATCACGAACAACGCTCGCGACGGGCTCCGGTAACGCAGCGCCATCCCTGTGGAATCCACGCGCGCTTCCAGCAGATCAGCGGTAGAAGATTGCAGACGCGCCGGCATTTCCCCGCGTTCCAGAAACCGATACCAGGGCCGCTCCGCTGCCAATTCATGCCTGCCTGGCGGGATCACCACGCCATCGCCCGAAGCCACAGGCCACAGCTGTCCATCCAGATAGTAGTCCTGTCCAGGCGGAGCAACCAGACGCGCAGGAAACAGCGTGGTGACCGTAACATGCCTTGCGTCCCCTTCCACACGCGCGGAAGAAGCCAGCGCCTCGCCGATCAGCGCCCAATCCTGATTGCGGACCGTCGATTCGGAGTAGATCGCAACGCGACCTGAAGCCGCTGCCGCGGATGCCACCGTACTCGCCAGTTCCATCCCGGTCAGCAATCCGGAGGGAAGCGTTGTCGCGCTGACATCGCGATCCGGCATGGCATTGACGTCGAACATGAGCCTGTGAACATCAGGCACCAGCCTCGTATATGTCTCCGCAAAGCCCCGATACCTGTCGGGAGGCGACGTCCAGTGCTCCGCCGGATCTTCCACCTGCAGCATGAAATCGAAGTCTTTCATGAGAGCCACAATACGACGCGAATTGATCCCCAGCGCCGGGCGTACATAGTTGCTGTGCAGACTGTCGAGCATGGTCACAATGACTTCCCAGCCGCGGGATTTCTGAATCGGCGCGATCTCCGTCAAAACACGCTGGTGCCAGCCCGTTACCACGTCTTCCCTGTATTGCAGGAAGCGCTCCAGCGCCTTCGGATTCGTCTTGTAATAGTAGGGCGAGCCTGCTTCAAATAAACGCGCCGGATCAAAACCCGCAGTCTTCTGAAATGCCCCGCGCACATCGGCATTCATGGGGACAAACTTGTCCGGACGCAGATAATCCGTAAAGTCCGCATCGTAGTTCAGTTCCGCCAGGTTCACGCCGTCGAACTCGTGAGTGGTCAGCAGTTCCTTCACCCAGTCCATCGTCGCCCGGAAGCAATCCGGATTCTCCAGATTCATGAGCGTCCGCCAGGCGACCTGCCCATCCGCACCCGTTGCCGTGCGTTCCCGCCATTCCGGATGCCTGATCCACATGTCCGGCGTCACTTCCGGCAATACCAGCCAGGCGTAGACAGCCAGGCCATTCTGGTGCGCCAGTTTCAGAAAGCCAGCGTAATCGAACTGATAGCGCGGATAGAACTGCCACGCCGCCAGGTAAACTGTGCGAATGCCGTTTTGCTTCCACTGCGAGATCAGACGGCCCAGATCCGCGCCCTGCCGATAACCGGGATCAAAATAGGCTTCCAGCCGGGCGCTGCGCACAGAGGCGTGCCTACGGAAGGCTTCATCCAGATACGCCCCGAAATAAGGATAGTGACTGGTCCCATAGGGCGTATGCTGATCGAGCGGCGCGGCGAGGTACAGGTAGCGACCGGCCCCCCAGTTACCACCCGCGGCCAGCACCTGCCGGCTTTGCGGATCCACCATGTAGGTGGCCGCATTCTCCGGAGACGTGAACCGCTCTATGACCTGCGCAGGTTGCCACGTAAGCTTCTCTTCAGGAAACAGAGAATCTGTGACCTGCGAAACGGGAATACTGCGGCCAGCCCATTGAAAGCCCAGCTTCGCAAGCCAGACCTGATGCCCATCCGCCACGACATTGCCGCCGTCGTGAAGGTAGCGGAGTACGGTTTCGATCTGACCCGCTGTCATGCGCGAACCCGCAGCTTCGGGAATGGCGAGCAAGGTTCGTCTATCCGGCGGGGCCGCCGTAAATTCCGCAGGCCGAACGTCACGAACCGCATAGCCGGAAACGCCGAGCGCGGCGTGCAGGCTGCGGCTGTCGTTGTCATCTGTCGATAAGACCCAGGCGGGAGTCGTGGAAGCGAAGCCGCCTGAATCCGCGCCGGCATTTCGCGGAGAGAACTTTCCAAGCCAGGCGGATACACTGGTTAGCCAGCCAGGTGCCGCCGCCGAAGTCGGATCTTTCACCGGTTCCAGCGCCGCCCAACCGTCGGCGGGTACCGTGACCGGAACATTTGCCGTGCCGCTGATCCGCAGGGGAGAAGTCTCATCGCGCACTGTCTTTCCTGCGGCGTCGAATACGATCACGCGCCAGAATTCGTTCTTAAGATCCATCCCGAACGTGCCCGATTGGGCCACCACTCGATACCGGTTCTCCAGGTTCACCGTGCCGCCCAGCCCGGCAATGGACTCGAATTGATATCCCAGACCCGTGATGCCGGTCAACACCTGCTCCAGCAATGCCGGCGGCAGGAACGGATGGAAATAGAACGATGCCACGCCATCCCGCACCACTCGAAGGTTGCGTGCCGCCGCAATCACGACCTTGGGATCCGGGGCTTCCTGCGGCAGATACGAAAGGTTCTCAGGAATCAACGCCCTGCCCAGGCGATCGGTCGTCGCATACGGGGAGTACTGCGCGGAGCCAAGATCCGGAGTAGTCAGCACGCGCTCGTAGAACAACCCGAACATCGGCTTCATCGCTTCGTAATCGATGTCCGACGCCGCATAGTGTGGCGTCTCAAACGCGCGAGGGAAGATGCCGGCGGCGAAAGATTCCTGAAGTCCGTCCGCCAGTTTCCTCCGGACCAGGTCCGCGGAATCGTTGCCGATTGGCGTGTTCTCCGTGCCGTTCCAGAACTCGTAATCATCTCCGCTGACGCCGCGATACTGGTGGGTGACACCGTGCATCACGGGCGTACCGCCGTGGGCAATCATGTACTGCAGGGCATCCACCGTAGCCCGCCGATCTGTGAGCCTCACCTCCGTACCCTGCGTCGGATTCTTATAGATCGGAATCACCGCCATGGTGAACGGCACCTTGCGTCGCGCAAGAACGTCCGTCACCTGACGCAGATCGTCCGGATCGATATCCGTGCTGATGTCCTCAATCCGGACCAGCGCTTTTGCCGACGCCGGGTGCTGAATCTCCAGAATGTCGTGGAGCAGATCGCAAAAAACCAGGTAACGTCCGCCCTCTTCCGCAAAAGAAAACGGCATGTCGGCGAAATACCAGAAGCGATTCCTTCGAACGACGTAAGGTTGGGTGACGTTCTGATCGTTGCGGGCGGTCGCGAGGACCTGAACCGCAGCGGAATCCAGAACCTGGACGATATTCAGATCGGGGTCCTCTTTCGGCAGGACCGTACCCTTGTAACGGACTTCCCGGTACTCCAGATCGTCAAAGTAGTCGGTCCACGCAAAACCGAACTGCCGTTTGGCCTCGGGGGAATTGATCAGTTTGTCCAGGTGCCGCCCGAGCCAGCAGAACGGCTGTTGGGTGTGGCGCACGTCGTCGAGAAAACCGACCGGAAACTTCGTAGCCTCCCCGCTGCCCGCGAAGAAGCCCGCCCGGTAGCCAGCAAGCTGGCCCGACCGGTAGGCAGCCAGAGGAACGGTTTCGCCCTTCAGCCCGAAATGGCCAAGAAGATTCTGAATGTGACGGGCGTCTAGGACGCCTTCCGAAAGCGGCGTGTCCGGACCGTCATAAAAAATAGCGACCGTTGTGGAAGCCTGGTTCTGCGCCACGGCGAGCGCGGGCAACCAGGCAATCAAAGCGAGACTGCAAGCGATACGGCGAACCCGGCACAGACTCATCCCTGTCTAGAATACTCTCCTGTACGTTTTCGCACCTTCTGTTGAACCCGACGGCGGGACATTAGTTTCGTTTCAATACCAACAACATCCTTATGCCTGGAACGGCCACAAACTGCCTTCCGCCCACCACCACTGGTGGCCGCTACGCATCCGACGTTTACAATGAGACTTCATGCAACAAACTATCCGTCCCGCCGGACGCCTCTCTGGCGTGCTGTCTCTGCCCGGTGACAAATCCATTTCCCACCGCTTCGCCATGATCGCCTCGCTCGCCGAAGGCACCTCGCGAATCTCCAACTATTCAACTGGCGCCGATTGCCACTCCACTCTCGGCTGCGTGCAGGCTCTCGGCATCGACGCTACCGAAGAAGGCACCAGCGTCACCATCCACGGCAAAGGTCTGCATGGCTGGAAGCAACCTGCCGGCGATCTCGACGCGGGCAATTCCGGCTCCACTATCCGGATGATGTCCGGCCTGCTCGCCGCGCAGCCCTTCACCAGTCGCATCTTCGGCGATGAATCGCTCTCACGCCGCCCAATGGGCCGCGTGATGAAGCCGCTCGCGGAAATGGGTGCGAAGATTGAAGCGCGCGATGGACAGTTTCCGCCCCTCACTATTCACGGCGGCGAACTGCACGCCATCGAATACACTCTGCCCGTGCCCAGCGCTCAGGTGAAGACCTGCGTGCTCTTCGGCGGCCTCTTCGCCGAAGGCCAGACCATCGTTCACGAACCGATCCGGTCGCGCGACCATACCGAAGTCGCCCTGCGCGAGTTTGGCGCAGACATCAAGGTCAACCAACGTGTCATCACGCTACAGGGCCGTCCGCATCTGACTGGACGCGATGTCGTGGTACCCAGCGATCTCTCTTCCGCCGCGTTCTTCCTGGTGGCTGGCCTGCTGGTGCCGGATTCCAACCTGGTCATCCAGGGCGTAGGACTCAACCCGTCGCGCTCCGCGCTGCTCGATTTCCTGTTGTCCGTTGGCGCCAACATCAAGGTGCTTAAGATCGAGTCCGTTAACGGTGAGCCAATCGGCGATATCCAGGTGCGTCACGCCCCCATTCGCGGCGGCGTCATTGAGAAGGACATGGCCGCCGCGCTGATCGACGAGATCCCGGTGCTGGCCGTGCTCGGTGCCGCTTCCGAAGAGGGTCTGATCGTCCGCGATGCCGCCGAACTGCGGATCAAAGAGACGGACCGAATCGCCACAGTCGCCGATAATTTCAAGCGCATGGGCATTGAGATTGAAGCTACGCCGGATGGCATGCGCGTCCCTGGCAAGCAGAAGTTCCGCGCCGCGAACTTCGATTCGTTCGGCGATCACCGCATTGCCATGGCGTTCGCAGTGGCCGCTCTGCGCGGCGATGGCGATTCCGTCATCGATAACTCAGAGGCCGCGTCAGTGTCATTCCCCGAATTCTGGGGAATTCTGGAAAAGGCCGCCGGGCGCTAACGCTCGGCTACTTCTTCGTCCCGGCTATGGACGTCACCGCTTCCCAGTAAAACTGCAGGTGCTTGTAGACGGCTTCCACCAGAATTCGCTCCTGATCGCTGTGCGCACCGAAACCTTTCGGCGCGTCTTCCAGATCGAACATAGCTCCAATTCCATAGCATTGGACGCCCTTCGCCCGCAGAAACGCCATATCGGTGGCACCGGTCGACATATAGGGTACCGTCGTCGTCCCGTAGATTTTTTTGTAGGCAGCTTCCAGCGCATGGTATGAATCGTTGTCGATCCGCGAGGGGGCAGACCCCGGCCGCTGGTTAATCGTCTGCGGCACAATCTCCACCGTGGGATCGTCTATCACCTTGCGCATCATCTCCATGAGGCAGGCATGTCCTCGTCCGGCACCGCCCGTACGTCGAGCGTGGCCTGCGCCTCGGAAGGGATCACGTTCACCTGCAGGCCCGCCTGCGTCATGTTCGGTGAGATCGAAGTGTGCAGCATCGAATACTCGATCGGGCTATTCACCGCCAGATACTCTCGCGCCGCGGCTGACTTCGTCGCATCGAACAATGCCCGATAGCGCGCGGCATCCTCCGCCTTGCTGAGATTCGTGAGCTTTTCGAAATAAGTCCGGGTCGTGTCATTCAGCCGCGTTGGCGGTTCCCAGGCCGCGATCCTGCTCACCGCATTCGCGAGGTGCACAACCGCATTCGTCCGCAACGGTACGGAACCGTGTCCCGAGGGCCCGCGGGAAATCAGCAGCATGCTGCGGGGCTGCTTTTCCGTGGTCTGCACCACAGAGTAGACAGGCTGCCCGTTCTGCCTCCTGACTCCCCCTCCCTCGGCAAGACAGATCTCCGCGTCGATCTCGCTCCAGTGCTCGGCAATCAGGTACTCAATACCCGGACCGGTGGACGCTTCTTCACCGGCTTCCGAAACAAAGATAACGTCGCGATCAAGAGGAGTCCCGGAGCGCTTCAGCATCACCATCGTCATCAGCGCGGCAAACAGATCGCTCTTGTCGTCGCGCGTGCCGCGGCCGTAAACATAGCCGCCATCGATAG
This sequence comes from uncultured Acidobacteriia bacterium, assembly GCA_903875575.1. Taxonomy (GTDB): domain Bacteria; phylum Acidobacteriota; class Terriglobia; order Bryobacterales; family Bryobacteraceae; genus BOG-234. The sequence goes on along the minus strand of CAIQWJ010000104.1, from coordinate 55,618 downwards.
CCGCACTAAAGGGCGGGAAGGTCCACTTCGAGACGTCTACGCGAACCGTATCGCTGTGGCCCACAATCATGAGCGGACGCTTCGAGCCGTTGCCCTTCAGCCGCGCAATAATATTGGCGCGCGCCGGATCCTTCGCGACAACCGTGTTCGGGATGCCCTCTGCATTCAGTACCTTCTTCAGGTAATCCACTACGCGCGTTTCGTTACCAGGCGGGTCGGTGGAATCAATGCGGACGAGCGCCTGGAAGTGGCGCATCGCCTCGTCGTTGACCTTCGACCAGTCGGGCGTCTGCGCCGCCATCGGCAGCGCAATCAGAAAGGGCAGCAGCAGCAGGTTTCGCATTGCGCCAGTATAGCGCCAAATGGTTGCCGCAAAATTCACGGCAGGCTCACGTTCCTAGCTAGAGCACGCCGCGCCGCGCCAGGCTGGTCATGAAGGACAGCATACTATGCTCATGCATCCGCACTTCCCCCGTCGGCACCATCACATTCGCCAGGCTGCCCAGCTCATCCGCGAAAATATGCACGCAGTCGCCGGTCTTATGGAAGAATCCACTGCCCGGCCCGCCGCGATCGCTCGTCGGCACAATACCCGTCCCGTTAAACAGCACCACGCCATCCGGATAATCGTGAATCTCAAATAATTGCAATGCCAGCGAGTCCTGCGGATCGCGCCGGATCTCCGCCATCGAATTCACGCCCTCTTCGTGGAAACCGTCGACACCATCCACCCGCAGATTCACGCGAATCTGCCGGATCGAATCGAGCGTAAACCCGTCGTCAAACAGCCGAATGAACGGACCCAGCGTACTGCTCCCGCGCCGATCCTTCGCCACGCCCAGCAACAACGCCGAAAGCCCTTCGAGGTACCGGTCGTTCACATCATTACCCAGCGTCGCGCCCACAATCCGACCCGTCGAATTGATCACCGACACCAGTTCCGGCTCGGGGTTCGTCCACTTGGAATCCGCGTTGAAACCCGCTTCGGCCCCATGACCGACCGACGCCAGCATCACCGCCTGTTTCGTGAAGATCTCCGCCTTCTCGCCGAGCCCCACCTGCGGATACGTGGCCGAAAGATTCAACCCGTTCACATCCGTCAGATACTGGAGCAGTTTCAGCGCTTCCGGCGTCGCGGGCGTCAGTTCTGAAATGCTGCCCACCGAATCGCGAATCCTGCCGATCACTTCCGCGCGCTTCGACGAACTGGTCGGATCGCCCCGCAGCGCTTCCTCAATCATGCGCTCAATCATGGAAACGGGAAATGTCACACCTGCGGCTTTGACCGTCTGCAGATCGATAGGAGCCAGCAGGCGCCGCTGTTCCAGAAGTTCCGCGAGACCGCCAATCTCCTCACCCTGCGCGGCCCGCAACGCCGCAGCGGGATTCGCTTCGTTGCAAAGAGCGCTGACGGTCGGAAACGCGGCAGTGATATCGGTGACAGTGGCGTCGGCATTGACCCGCACCACGGACGGCCCAAGCCCCGGTCGATCCACGCGACCCACCAGGGCGGCCTTCGAAGCGTCTTTCGGCAGCGTGGCCGCCACGGTAAGCAGTTGTTCAATCATCGCGTTGGAGCCTTAGCGGTACTTCATGTAGATGGTGGCCAACTCTGAATAGAAGTTGATGGCAACAGACCCCTGCTCGCGATAGCCCGAGCTGGAATCTTTCACGCCGCCAAACGGAAGCTGGTATTCAACGCCCGCGCTCGGCAGATTCACCGTGATCAGACCGGCTTCAATGTCGTGGATGTATTTGAATGCCGCCGAAAGATCCTTCGTCAGGATCGACGCCGACAGTCCGAAGCGCACCTTATTCGCAAGCTTCATCGCGTCGTCGTAATTCTCCGCGCGAATCAGCGCCAGCACCGGTCCAAAGATTTCTTCCTGCGCAATGGTTGCGTCCGGGGCCACGTTGCCGAAAATCGTCGGTGCCACAAAGTAGCCCTTCGCCAGCGCGCCATCCGTGAGCCGGGTACCGCCAGCCAGCAACTCACAGCCTTCCGCCTTGCCTTTTTCGATGTACGACAGTGCCGTCTTCAACTGTGACTCATCGGCGCACGGTCCCATGTAGACCCCGGCCTCCATGCCGTCGCCCACTTTGATGGCTTTGGTCTTCGCCACCAGCTTGGCAACGAACTCGTCGTAAATCGGCCCTTCGATGATCGCGCGACTCGTCGCCGTGCACTTCTGGCCGGTCGACGCAAATGCCGCGTTCATCACGGTATCCACCGCGTAATCGATATCGGCATCTTTCAGAACGATGGTCGGATTCTTGCCGCCCATTTCAAGCTGCGCCGGAATTTTGCGCGGTGCCACTGACGTGTAAATGTGATCGCCCACGCCGCAGGAACCAGTAAACGAAATCGCGCGCATGGAAGGATGATTCACAAACGTGTCGCCGATTTCGCGACTGGAACCAGTCACCACGTTCAGCACGCCCTTCGGCAACCCGGCTTCCACCAGCGCTTCCGCCAGGCGGAACGTACAACTGGGAGCCAGCGCGGCCGGCTTGATCACCACGGTGTTGCCGCAGATCAGCGCGGGGGCCATTTTCCAGGCCGGGATCGCGATGGGGAAGTTCCAGGGCGTGATCAGAGAGACCACGCCACGCGGCTTGCGGATGGTAAAGCAGAAGACGCCATCGCGTTCCGAAGGCACAGTCTCTCCGGTCAGGCGCGCGGCCTCGCCACCGAAATAGCGGAAGATGTTGATCGCGCGCATGACTTCGCCCTTGGCTTCCGGGAAAGTCTTGCCCTCTTCAACAGTCATCTCTTTCGCGAGCTGGTCGATGCGACCCGAAAGCAGTTCCGCCGCGCGATACAGAATCTCGCCACGCTTCGGTGCCGGCATATTCCGCCACGCAGGATACGCAGCTTCGGCTGCGGCAAAAGCAGCTTCCGCATCTTCTTTAACGGACGCGGGATACGTACCCACGGCGGTCGCAAAATCAGCGGGGTTGTGCGACTGGAAAGTCTTGCCACCAGTGGCCGGCGTCCATTCGCCGTTGATGAGGTTTTTGAATTCGAAGGTCATATGTGTAGAGATGTGAGAGGCTGCCGCCAGAAACTGGAACCGGTTTCATACGGCTACCTTCAGAATATACCGAAGGCCTAGCGCAACACCAGCGGCGTGCCTTTCGTCGCGGGCCAGGCCACGCCCAACAGCTTCGCAATCGTCGACGCAACGTTCAGATTGCTCACCAGGCCGAGCTTCACGCCCTGGCGCACTCCGGCACCGGCGGCAATAAAGATCGGATGCAGATCCGGATCGCTCGCCAGATAACCGTGACTCCCGCCGATCTGTGGCACCGCCGCAAAGGCCGGCCCGCCGACGGTTCCGGAGAACGAGTAACCCGCCTTGGCTGTCGCAAACAACTGTCCGAACTGCGGATCCTTCTCCGGACGAGGCAGTCCGAGCGCCGCATATTCGTCCGGCCCATAGACATGCTCCACCCCTTCAAGGCCCGCCAGAATCTCGCGCGCCTTCGCCGCATTCTCAGGTTTCTCGAAATAAACGAAACCGGAGCCGCCCTCCGGCAGTACGTACACGTCTTTGCCGAGACCCGCTGCCTCCATCGCGTTCGTCGCGCGAATGGCCCTGGTGAAGGCCTTAAAACCGTGATCGGAAACAATCAGGAAAGTGGTGCTGCTTTCGAGGCCCGCCTCCTGCACCGCCGCCACAATCTGTGCCACACAGCCATCCAGAAATCCCATGCCCGCGCGCGCCCCCAGCGTGTTCGGCCCGTACTCATGCTGCGTCGAATCGAGCGAGAGCAGGTGGAACAGCATGAGATCCGGCTTGTGCTCTTTGATAATGTAGGCCGCCGCGCGCGTCCAGATCTGGTCGCGATACACGATATTCGCCTTGCCAAAATCTTTCAGATTGTCGGCCGTGATGACGCCTTTCGCAATCATCTCTTTTTCCACCGCCCCATTCACGCTCGCCTGCTCCGCGAAAGGCCAGTTGATCGACGGCGCGTTCTGGATCGCCACCCAATCCACCTGCGCCGTGGTCCGGCCCGCGTCATGCGCAGCATCGTAGACCGTCGGGACGCGCACCAGCTTGTCCTTATCCACCAGCGGTTCCACTTTCACGGGTGGCCACGCCGCAACATGCTGAATCGCGCCGTTCAGCAAAAGCCCGTGAACGTCGGCCGTCACGCCCGTCACCATGGTGGTGTGATTCGGCCACGTGATGGTGGGATTGATGGCGCTCATCGCACCGCCGGTGCCGCTGGCAATGAGCTTGCGCAGCGTGGGAATCGGAGACGTCGGATCGTCCAGCGCGTAGGCGGGGAAACCGTCCAGCGAAATCACGACAACCTTGGGGCGCTGCGCGAACACGACCATCGGCAGCAGTAGCAGGAGAAGAGGCAGTATCTTTTTCATGGCTCAGTGCAATTGTAAACCCGGATGGGGAATTGTCCATTTCGGGCTATAATTCAGGGAAAGATGTCGATACTGCTGCTTGCGCTGTGCATCGCGTCGCTGGTCGCGCTCGCCACCGCAGCAAACCTCTGCCTGCGACACAAATTCTTTCCGGCGGGACGACTTGCAGTCCGCTGGGCGTTCTGCGCGGTTGCCTACGCCGCCATCCTGGCAGTCTCCGCCCTGTGGCCGCACACCGCCATACTGCGAACCGGAGTCCTGTATTGCGATGACGATGTCTGCATGAGCGTGGATCGCGTCAGTGCAACACCCGAGCCAGGCGGCACGTCGTACCGGTTTTGCATGCACCTCTCGAGCCTCGCTAACCATGGACCGCGAAGCACCAAAGGCGCGACCGTGTATCTGACGGACGCACGGAACCGGCGATTCCCCGCGTCGCAGGATCCCGGTGGGATTCCATTTGGCACTGCTCTGAATCCCCGCCAATCCGTCAACACTTCACTCACCTTCCACGTACCCTCGGATGTGCGGGCACTTTCCCTCGCCGCCTACACGGACCGCATCCAGTACGCCAGCTTCATCATCGGCAGCGGTGACCTCTTCGGCAAACCCAGCCTGCAGCTCAGGCTCCCCTAAGCCCCGCCCTCCACGGCAGTCTCCCGTTGATGTCTAATAGTGAACATGCGTGTTGCCCTCTGCTTCCTTGTCGCCGCGTTGACCGCGTTCGCCGCCGAGCCCTTCTATAAGGGCGAACTGATCTTCCCCGTGGAGAAGATCCACAACCATTCGTCCTCCATCGTCGAACTCCCCAACGGCGATTTCCTGGTCTGCTGGTTCCACGGCTCCGGCGAGCGCACGGCAGACGACGTCGTCATCAACGCCGCCCGCTTCAACAAGAAGACCGGCAAATGGGGCACGCCGTTCATCATTGCCGATACGCCGGGCTTTCCCGATACCAACCCCACCATGTTCATCGATTCGAAGCAGCGCCTCTTCCTGATGTGGCCCACCATCATCGCCCATCAATGGGAAACAGCGCTCATGAACGTCTGGATCTCCACCGACTACCAACAGGTAGCCGGCCCGCCCAAGTGGGAGCACGAAGGCAATATTCTTCTGATCCCGAAAAACATTGCGGAGAAGACCCGCGAAGTTTTCGGCAAGCTCGCCACCACGGAGGGCCCCGCTGGTGACAAGGCCAGGAAGGTTATCGAACATGCCGACGACATGTATTTCTCCCGCATGGGCTGGTTCACGCGCACGCATCCGCAGGAGCTTCCCTCGGGCCGCATTCTGGTACCGATGTATTCCGACGGTTACTCGTTCGGCATCATGGCCATCAGCGACGATGGCGGCTATACGTGGACGGCCAGCGAGCCCATTGTGGGCTTCGGCGGTATCCAGCCCTCGGTGGTTCTGAAAAAGGACGGCACGCTGGTCGCCTACCTGCGCGACAACGGCCCGCCACCGAAGCGTGCGCAGTTCAGCTTTTCGAAGGACAACGGTATGTCATGGGCACCTGCCACCGATACGGACATCCTGAACCCTGGCACGAGTCTGGAAGTGATTCGCCTGAAAAATGGCGACTGGATTATGGTCTATAACGATCTGGAAGAGAAGCGTTACTCACTGGTCGCCGCGGTTTCGGACGACGAAGGAGCGACATGGAAGTGGCGTCGCCATCTGGATGGCGATCCGACAAAAGCCATCAGCAGCGAGTATCACTATCCATCGGTTCTTCAGGCGAAGGATGGGACGATTCACATCACGTACAGCTACTTCGTCCCGGAAGGCAAGTCGATCAAGCACGTGCAGTTGTCGGAAGATTGGGTGAAAGCGGGCGACCCGAAGTAGCCTGCCCCGCTCCCTGCACCAGCGGTCCCATCAGGGTCCACATCACCAGTGCGCAGACCACCGGCACAATCCCGAAGCCGATGAATACCGGCGTGTACGAATAATGGTCCACCACCCAGCCCGTGATGAGCGTGAATACCATGCCGCCGAAGCCTGACCCCATGCTCGCCAGGCCATACACCGACGCCACCGCGTTCTGCGGAAACACATCGCCAGGCATCGCCAGCATGTTTGCCAGACAACCGGTATAGCCTGCCATCGCCACTGAGACCAGAGCAATAGACAGCCACGCATCGTGCACCAGCACCGCTGGAATCGCCGACGTCATCAGCGCCACGAAGCACGACACCGACCCTTTTCTCGCCACCGTCACCGAAACGCCGCGCCTCAACAACCACGCCGAGAGTGCGCCACCTGCAAAGTTGCCCGCGCCTGCAACAACAAACGGAATCCACGCAAACTTACCGATCGCGGCCATATCGAAATGCCGCGCGTTCTTCAGATATTCCGGAAACCAGAAGATGTAGAAGTACCAGACCGGGTCCATGAAGATTTTGGAGAGCAGGAAGGCCCACACGAAACGTACCCGAAGCATCTCCCGCACCGGCACTGGCGCGGCCTCAACCGGAGCGGCGGCGTCAACCGCCGGCGTCCGATAGATCGGCCACCAGAAGAGCAGCCACAGAAATCCAACCGCACCCACACCCAGGAACGCCGCCCGCCAGCCCAGCGTGAGCAGAATGAACGCTACCACCGGCGGTGCCAGAATCGCGCCAAATGACGACCCACTATTGAAGATCCCGCACGCCATCGCGCGTTCCCGCGTGGGAAACCATTCCGCCACCACCTTCACGCCCGCCGGCCAGTTCCCCGCCTCGCCCATCCCCAGCAGGAAGCGAAACGCACCCAGGCTCAGCGCCCCGCGCGCGAACGCGTGCAGCACCGCGGCCGCGCTCCACCATCCGATGCACAGCGCGTAACCGAGTCGCGTCCCCAGCTTGTCGATCAACGGCCCCGAAACGCCGTTCATGATCGTGTAAGCCAGCAGGAATGCAAACACCACGCGAGAGTACGCCACATTGCTCATGTGGAACTGCTCGCGCAGCACCGGCGCCGCCACGGAGAGCGTCTGCCGGTCCAGATAGTTGATGACGGTCGCCCAGAATGCCAGCCCGATCATCAGCCAGCGGCGGCCCGAAACCTGCTCCACGAGCCTACCTGACACTCAGCGAGAGCTTCTGCACACGCCAGTTGCCGATTTCGCCTACGTAAAGCTCGCTGTTGCTGCGGCAGTCGATCGCGTTGACAGTTCCGAACTCTGTGGACAGCTTGCCCGCTTTGCCGAAGTGCCCCAGGATGGTGCCATCGAGTTCCGTACGATAGATCTCGCCGCCCGTATCGATGTCATCCACCGGATTCGAATTCGAGGCGTACAGGTACTGATGTGCCCCCGGCGTAATGCAAACTGCAGCCGGCGAACCCACCTTCGCAATCTGGCTCTTGTAGTTGCCGTCGGCGTCAAACACCTGAATCCGCTTGTTGCCGGCATCCGCTACGTACACGTTGTCCTTCGCGTCGATCGCGATGCCGCGTACATCCATGAACTGCCCGTTGGCTGTGCCGCGCGTCCCCCAGGACTTAATGAACTTCCCATTCTTATCAAACTTGGCGATCCGCGAATTCCCCAGTCCATCTGCGACATAGATATTTCCTGCGGAATCCCACGCCACATCGGTGGGACGGTTGAAAATATCGCTCTGCGCGCCGCCACCGGCGGATGGAGTCAGCGCCCTCGCGGGAACCGTCTCGGCCTCGGTCTTGCGCCCCAGCAACAGCTTCACCCTGGCATCCTGGCCGAATTCAATCACCATGCTCGACATCTGGTCCACGATCCAGATATTGTCGTGCGCATCCACCCGCACCTGCTGCGCCTCCAGGAAGCCGTAAGTGTCCTTCCCAATCTCGCGGACGAAGTTCCCCAGCTTGTCGAACTCAAACAGACGCGATCCCCCGTGGGCAAACGGCCGCGCGGTGCCGATGGAAATCGTCGGATGTCCTGTACGCGTGTACACGAACACGTTCCCGTGCGAATCGGTCGCCACGCCCGCCGTCTCGCCCAGCGAAAGACCTGTCGGGAATTTCAAAGGATCAGCGTTGGAATGAAACTGAATCTCATCCCCGCGATCCTGCGCCGTCAGCAGGGCACCAGCCAGCAGAGAAGCACAACACAGAAGTCTGATCCGTCTCATTACTTCACCCCCTGCGGCTTCGCAGTCGTCGCGGCCGCACCTGGCGTCTTCAGCAGCAGTTTCTGCACGCGCCATGATTCAATCTCGGCCACCAGAATCTGATCCGGATTCCGGCAGTCCAGCATGTGCGCCACCTGGAAGCCGCCCAATTGTTTGCTCGCATGGCCGAAGCGCCCCAGGATCGTGCCATCCAGTTCCATCTTGTAAATCTCACCCGTGTTCTCCCACGTGCCCGGCCCGTTGCCGTTGGGATTCGAATTCGACGTAAACAAATATTGGTGCGGCCCCGGCGACACGCAAACTGTCCATGAGTCTCCAATGTTGTCGTAAACCGTCTTCGGCGTCAGATCGTTATCCAGCACCTGAATCCGGTGATTGGATCGATCCGCGACGTACACGTTACCCTTCCCATCCACTGCGATCGCATGCGGCAGATTGAACTGATCCTTGCCAGACCCCGCCTTTTCGCTGCCCACCTGCTTCAGGAAACGGCCGTTCTTGTCATACTTGACCACGCGATTATTACCGTAGCCATCGGAGACGAAGATGTTTCCCTGCGGGTCCCACGCCACATCGCTCGGCCGGTTCAGCGTGTATTTCGCGGCAGGCGGCGAGGCACCGCCCGTAGCTGTCGCGCCCGCTACCGCTTCCGGCCTGTGCCCCAGCACCATCACGACGCGCCCGGCCGGATTGAACTTGGCCACAAGATTCGTGCCTTCGTCAACCACCCAGATATTGTCCTGCGGGTCGACGCGAACCGAATGCGCGAACTCGAAGGCATAGCTCCCTGCGCCGATTTCGCGGACGAAAACGCCAAGCGAATCGAATTCAAACAGTCGCGTATTCGCGCTGCGCGTGTAGACGAAGATGTGGCCCTTCGAGTTCGTAGCTACGCCCATCGATTCGCCAAGGTAGAGGTTGGGGGGCAGCTTCAAAAGATCGGGCACGGAGGTATAAGAGATCTCCGGCACATTCTGGGCCTTGGCCTTTGTCTGTGCGACGGCATAGGGAACGGCCAGCAGGCACAGGACCGTGGCTGTCGGCAGGAGTGAATATCTGGTACTTCGGGACATGGACTGCATTATATGCGAATCCGTGTCAGATTTACTGGGCCGGTGCCTCGTTCCAGGCCTTTAGATCGGCTTCAATCTCCGCCTGCGTCGGCGCGTGGGACAGTAGCCGGGAGCTGTCACGCTTGAAGTCATAGCCCTCCACGGCGACTATTGCCCCGGTGATTTCCCCCTTGCAGGTCGCAGTGATCGCCACCACCCACTTACCCTGATTGCCCCATTGCGGCGCGATTCCAAACACGCCCGAGGCCTGGGCCGTCGACGGATTCAGCGGCACTGAGACACGCGAGCCCGCAACGATCCCTTCCGCGCGGGCCGTGATCTGCGCCCCCGGATTATCTGCGCAACCGTTCAGTCGAAACACGAACGACGCCCTCTTTGACATCGGATACGGCGGGCCACTCATGTTCTGCCCCTGAGCCGCAACAGGTGCCCCGATGGTCAGCGACAGTCCATCTGCCCACCCGGGCGAAAGCATAAGAACAAACAATGTAGTCAAACCGGTAAGTGTTTTCATCGTAATTTTCACCATGTCCAGGCTAATTCATCTTTCCACAATTTGAGAGTCTGCGGGTCCAGCGCCAGCGCCCCGTCGCGGGTTACCCCGGCCGGTGGTGCCGCAAACGAAACCATCCGCTCATAGATCAGCGGACGCAGCCCCGGCTCCACTCGCGACAGCAGATGCCACAACGTGAGCGTGTCGCGAACGCGCGCCGCACTGACGATCGTTTGGAGCGCGTTCGCCCCGCCATTGGCAAAGTCGAGCTGGTCCAGTGCGGCTATCAAACTCTTCGGCGCGTCGGAGAAGTAAGGCGTCCCCGGCCCCCGCCCCGCGCGTGTTCGACAACTCGCCCCTGCAGGTACCAGTGATTCCTTGCCCTGCCAGTCAAACGCAACCCAGCCGCGCGTCACAATGAGCGACCCGTTGCCGTAATCGTCCGCCTTCATCTTGTATTCGCATCCCAGGTCCACCGCTGTGGCGGATTTCGTCTCCACAAAAAACAACTTCGGCGGGGCGGAGATTGTCGCCGAAATCTCGCCATGCTGGAGCAACAGGCGGTGTTCGTTCGGCTTCGTGGCCACGACTCGCAGGCGCGTACCCGGCTCCGCAATCACCGTACCGATGGACCCAACCCGCAACTCTGCGTGTGACGAGCCATCTGTCTGTAGCCATTCGCCGGCGCTGATACTTTCCACGTGTTTCGCCTGACCGAGGCTCGTACGGACTACCTGCCACCGAACTCGATGGGCCGCTTCCCACTGCCACAGGCCAACGACGGCTATTAGCACTACGGTCGCCGCAAGCACCCAGCGCCACACGGGCATCCGTTCCTTCCGCACGGGAACCCGCAGAGACGCTTCGATTGAAACCCACACCGCGTCTGGAGCCTTCACTACCGGCAACAACGCCAGCGCCTCAGCCACCATCCGTTCGTCGTCAAACATCACGACCTCCCCCGGCACGTCGCTGCGGCGCCAGCAAACCCGCCAGCATCTTGTGCCCGCGGTTTAAACGAGACGCCACCGTTCCCATCGAACAATTCAGCGTTTTCGACATTTCCTCGTAAGACAGATCCTCGAAATAGCGAAGCAGAATCGGCAACCGGTATTGCGGCGGTAAAGACGAAAGCGCAGCCTGCACAGCCTCCGGATCCACGACATCATCCGACGTTGTTTCCGTCCGGTCATCCGCCCGTACCGCTTCCCGAAGCCGCTCCCTGGCAGCCTTGCGCCTCGAAGCATCCAGGCAAGCGTTCTGCGTGAGCCGGTAAAGCCACGTGGAAAACCCGGCGTCGCCGCGAAACCCCGCAATACCCGCAAACAGCTTCAGAAACACCTCCTGCGTCACGTCAGCCGCTTCGGCCTCATCGCCATGAAAGAAATACAGGCAAATGGAATAAACCTTGTCCTGATAGACCTCATAGAGCGCACGAAAGGCCTCCCGATCGCCGCGGCGACAGGCCTCGAGAATACTCGCGTCGATTTCACGATCGGCCACGCTCAACGTATCTTAGCTGGATTTTCGTTTACTGTACGCATGACCCGGCGACTGGGTTGTTGGCGCTGAGATTCAAACGCCCGGCCTGCTTCACTTCACCGTTCGTTTTGATCTCCGCCAGAAAAGGAGTCAGAAAGCGACCGAACCTGGCCAGCGTCGCCGTATCTCCCGCTTCCATCGCGGTCCGTATCGTCTTTTCGGCCCACGGCGACACTACCTCAGCTCTGCCCACAAACACACGCTGCGTATCAACAGGGGCAGGCGTGACGCGCAGTGGCAGCACGCGATCCACCTCGGCCCTCGGCATGATGTAGAGAACGCGCATGCCTTCCTCAAACCAGGAATCGCGCCAGGTCTCCACCATCGCCGCTGCTTCTTTCGGATACAGCCCCGCTTGCTCCAGCGCTCGCGCCAACTCACCGCGCAGCGCATCGAGACTCCCGTTCATCTCCGGAGCGGCAATCAAGCCATCGCGCACGTTATGAACAACACGATAGCCGATTCGTCCCCCTTCATTCGCGAACAAAATCGCCACTGGAAGAATCTGCCCATCCGCCGCATGAAGCCGGACGCCGCTGCCCTCCACAACCGACTCCACCGGAACTTTGAAGTTGCCGATACCGCGATAAAAAAGCAGCTTCTCCGCTTCATCGCCCGACTGCACCGACGCGGAGTCGGTCGCGCGAGCAGCGAAATAGCGGCTCGCTCCCCTTGAAACAGACAGCGGCGTTGACGAACCAGGCAGAATGCTCAGATCCGTCCAGTCGATGCTCCCGAGCTTCGGCTCGTACATCGCGCCGCCATTTGGCAGCGTCCCGTAAGCCTCCGGATTATTCGGAAACACGCGCGTCGCCTTCGGATACCACTCGGTAATCCAGCCTTCGGGGAAATCAACGTGGACGGATGCTTTCGTCGGAGCCGGCGAATAGAAATACACCACCGGCGTTTCCATCCGCACCAACCCCGGACTGAACTTTACAATGCCTTTGCCAAGCTGGTGCACAAAGCAAGGCAGGTCGGACGTTGCAGCCAGCGGTGCCCATGAGACGGCTTGACCATCCCTGCCAGCCACGGACGTAAACGTCCCCCACTCGTGAACAGTAACCGGCGGCTGTACCGGGCCAATCTCAGCGCCGAACGCGGACGCCACCAACACCACCGGCACGAATTTCGAAAAAGAGAATCGTGGCATAAAGCCTCCTTCTGTCCTTTTGGACGAAGCAGGCCCCCGCATTTCTTCCCCCGCCTGAACTATTTCTTTTCGGGTGTATCGTAAGCGCCCAAACGGCGCGCCCAAATGTACTTGTACCGCACCAGGGTATTGTGATTCTGCAGCAGCAGCACGTCCTCGTCCGGCTGCGGAACGTACTTCGCCGCCGCGCGATGCACCGTCGGCCCAAGCAGTTCCTTATGAACATGCATCAGCACGCCATTCAGCAGCACCGTGACATAGGCTGGCTTAATCACCGTCTCGCCATTCATTTTGGGCGCTTCGAAAATAATGTCGTAAGTCTGCCACTCGCCAGGCTTCTTCGCCGGATTCGCCAGTGGTGGCCACTGCCCGTAAATCGCCCCAATCTGCCCATCCGCATACGTCGGATTATTCCAGCCATCCAGCACCTGCGTCTCATAACGACCCTGCAGGAAGATGCCGCTGTTGCCGCGGTTCTGGCTGTTCCCGCGAATCTCCGCCGGTTCCGCGAACACCACATGCAACTGCACATCGCCGAACTTTTCCTTCGTCGCGATATCGCCGCTGCCGAGCACAACCTCCATGTAGCCGTTCTCCACCTTCCAGCCCGGAGCGCCCGGCTTGAGCACCGGCCCCGTCGGCATCACCTGCGTCGCCGGCTGCCAGTGCGAGAGGTCCTTGCCGTCAAACAGAATGATCGCGTCGGAAGGCGCGTCGCCCAGGTTCTCGCCCGGAGTCACCACCGGAGGATGCGGTCGCGCGGGGTCATGCACGTGCCATTGCTGGCCGGGTACCAGAGGCGTATCCGTGTAGCCGAGATCGTTATTGACCGCCGGACCCCTGCCCGACCCGCCTCGCCCACCGCGACCCGAACCGCCCCGTCCACCCGAACCACCTGGCGCACCCGGATTCTGTGCATAAGCCGAAATTGCAATGATCGCCGCGGCAGTCGCCACCAGCATTGAAAAATATCTGATCCGCATAGATAGAATGAGCCTCGCTTGTTTCGCCCATTCTATTACAGGCTGCGGTCAGTTCTCGGTGGCCGTCTTATCGCAACTATCCACCACGAGAACTTCAACCGGTGCCTTCCTGGAATCCAGGCGCAGCCCGAGTTGTTCCCGAATCGCTGAAAAGATGGAATCGCCGCCCGCCGCCGGCCCGTCCCCACCATCCGCGCGGCTCAGGCTCTGGCCGTACTTCACCTTGAAGTCGAACTTATTGCTGACGCCGGTCTTATCCAGGATCGGGCGCCCCACTTCACGAGTGAGCGCCTGCGCCATAATTGCGAATGTCGCATTGTTGGCAATGATGCCATCGCGATTCCAGCCAAACCCGCGCCTGTCGCCGTACTTCTCTGTCTCGACGGCCGACAGCGGCTGAATCTTCAGCCCACCTTTATCCACCACCAGTTCAAAGACGGGCAACTCCCGGGTCTCGCGATGCAGTTTCAAGTGGAATCGCTCGGCAAGCAGATTCTGCAGCATCACTTTCAGCGCGGGAGTGTCAGCAGCATGATCCGCCGCCTCCGCCTGAATCACAAATCGATTCACCGCCAGCCAACTCGGCCCGATCAGTTGATAATCATGAATGTCGTATGCCTGCTGGATGAGAAAATCCAGCGGCACATTGTCGCCGGAGAACATCCCACCCGGAGGAAACTGCACCCGTCCGCCATTGATGCCCGCCGGATTCAGCTTGATCGACGCAACTTCAAACGCAGTTGACGGCTGCCCTGCCACAAAACCGGCCAGAGCCAGAAGCAGAGATCCAGAAACAATGAATCGAACCATCACGATGCCGCCCCTTCCCCGGCATCAACAATGACGTTCTAACCCGCCGTTTCGTTGACCGGCTCCACGTGATTCTTCTGCCAGATCGCCTTGCCAATGAAGAACGGACCCATATGTTCCATCAGGCTAGACGTCTGCCGCGTCTTCCGCATCGCCTGCACACACGCCGAAAGCGGAAACAGCTCTTTGCCGATCAAGCCTATCACAAAATCGTTATCGTTCTTGTCCATGCCGAAACAGGCCAGCCGTACGTCCATCGCCATACCCGCTTCGCCAAAGCTATGCCCAATCTTCCCGTGCTCCCGCAGAATCGTCATCTGCTCGTCCTGCGGCAGCGCGTTGAACTCACCTTTGCGGCGCAGCGGATACCAGACATGCCACAGCCACGCTGGGTCTGTCACCGCGCGCGGCGATCGCGCCAGCAACCATTCTTCCAGGTTCGGCTCATAGCCAAGCGAATACGTCCGTCCCATCATAGTGAACTCCGGCTTGAGAGTCAGGCCGGAAAAAGCCCCGGTATCCCGAAAGCCACGCGCAAACAGCGCCCGCACTTTGGTGACAAAGAAATCCGGATCTTCACTCCACGTCAGCAATCCGATCCCGTTCGGATCGTTTGCATCCTCATAGAGAACGCCGTTGAGCCCTGACTTTTCCAGTGAGGCGATCAACGTCGCGGAATCGCCGCCCGTGATGCCTGCGCCGCCGAACGCGAGGAACTGCATAAACAAGCGGCGGTCGGAGGTCTGCTGCACACCGCCACGTATCCCGCCTTTTTCTCTGATATCGATTGGGTCCACGAAACTATGGTAGCTTTCGGCGGTCAGCCGTCAGCCATCACCTTCGAAAACCCGCTCCGCCGGAGGCGGGAGCTGAAAGCTCTTACAGCTTCGTGACAATGAATGGCGTAGTCGTGGGCTGAGCCGACCCACCAGTTGGCTCCACGGTCACTGCTACCACTGCCGCATTCGCTGTATCCCCGTGATACACATAAACGGCGCTCGTCGCATTCGCCCCACCCGCAACGGCCTCGCCCTGGAACGTCCCCGCCGGCACTGGCTTGCCAGCACTCGGAATCAGCCAAAGCTCAAACGTCCGGCCCGCATCAATCTTCGGCAGATTCGCCGCAATTAATACGACGCCTTTCGACCCCACGAACACGCGCCCGCGCGCCGCAGGATCTCCAAACATCACCTCCTTCGCCACCGGATCATTTAGAACCGTCAACGCTTCGGCAAGCTTCGAAGTATCCGGCGCAGTTTCCTTCGTCCGCGTGACCGCCACCGACAACAGCGCAATCGCCAGCATCGCCGATACCGCCCACGGCAGAAACACGAACGCCCGCTTCGGTGCCGGTTCCACCATCGCCACCACCCGACGCCGCAGATGCTTCGGTGGAGCAACATCCTTCACCGCACCGGAAAACGCCGCCGTAGTCACCATTGCGCTCCTGATACCAGCCACGCAGTCAGGGCATTCACGCGCCAGGTGCGCCGCGATCTCCGACCGCGCAGGCCCTTCCGCAATCCCGAGTGCCCACGCACAGTAATCGTCCCGCAGTTCCTCGCACGTCATGCCGCCACCGCCTGTCCCAACTCTTCCCGCAGGATCGCCAGTGCCGCACGCACCCAGGTCTTGACGGTGCCAAGCGGCTGCCCCAAACGCGTCGCCATCTCGGTCTGCGACAGACCTTCGTAGTAAGCGAGTTCAATCACCCGCTGCTGATTCTCATTCAGCTTCGCGATCGCCGCCCGAATCAGTCGCGCATGGTCCGTGTTCTCCACCTCACGGGACATATCAACGAACAACGAAGGGTGCTCCCGCACATCCAGTTCGTAAGCGTTCTTGTCCATCCGCGCCGAAGAAGACCGCACATGGTCAATGGCGCGATTGCGCGCGATTGCCAGCAGCCACGGTCCCAGCGCGCCGCGGCCAGGCTCGAATGCCTGAATGCGATTCCACACGCGCAGGAAAGTTTCCTGCACCAGATCTTCCGCCGTGCCCCCATCCCTCACGATCGCCAGCACTACCGAATATGCGAGCCGTCCGAAGCGATCATAGAGATCTTTCATCGCGTCGGGATCGCGGCGCTGCAGGCGTCGCGCGAGATCCTCGTCATGTTGTCCGCTCAGTTCGAGCGAGAGTATAAGGCCAGGAAGAATCATGCAATCGATTGGTGCGAATACTACTCCACTGCGACGAGCATAGCGCGTTTGCAATGTCATTTGCCATGCCCCCATCGCCCTAAATCCCTCTTCACATTGAGTGATACGTAACGGGCCGTCATTCGGATGAGCCACGCGGTGACTCACCAGCCCCAATGCCTTCATTTTTTGCTTGACTTTTTTCTCCGGTAACTCTATATATGAATCACGCTGCGATTTTTTTTGAGATCGCAAAATTCGATTAGGAGAATCACAGATGAAGAACGCAACCAAGAAGAAGGCTGCCCCGAAGAAGAAAGCCGCCGCGAAGAAAAAGAAGTAGCGGTAGCGTCCGTAAGGGCGTAAATAATTGATCAACGAACGGAGGCCCCGGCAACGGGGCCTTTTGTTTCGCTCTCAACATCCGGCAACGTGCCTGAGTGAAAATCGAATCATGCACCACAAAGCAGCCATCGCAGGCGCTCTCGGCTTCGTCGTCGCCTTGATTCTGACACCGCACTTCGCAACCGCGCAGTCGCCAGTCTCAGCATCGAAGCTGGAATACGTCGCCATCCTCAGCCGTCACGGCGTTCGCACCGCGCTCGTCACGCGCGAAAAGCTCAACGAGTTTTCTTCGCAGCCCTGGCACACTGAAAACGACCCCATCGGCTATATGACCGCACACGGTCGCCAGGAAATGCAGTGGATGGGTGAATGGTATCGGCAGTCCTTCGCGCAGCAGGGTCTTATCTCCGGCAAGCCGGGCTGCGACGACGCCTCGCACATCTTCTTCCGTGCCGATTCCATCCAGCGCGACGTTGAAAGCGCGAGGGCCATTTCTTTCGGCATGTTCCCCGATTGCCACGTCGCCATCCACGCACTGCCCGAAAAGAACGCGGACCCCATGTTCCTCGGTGCCGATTCGCCAGGCCTCGTGGACCGCGAACTCGCGGCCGCCGCGCTCGAAGGTCGCCTCGGTGGCGATCCCCGCCTCATTCTCAAAGCGCACGCACCTGAAATTGACATCCTCCAACAGATCCTTACTGGCCCCGGCCCTGCGCCAAAGAGATTGCTGATGACACCCAACCCGCCCAAAGGGGATCGCTACGAACGCATGACCAGCCAGGTCACGCCGCTCAATGACGTCACCGATGCGTTGACCCTGGAATATGAAGAAGGCTATCCCATGAGTGAAACCGGCTGGGGCCGCCTCAACGAAAGCAATCTTCCCGCGCTGCTCCTGCTGCAGGAAGCCTTCGTCGATGCCGCCTGGGATAATCCCATCCTCGCCCGCGCCCGCAGTTCCAATCTCATGGCGCACATGCTGCGTTCCATGCAACAGGGCGTCAGCGGCCATCCCGTGGAAGGTGCGCTCGGCAACGTTGGCGACAAAGCCATCTTCGTGCTTGGCCACGATTCCGATTTCGGCCAGGTCGCCACCATGCTTGGCTTATCCTGGATCCTCGACAGCTTCCCGCCGAAGGCAACGCCTCCAGGTGCAGGCATGGCGTTCGAAGTCTGGCGTGATGCCGCAGGGAAACGAACAGTCCGCCTCGCCATCGTCGGTCAGTCCATTCAGCAGATCCACGACGGCATTCAGCCCACAGCGCAGAATCCTCCCATGAAGGTCGCCGTCTTCATTCCCGGCTGCAGCACCGCCGCCGAAGGCTTCCCCTGCGATTGGGACGCTTTCCGCAAAACCGTCGAAGCCTCCATCGACTTCGGCCAGGTCCGCCCGGAATCTCCTCTGGTGCGCTAGCGATCGCGGTCAGGCCGAAGGCCTGACAGTCCACAGGGAACCGTTGATACCAACAGCAGCATGACCGCGGCACCCCGGTCTCGATGACAACGTCTTCATCGTGCCCGCAATCACGACACGACCAGAGGTTTTGCGTTCTAAACTGTGCGCTTTCGCGCACCCCGACTCGCGGCGGTAACTCCAGACACACGGAGCGGCCTCCGCGCGTTTGCAATTTTCGTACCATTTCGTCCACATGAAACTCCACCCACCGTCGCTCGCGCTCTATAATACGATTTGACGATGCTCTCACCGAGGCTCCAACTCAAAGTCGCGCAGAAGCAGATTTTGACCCCAGGCCTGGTCCAGATGGTGACCGTTCTCCATCTGAATCGGCTGGAATTGAAGGAGATGATCAATCAGGAAATCGTCGACAACCCGGTTCTCGAAGAGAGCCTGGACGCCGAAGACGAGATCTCCCCCGAGGAGCTCCAACCTCTGCTCGAAGCCGAGCGATCTTCCGACCTTGCCGATAAGGACCTCCTCGAAGCCGCCGACATTCGCATTGAGGCCGATTCCGCCGAACTGCTCAGCGCCACCAATTTTCAGGAAGGCGCATACCCGGAAGGCACTTTTCCCGAAGGCACGGCCGACGCTGGCCTCCTGCCCGAGTCCGCCGGGCCCGGCGATGCCCCTGAAAACACCGAAGCCAGTTCCACCGACCCTTTCGACGAGATCGACTTCGGCTCCTTCTTTGACGACTACCTCGACCCCGGCTACAAAAGCCCCGCCTCCGAATCCGTCGAAAAGCCATCATTCGAGACCTTCCTTTCCCAGCCGCAGACCCTCCCCGACTATCTCCGCTCCCAACTGAGCATCGGCCTGCTGGACGACGAAACCCGCGACGCCGCCGAATCCATCATCGGCAACCTCGATGACGATGGCTACCTCACGGAAACGCTGGAAGACGTGGCCGAACAGGGCCGCCATCGGCCGGAAATCATGGAAGCGGCCCTGAAAGCCGTACAGTCGCTTGACCCGGCCGGCATCGGTGCCCGCGATCTCCGCGAATGCCTGCTCCTGCAACTCGAAAGCGCCAACGGCAAAGGCGGCGTCGCCTGGAAGATCGTCTCGGATCATATGCGACTCCTCGAAACCCGCCAGTTTAAAGAACTGGCCAAGGTTCTGGGCCGCCCGCCGGAACATCTTGAGATCGCAATTGCCCGCATCCGGCATCTTGACCCCCGTCCCGGCGCACGCTACTCCGCCCCCGCCGCCCGCACCGTCGAGCCTGACGTCCATTTCATCCGCGATGGCGAAGACTTCATCATCCAGATGAATGATGATGACCTCCCGCAACTCCGGCTCAATTCGCAGTACCGCCGGATGCTCGAACGCGACAACGGCGCCACGAAAGACGTGCGCGATTACGTGCGCGAACGCTACTCCTCCGCGCTGATGCTGATTAAGAACATCGAGCAGCGCAAGCAGACGATCCTCAAGGTCTGCGAATCTATACGCCGCCGTCAGCTCGAATTCCTTCTGCACGGCATCGACTTCCTGCGTCCCATGATGATTAAGGACGTGGCCGAGGAAGTCGGCGTGCACCCCTCCACCGTGAGCCGCGCGGTGGCAAACAAGTATGCGGATACGCCGCACGGCGTTTATGAGCTGCGCTACTTTTTCTCAGAAGCCGTGCAGGGTCCGCAGGGCGGCGATACGCCGCTGTTGTTGTTGAAGCGCAAAGTAAAGAAGATGATTGAGGAAGAGGATTCGAAACGCCCGTTGACGGACGATCAGATCACCGCGAAGCTACAGGCCGAAGGCATCCAGGTGACCCGCCGGACTGTCGCCAAGTACCGCGAAGATCTGAAAATTCCGTCCACGCATCAGCGTCGATCCCGGGACTGAGACGACTAAAATGAAGATCACCTACACCGGACGCCACATCGCGCTGGCTCCTTCACAAACCGTGGAACTCGAAGCAGAGTTCACCAGACTGAGGCAACTCCTCGACACCCCGAAAGGCGAGGCCGAAGCGCACGTTTTTCTGAAACACGAACATCGCACCAACCAGGTGGAAGTGAAAGTGACCTGGCGTCACAATGAGGCTGACGGTGCCGCCGAGCATGACGACCTCTTCACCGCCATTCACGCGGCCATCGCCAAAGTGACGGCACAGGTCACCCGCCAGCGGGAAAAAGCGCGCGATCTGAAGCGCGTCCCCGCATAAGACTTAACGGTAACCCAACATGGCAACCAAGCGCGCGAAGCCGTCCTCCTCAGAACTGGTCATCATCACCGGCATGAGCGGTTCCGGCAAAGGCTCCGTGCTCCGCGCGCTGGAAGACCTCGGCTATTACTCGGTGGACAATCTGCCGGTGGAGCTGATCCCAAAATTTGCCGACCTCGTCCGCGACTCATCCTCCACCCGTCACGCCGCGCTGGTCGTGGACGTGCGCGAAGGCACCGGCCTGAAGAAATTCCCTGCAATCTTCAAAGCGCTGAAGAGCAGTGTCAACACGCGTCTCGTGTTCCTCGAAGCAGATGACGACGCTATCGTCCACCGCTTCAGCGAGACCCGCCGCCCGCATCCGCTGTCAGACGGCGATCAGGCCATTGGCCAAAGCATCACCGCCGAGCGAAAGATGCTGTCCCCTATCCGCGCTCTGGCCGACCTCACCATTAACACCTCGAAATTCAACGTGCACGATCTGCGGGATTTCATCCGCCAGAAGTTTCAGGGCGAAGGCGAAACTTCGCGCATCCTGATATACCTCACCAGCTTCGGATTCCGTCACGGCGTCCCGCCCGATTGCGACCTGGTCTTCGACGCGCGTTTTCTGCCGAACCCGAACTACATCCCGAAGTTCAAAAAACTGACGGGCAAAAACCCGGCAGTAGCGCGCTACATCCGGTCGTTTCCGCAGACGCAGGAATTCATCGGCAAGGTCTCTGAACTGCTGACGTGGCTGCTCCCGCATTACATCCGCGAAGGGAAAAGCTATCTGACCATCGGCTTCGGCTGCACCGGCGGACACCACCGCTCCGTGATGATCGCGGAGAGCGTCAGGAAAGTTCTGGCGGACGAAGGCTACCAGACCAAGGTCACGCACAGGGATCTCGCGAAGCCCGTTTAGTCGCGAACTACAGCTTTGTCGGCCAGTGCCGACGACCATCGAACACAGCCAGCAATTCCAGTCGCCCGTCCCTGACACGATACGGCACAATGTACGGTGTGCCGGAGACTACTAATCTAACTCTCTGTTTCCCGGCAGTCGCCCCGGTCTGCCGATTTGAGGATGCCGATTTAGAAGGTCAGCGTCGAGAACGCGCTCTGCAACGATGGCGGCATTATTGTCGGAGTCTGTCTCGATATACATTCGGATCGCAGTCAGGTGACGAATCGCCCGCCTCGACCAGACAACGTTCATCGCGGAGCTCTCTTCTCCCCAGGCTTGCCCCATGACCTCAGCCAGGCGGCGGTCTTCTCATGGCTTACCGATTCGCCCGCATCCAGTTCCGCGATGGCTTCGCGGATCTCACCAGGCTGCCACTCTTCCTGGGCGACAAAGGCGGCAATTGCCTCCGCTGCAAGAAAGGAATCAGAACGTCTGGCCTGCCGCGAAAGAGCAGTCAGGCGCTGTTTCGTATCCGAATCCAACCTGATCGAAAGCGTCTCTGTCATCACTTGTGTCCACGTGTCCACAACTTAGCACGAACTGGACTCATTCGCGCTCAACGCACCGGCGACTCATACTTCTTCCACTGACCGCCCTCCTCCACCACCACAATCCCCCGCGCGCCGGCCTTCTCAATCAACACCAGCGCTGCAGCCACCCCACTCTGCCCGCAGATCACGCTCGCCGCGGTCGACAGGCCGTCTGAATCGATCCCCTTCCCCGCAATCACCGTCACCCCCACCCGCATCGTCAGCCCAGTGCCCGTCTTCGGGTTCACAATGTGCGAATACCGAACCCCGTCGATTTCCGCAAACTGCTCCGTATCCCCAGAAGTGGAAGCCGCCGCGTTGTGCAACTGCAACACCTTCGCAAACCCCTCACCCGCTGCATGAACCGGCTCCACCCCGATATCCCACCCCGCCTTACCCGGAGGCGCTTCGCCAAACGCCAGATCCCCGCTCGCCGCGACCAGCGCCTGCGGAAACCCGCGTTCGCGCAACACCCGCAGACCTTCATCGGCGGCATAGCCCTTTGCGATCGCGCCCAGATCCAGCCGCATCCCCGTCATATCCAGCCGGACCGTGTGCGCTCCCAGATGCAACTTGCCATAGCCGGTCAGTTTGAGAGCCGCGGCAATCTCCTCCGCGCCGGGAAGTTGATGACTCTGCCGGGCCGCGCGCCACAGCCGAATCACCGGCCCCTGCGTGACATCGAAAGCCCCGTCCGACCGCACCGCCAGCGCCTGCGAGGCACTCAACACGGTAAACAGATCATCAGAAACCGCAACATCCCGCCCCACCGCATCCACGCAGATCCGGTTCAGTTCACTGTCAGAAATGTAATCGGAAAGCTCGCTATCGAGCGTGGCCACGCGATCAAACGCCGCCCGAATCGCTTCATGCGCGCGTCCCGGATCATCAGCATAGAGTACGATGCGAAACATCGTCCCCATGTGAGGCTCCAGTGCCTCAATCCGTTCCGCGGCAACCGCTGGCACCACCCACAGCGCGACAATCGCCAGCGCCCGTCTAATCGTGCTCCACACCGTTGTTCCAGTACTGATACATCGCGTCAGCATCCGGCACCTTCAGCGGCCGCACCAGACGAAACCCCAGCCCCTGCGCATCCGTGTGATACCAGATGCTCTTCGGCAACTGCGGATCCTGCTGCTTCCAGCTCGCATCCGACGCCACCCGCGCCCCACACCGCACCAGCCCCGCACGATCCGTCCACGCCCCACCGCGCACCACCTGCGGATACGCCGTAGTCGATTTCACCCACGGATCCCGCACCACCCCGGACCCCGCCGAATAAGGCGCATACTGATCCAGCGTCCACTCCATCACATTCCCCAGCATGTCGAACAGCCCCCACGCATTCGGCTTCTTCGTCGCCACCTTCTGGTACTTGCCATTAGAATTATCCGCATACCACGCATAATCCCCCAGATTCACCGGCTCCGCGTCCGACCCCGCCCTGCACGCATACTCCCACTCCGCTTCCGTTGGCAGCCGATAAAACTCGCCCGTCTTCGCGCTCAGCCACTCGGCATACTTATTCGCCGCGTGCTGCGTCATACTGATCGCCGGAAACCCGTTGATTCCCATCCCGAAGCTCATCTCCACATAAGGCCGCGTCGGCCGACTCACCGCATCCACCTGCGCGTCCTTCGTAGCAGCCTCGCCCGCCTGATTCGCAAACATGAACAGCCGATACTCGTCCCACGTCACCTCATGCGCGTTCATCCAGAATGCACTCACCTGAACCGTACGCACTGGCCCGGCCCCCGGAAGTCCCATGTAAAACTCTCCCGCCGGAATCGGCACCATGTCGTACGAAACATCGGTACCCGGAATCGTCTTCTTATAAGCCGTCATCGGGCCTGCTGGCGAAGGCACAATCGTCCCGCGAATACGCCGCGCCAGCGCCATATTATCGGCACTTCCCGCGCCCGCACCGCCACTCATGAGCACAACACCCGCAGGCCACGCCGCACCGGACCTCAGCCAGTCCCGCAGCGTGCCTACCTCAGCAGCCGTGAGCGAATCCCCCGCTGGCGGCGGCATTTTGCCCGCCCCAATCGAGGCCAGCACCTTCGCCAGCGTTGCAGCCTCAACCCCTGAGGGCGCATCGAGCCGCACTCCACCCGACTGCTTGACCGACCCATGGCAAGCCGTACAGTGCTCTTCGAGCAGCGGCTGAATATCCTTCGCAAAATCGGCGGCGCCACACGGCAGCGCAACCACACAAAGCGCGACGAGCAGCCCCCTCACAGGAACTTCGTAACTCCCGGCTTCGGCAGAGGCGAGGGCGTGAAGCTCCCATTCCAGTCCACCAACGTCGGCCCCAACTGTTCCTTCGAGTTCAGCGCCTGATCCCAGGTAATCTCCTGCCCTGTATACGCCGCCATTCTGCCCATCAGCGCCAGCAGTGTGCTCGTCGCCATCCGGTCGCCATTGTTAATCGGCGTGTTCTTCCGAATCGCCGCGAACAGTTCGTCATGCTCCTTCTGGTACATGTCGTACTTTGTGCCTTCGAATGTCCATTTGACCTTCGATAAATCCGCCCGGTCGCGAATCACGGGATTCGGCCCGCGCCCGATGGTGCACTCGCCCTTCGTGCCGGTAATGTAATCCGCGTTCTCGTTGTAGCAGCCCTCAATCTGGCGATTCGCCACTATCGCCCGGACGCCGTTCGGATACAGATAGTTGACCTCGAAGTGATCGAAAATATTGCCGCCCTCGGCCGGAATCTGGCGCCCGCCCACCGCCACGCAGCTGATCGGCGGCTTGTCGTGCATCGCCCATGCCACTTTATCCACGCTGTGAACCGCCTGCTCCACAATGCTGTCGCCGCCAACCCATGAGAAGTTGTACCAGTTGCGCACCTGCCATTCAATATCGCTCATCCCCGCCGGCCGCGTGCTCGCCTTCGGCATCGGCTTCACCGGACTCGTGTAGTAAGTCGCGTAGTAATTGAGAATGTCGCCAATCGCGCCAGAATGCAGTTGCGCAAACGTATCCACAATGTGGTTTGCATAGCGCCAGCAGAAGCCCGAGACCAGATTGAGATTCTTTTGCTTCGCAATCTGCGTCGTCTCCATCACACTGCGTACGCCCGGCGCATCCGTAGCAATCGGCTTCTCGCAAAACACATGCTTGTTCGCGTCGATGCACGCCCGCAGATGCTGCGGCCGGAATCCAGGAGGCGTCGTCAAAATCACGACATCCACATCCGTATTGATCAGTTTCTGGAACGCATCCACGCCGACAAACTGCATCGGCTTCTCCACCGCCACTTTGATCCCCGCCTTCGCGCCCTGCTGCTTGCGAAGCGTAGCCAGACAAGCGTCAATCGGCTCCTGCGCAATATCGGCAACAGCGGTGAGCATAGAGAAATCGTCGGCATTGAGGGCCTGGTTCGCAGCACCGGTGCCGCGCCCCCCGCAGCCCACCAGCCCGACCTTAATCGCCTGCCCCGCCGCGGGAGCGCCCCGAAGAAACGCCGGCACCGCCAGCACCAGCACCGCGCCCGCCCCGCCCGCCTTCACGAAATCGCGCCGCGAGGACGCGTCAGCCTGAGAGTTTTCCGCATTCATGCGCACCATCTTATCCGATTCCGCATGTCGCGCGAAGCACCACTCCCCCAAAAGCGATATCATAAACCCCGTGAACCGAAGGAACTTTCTCATCACCGCCGGCACCGCCCTCGCCGCCCCCGCCCTGGTACCGACCGCCGCGGCCAAAACCCGCGACCTCCACAAGGCCATCATGTACGGCACCATCGGCCTCAAAGGCACCGTACTGGAGAAATTCCAGGCCGTGAAAGCCGCCGGCTTCGAAGGCATTGAGCCCATGAGCCACATGCACCAGAACGAAGTCCTCGACGCCTTCGCCGCCACCGGCCTCAAGCCCGCCAGCGTCTGCTGCGACACACACTGGAAGAAGCCCCTCTCCGATTCCGACCCCGCCGTCCGCCAGGCCGGCCTGGACGGTCTGACCCAGGCCCTGAAGGACGCGAAGGCCTACGGAGCCAGCTCGGTACTGCTCGTGCCGGCAGTCGTCAACAAGGCAACTTCGTTCGACGACGCCTGGAAGCGTTCGCAAATCGAAATCCGCAAGGCGATCCCGGTAGCCCAAAGTCTAGGCGTAAAGATTGCGTGCGAGAACGTGTGGAATCAGTTCATCCTGACGCCGCTCGAAGCCGCCCGCTACGTCGATGAAATCGCCAGCCCTTGGGTCGGCTGGCATTTCGACATAGGCAACTCAGTCACGTACGGTTTCCCCGAGCAATGGATTCGCATTCTCGGCAAGCGCATCGTGAAGTTGCACATCAAAGAATACAGCCGCGCGAAGCGCGACAAGCTGGGCCCCTACGCCGGCTTCAACGTAGCATTCAATGAAGGCGACAACGACTGGCCCGCAGTGATGGCGGCGATAGATGAGATCGGTTACACCGGCTGGGGAATTGCTGAG
The DNA here is from genome assembly GCA_903875575.1 of uncultured Acidobacteriia bacterium. Classification (GTDB taxonomy): domain Bacteria; phylum Acidobacteriota; class Terriglobia; order Bryobacterales; family Bryobacteraceae; genus BOG-234. The sequence goes on along the minus strand of CAIQWJ010000104.1, from coordinate 29,034 downwards.
CAATCCGGCGGTGACACGCTGGAAGGTCTCAATACGCTGACAGCGGGCATGGACAAGATTTTCGCGAGTTAAGGGCATCCGGGTTACCCTGCTCGGTTGATTGCTTTCCTGGGGTATTCTTATGTTTGAGGTAGCATTGTGAGTCGCGTTGAAGAACTTGAGAGCAAAATCCAGGATCTGACTTCGCATGAGCTAAGCGAACTGCGTGAGTGGCTGGCGGAATACGAGGCAGAACGATGGGATCGACAATTTGCGGCTGATGTTTCAGCTGGCAGGCTCGACGCACTTGCGGACCGGGCGCTAATAGACCTCGCGGAGAACAGAGCTACGGATCTGTGAACCACCGTGCGGCACCGTCGTTCTGGGAAGCCTATGGTTCCCTGCCGCCAGCCACTCGCGACCTTGCTGACAGGTCATTTGAACTTCTCAAGCAGCATCCATCCCACTATTCGCTGCGGCTCAAGAAAGGCGGTTTTGGTCGGTCCGTATCGGCCTGCATCATCGGGCGCTCGCGGTCGGGACTCCGGATGGATTTCTCTGGTTCTGGATCGGCGACCATCGTTCGTATGAGCGGCTCATTAGCTGAACCGCAAATCACGGGGCACGCCCGGCTGACCTCCACCGACAAACTCCCCTGACCACCACCGGAGGCCCCGTATAATCCAGAAGAATGCATCTGGGTTGGCACTTCGTTTTTGAAACCCTCGCGTACGCAATCGGCTTCCGTCTCTATTCCCGTGCCCGTGAAACTGACGGCGACACCCTCGACACCTCCACCCGCCTGGGAATCATCGTCGCCTGCTGCATCGGAGCAGTCATCGGTGCCAAGATCCTGTACCTCGCCGAAGACCCCGCTCACACCCTGCGCAACTGGTCGAACCCGGCTTACTTCTTTGGCGGCAAGACCCTGGTCGGCGCACTCATCGGCGGCACGATATCCGTTGAAGTGGTCAAGCGACGAGCGGGCATTCGTCAACGCACCGGCGACCTTTTTGCAATTCCTCTCGCTGTGGGCATTGCCATCCTGCTCAAGGGGTGGAGCTTATCATGAGCTCCTTTCCTCAAAAGGGGCCGATTCTGTTAGGATTTGAACGTGAAATGGTTGGGGCGCTTTTGGCGGATCTTCGGGCCGGTAGCAGGGCTGCTCAGCATGACTGGCTGCGGCGATATGTGTGGGAACACAATCCTGAGCGAGACGACTGCTCAGGGAAGTCATAAACGTGCCGTCGTGTTTGAGCGCGATTGTGGGGCAACGACAGATTTCAGTACCCAGTTATCGATACTTGAGGCAAACGAACATGCCCCCGTTGGAGGCGGCAACGTGTTTGTAGCCGATAGCGACCATGGAGCGGTGACGAACTTGAGCGTTAGCGTTCAGTGGGTATCGCCTTACCATCTTGTCGTGTCTTTCCCGGCGCGAGCACGCGTTTTTCTTCAGGAAGCCCATTTGGGAGGTGTCAGCATTTCCTACGAAAAGATTGGCCTTTAGGGCAGGTGGGGCAGACGAAAAACGTCTGCCCCACCTCAACCTGTCGAGCGTTCCAGGAAGGCTTCTACTTTCGCTTTTACCGTTCTCCGGTCTATGCCTAGTATTTTCGATGCTTCCTCATATGTGCCTGCTTTCCGATAAACCAGCGCGGCGTACCAGGAGACCAGTTCGTCCACACTGATTTGGCCTGCGGCTATGCGCTCCGACATCGGGTCTGCCGTGTCTGAAGTGTGCGTTAGCGGCCGGTACGAGCGGCGGATGATGACGTTGCGCACGCACTGTTCTAACTCGCGATAGTTGCCTGGCCAGGCGTAGTCCTGCGGGATGTTCTCCGCGATCCAGGCCTGTACTTCGGGGAAGCAGCGTTCGGCGTCGTCGCCTACGGTGCGGCGGACCATGAAGAGAATCAGGTCGTCCAGCACCGCGGGGGAATCGTCGAGTTGGTCTCTTAGTGAGGGCGTGCGGATCAGATCGGCGCAGAGGCGGTAGTAGAGATCTTCGCGGAAGCGGCCCGTGCGGATGGCTTCGGAGAGATCGCGATTCGTCGCGGCGATCAGTTTGCCAGGGAACTCGCGCGGGGCGGTATCGCCCACCATGGAAAACTTCCGGGTCTCGATGACGCGGAGGAGTTTGACCTGGATGGAGAGGTCCATCTCACCCAGTTCGTCGAGGAAGACGCAGCCGGTTGGGGGACAAGTTTCGAGCCAGCCTTTGCGGTCGGCCAGCGCGCCTGTGAAGGAACCTTTCTTGTGGCCGAAGAGTTCGGATTCAATGAGCGCGGGGGAGAGGGCGGCGAGGTTGATGGGGAGGAAGGTTTCCGTGAGCGGGTCTTCGAACTGGAGGGTGCGCGGGTGGAAGGGGACGAAGCGCGCGCCGGCGATGGCGCGCGCGATTAGCTCCTTGCCAGTGCCGGAAGGGCCGGTGATGAGGGTGGGGAAATCGTGCATGCGCGAGTAGAGAACGCGGTGGTAGCGGCGAAGATCGTGCGTGAAGACGGATTGCCAGGCGGAGGCACGGAGGCGGGCGATCGGCATGGAATTGCCAATGATGTTGTCGAAAATGTGCTGGAAGGCGCGGCGAAGTTGGCGGAAACAAGCGAAGACGTGGGCGGGGTCGGGCAGGGTGACGGCGGGGTAATTCGGGATGACGTTGAAGAAGTGGCGCCAGTCGGTTTCGAACTGGCGGTAGAAGGACCAGTCGCGGGTGGTTTGGAGGAAGTTGAGGTCATAGCGCTGGAAGAGGAGGTATTGGACGCAGTCTATATAGGTAGTGAGGTCGGCGGGGGATGGGGTGAGGGCGGGGTCGGCGAGGCGGGCGCGGATTTGGGGGAGGAGGGTTTCGAGGCGTTGGTGCATTTTGACGACGTTGGGGCTGTGGGCGTGGGGGGCGGTGACGGAGGCGCTCCAGACGGGGCCGGCGGAGATGTAGGCGGGGCCGAGGGCTTGTTTTTCGTAGTTGGTGCGGTCGGCGAGGAAGGGGTTGCAGTAGGCGAGGTTGGCGATGGCCTGGAGGGTGGGGCGTTCGTCGGGCTGGAGGATTTCCATGCAGGAATTGTATATGAAGGTACGTTGCTTGTACATAGAGGGCGGCTTTGTGCCTGTAAGTCGCTGAAGAATGGTTGGTTCGGAGTGGGCACTTTCGTGCAAATATTGCGGCATGATCCCACTGTTCGTGCTCTTGATCCTGCTGACGCCGCTCGGCATTTCGATTTGGGGAGTTGCGGCTATGCGTCGGCGGGCGGGTGAGTTGGCGATGCGGATTGGGCTGTTGGAGGTGGAGCGGAAGTGGGGGCCGACGCCGGATGAGTTTCGGCTGCTGCTGGAGCGGGTGCGGGAGTTGGAAGGGCGGGCGGCGCGGGAGGTTCGGAACGTTCCTGTGGCCCCGAACCCGGTTGTGGAGGAAGTGGCGATACCGGTCATAGTAGCGATGCCGGTCGCAACCGCATTCATCCCGGAGCCGGTGGTGGTGCCTGTGCCGGAGCCGATTGTGGTGGCCGCCCCGATTTCGTTGCCTGCGCCGGTGGTGGCGGAGCCAGGACTGGGGGATCGGATTCGCGGGTGGCTGGGTAACGACGAGTGGGAGGCGCTGGTGGGCGGGAGCCTGCTGAATAAGATCGGCGCCGTGGTGCTGGTGATCGGGATTGCGCTTTTCCTGGGGTATTCGTTTGGGCATGTGGGACCGATGGGGCGCGCGACGGGGTCGATTGTGCTGAGTCTGGCGCTGTTGGCGACGGGTGTGAGGCTGGAGACGCAGCCGAAGTTCACGGTTTTCTCGCGGGGGTTAATCGGGGCCGGGTGGGCGGCGATGTATGCGACGGCTTATGCGATCTACGCGGTGCCGGCGACGCGGATTGTTGAGAATCCGTTTGTGGGGTCGCTGGTGCTGCTGGGTGTGGCGTGCGGGATGATTGCGCATTCGCTGCGGTATCGGGTGCAGGCGATTACGGGGATCACTTACTTTGCGGCGTTTGCCGCGCTGGCGATTACGCCGGAGACTCCTTTTGCGGTGCTGAGTCTGGTGCCGATGGCGGCGTCGATTCTCTATCTGGCCTATCGTTTCGACTGGTATGGGATGGCGGTGTTTGGGACGGCGGCTACTTATCTGACGTGTATGTCGAAGGCGGACGCTCATGCGGAGCTGCTGGAGTCGCAGGCGCTGCTGCTGACTTACTGGGTGTTGTTTGAGGCGTTCGACTGGCTGCGGATGCGGCGTCGGGTGGCGGCGGGAGGCGTTGAGTGGATCGGGCCGTTGAATGCGCTGGGATTCCTTGCCATGTCGTATGGGGCGTGGGCTGCGCATGCGCCGGGTGAGTTGTGGCTGGCGGCGTCGTACGGGGCTGCTTTGTATCTGGGGAGCGCGGTGGTGCGATACGTGGTGCGGCGGCCGGATTCGATTGACGGCGGGTTGGTGGAGCGGCTGAATGCGGGTAGTTTCGAAGGCGCGACGCTGATTGCGGCAGTGCTGGAGGGGATGTCAATCTTCGGGCAGGTGCAGGGAGTGTGGAGCAGCTTCGCGTTCGCGATGGAGACGGAGGTGATTTATCTGGTGGGGGCTGGGCTGGGGTCGGCATTTCTGCGCGGGCTGGGCTGCGGTGGATTTGGGGTGTCGTTGCTGCGGCTTGGCCTTGCGGCGGATGCGACGCAGGGGACGGAAGTTTGGGGGCATGTTTTCCGGAACTGGAGTCCGGTCGCGTTGCTGCATGGCGGGCTGTTCTATGTGAATCGCGAGATTCGGCGGATGGGTGCGACGTGGATGGGTGCGGTGTTTACCAGTGTGGCGGCGGGGTTGATGGCGCTGGTGGCGGCGGCTGAGTTCTCGCACAACTGGGCAGGTGTGGCGTGGGCGGCGTTCGGGTTTGTGTTACTCCAGACCGGGCTGTATCGAAGAGCGATTGAGTTTCGGATGCAGGGGTATGCGCTGATGGCTGGCGGGTTTTGTTGGGCTGCGGCGCAACAGTGGGAACCTGTGGCGGTTTGCCTGGGTCTGGCTTGCGGTGTTGTGGTCTCGCTGAAGTGGGGCGAGACCGGAGTGCGGGAGAAGCGGCTGGCGAGCCTTGGGAGTGAGGGGGCTGTGGTTGTGCTGGCGGCGTTGTTGTTGTGGCTGGTGGTGCCGGTGGAGTATCTGGGGATCGCGTGGTGCCTGCTGTCGGTGGCGGTGCTGGAGGTGTTTCGGCGGTACTTCCCGGCGATGGTGGCTGTGGCTGCAATGGGAGTTTTGACGACCCACCTGAGTGACCTTGTGCACTGGCCGCAGTTTGCCGTGTGGGCGACCTATGTGGTGGCGTTTGGGTGCAGCACCTGGAGCGCGGTTCGGTTGTCATCGCGGGGAAATGCTTCGGCAATCGACGAACTGATACGGGATGTGATGGGACTGGTTGCGATGGCGGCGGCGACGGTATCCGTGTGGTTGCTGGTACCGCTGCCGATGGTTTCGCTGGTGTGGCTCGCGGTCGCGCTGGGTTTGGTGGAATTGACTCGACGGTTTTCGCTGGCCGCGATGGTGTGGGTGGCGTTGGGTGAGGTCACGCTGGCGTACGGGCGGGTGTTGTTCGTGGACCTGGGTGATGCATCGACCCGGCTGTACACGATTCCGGTGTTTATTGGCGGGCTTTACTGGCTGAAGGCGCGTTTGAGTTCTATGGAGAGAGTGGAAACCGCGACGTTGGTGGGCTGGTGTGCGCTGGGTACATTCCTGGCGCTGACGTGGGTGGCGGCGGGGAGTCGGGATGTGGCGGTGTGGTGGGCGGCTGGCGCGCTGGCGTTGTTGATCTACGGAGTCAGGAGCGGGGAGCGCAGTTTCCGGCTACAGGGTTATGCCTTGGCGTCGACGGCGCTGGCGGCGGCGATGTTGTTCGATCTTTTGCCGGTGCGGCTGGAGGTTTCGTTGCCTGTGGTGGCGATGCTGTACGTGGCGCGATTTGTAGTGCGGGAGGTGGAAGACCAGAGACCGGCGACGGGTTTCAGTCTGGTGGCGACGGCGCTGATGGGAGCGGTGCTTTACAACGCGGTATCGGGGAGTGTGTTGACGGTGGCGTGGGGGCTGGAGGGGCTGGTGCTGCTGAGCGCGGGGTTCGCGTTGCGGGACCGGATCTTCCGGCTGCAGGGGCTGGGGCTGGTGCTGGGCTGCACGCTGAAGTTGTTTTTGCGGGATTTGCGGAATCTGGAGACGCCGTTTCGGATCCTGTCGTTTATCGTGCTGGGGCTGATTTTGCTGGGAGTGAGCTGGATTTACAGTCGGTTTCGGGAGCAGGTGCGGCGGATTTTGTGAGCGCGAGTGCCGCACCTGCTCTGCATGGCAGTCCGCGTGCAGGGAGTGGAGCGGAGATCTGCCATGAAGAGACGATTCGTGTTTTCGCACAGACTGCTGGCGATATCGCTGATGGTGGTGAGCCTGAGCAATGTGGGCGACGTGTTCGGGCAGGCGGGGCCCACGCCGCCAAATGCACCGAGCGTGCCGGTGCCGGGGTCTCAGTTGCCGATTCAGGATCCCAACGCTCCGTTGCCGAAACCCGATGCGCCGCGTCCTCCGAAGGTGCCGACCGTGCCTGATCCGAATAAGCCGATCCAGGATCCGAATCGGCCAGGGATGCCGAATGCGCCGACTCCGCCGCCTGCGCCCGCGCCTGCGGATCCGGCAGCGCAGCCTCCTGCCCCTGTGCGTTAGGCTCCGAGGAGTTCGATCAATTTCGTCAGTTTTGCCCGCATGGTTTCGGGTTCGCGCGTCTGGCATTCCCAGATCTCGAAAACCTGCCAGCCGGCGGCGCGGAGTTGGCGTCGATTGCGCTTATCTCGGTCGACGTTGGAGCGTCGCTTTTCCGCCCAAAACGTTTTGTTCGTAGCAGGGGCGGGTTTGCCGTATTTGCAGCGGTGCATGTGCCAGAAACAGCCGTGCACGAACAGGATGGCTTTCGAGCGGGGGAAGACGAGGTCGGGCTTGCCGGGGAGATCTTTGACGTGCAGGCGGTAGCGAAAGCCTAAGCCGTGGAGCAGGCGGCGGACGAGAAGTTCGGGTTTGGTGTCGCGGCCCTGAATGCGCGACATGTTGTAGCTGCGCTGGGCGGGGGTGTGGACGTCCGTCACGTGAGCTCGAAGACGGCGGCGGGCCGGGGCGGGCTTTCCAGAACTTCGACGATCTGCCTGCCGATGGCTTCAATCACCTTCGGCACGACGGCGTTGCCGAATTGCCGGTAGGCCTGGGTGTCCGAGACTACGATTTTCCTGCCGTGCGTGATGTCGAAGCCCATCAGGCGGGCGCATTCCGCCGGGGTCAGGCGGCGCGGCGGTATGTCGGTGCCCTGTGCGATGAGGATTTCGGCGCCATCCTTGTAATAGCGGGCGCTGAGGGTGCGGGAGACGCCTTTGGGGTCGGCCAGACCGAAGCCGAAGCCGTTGCCTTTGGCGCGGTGTTTTTCAGCGTAGGCCTGCAGGTATTCCCAGAGGTGCTCGGTGAGTGTGTATTTGGGGCTTGGCGAGGACTCCAGAATGTCGCCGAATGCCGGGCGGGACGGCGGCGGCGAGGGGAAGCGAAAGTCCGGGAGGCCGGGGAAGCGGCGGCGGTCGAAACCTGCGATATAGACGCGTTCGCGATGTTGCGGGACCCAGCCGGCGGCGTCGATGACGTCGGTGAAGACCCAGTAGTCCAGTTCTTCGAGCGTGTCGCGGACGACGCGCCAGGTGCGGCCTTTATCGTGCGAGCGGAGGTTCTTCACGTTTTCGAGCAGGATGGCGGAGGGGCGTTTGGCTTCGATGATTTCGGCGAGGCGGAAGAAGAGGGTGCCCTGGGTGGCGTCGCGGAAGCCGTGTTCCCGGCCGAGGCTGTTCTTCTTGGAGACTCCGGCGAGGGAGAAGGGCTGGCAGGGGAAGCCGGCAGCCAGGAGGTCGTGATCCGGGATGGCTGCGATGTTGATCTGGTTGATATCGCCGTGGGGGGCCTCGCCGAACCAGGCTTCGTAGGTCTGACGGGAATACTTGTCCCATTCGGAAGAGAAGAGACACTCGCCGCCCAGTTTTTCGAGAGCGACGCGGAAGCCGCCGATGCCGGCAAAAAGATCTATAAAAGTGAAGGGGGCGGGCATCAGTAAGATTCCACTGTAACCCGTGCCTGAAAATCCACTGTAACCTTTGCCCGGCCGCGCGGTTAACCTGAATGAACACGGTGAACGGAAACACAGACCACGAACTGATGGTGGCGGTGGCGGGCGGCGATCTGGCGGCGATGAGCGAGATCTACGCGCGCCGGAACCGTCAGCTGTTCCGTTTCTTTTTTCGCATGGTGGGGCGGCAGGCACCGGCGGAAGATCTGACTCATGAGGTGTTTCTCCGAATGATGCGGTATCGGCAAACTTATAGGGCCGGAGAGTTGTTTGAAGCGTGGATGTACCGGATCGCGCGCAATGTCTTCACGGATCACACGAAGCGGCACAGGCTGGAGATTCCGGCGGTTGAGGGGCAGATGGAGTTGGTGGAAAGCACAAGGCCCACGCCGCTCGATTCCGTTGTGAAGCAGCAGGATCTGGCGTTGCTGCACAAGGCGCTGCGGGGCTTGCCGGACGAGAAGCGCGAACTGATCGTGCTGAGCCGGTTTCAGGGTTTGACTTACGAAGAAATTGGACGGATTGTAGGCTGCGAGCCCGGCACCGTGAAGGTGCGGGTGTTTCGCGCTATGAAGGAAATGGGGCAGGTGTTTCACGAATTACGGAAGGAGAAAGCGTCGTGATGGAACCAGGTTGTGAACGCGCGCGGGAGTTGATGGCCGGGGCGTGGATGGCTGAGCAGGATGAGGCGTCGGCGTTGGCATTGCAGATGCATCTGGAGGGTTGCGCTGAGTGCGCGGCGGAGATGGCAGCGCTGGGTACGATGTGGGGGCGGCTGGGGGACTTGCCGGTGCCGGAGCCCAGTCCGATGATGCGGATGCGGTTTGAGCGGACGCTCGATACGTTTCTTGCGGCGCGGCCTCAGTTGCCGTGGTGGAAAAAGATCTGGCCGTCGCAACCGGCGTGGCAGATGGCGATTGCCGGGTTGTGTCTGGCGGTTGGGTTGGGTGCGGGGTCGCTGCTGGAGCGTGGGCGCGTGGAGCGCGATGAGGTGTCGCGGTTGCGGGATGAGGTAGCGAGCACGAAAGAGATGGTGGCGCTGTCTTTGTTGCAGCAGCAATCCGCGACAGAACGGCTGCGTGGGGTGGATTACAGTGCGCGGATGCCGCAGATGGAAACGCAGGTGGTGGATGCGCTGGTACAGGCTGTGAACCGGGATTCGAACGTGAATGTGCGACTGGCGGCGGTGGACGCGCTGAGTAAAGTGGCCGGGGACATGCGGGTTCGCAACTCCATGCAGCAGGCGCTGGTGCAGCAGGATTCGCCGATGGTGCAGGCCGCGCTGATCGATTACCTGGTGGATGCGCGGGATAAGAACGCTGTGGGCGTGATGCGGGATCTGGTGGCGCGGCCGGATGTGAATCCGACGGTACGGGAACGGGCTGGTTATGCAGTGCGGCAGTTGGGGCAGTGAAAACCCTTTGCCACAGATGGACACAGATGAACACGGATCGGACAAAGGCAAATATGAATTACAGATTATGCTTCGGCATTGTTGGACTGGCGGCCCTGCTTGGCGCAGCTTCTTCTCAGGATTACAAGGTGGAGGATCGCGAGCCGGTTCGGCATACTTTCAGCGGCGATAAGACGCTCGATGTGGATTTGATCAGCGGCAACGTCACGGTGATCGGCGACGGCGCGGGAGGCACCTTGCGGGTGGAGGGTGAGCGCGTGATTCGCGCCCTGAACGCCGAAGAGATGACGCGGGCGAAGAAGGAAGTCGCGCTGGACCTGAACGAGAAGGACGGGACGGCGCAGATTTACGAGAACGGCCCGTATCGCGGCAAAAACAACCGGTCGAGCGACTATCACGGGTTCCATGAGAATTCGGATCGGCACTATTCGGTGAGCTATGAGATTACGGTACACGTGCCGCGCGAGACGGCGCTGCATTTGCGGACGGTGAATGGCGGGGTGACGGCACGGGAAACTTCGGGTGCGTTTGACGTCAGGAGCGTGAATGGCGCGATTGCGATGACGGATATGGCGGGGTCGGGCACGGCGGCGGCAGTGAATGGGGCGAATGTGGTCTCGTTCCGCGAGAGCCCGAAGGTGGATAGTGCGTTTACGTCGGTGAACGGGCGGATCGAGTTGACGTTCCCGGCGAACCTGGCGGCGGACTTCGACCTGAAGACGGTGAACGGCGGCATGTTCACGGATTTTGAGTCGACCATGGTGGCATCAGGGACTGGTGCGGCGACGAAAGAGAATGGGCGATTCGTTTATAAGAACCGCGGGGAGTCGCATATCAGGGTAGGCGCGGGAGGGCCGCATATCCGGCTGGAAACGGTGAATGCTGCGATTCAGATTAAAAAGGGAGCGAAGTAGGATGCGAATTCATAACTTAGTTGCGGTCGCGGTTTGTTGTGTGGCGGGTGCTGCGGCGCAGGACAGGATCACGGTGCCGATTTCGAATCCGGCACAGCCTGTGACAGTGAAGGCGAATCTGGTTTCCGGCAGCATTCGGGTGACGGGAGGGACAGGTAAGGATCTTGTGGTGACGACGAGCGAAGGCGGCTCAAGATCGCGCAATCAGGATGCCGCGCCTCCGGGAATGAAGCGCATCGGCAGCCGATCCGGGCTGAACGTGGAGGAAGACCACAATGTAGTGACGATTTCGGCGGGCGGAGCGGGGGCGGGCGCGGATCTGACGATTGAGGCACCGGCGAATACGAATCTGCAGCTGAAGACGGTCAGTGGTGGCAGCATTGAAGTGACAGGCGTCAACGGGGATCTGGAAGTGGAGAATCTGAACGGGTCGATTACGATGACGAATGTATCCGGGTCAGTGGTGGCGCACACGCTGAATGGCGGGGTGACGGTCTCGATGGAACGCGTGACGGGGAATAAGCCGATGTCGTTTACGTCGCTGAACGGGAAGGTGGATGTGACGCTGCCGGGGGATGCGAAGGCGCGGCTGCGGATGAAAACGGATAACGGAGCGATCTACAGCGACTTCGACGTGAAGCTGGAAGCGGACGCAGCGAAGCCGATCATTGAGGATACGCGGGGACAGCCAACGCCGCCGGAACTGGCGCAGATGGATAAGGATATTGCGGCGGCCGAGGCCAGGCTGCAGGAGCTTCTCAAATCGAGAACCAGGAGCCATCCGGAAGTGGTGGCGGCGCAAAGGGAACTGACTGCGGCGCAGCGAAGTCGGGATCGAGTGGCAGCGCGTGCAGGCGGGAAGTACAAGATCACCGTGGATAAAGCTGTGACGGGCACGATCAACGGAGGAGGACCGGAGTATACGTTCCAGACGATGAACGGGAACATTCTGATCCACAAGAAGTAAAGCAGCGGGCGCTTCCGTAGTCTGATTGGCGATAGCCAACACAAAGAGCACTTGAGGTTTCAGTCTGAAACCTCAAGTGCTCTTTTCGTTTGCGATAGACTGTTGCCGGTGGCAACTATACGCAAAAAAGTCGCGGCCGCGAAACCAGCGAAAACCGCGAAAGCAACGAAACGCCCCGCTAAGGCCGTTGCGCTCATTACTCCGATGGAGAATCTGATTCATGTGATCCGGCAGCAGAAGGTGATGCTGGATAGTACGCTTGCAGGGTTGTATGGGGTTCAGACGAAGGCTCTCAATCTTGCCGTGCGACGTAACCTGACCAGGTTTCCGGAGGATTTTGTTTTTCAACTGGACGAGAAGGAGAGCGAGAACTTGAGGTTGCAGATTGAAACCTCAAGTGGCGCGTGGGGCGGAAGACGGTACCAGCCGTATGCGTTTACCGAGCAAGGCGTGGCGATGCTATCTTCCGTGCTGCGCAGCGAGCGCGCCGTGCAGATGAACGTGGCGATTATGCGCGCGTTTGTGCGGATGCGGCGAATTGTCGCGACGAACAAAGAGATGGGGGCGCGCATTGAGAAGCTGCAGAAAAGTCATGCACAAACCGCGTCGGTGATTGAGATGCTGGTGCATGATATCGACCAGATTGAGCGGGATCTTCAGGAACTGAAGGCGCTGCCTCCGGTATCGCGAAAGAAGATCGGGTTTCATCTGACGGAGAGCGCCGGGAGCCGGAAGTGAAGGTCTGGTTTGTTGTTCTGATTGCAGCTCTGTCGCTTGCGTACGCGGCATCGACCCGGCCGGAACGCGCATGGCCTGCGTATGGCGGCGGTGCTGCGGACAACCGCTACTCGGCGTTGAAGCAGATCAATACGCGCAATGTCGGCAAGCTGCAGGTGGCGTGGACTTACGATACGCAGGATGGTTCGGGGGACACGCAGAACCAGCCCATCATGATCGGCGGAGCTTTGTTTGGCGTGACGCCGGCACACAGGATTGTGGCGATCGATGCGGCAACCGGAAAGCGCAAGTGGCAGTTCGATTCCGGAGTGAAGAGTAGTGGGCCGAATCGTTCTGTTGCCTATTGGGCGGAAGATGGCGAGGCGCGCATTTTTGCGGATGTGCAGAGCTTCGTTTACGCGCTGAATGCAAAGACCGGCGAGGTGGTTAAGAGTTTCGGGCACGCGGGACGCATCGATCTCCGCGATGATCTGGGGCGCGAGGCCGCGAAACAATCGTGGGTGATTACCAGTCCCGGAATTGTTTATAAGGATCTGCTGATTGTGGGTGGTCGCAACCCCGAGGCGCTGCCCGCTCCGCCTGGCGACATTCGCGCTTACGACGTGCGCACGGGCAAGCTGCGGTGGCAGTTCCACACGATCCCACATCCGGGTGAGTTTGGCTATGAGACGTGGCCGAAGGATGCGTGGGAATACTCGGGTGCGGCGAATAACTGGCCGGGCATGGCCGTGGATGCACAGCGCGGGATTGTGTACGTGCCGACAGGGTCTGCTGCGACGGACTTTTATGGGGCGGACAGGATTGGCGACGATCTTTTTGCGAACACACTGCTGGCGCTGAAGGCTGATACGGGCGAACGGATCTGGCACTTTCAGGCGGTGAAGCACGATTTGTGGGATCGCGATTTCCCATCGCCACCCACGCTGGTGACGGTCAAGCGCAACGGCAAGACTGTGGATGCGGTGGCGCAGGCAAGCAAGCAGGGGTGGCTGTATCTGTTTGATCGCGCAAATGGTGCGCCGCTGTTTCCGATTGAGTATCGGAAGTATCCGGCGAGTACGGTGCCTGGTGAAGTGACCGCCGAGACGCAGGGCCTGCCGACGAAGCCCGCGCCGTATGCGCGGCAGATGTTGACGGCGGAGATGCTGACGAATCGCACGCCGGAGGCGCATCATTGGGCGGTGGAGCAATTCGCGAAACTGCAAAGCGGTGGCCAGTTTGTGCCGCTGACAGTGGGGCAGGAGACGGTCGTGTTTCCGGGTTTCGACGGCGGCGCGGAGTGGGGTGGCTCGGCGTTTGATCCCGAGACAGGGCTTTACTATGTGAACGCGAATGATGTGGCCTGGACGTCGAGCCTGAATCCGGCACCGCCCGCGCGGTCGCGGTCGGCTGAGCAGTTGTACAGCGCGAATTGCGCGTCGTGCCATCGCGCGGATTTTGCGGGGCAGCCGCCGCAGTTTCCTTCGTTGCTGGAGCTTCGGGGGAAGCGGACGGAGCAGCAGGTGGTGACGATGATCCGGCAGGGTGGCGGGCGGATGGCGTCGTTTCCTGGGTTGAGTGCGGCGGAGGCGAGCGCGCTGGCGCAGTATGTTCTGACGGGCGATAACAAAGAACTGGCGAGCGCGGGGCCGGCGACTGATGCGCGGATTAATCAGGCATATCGTTTCAGCGGGTATCACAAGTGGCTGGATCCGGACGGGTATCCGGCGGTGGCGACGCCGTGGGGCACGCTGAATGCGATCAACCTGAACACGGGCGAGTATGCGTGGAAGATTCCGCTGGGCGAGTATCCGGAACTGGCGGCGAAGGGGCTGAAGGATACGGGCTCGGAGAATTACGGCGGGCCGATTGTGACGGCGGGCGGGCTGGTGTTTATTGCGGCGACGAACTTCGATAAGATGTTTCGCGCGTTCGACAAGCGGACCGGGAAGCTGCTGTGGGAGACCACGCTGCCGATGGCGGGGAATGCGACGCCGATTACGTATGAGGTGGGCGGTCGGCAGTTTGTGGTGATTTACGCAACGGGCGGGAAGAGCGGGCGCGGCGGGACGTCGGGTGGGGTTTATGTGGCGTTTGCGTTGCCGGCGGTGAAGTAAGCAGCTTTTCGTGCTAACCTGGCGGTGTCAGCATGATTACCCTTGCCGATATACGGGCTGCGCGCGCCACCATCGGCGACGCCGTTTTCCTTTCGCCCTGCGCTTACTCGGAAACCTTCAGTCGGCTCACCGGCAATAAGATCTTCTTCAAGCTGGAAAACCTCCAGATGACCGGCTCATTCAAGGAGCGGGGCGCGGTGAATAAGCTGATGTCGCTGACGCCCGAAGAACGGAAGCGCGGTGTGGTTACTGCCTCGGCCGGCAATCATGCGCAGGGTGTCGCTTATCACGCGACGCGGTTGGGGATTCGCTCGAAGATCTGCATGCCGGTGGGGACGCCGCTGATCAAGGTCTCGTCCACCCGGAGCTATGGGGCCGAGGTCGTGCTGATCGGGAATAATTTCGACGAAGCCTGCGAAGAAGCGGAGCGTTTGCGGCAGGCGGAGAACCTGATCTACGTTCACGCGTTTGACGATGACGCGATTATTGCGGGGCAGGGGACTATCGGGCTGGAGCTGCTGGAGCAGCAACCGGATCTGGAAGCTATCGTGGCACCCATTGGCGGGGGCGGCCTGATCGGCGGTATCGCGTGCGCGGTGAAGACACTGCGGCCGGAGATCCGTATGATTGGGGTAGAAACCATGCGCGTTCCTTCCATGAAGGCCGCTGTTGCCGCGCACACGCCCGTCACGCTGCCGCCTGCCGTGACGATCGGCGATGGTATTGCCGTCCGTCGCGCGGGGGATCGGACGCTGCCGCTGGTGGAGCGCTACGTGGACGAGATTGTCACGGTGGACGAGGAGGAAATCGCGAATGCAATTCTGCTGTTGCTCGAACGGGAGAAGAGCGTGGCAGAGGGCGCGGGTGCCGCTGCGGCCGCGGCGCTGCTGAACCACAAGACGTCGTTGAACGGGCTGCGCACGGCGGTGGTGATTTCTGGCGGCAACATCGACGTGAATTTCCTTTCGCGGATTATCGAGCGCGGTCTGGTGAAGGACGGTCGTCTGGTGCGACTGCGGTTGCGCGCACCGGATCAGCCGGCGGCGCTGCATAAAGTGCTGGGGGTGATCGCGGGGCTGCGCGCGAATGTGATGGATATTGTGCACGATCGCTCGCATTACGGGGTGCATCTGGGCGAGACGGTGATCGATCTGACGCTGGAGACGCGGGGGCGCGAGCACGCGAACGAAATTATTTCGGCGCTCGGGGCCGGCGGTTATCCCATCGAGCAGATTGCTTAAACGATCAGCATGCAATCGCCGTACGAGAAGAAGCGGTAGCGTTCTTTCACGGCATGGCGGTACGCTGACATGGCGAAGTCAGCCCCGGCAAAAGCGCTGATTAACAGGAGCAGGCTGGTTCGCGGGAGGTGAAAGTTGGTCAGCATGGCCCCGACGCGCCGGAATTCGCCGCCGCCCGGGCCGGGATGAATAAACAGGTTAGTCACGCCGCTGTGTTCGCCGGTCAGCATCGCGGCTTCGGCGGTGCGAACGCTGGTGGTGCCGACCGCTACCACTCGTTTTGCAGCTCGTATTTTTGCCCACGCGTCTTCCGCGATGGAGTAGCGCTCAAAGTGGAGGCGGTGGTTTTCGAAGTCTTCGCGTTCCATGGGCTGGAAGGTGCCGAGACCCACGTGCAGCGTGACGCGGGCTACCTTCGCGCCTGCCCTTTCGCAACGCTCCAGAGTTTCTCCGGTGAAATGCAGGCCCGCAGTGGGCGCGGCGACGGAGCCACGCTCGCGGGCGAAAACCGTCTGGTACCGCTCGCGATCCTCGGTGCGATCCTGCCGCTTAATGTATGGCGGCAGCGGCATGTGGCCGAGGCGTTCGATCGCAGAGTAAATGTCGCCATCGGTCGCGATCAGACGGACGGTGCGTTCGCCGCGCACTCCCTGCGCGAGGATTTCGGCCGAGAAGCGAGCGTCGAAACGGACGGTGGCTCCTACCCGCAACTTTCGTCCAGGGCGCACCAGGGCGCGCCATTCGGTCGCATCCACCGTCAGCGGCTCAATCAGCATGACCTCCGCGTCGGCGCTGTCTGGTTGGCCGGTATCCCGTTTCCCAAAGAGCCGGGAGGGCAGGACGCGGGAGTCATTGAGGACCAGGCAATCGCCCGGTGCGAGGTATTCGGGGAGATCGCGAAACGCGCGGTCTTCCCAGTGTTGCGAGGCGCGATGGAGCACCAGCATACGCGCGCCATCGCGTTCGGCAGGAGGTTCCTGCGCGATGAGGTCTTCAGGAAGGTGGTAATCGAAATCGGAAAGCCGCAAGAACAATTCTGACAGGGGCCGGATGGTGAGTGGGCTGAGGCTACTGGGCAGCCCGCAGGCCATTGCCGGGGATGTTCGCCGATTGCAGCACACGTCCCAGGGTATTGGTCAACTCAAGGTGCCAGCTCTGGCCGTTTCGGGTGAGCGCAGTGTAACCGAACTCGTGCGCGTTCTCACCGGAGAGCAGCGTCGCGCCGCGAAGCTTCAGGCCGGCAATCTGGGCGGGCAGGGAATTTCCCATTTCAGTGCCACCATCGCCAGCCACCAACTGAGTGGGACGGCCATGATCGAACGACAGCAGTTCGAACAGGTGTGTGTGGCCGGAGACGACGAGATCGATTCCGGCGACCGGCGCGCTCTCCCAGGCCTGGGTGACTTCGGTGGGGGATTCGCCGGGCGGGGTGCCGGGCGCGGCAGTGGCCGGAATCTTCAGACCCCACAGCGGGTGGTGCAGCACGAGCCAGCCGTGATCGGCATGAATGGCTGCGAGTTGCTTCGCGTAGCGCGCGGTGGTTGCGGGATTCAGCTCTTTGTCCGAGGCGGATGCAGAGTCAAACATGAACAGCGCGAGTTTTCCGAGCGTCACCGCGTAGGGCACGCTGAACGCTTCGCAGGTGCCACTGAAAGGGCGCGGATCCAGATAGTAGAACCAGCCACGCCAGGCACGTTCGCACGCTTCGTGATTGCCTCGCGAGAAGGCCCAGGGGGCGGCAGCAAGAAGATTTCTTGCGGGTGTGAAGAAATCGGCATCCCAGGCAGCCCATGTGTCGCCGGAGGCGCTTCCGGCGGGCAGGCCGCAGTTCTTCAGAGCGTCGGCGGGGCAGGGGTCTTCCCGATAGAGGTAGTCGCCCACGTGGATGACGAGATCGGGTTTCGATTCCGCGGCGGCGTTCGACACGCGTTCGAAGGGCCATTTGGCGGGATCGTTGCAATCCTGCGGGGCTCTGGTGCCTTTCACACGGCAGCCGGTATCGCCGATGACCACGACACGCGCGGCATCGCCAACCGGCAGCGCAAGCGGTTTGCCTGCGACGGAGGCGGTCTTCACGGAGGCAGGCAACTGGAGTTCGCAGGCCGGACGCAGGCCGTCCGGGACAGGTAACCGTACGGACATGCGCTGAACCGCGCCGTCCACCGTGACCGAGGGGCAATCGCTGGCGGAGGTTACGACAACCCGCGCCACTGCGCCATTTTCGCCCATTTCGGTCCAGACCGGCGTGAGCGTCTGCGAAAAGGCAGGAAGAGTGGCCGTGACTGCAAGTGTAAACAGGGTTTTATTCAGAAAAGGCATGGCGCGCAGTTGCTTTGGAGCGGTACTCCGAAGCTAGCAACAGTTTGTTTCAACCGCATTGCAGATGAGTGACAGAGCAGTGTCAGGCGATGGGCGTTGGGTTTCTAGTATGCTGACTCAATGCCTTCCGTCGGCAAGACCGGTTTCCCCGTCCGTTACAAGCTTGTTGGCCTGACTGCTACTCTGGCCGCGCTGACCTATCTGGATCGCGTCTGCATTTCAGTACTGGCACCGTCCATCACGAAAGAGTTCCATCTGACGCAGGTGCAGATGAGCTATGTTTTCAGCGCGTTCACGCTGGCCTACGCGGCGTTTGAGATCCCCACGGCATGGTGGGCGGATCGTATTGGCAGCCGCGCGGTGGTGACGCGGATCGTGGCGTGGTGGTCCAGTTTCACGATTCTGACGGCGGCGGCGTTCAGCTTTCCCTCGCTGCTGGCGCTGCGGTTTCTGTTCGGTATTGGCGAAGCGGGGGCCTGGCCGAACGCGGCCCGTGTTTTTTCGCGCTGGATTCCGGCGCGCGAGCGGGGTATTGTGCAGGGCGTGTTTTTCTCCGGCGCGCATCTTTCCGGCGCGCTGACTCCCGGGATTGTGCTGTGGATGACGGGGTTCCTTTCCTGGCGCCAGATTTTCGTCTGCTGCGGCTGCGTCGGATTCTTTTGGGCGACGCTCTGGTATTGGTGGTTTCGCGATGAGCCGGGCGATCACCCCTCGGTGAGTGCGGCTGAACGCGATCTGATCCTGAGCGAGCGCAATCTTCCGCCGCATGAAGGCCATGGGGCGTCGTCGTTCGCCGCCGTGTTCCGGCACCGTAGTTCCTGGCTGTTATGCATGATGTATGTCGCCAATACCTATGGGACTTACTTCCTGATTACGTGGCTGCCGACTTACCTGAAAGATATTCGGCACTTCGCCAAAACGGAACTCGCCATTTTCGCTGGACTGCCGCTTGGGTTGAGCGTAGTGGCCGATATCTTTGGCGGACTCCTGACGGACTGGCTGACGAAGCGTTTCGGAATTCGTTTTGGGCGGTGTGCGATCGGCGTGACGGGCTATGCGGTGGCCGGCGTCGCGATGGCGATAGCCGCGGGTGCCGGGAACAACCGGTTGGCTGCGGTGCTGATTGCTGTAGCGACTGCGGCATCGATGTTTACGCTGGCACCCAGTTGGGCGGCCTGTATCGATATTGGGGGCCGCCGCGCGGGGGTGCTGGGTGCGGCGATGAATACAGCAGGGAATATTGGCGGGATGCTGAGTCCGATCATTCTTGCCTACCTGGTGCGGGCGTTTTCGGACTGGGCGATTCCGCTGTATGTGCTGGCTGGTCTGTACATTGTCGCGGCGGGCTGCTGGCTGGGGATTCGGCCAGACCGGCCGATCACCGCCGAACTGGCTCCAGTCCGCTAAGATCCTGGCGGCAGGAATTTGCCGCTTGAGGGCGCGTTGTCGGCTGGATTCCAGTTTTGTTGAGTGTTTTCATCGAATTTCTGAGGCGATGAAATTGCAGTTTACGCGGGCATGAGTACCATAGGAAGTCTCGCCAGTACCCTGTTGAACGCAATCCTCCCTGCCAATCCGCTCACAGGTAACAAGACTACAAACAACGTGGCGAATGCACCCACCACGTCCGTGACGCAGCCTCCGGACGTGGGACAGCTTTCGTCGTTTGCGCAACTCGCAGGCACGCTCCAGCAACTCGAGCAATCCAACCCCGCGCAGTTTGCGCAGGTGACGCAGCAGATCTCCACCAATCTGCAAACCGCCGCTCAAACAGCCTCTGCAAATGGAAACACCGCTGCGGCGACGCAACTCAATCAACTGGCGAAGGATTTCAGCACTGCTTCGGGTACCGGGCAGTTGCCGAATTTGCAGGATCTGGCACAGGCGCTGGGCGGGCATCATCACCACCGGTATGGCGGGGCGGAGGCAGTCGGTACGTCGACCGCTTCCACCGGCACAGCCACGGACCCAACTACCGATCCGGCGACCATCATTCGGAATGCGCTTGCCAGCGCGGGCGTTGGCGTGACCGTAGGCTAAACTTGCGCCGGATCACGCTCCGCCGGCGGCGCGGTCGGTCGGATTTGCGCTTTTTCACGCAATGCCTGCTCTTCAGTCTGCCTGAAAGCGCATTTGTGGGCAGCGTCGTACACCCGGTCATCCACCCTCTATCATCTTGGGAGGCTTGCAGTTGCCCCACGGATTGCGCTGTTTCGCGCACAAAATTCGGTCAGTGGACCCAAACGTGCCATCTCAGAGGGTATGGTTACCTCCAGCACCCACGAAACATCCACCGAAAGACCGACGTCCGCGAATCCCGAAGCCGCGCATCCCGGCACCCGTCGTTCCGGCAGTCCCGCGCATCACGTGCCCCGCGATTACGCGAAAACTCCTGTCAACGTCTATTGGGAAACCACCCGCGCCTGCGCTTTGGCCTGCCGGCACTGCCGCGCCGAGGCCGTCCCCGGGGCCGATCCCAATCAACTGAGTTTCGACGAAGGTGTGAAATTCCTCAAGCAAATCACCGAATTTGGCGATCCGTTTCCGCAGTTGATCCTGACGGGCGGCGATCCGCTGATGCGCCCCGATCTCTACGAACTGATCGACGAAGCCCGCAAGCTGGGCATCGGCGTTTCCATTACTCCAGCCGCGACTCCGGCGCTCACACGCGATGTTCTGGCCAAACTCAAGGAACACGGCGTGGAGGGCCTGGGCCTCAGCCTCGATGGCTCCACCGCCGGACGTCACGATTCGATTCGCGGGGTGGCCGGAACCTTTGACCGAACCATTCAGGCGATGAAGTGGGCGCAGGAACTGGAAATGCCGCTCCAGGTGAATACCCTGGTTTCAGCCGAAACCTCTGAAGATCTGCCCGCCATCTACGAACTACTCAAGCCGTTTGGCGTTGCCCGCTGGAGTCTCTTCTTCCTGATTTCAGTAGGACGCGGGAAGGTTCTTCAGCCGCTCTCGGCGGGAGAAGCCGAAAACCTGATGGGCTGGATCTACGAGACCTCGAAAATCGCTCCATTTGTGGTGGCGACCACGGAAGCTCCCTCTTACCGGCGCGTGGCGCTCGAAAAGATGCGGGAAAACGGCATGACGGGCGATGAAATCAGGCGCAGCGGCCCCTTCCGGAGCTTCGGCATCCGCGATGGGCATGGCATCGTCTTTGTTTCGCATACCGGCGAAATTTGCCCGGCGGGTTTCCTGCCTCTGGTGACGGGCAATATCCGGCAGGATAGCCTGGTGGACATCTATCGCAACTCGCCAACCTTCGAAGCGTTGCACGATCCGACACAGTTCGAAGGCCGTTGCGGGCACTGCCAGTACCATATGCTTTGCGGAGGGTCCCGATCGCGTGCGTTTGAGGCGACGGGCGACGTGCTGGGTACGGATCCGCTTTGCGAGCACGACCCGCAACTGCACGTGATCTGAAACGGAAACACCGGGCTTCCCGTACACTGGAAGCAGGTCCAGGTGAGATACCGCTTCGTTCTTCACGCGCCCTGTGCGTTCGCTCTTGCAGTCCTGGCCATACTTGCTCCGGCAGTCGCAATCGCGGCCTCCGCAGACTTCACCAAGCGTGCCGATGCGCTCTACGAGCGGACGGAATACGAAGCTTCCCTGCGAATCCTGGCGCAGGAACCCGCGCCCGACGCCGAGAGCGCCCTGCTGAGCGGCAAGAACTATTTCATGCTGGGCGACTACAAGCGTGCGACGGATGCCTTCGAAAAAGCGCTGGCTGCGGCTCCCCGCAACTCCGACGTGAATCTCTGGCTGGGGCGCTCCTGGGGGCGGCGGGCGGAAACCAGTAACTCGCCGATGGCCCTTGTCTATGCCGGCCGCACCCGCCAGTTTTTCGAGAAGGCGGTCGAGATCGACCCCCGCAACTCCGAAGCGGGTAACGACCTGTTCGATTACTATCTCAACGCGCCTGGTATTGTCGGTGGCGGCATGGATAAGGCTCTGGCGGCCGCGAAGAGAATCGCCACGGAGCGACCGGCGGAGTACGAGTTCGAAATGGCACAAATCGCGCAGAAGCGCAACGACAACGTCGCAGCGGAGGCCCATCTGCGTCGCGCGATGCAGCTGGATCCGACTGAGGCGGGGCGTGTTATCGATGTCGCGAAATTCCTTGCCAAACACGGGCGCTTCGAAGAAAGCGATCGTCTGTTTGAGAAGGCACGGGCGCTGCCCTCGGCCAGACCCGGCATTACGTTCACGCAGGCCAAAACCGATATCGAGAATCACCGCAATATGGAGCAGGCGCGCGAACTTCTGAAAGCCTATCTGAAGGCCGCGCTGACGCCGGAAGATCCGCCGCGGCGTGAAGCGGAGAAACTTCTGGAACGGTTGGGTAAGTGAGCTTACAGGCCGCGCCACAGCAGGCAATTCGCCGCTCCTCCACCGCAAAAACCTGGGCGGTCCTGCTCCTCTTCCTCGCTTTGAAGGCTGGCGGCAATTCGTCGATGGCTTGGGGAATGAAGCACGTTTCCGAACGCATGTCGGCCGACCCCACCCAGTACATTCGCGCGATGCTCAACCCTTACGTCGCGCTGGGAATTGTAGCGCTGATTCTGGCTCTGCTCACGCGTATGGCCTTGCTGAGCCTGGCCGACCTGAGTTTTGTGCTGCCTGTCACGGCGATCGGGTACGTCATTTCCGTTTTCATTGGCAGAGTCTTCCTCCATGAGACCGTCAGCGGCCGGCGGTGGCTGGGGACGCTGCTGATATTTGGCGGAGCGCTGCTGGTGGGGACAACTTCGCGCGGGCAATCCGCGGATACCATTTCAAAGCCGGGGCCTTCGGAATGAAGTGGCTTCTGGTGATGGCAATCGTCGCGGCCACGGTGGCGAGCGATCTGCTGCAGAGCTATGAGATGAAGCGCGCGGGCGAACAAACCGTCAGCGCCCGGGGTTATGGAAAGCTGCTGCAGACCATCTTCCGGCAGCGCCTGCTCATCCTGGGCGTGGCGGGTAATGCAGTTTCGTTCTTCGCGTTCATGGCGCTGGTGCAACGCGAGCCACTCAGCTTCGCAGTGCCCGCATCGGCGGCGAGCTACGTACTGGAAACGATTCTCGCCTGGCTGGTGTTGCGCGAAAACATCAATCTGCGACGCGCCATCGGCGCGGCCATTGTGCTGGCAGGTGTGGTGCTGGTGGGCGGTTAGCTGCCGACGCGTGCCGGCGCGGTTCTAACCTGCTTCGCCGGAACGACGGGAACCAGATGGCCCTTGCGGATGTAGTAATCGGCACCGCGCCAGCGAATGGTGCTGCGCAGAAAACTCGCCAGCCAAAGGCCCGTTGCCACCGCATCCCAGACCGGAATCAGAAGCATTTGTTGCCACAGGCCGGCTTGACGCAGGCCGCGAATACCAATGCTCCAGGCCATCGCAACTCGCAGCCCGAGATAAACGCCCAGGAAAGCCGCCGCAGTGGTGATGGCAGGACGTACTGCAATCGCCGCAAGCGACCAGGCAAGTCCCTGCGTGAGCAGCAGGCCAAGGTGTCCCCAGGGCCGCAGGTGCCGCATCACGGTAATCCAGCGCAGCCGTTTGTGCAGCAATTCAGAGAACGAAGCGTAATCGCAAACGGTCTCGATGGTATAGCGGAGCAAGGCGACTTCGCAGCCCTGTTCGGCGATCAGACGACCGACAAGAAGATCATCGGCGGGCCTGTTTTCAAGAGAAGCATAGCCGCCGAAGTTGGTCAGTCGGGTGCGAGTAGTGGCGATGCTCGGCCCGAGAGCGAATTTAATGCCTTCCAGTTGCCAGTCGACCAGCACCCCGGCGTAGAAATCCGACACCATGCCGATGTTTTGCAGCGCATCCGTCGTGGTTGTGATTTCCGCCGGAACGTAGATGCATGTGGTGGCTCCCACGCGCGAATCGCGGAGGGGCGCAATCACCCGCCGCAGATAGTCGGGGCGAACCCGCACGTCGCTGTCGCTGATCACCAGATGTTCGTAAGCCGCTTCGGCGGTGAGCCGCGTGAGTTTGGCAACTTTGTCGTTCGTGGCCTGGCGACCGGAACCATATAGTATCCGGATGTGTGTCTTTGGAAAGTCTTCGGTAAGCCTGGCGAGGACGGAGAGCACGCCCTCGTCTTTGCGGTCGACGCAGAATACGATTTCGTATTCGGGATAGTCCAGGCGGCAGAAACTCGCGAGGTTCTTGTACGCGTCGGGATCCAGGCCTTTGACGGGTTTCAGAATGCTGACAGGGGGAGTGAACGATTCGACAGGCACGGTTTCGGGCCGGCCAAAGTACCGCCACGCGCTGAAAAGTGCGATGAGGTAGTAAATGAACGGGATCGCCGCAATTGCGAGGAAGACCTCGCTCGCGTAGGGCATATTTGTGAGTCTACCGGGTTCAACCCAAAGCCGCCCATTTAGTTACTATTTGTTACTGTCTGTGTGTTACAAACCGTACAAATCAGCCATTTCTATAAATGAATGGTAAAGGTTTACGGAGCGACAAATAAAGAGTTATTTGTGACAAGTAAAGGAAGTTACGTTTTGCCCGGCCAGGATAAGCAATTAATAAGCATGGCGGCTTCCCTGCGGCGAAGCGTACTATCTGGCGGACAACGGGTGATTCGTCAGAAGTAACTTACCGCCGCTTTCAACAGCGATGTTCATCGTTGAGGGATCGACAAGCTTCTCCAGACGCGATACTGCTTCATGCGTGATGACCAGATAGCAGCGCTCCGGCTGGAGCCACATCGTCTTCCATTGCTGATCGTCAATGAAAACATTCGGAGCGCCGGGTGCGTAGGACCCGTACACCAGATTGTTGAAGCGGCCATTCACGAGCAGGGCTTCGCGATTGGTGTAGAAAAAGATGGAGGAAAACTCGTAGTAGTGATGATCGACCATCAGTTTGCCGGCGGGCGCGCGCTTCAGCGCTTCGGCGAGCGGTCGTGACGAAAGAAACGGATCGAAATCCGCCATCGCGATGCGCGCGGCCTGGAAGAAAAGCACGGCCATCGCGACAATGGCAATCACGGTGCGGCGTCCCGAAGAGCGGAAAGTGCCGATGGCCCCCACCAGGAAAGCTACCGCCGCCAGCATCAGCGGCGGACGCAGATACGCAAACGACGCAATGGTGAGATCTTCCATGTGGCCGAGCGAAAGTTTGTAGGCACCGGGATTCGAAGTGAGAGCGGCCGAAATATCGCCGGGCGTGGGAAGATTCCAGGACAACGCCGCCAGCGAAATGACGGCAATGGCCGCCAGCGTGAGGATGCCGCACAGAACGCGGGTGCCGTAACGAATCCAGTTGCCGCCCGCGGCGATCGCGGAACCGAGCAGAAGCGCCATCGCGGGATACGCAGGCATTGAATAGTATTCCTGCGTCGTGGAAAACGTGAAGAAGACCATGATGAAGCCGGCCCAGCACAGAGCGAGCAGGCGGGTCTGGCCAGCGCGATCCACCGGTTTGAAATTGAGCTTCGAGATGGCCGGTAAGTAGACGCTCCACGGGAACAGCCACAGGAGATGGAACATCCAGAACAGGACGCGCGGCACGGTATCGTAATCGCGCGGGTAGCGCATGTTCAGGAAGCGCAGCAGTTGTTCATTGATGAAATAAAACCAGAGAAAGCCGTGATATTCGCCGGACGCGCTTCGCATGGTGAATTCGAAGTACGGCGGATTGCGCAGCGTCGCCAGAATATGCCACGGCGCGGCAATGGCGAGCGCGATCAACGTCCCAGTGCCGAGGTGCAGAGCCTTGCGGACGCGAGCTTCGAACAACTGACGGGTGAGCGCCAGATAGAGCAGCGCCGCGGCAATCGGGAAGACGACTCCGATCAGACTCTTGAACAGCAGGCTGGTGCCGAGGCTGGCGGCCATGACGATGGACCAGAAGCGCGGGTTGCGCTCGCCTTCGTCAATCGCGCGGAGAAAGGCCCACATGGAGAGCGCGATACTGCCCGTCAGCATAACATCCGGAATCAGAATTCGGGTAAACAGAAACAGTCCAAAACAGGTGCCGATGCAGAGGCCGGCGTAGAGCCCTGCGCGGCGGCCAAACGCCCACACACCGAAGGCGGCGGTGAGCCACGCCAACGCCAGCGCGGCCAGCACCATGGGGATGCGTGCGACAACATCGGCTGCGCCGAAGAGTTTGAACGCGCAGGCGATCATCCAGTAGATGAGCGGCGATTTTTCGAAGTAGGGAATGCCGTCGAGGCGCGCGGTGACCCAGTCGCCCGTGGTCAGCATGTTGCGGGCGATCTGCGCCTGCACGGCATCCACATCGTCCATAAGGGATGGCGGGGAGATCATGCACCCGGCATAAACAGCGGCCGCGACGAGCAGGACAATCAGGTAGACGCGGCGATTCCCGCCGGTATCGGCCGTGCCGCGATCCTGTTCGCCCCCCGCGAACCTTCGCTTTTCCCCATTCCCCATAGCTATACGATTTAGAGGCTTCCCTGGCCCCGGCGTGCTCCCTATAATCTAGCAGGCTCGGGAAAAATGCGCCCTCACGCGCGGTGGTCTCAGCGTTCGGTGGCAATCTCTCCGAACTCGTTTCTGATGAGTCCCCGCAGCCAGGCTGCATGGTTCACCATGAATGCCTCGAAACCCTCGGGCTGTGCCGGATCGAACTCGGGCCCCGTCCAGTCGCGGGGCGTAACGGCCGGAACCTTATCGCTTGCTCTCCCCGCCGCATCCTCCGGACGATCCACCTGCCGCCCGAAATATTCATTACCAGAGAAAGAGATATTCTTCGCCGGAGCCCACCCCGGCGCAATCTCGTAAGTCCCGTCCGGGCGGCTCGCAGAGGCATGACCATAGCGCGCGGTGCCCTCCACGTAAAACCGATTCTTCGAAAATACCGCGCCGTCCGTCCACCCCGACCAGTTCGACGCCAGCACCATCTGCACATCGAGCCCGGCACCGACGTAGATGGCATTTTCCTCCACCGTCGTATGCTCCACGGCGCTGAGATGGAAGATGCGTGTCTGGTCGTTATGCGAGATATTGCGCCGAACGATCGTCCCGGAATTGCCGATATTCTCCGCAGGATTGCGCTGTCCCGGCGAACAGATCAGCATGAAGCCACCCTGGTTATCGTGGCTGTAGTTGTACTGAAAGACCGTGCCGCGCGAATTGTAGTCGGAATCGAAACCCTCGCCGTCGCGCGTCCCGTGCGTCCATGAAGCTTCGTTCCACTGGAGCAACGTATTATCCGTGCTCCACTGCCAGATCCCGGCATTGAAGTCGCCTGCGCCCGCGCGCATGTTGCAGTGTCGCGCGATGTTGTATTCCACCAGCGCCCCATCCGTGGCCCACGGCACAATCCCGTCGCCGCCGATGTCTTCGACATAGTTGCCCCGAATCACGACATGAAGACTGGGAAACCAGTGGTCGCGCGGCCAGTGATAACTCTGCCCCACAATGGCTGACCGGTCGACCTTCCACACGATATTGCCCTCAATCCTCAAATCGTCGAACCGGCTGGGCGTCACCGGGCCATTGGTGCTGAAGATGATCCCGCCATTGTCCTTCTTCGTATTGGTGCCATTGACGTCGTGGATATACAGGCCGGCGATGACGATATGCCGCGCAGTGCCGAAGTTGTCGAGCGCCATATGTACACCACGTCGCAACGCAGCGGAAGCACCGGAGTTTGTAATCTCCAGATTGCGGATCTCGATTTGCTGGATGTTCCGCAGGAGTACGACATCGTCAAGTGTTCCCGCGCCGTCGATGCGGGGGCGCGGACCCTCTCCGTAGCGGTCGATCACGATGGGCGCGCCTTCGGTGCCTGAACTCGTGGGCCGCAATTGTTCGTGCCAGACAGAACCGGCGTGGAGCAGAACGCGGTCGCCCGGTTTGAAATCGGTGGCCGACACCTTTGCGAGTGTCTTCCACGGCTGCGCGGCGCTGTTGCCGGCATTCCCATCCTGGCCGCGAGCCGAATCGATGTAATACGTGCCGGCGAAGCACGGAACGCTCACCAGCAATAGTGCCGCGATCCCGGATAACCCGGATAATGTCAAAGGCAGAGGCATGTCAGCGACATTATTCTACGCCTCAGCCTAAGGCCCTGTCGAGAACCCTTCTTGACGCTGTCCCATCGGTATCGGCTCGCGGCGGCAACTGCGGCGAAGCGCCAATAATGAAGCACCAGCGTCGGCGCGCTCATCATCAGACAAACCGCGGTCCGTCCACGGGAAGACCGTAAACATGAACCACGGAGCCGGCCCTGATCGTTGCCACCGCCTGGAGCAACTGCGGGAAGAGCGGTCGATAGAAAGTGATTTTGTTCCGGGCCACGTGAACAATGACTATGCCGAACTTCAACGATTTGAGGTCGTGCTGGTGCTCGAATCCCCGATCAGCGGTGATCAATACGTCGCACTCCAATTGCTTCACCAGTACATGGTCTTTCAGGTGCTGCCAGCCGAGATCGAAAAGGGTCCGTACTTGATGGTCGGGGAATGCTTCGACCAAACGCGGATCGATAGAGGCGTCTATTACGACGCGCATGCCAGTTGATCAATGGCGATATCGCGGCTCAGTTCGAGAAACGAGTAAACGTGTTGCCGGAGAATGGAGGGGTAGACGGCCAGAAAATCATCGATGGTTTCGCCGGTCTCCAGGAAGTCGATGAGCGTCTGCACTGGCACTCGCGTATGCGCAAAACAGGGCGTTCCGTGCATGACATCTTTGTCGATGGTCACCACGCCCGCAAGTGCGTTCTTTTGCTCTGCCGTCATCGCTGATTCCATGATAGGAGATCCGCCACCATGGTGCAAATAGCGGGGGATCAATATTAGCCGACTCCCGTTCACCGGGGAGAAACCCAGAGGGCCATTTCAACTCCCATTACCAGTTCCCGAGGGTTCCTGAAGGCCCTTTCGGGTGCCACTCGCGCCTCGTTATGAACTACGTATGTTCTAATTTGCGGATGGCTTGCTGATCCGATCGACCACTACAAATTCTACCGGTGCTTTTCCCGGGACTAACTTAAGACCAAGTTGCGCTTCCGTAGCTTCGAAGATGTCCGTAACGTCTTGATTGGGATAGTCGAGGCGAAACTGATAGAAGACATCCGGTGGCAGTCCGGTCTTATCCACAACCCGGCGGCCTACCTCCTGAAGGTCGGCTAACAGCCCGTGGCAGAAGTCCCAAATTTGCAAAAACCGACCGTAGCCGGACCTTCAGGCTGGCTTGGTGAACGGCGCCGGATTCCGAGTTTTAAGCGACTTTGCAATACAAAGTATCCTGAAATACGGACGAACGCTCTGGCT
>CAIQWJ010000103.1 GCA_903875575.1 uncultured Acidobacteriia bacterium | reverse complement strand
GTCTTCTTCGGCAATGATGAGAGTCTTGCCGGTCAGGCCGTGACGATAGGCGTTGAGCCGGGTCTTTTCTTTGGCCTCCGGGGTCTTTGGACCCGGGAGTCTGTTTTCGATCGAATGAACGTTTGACATGACTGAGAAGTAACATGCCGGCGGTTAGATTCATGCGCGAAGATTTTTCATGTTGTTGATTTCAGGGGAAATAGAGTTTGCAAAAAGACAGCAACGGATTTTGCACAGAGAATACAGAGGGAAGACACGGAGAACACTGAGAAGACATGGGGAAGATGATATGATCTCGCCGTGAGTCCTTTGGTGGTGGATGTGGTTTCCGACGTCGTTTGTCCATGGTGCTTCATCGGGAAGCGGCGGCTGGAGCGCGCGGCGGGGATTTTGGGGCGGGGGATTGAGATTCGCTGGCATCCTTACCAGTTGAATCCTGGGATGCCGGTGGAGGGGATCACGCGGCGGGAATACCGGGTGGCTAAGTTTGGCAGTTGGGAATATTCACAACAGCTGGATGCTCGGGTCGGCGAGAATGGCCGGGCGGCGGGGATTGAGTTTCGGTTTGACCGGATGGCTCGCACGCCGAACAGTTTTCGGGCGCATCTGTTGATGGCCGCGGCGCTGCGGTCCGGGTTGGCGGTGCAGAATGCGGTGGCCGAGCGGTTGTTTACCGGTTACTTTGTGGAGGGGCTGGATGTAGGGGAGCCGGAGACGCTTCGTGCGATTGGACTGGATTGCGGGGTGATTTATTCGGAGGCTCCCGGGTTGGCTGATGTGGTGCGGGCTGAGGAAGACTCTGCGCGCGCGGCCGGTGTGCAGGGCGTGCCGCTGATCACTTTCAACGGGCGGTTGGTTTCGGCAGGGGCTGCGCCGGAAGAGATACTGGCGGCCCGGATTCGGGAATTGCTGGAGGAAGATCATGCGGTTTAGCTTTTTATTGTTGTTGTTTGCTTCGCTGGCGATTGGCGCCGATTATCCTCAGGCGGAGATTTCGAACGGGCAGATTCGCGCGAAGCTTTATTTGCCGGATGCGAAGGCGGGGTTTTACCGGTCGACACGGTTTGACTGGTCGGGCGTGATTTCGAGCCTTGAGTTTGGCGGGCATAACTATTATGGTCCCTGGTTTACGGGGAACGATGCGACGGTGCGGGATTTTGTGTATCGGGACGCGGACATTGTGGTGAGCGCGGAGAGCGGGTCGATGGGACCTGCGGATGAGTTTCAGATGCCGCTGGGGTATGAGGCGGCACAGGTGGGCGGGACCTTTATCAAGATCGGCGTGGGCGTGCTGCGGAAGCCGGATGCGAAGCCTTACAGCGCTTATGCGAAGTACGAAATTGTGGATGCCGGCAGGTGGAGCGTGCGAAGCGACGGGGATTTTGTGGAGTTTACCCAGGAACTGAGCGATGCGGCTACGGGCTACGGGTATGTGTACCGCAAGACGGTGCGGCTGACGGCGGGGAAGCCGGAAATGACGATAGAACACTCGTTGCGGAATACCGGGCGGCAGGCGATTGCGAGCAGCGTTTATAACCACAATTTTCTGGTGCTGGACCAGGCGGGGACTACCGCGGGGTATGCGATTACACTGCCGTTTGCGGTGAAGACGAGCCGGCCGCCGAACGCGCAGTTTGCGGAACTGCGCGGGAACCAGATTGTGTATCTGAGGACGCTGCAGAACAAGGACACGGTTTATATGCCGGTGGAGGGTTTTGGCGGCGAGTCGAAGGATTACGATTTCCGGGTGGAGAATCGGGTGCTGGGGGCGGGGATGCGGGTGACGGGGGATAAGCCGCTGGCGAGCGTGGCGTTGTGGTCGATCCGGAGTGTGCTGGCGATTGAGCCGTTTCTTGCGGTGGCGGCGGAGCCGGGTAAGGAAATGGCCTGGAAGTATACGTACAGCTATTACACGGTTGCGAAGGAGTAGCGCAGGGTGGCAGAGGCGGCGGTTTCGAAGCAGCGGCTGGACACTATTGATTTTCTGCGGGGGCTGATCATGATCGTGATGGCGCTCGATCATGTGCGGGATTATTTCAGCGGGGCGCAGTTTGATCCGGTGGACCTGGCGGCGACTACGGTGCCCTATTTCTTCACGCGGTGGATTACGCATTTCTGCGCGCCGATTTTTTCGCTGCTGACGGGCGTGGGGGCGTACTTGTGGTATTCGCGCGGCCGATCCAGGGGTGAGTTGAGCCGGTTTCTGCTGACGCGAGGTTTGTGGCTGGTGTTTCTGGAAGTCACGGTGACGCGATGCCTGGGATGGAGTTTCAATTTCGACTACCGGTTTACGCTGGCGGGGGTGCTTTGGATTTTGGGGTGGTCGATGATTGTGCTGGCGGGGGCGATCTGGCTCCCGATGCGTGTGCTCACGGGCGTGGCGCTGGCGACGATTGCCGGACATAATCTGCTGGATGGTACTGGGCCGAAGGCGTTCGGGGAGTTTGGGTGGGTGTGGAATTTCCTGCATAGTCCGGGGATCGTGAGCCTGGGCGCGGGGCGGACGATGTTCACCGGGTACGTGTTGATTCCGTGGTTTGCGGTGATGATGGCGGGGTTCAGTCTGGGTGAAGTGTTTCGTTGGGAAGCGGCGCGGCGGAAGCGGTTTCTGGTGGGGTGCGGAACGGCATTGATCGGGTTGTTCCTGGTGGTGCGCGGGTTGAATGCGTACGGTGATCCTGTGCCGTGGGCGGCGCAGAAGAGCGCGGTATTCACGGCATTGTCGTTTCTGAATTGCACAAAGTATGCGCCGTCACTGGATTATCTGCTGATGACGCTGGGGCCGGCATTGCTGGTGCTGGGGCTGCTGGAAGGTGTGGATCTGTCACGGCTGCGGGCTGTTGTGACGTTCGGGCGGGTGCCTCTTTTCTATTATCTGTGGCATATTCCGCTGATGCATCTGGCGGCGGTGGCGGTTTGCTACTGGCAGTTTGGTTCGCCGCACTGGCTGTTTCAGGCCAATTCGATTGCGGAGTTTCCGGCAGCGCGACCACCGGGTTGGGGGTTCCGGCTGCTGGTGGTTTATGGGATTTGGGCGACTTTGATTGCGGCACTTTACCCGTTGTGCCGTTGGTTTGCGGGGGTGAAACGGCGTGGTGGGAATGGGTGGTTGAGCTATCTTTGATCGAGACCTGAAGTCGGGCTAGAATGGATTGGGTTCACCCGGAATTATTTGAAACAAAGGATTAACAATGACACCTCAGGAAGCAAGAATAATCGCCAATTATCTGACCGCCGATTTTGCGCAGGAGATACCGACAACGGTGCGCGTGCTGGAAGCGGCAGGTTCTGACAAACTCTCGTATTCGCCGGACGCGAAGTCGAAGACGGGCCTCGCACTGGTTCGCCACGTCGTTTTGATCGACGCATGGTTCCTGAATTCGATTGCGGACGGTGCGTTTGTGGGGGGGAATACGGACGAGTCGGATGCCTGCGGGATTATGACGGGCGCGGATGGAGCGGCGAAGTACAGCGCGACAGTGCCTGCGGCTCTGGCGCGTGTCAGCGGGCTTTCGGACGAGAAACTGGCGGAAGAGATCGACTTCTTCGGGATGATGAAGATGCCGGCCGCGATGTTGCTGGGTCTGGCAGTAAAGCATTCGCTGCATCATCGCGGGCAGTTGAGCACGTATCTGCGGGCGATGGGCGGGAAGGTGCCTGGGATTTACGGGCCGAGCGGCGATTCGCAGTAGTTGGGTGTTTGGTTTCAGTTGTGGACCGGCGCGCTGCCTGAAGAGGGTGGTGCGCCGGTTTTGTTTTGGTGGGTGAGCTATTGTTTCGGCGGCAAGGCGTCTTTGACCGCGAGACCGGAACCTGGCGCGGCCAACGGCGATACGTGCTCGTCCCCGCCAAAGGCCAGCACGGATCGGTATTGGCCCTCGCGGGGTTCGCGGTGTACCAGGAGGCGTCGTCCCTCCAGATCCACGATCCAGTATTCCGGAATTCCGGCGCGGGCATAGAGCTGCGCTTTTACGGTACGGTCGAACGTCAGCGTGGTGTGAGAGATCTCGACCACCAGGCGGACATCGCTGGCCGGGGGATTGCCTGTCGGATAGTGTGTATAAGGGCAGGAAATGACAGCAAGGTCCGGTTCGGGTTCGTTGACCGGGTTGTCGATGGGCGAGACGTCAATCGGTGTTTCCTGCTGAACGAAGAGAGCGCCAAACGCCGCCACCAGGAACTCGCGAAGCAGCAAGATCGAGTATGAATGCGGACGTCCTTTGCCCATGGTCTGAATCAATTCTCCGTCAATCAATTCCAAGTGCTCGTAATCGAGAACCCCGGTATCCCGCAAGCGCTCGCACTCACCGCGGGTCCATATCTTGCGCGGAGGTGCCGAACGTGGCGCGGAGGGTGGCGTTTCCAGAATGGAGACTGACATCACGGTTCCTTTCTTTGGAGCATGGGCGCTTGCCACTCCCAGTATATCGAAAACCGGCTATTTCTTTGTGAGTTCCTGGTAGACCACCTGGGAATAGCTGGCGAAGGCGGGGCCGCGGCCGCCGCCCGCTGGTGCGCCTGCTGCGGGTGCTGCTGGCGGGGGATCGACTGCTGCTTTGACTTCGTCCAGCGTCTTGCCCTGCTTGACGAGGTCGGCGATTTTGGTGCGCTTGGCTTCAGCGTCGGCGAGGCGTTTCTGGATGGGAGCTTTGGTCTGGAGATCGCCGTGGCCGGGGACGAATTGATCGGAGTTCAGTGCGGTGATGCCCTTGACGGTGGCGATCCAGCCTTCGGAGGTGCCGTCTTTTTCGGCATGGATGAGCGGATCCGCCATCTGCATGGCGATGATGTCACCGGTGAAGACGATTTTGTCGGCGGGGAGGTAGACGACGAGGTCGCCGCTGGTGTGGGCGGGGGCCCAGTGATGGAGTTCGAGGGTTACGCCTTCGAGGGTGATGGTCTCGGTGTCTTTCGTGATGAGCTGGGAGGGGAGGCGGTCGGCTGCGGGCGCGCCGCGTCCACCGGCTTTGATGGCGGCTTCCTGCTCCTTGCGGTTGTTGGTGTGGGCGATGACTTTGACGCCGGCAGGGAAGGAGGCAACACCGTTGATGTGGTCGCCGTCGCTGTGGGTTTCGATGACGGCGGTGACGGGCTTGGGAGTGATTTTGGCGATGTCGTCGAGGAGTTCTTTGCCACCGGCCGCCGTGGTTTTTGCGTCGATGACGATAACGCCGTTGGTGCCGACGATGACGCCGCTATTACCGCCGCCGCCTTCGATCCAGTAGACGTTGGGCTTGAGTTGGTGGGTGACGAAAGGCGCGGCGGCGGGGGCCTGCGCGTGGGCCAGAGCGGTGAGGGTTAGTGCGAGGAAGGTGAGTTGGTGTCGCATGGGAAGAGGTTGTATTATTTCATGGCTACTTGTGTTGGTCCAATGTCATGCGCTCCCGCAGGATCTCGTTGATGCGGGTCAGATGACCGTCGCCTTTCGATCTGAGCCAATCGAGAATATCGGCGTCAATGCGGACGCTGGTGAGTTTTTTGATGGGCCTGAAAAACTCCTCCCTGCGCATGGCAGTTTCCCAGCGCTCCGGCGGGAGTGATCGTGATTCCGGATCTCCCGTGCGGGGATCCAGGGCGGCATAGAGACTCCGCGACTCTGTACTAATTCTGATGCCCTTCCTCGAACTGATCGGCGTACGCTCTTTGTTCCTATTCATGGCTTTCGCGAGGTTACTTCTCGCCTTCGCGGGGTCCCAGGTAAACTCAATCTCCAATTGGTTTCAGCGTAGCGACAAAGGTGTAACTGCGTCAAGACACGGTGAATAGGAGGCTAGAGCAGGTGACGCCGGATTCGGCCTTCATCAGTTCGGTCATATCCAGTTCGATGACCTGGAAGGATGCGGCTCTGAGGAGATTCGCGGTTGCCGGGTAGGCGTTCGGCATGAGGATGGTGCCGTTTACGCTGAGCGCGTTGGCTGCGGCTGGTTCGCCGGGGGCTACGTCGATCAGGCGGAGATGTGCGAACGGTGCGATGTCTACCCAATTCCGGTTGACCAGAAGTGTGCTTTCAGCGATGCAGCAGCAGGCGGATTTCAGGTGGAGGCAGTCGCGTAATTCTACGGCGTGAACCTTGTAGTTATACGGTGCGAGGAGTTCGCCGAGTTGGTGGATGCCTGCTTCATCGGTGCGCGCGGAGAGGCCGATGTAGAGGTCACGGCCGACGCGCATGACGTCGCCTCCTTCGAGTTTGGCGGGAGGTTGCATGTTCCGCAGGGGGCGGAATTGCGCGATGGCGGCGGCGAGGGTGGGGCGTTCGCCGCGTCGGCTTTCGGCACCCATGGTGGTGATGACGGCAACTTCGTCGAGCACGAGGGCGGGGTCTTCCACGAAGACGGCGTCTGGGTGGGCGTCGAGTGCAGGGAGTGAGATGACTTTGACTCCAAGAGACCGGAGCGCCTGTTCGTAGGCTTCGTGTTCGGCGTTTGCCTTCGCGAGATTGATGGGCTCTCGCTGTAGCCACGTGAGTTCACATTGGGCGAGAGAGGCACTGACGGCGCGGGTGATGGCGGTAAGCATTTGGGGGATCAGAATTGGGCGCGGCGCGGTGGCGCGGCGGGTGCGGTGGAGAAGTACAGCATGACGTCGACGACGCGGGTCTGGCGGTTGATGGTCGGGGTGCAGGTGATGTCGCCGAGGTTGTCGAAGAGGCCTTCGGCTTTCACGCCTTTGACGAAGCGGTCCTGATAGCTGGCGGGGAATGGGTCGCCCGGTTTGACGGCCCACATTTTGCGGATGGCGGCTTCTCCATCGAGTCCAAGGCCGATGACGTCGAGGTGACCGAAGTGGTAGATTTCGCCGGTGGTGACGTCGTACCAGGCGGTGATGGTTTGATCGGCGTCGTTGAGAGTGCGGTTGGGGGTGACAGTGGCGTCGAGGAAGCCTTCGCCGCGGAGGCTGTCGAGGACGCGGGGGGCGGACTGGACAACGTCGTCATAGGTGGCTTTGTCGAGGGCGGGGAGGGCGGCCATGCGCACGATGCGGCGGGCGTCTAGCGCTTGTCCCCCTGCCGGGGCAGGGCCTTCGGGGACGTGCGCGGTTACGTTGGTGAGTTTGTAAGTGGGGCCGTCGGTGACAGTGACGTGGACGTTGAGACCTTTCACGCTGGCGGCGGGTTGGGTGGTGATGGGGCCGAATTTGACGCGCATGCGGCCGTGTTTTTCGTAGAGGGGGCGGATGACGCGGTCGAGCAGGGTCTGGATGCCGGAGTCGCTGAAGGGCTGGCCGATGGCGTTTTCGATGGCGGCGATGTGGAGTTCGGCTGGAGAGATGAGGTCGCTGCCTTCGAAGGTGATGTCGGCAATGACGGGGAGGCCTTCGGCGGGGGTGAACTGGATTTCGAGGCGTTCGGCGGCGATGGCGACGACTCGGGCGCGGACGCGGAGGCCAGGATTGGTGGGTGCCAGGAATTGCTCGATGGCCGCGGAGGCGCGGTCGAGCACCGGTTTCGTGCCGGGGAGCAGGCCGTAGAAGAGGGGTTGGGTGGTACGCAGGAGTTGGGTGAGTTGGTCCTGCGTGAGGGGGAGGGCTTCGGCGCGGACGGAGTAGACCTGCTTCATTTCGGCGACGGTGAAGGTGACGGCGAAGCCGAGGTCTTTTTGTTCAAAGGAGTAGCTGACGGTGTCGAAGTAGCCGGTGTTGAGGAGGCGGTCGCGGGTGGCGTCGAAGATGGCGGCGCTGCCCTCGTGGTTGAGTTTGAGGCTGGAGGCGGCGAGAATGGCGTCGGTGGGGATGGTTTTGTTGCCGGTGATGGTGATGGCGGTGATGGGGGCGAGGGCGGGCGTGCGGACGCGGGCGGGGGGCTGGGCGGCGAGGGTTGCTGCGGTGAGGATGGCGAGAAAGATGGTGCGCCCTTGCATGTTGACTAGTTTAGCTTTTGACGCAGAGTACGCAAAGATTAGCAAAGGGCGCAAAGAGCCCTTGACAGATTCATAACTGTAAGGTTATGGTTTAGGAATGCAGGCTGTGGCGGACGAAGTTTTCAAAGCTCTTGCTGATCCGACACGGCGGGCGATATTTGAGCGCCTGGCGCGGGACGGGGAACAGACTGTGCATGCGCTTACGGATCATTCCGGGGTTTCGCAGCCGGCGGTGTCGAAGCACCTGAGTGTTCTGAAGCTGGCGCACCTGGTGCGTGATCGCCGTGAAGGTCGGGAGACGCACTACAGAGCACACCCGCAGGCGTTAGCGCCGCTTATCGACTGGATGAAGTTCTATGGGGTGTTCTGGCGGGATCGGTTTGACGACCTGGAGTTGTTACTGGAAAGGATGGATCGAAAATGAGTGCAGACGCCGTGCGTTCTGTGGTGATGGAACGGGAGATGCCGTATCCGCCGGAGAAGATATGGCGCGCGCTGACGCAGCCGGAACTGATTGCGGAATGGCTCATGAAGAATGACTTCAGGGCTGAGGTGGATCACCAGTTCCAGCTGAGTGCGGACTGGGGCTCGGTGGATTGTCAGGTCCTGGTGGTGGAGGTGAACAAGTCGCTGTCTTACACGTGGGTCGCATTCGGTCTGGAGAGCGTGGTGACCTGGACGCTCACGCCGACCGGCGCGGGAACCCATCTGCGGATGGAGCAGGCCGGTTTCCGGATGGAACAGGAGCAGGCGTACAAGGGCGCTCAGTACGGGTGGCAGAAGTTTCTGGGGGCGCTGGAACAGGTGGCGGGGCGAGTGGATTGAAGATGCGGACATTTTTTCGCTGGGTCCACATCGTGTTGAGCATTCCGATTGTGGGCTATATTTACAGCCCGTTTGAGGAGATTCCGAAATATGCGCCCGCGGTCCGGTTCGTCTTTCTGCCCGTCATGGTTGTCTCAGGGCTGTGGATGTGGAAAGGGCATGTCGTCCGGCGTCTGATTTCGGGACGACAGGAGTGACGAGGGGATCCATGAAATCTGTGTTTCGCGCGTTGTTGGTGCCGGCGCTTCTGTGGGCGCAGCCGGATAATCCGGCGCGATCGATTCCTTCCGCCGTTATCAGCGATCCGGTTGTGGACCGCGCGAATCCGCCCTGGATGGGGCAGGTGCTGGTGCCGAGCCATGGCCTGGGGATGAACGGGTTGTTCTATATCGCGGGCGGCGTGGGCCCGCATCCGACGGTCATCCTGCTGCATGGTTTTCCGGGAACCGAGCAGAATCTGGATCTGGCGCAGGCGATCCGACGGGCGGGCTGGAATGTTCTGACGTTTCATTACCGCGGATCGTGGGGCAGTCCTGGAGTGTTTTCGATCGGTCACGTGCTGGAGGATGTGGATGCCGCGGTGAGCTTTGTGCGGCGGCCGGATATTGCGAAGAGCTATCAGATTGATCCCGTGCGGATCGTGCTCGGTGGACACAGTATGGGTGGGTTTGCCGCGGCTGCGCACGCACGACATGATGTGGATCTGGCTGGAGTGTTGCTGCTGGATGCGTGGAATGTCGGAATGACTGGCGATCGACTCAGCAAGGTGGCGCGGGCCGAACTGCCGGGTGCTGCTGTGAAGGAGTTTGCCGATCTGGGCAATTCGCTGCGGGGTGCGACGCCACTGGGCGTTGCCAAAGAGATCGTGTTGCACCGCGCCGAGTGGAACTATCTTGCGTGGGGTCCCGGACTTGTGCATAGCCCGTTGCTGGTGATCGGCGCGTCACGGACTTATGGAGAGGTGAACCGGCAGCTTGCGGAAGCGGTGATTCGCGCGGGTGGCAAGGTTACCTCCGTCACGCTGCCAACGGACCACGGCTTTCAGGATCATCGAATCGCGTTGGCGGCGGAAGTGATCAATTGGCTGGAGAAGGTTTCGGGGAAGTGAGCGGGACAGGAGCTGGAGGATGCGATCAATGGCTATAGGTGAAAAGACAGGGAATACCGGGGAGTCGGCAACGGAGCTCATTTCCGCCAGAATAGCGGGGCTGGGGGATTGGCGGGGGGAGACGCTTGGCAGAATGCGCAAGCTCATTCATGAGGCGGACCCGGATGTGGTGGAGGCGTGGAAGTGGATGGGGACTCCGGTCTGGGAGCATGACGGGATTATCTGCACGGGAGAGACTTATAAGAAAGTCGTGAAGCTGACTTTTGCGAAGGGCGCGTCGCTGAAGGATCCGGCGGGGTTGTTCAATTCGAGCCTGGACGGGAACGTGCGGCGAGCGATTGATATTCCGGAGGGGGAGAAGGTGGATGGTGTCGCTTTCAAGGCGTTGGTGCGGGAGGCGATTGCGCTGAATGGTCTGAAGAAGGCGAAACCGGCGAAGAAGGTGAAGGCGTAAAGCACGGGTTGTTCTCTGGCTGGCCCCAACCGGAGTTACTGGTCGGTCCTCATGGCAGTGAGGTCACCGTGCCAGGTGAGTTTGCCGCGAAAGTTTCGAATCTCCTCCTGTTTGCTGAGGCGCTGAAGGTCCTGTTCGACTACTTCCCGTCTGGAACTAGGCGCGGCGGCAGGGACGGTGTCCTGGGCGGGATTGCCGTCAGCGAGTTTGTTGGGGTGCATCGGTCTGTTCATTACCGTGGGTGGGTCAGCTTCAGATTCAGGTTTTGCACGCTGCCGGAGGTTAGGCTGATCTTCTCCGCGGTGGTCATCATGCCTTCGAGGATGCCGGGTTCGTGGAGTTTCGCGCGGCCTTCGGGGGTGACTGCCAGGATTCGGTAGTCGCCGGGTTGCAGGCCGGTCCAGGCGAAACCGCCTTTCGCGTCGCCGGTCATTTCGGGGAGGCCCCAGGGTCGGACGTTCGGATCGAAGGGGATGCGGATCAGTACGAGTTTGGGCTCGGGTACTTTGTCGTCGCCGTCTGTGACGGTGCCGGCGATGACGGCTGGTTTGTCGTCGATGACGATTTTGAGATCGTGGGCGGGGGCGAAGGGGTCGAGGTGAAGGTGATCGCTGAGTAGAGTTGCGCCGTTGTAGAGGACTTCTTTAACGTACCAGCCTCCGGAAAGGCCGTTGACCCGAAGGCGGAGGTCCGGTTGGGCGTTGATATCGCGGAAGTTGCCTTCGGCGTCCGTCTTGGTTGGTCCTTCTCCATACACGTTTATGCCTCCCTCAGTCATCAGGTCGACCTTCAGGTTTTCAAATGGCACGGTGGCTGCTCCCGTAGCCTTCACTAGTCTTCCTGTGATATCCACACCGCGAGCAAGCGGCAGCTCGACGACAACATTCTTATCCACAACCTGGAAGGTGACCTTGCTGCGGATTCGATCAGCGAGGGCCGGCCCCGCTACGGACACGCTGGCGACGTAAGTGCCCGGAGTGATGTGGCGCGCGAGGAGTTCCTCGCCACAAGGTGCTTCACCGGTGACGGTGGGAACGAAGCCATTTCTAATATCGAATACGGCCTTCCAGCCAGGTTGACAGATCTTATCGGGAAATCTCAGGCGGGCGCGATATAGGGGCACCTTCTTCATCCGCAACCGGCCCATGTTGATAGACGCGTTGGATGTAACCAGGATGGGGCTCGCGGAGTCGAGATCGCGGCCGCCGGGCCAGTAGGCGTCGGGATAGTCGCTGTCGACGATTGCCGTTTCTTCGGGTGGGAATTGTTTCAGGGTCTGCTTATCAGGCGACATTTTGATGGGATTACGTGTCCAGATCACGTAGCTGCCGCCGGGCGGAATATTCGACACCGAAAAATGTCCTTCGGCATCAACCTGTTTATATTCCAACCCGAATGCCAGTTGGAATCGCCTCTGTCCATCCTGGTAAACGACACCCATGAGGGAGACGTAACCTGCTGGAATGGGATTTCCCGTCTCGCTGTCGATCAGTTGCCCCGTGACGGTTCCGGGCTTCGACAGGGTGAAGCGGAGGTCTTTGGTCGGATTGCTCTTGCTGAGGGTAACGCTCGCGGAATTCATGGTTCCGGAAAGCGGAACGTAGTTCGAATAGTCATCCTTCTTAACCGAAACGTCGAAGGTGCCCAAGGCAGCGGGTGAGAAGTGGAATTTTCCGGCGGCGTCGGTGTGAATTTG
Source organism: uncultured Acidobacteriia bacterium (assembly GCA_903875575.1). Classification (GTDB taxonomy): domain Bacteria; phylum Acidobacteriota; class Terriglobia; order Bryobacterales; family Bryobacteraceae; genus BOG-234. The sequence continues at coordinate 34,827 of CAIQWJ010000103.1, read as the reverse complement.
TCCGACGGGATCACCTGGTTTCGAGTTCATAGACCGCGGGGCCGTGGGATCGGCGATGGAGAGAATCGAAATGACGGCATCGATGACAGGCTGACTTGTGCCGGCGTCGAAGACCGTTCCCGTGATCTCCGGTTTGGCCGGCGGTGGTGCGGCCTGAAATGCGAGAGACAATAACGGGGTCGCCAGGAACAAGCAAACGCGGGTGCGCATCATAGTTGCAGCCAGCTTATCCCAACAATATAGAATAGTAAAGCGTGACCTACGACCTCATAGTGATTGGAAGCGGCCCCGGCGGCTACTCTGCAGCCGTCCGCGCCGGACAATACGGCCTCAAAACGGCCATCATCGAAAAGGATGCCAAACTGGGCGGCACTTGCCTCCACGTGGGCTGCATTCCCACGAAGGCGCTGCTGCACACCGCCGATATGTGGAGCTTTGCCAACCACGCCGGCGATGAGGGCATCACCATCGACAAGCCGACGCTCAATTTCCCGAAGGTGATGGAGCGGAAGAACGGCATTGTCTCGAAACACGCCAAGGGCGTGGAATTCCTGATGAAGAAGAATAAGGTCGATTGGATCAAGGGCTACGGGACGATTAAAGGACCGGGCAAGGTCGAGGTCAAGACTGATAAAGGCGTGGAAACGCTGACCACGAAGAACATTCTGATTGCGACGGGGTCGGTGGCGCGTATGCTGCCGGGGCTGACGCCGGATCCGGAATTCATTCTCACCAACGTGGAGATTCTGAACCTGCAGGCGGTGCCGAAGTCGCTGATGATTATTGGCGCGGGCGCGGTGGGTGTGGAGTTTGCTTCGATCTTCAAGCGCTTTGGCACCGAAGTCAGCGTGTTTGAGGCGATGCCGCGCATTGTGCCGGTGGAAGACGAAGAAGTTTCGAAAGAGCTGGAGCGCGTCTTCAAGAAGTCGAAGATTCGCGTGGAGACTGGCGCGAAGTGCGATCAGGTGCAGAAGACTGGCACAAGCGTCAAGATGAAGGTCACGCTCGCCAACGGCAAAGTGGAAGACGTTGAGGCCGAGAAGTTGCTGGTGGCGGTGGGGCGCGCGCCGAATACGGCGTCGATAGGCCTTGAGAATACGAAGATTCGCAGCGAGCGCGGCTTTATCTTTGTGAACGAATATCAGCAGACGGACGAACCGGGAATTTACGCGATTGGCGACGTGGTGGCGGGAACCCCGCAACTGGCGCATGTGGCGACGGCGCAGGGCATGGTGGCGGTAGCGACGATTGCGGGCAAGCCGACCACGCCGATCCGGCGCAATCGAATTCCGGGCGCGACGTATACGGATCCGGGCATTGGCAGCGTTGGGCTGACCGAGGCGCAGGCGAAGGCGGCTGGTTATAAGGTGAAGATCGGCAAGTTTCCGTTTGCGGCGAACAGCAAGGCGACGATTCTGGGGTCGCACGACGGCTTTGTGAAGATCGTGGCCGATGAGAAGTACGGCGAGATCCTGGGCGTCCACATTATTGGGCCGGAAGCGTTCGAACTGATCGCTGAAGCTGTCACGGCGATGGAAGCCGAGGCGACGGTGGAGACGATGATGAGCACGATCCACGCGCATCCGACGATCTACGAGGCGCTGGGTGAAGCGTTCAATAACGTGTACGGCCTGGCCATCAACGCGTAATTATGCGGTTGCGCGAGTATAGTCACGTTTCGGGCGTTTGGGGGATCGCTCCCTTGCGGTCGCGGCTCTGTAACCGGTCGCCGTTCAGTGAGCGGGCTCTGCCTCCGCGATGAATCGTACCTGCATTGTTCGCGACCTGGGTCTGATGAGCTACGCGGATGCGCTCGTCATTCAGGAAGCGATTGCGTCGGAACGCAAGGCGGGGCGGGGGACGGATACCTTGCTGTTCGTGGAACATCCGCATGTTGTGACCATCGGGCGGAACGGGCGCGAGAGTAACGTGCTGGCGTCACCGGAACTGATGCGGAGTTCGGGTGTGACGATTTTTGACTCGGACCGTGGCGGGGATGTGACTTACCATGGGCCGGGTCAGATTGTGGCGTATCCGATTATGGATCTGCGCGAGTGGAAGCGCGATGTGGGCGCGTTCGTGCGGGCCATTGAGCAAACCCTCATTGATACGCTGGAAGAGTTCGGGATTCAGGCGTTTCGCATTCCCAAAATGACGGGGGTGTGGACTGTTGGGGCTGGCGGGGAAGCAAAGATCGCGGCGATTGGGGTCCACTTGAGCCGCTGGGTTTCCACGCATGGCTGGGCGCTGAATGCGACGACGGATTTACGCTTTTTCGGGTACATTGTGCCTTGCGGGCTGCAGAAGCCGGTGACGTCAATGGAAAAGATGGGCGTGCGGGCGGACCCGGAGGCGGTGAAGCGCGTTTTGGCGCGGCACTTCGGGGCGCAGTTCGGATTTGAGATGCGGTTTGAGAGCCAGGCGGAGACGCCTGAACTGACGGGAGCTATTAGATGACAGACGTTGTGATGCCCCAGATGGGCGAAAGTATCGTCGAAGGAACGCTGACGAAGTGGCTGAAGAAGGCCGGTGACACGGTGGTTCTGGACGAGCCGCTCTTCGAGATTTCGACGGACAAGGTAGATACGGAGATCCCGTCGCCCGCCGCTGGAGTGCTGTCAGAAGTGCTGGTGCACGAAGGCCAGACGATTCAGGTGAATGCTGTTGTGGCGCGGATCAGCGATGGCAGCGCGGCTCCGGCTGCTGCGCCCGCTGCGGCTGCTGCTCCCGCTCCTGCTGCAAAGGTGGAAGCCGCGGCTCCGGCTGTGGTGGCTGCCGCTCCTGTTGCCGCTGCCGCCGCTCCCGTGGTTGCTGCGCCTGAGGTTGCTGCCGGTGTTCCCGCCGGCCCGCTTTCGCCGCTGGTTCGGAAGATGGCGCGTGAGAATAATCTCGATCTGACGCGTGTTGCCGGTACTGGCGCTGGCGGACGAATCACGAAGGACGACGTTGTGGCTTACATGGCGGGCTCGGCTCCCAAGGCTGCGGCTCCTGTTGCGGCGGTCGCTGCGGCTCCCGCTGCACCGGCTCCGAAGGCCGTCGCGGTCCCGGGTAAGACTCGTGTGGAAGCAATGACCACGATGCGGCAGAAGATCGCCGAGCACATGATTATGAGCCAGAATGTTTCGGCTCATGTCACAACCGTGCACCGCGTAGACATGACGAAGGTCGCGAAGATGCGCGCGAAGAGCAAGGATGCGTTTGCGGCGCGGCATGGCATGTCGCTCACATTCCTGCCTTTTGTGGCGCGCGCGGCTGCAGAAGCTCTGGCGCAGTTCCCGATCTTCAATTCGTCCATTGTGGGGACGGATATCGTTTATCACAATGACGTCAATATCGGGATTGCAGTGGCACTTGAGGGCGGGCTGATTGTGCCGGTCATTAAGAACGCCGATGAGAAGAATGTCACGGGGCTGCAGCGGTCGATTGTGGACCTTGCGGGGCGGGCGCGTGCGCGGCAGTTGAAGCCGGATGAGATTCAGGGCGGGACGTTCTCGATCACGAATTTCGGCAGCTTCGGCAGCGTGTTTGCGACGCCGATGATCAATCAGCCGCAGGTGGCGATTCTGGGAGTGGGCACGATTGAGAAGGTGGTCGCGGTGGTGGATGATGCGATTGCGATTCGCTCGCAGTGCTTCCTGGCGCTGACGTTTGACCATCGGATCATTGACGGCGCGCTGGCGGATCAGTTTACCGGCAAGGTGAAGGCGATTCTGGAAGGCTGGTCGGAAGAGATTTCGTAAAGCGCATTTGCACGCTTTGTGCCTCAAGTTCAACGGCGGTAGGGTTTCTGAATTTCGGAAACGCTATCGCCGTTTCCTTTTGCGGAAGCACGACTCGGCAATCTGAAAAACCTGTGCTAACTTCGATGCGCGTGGGCGAACTCGATCAATCGTTGAATCTGTTCCAGAGACAAGGATGGGAAGCCTTCGTGGAGTTCGCTGAGCGTTGAGCCTAGGTCGTAACTGTCCACGATGGCATCCGGCAGTATTCTGGTTCCGCGCACAATTGGGCGGCCTGAGACCTTGCCCGAAATTACTTCGATCAACTCGCAACGGGTCCAATCGATATTTGTCTGGCTCACAGTTCCACGGGCCTTCCGTAGTCAGGGGGGGCGGTCGAGTTGCAATTCAGCACCTGCCAGCGGAGACTCCATCAGAAATTGTGCCAGATTCTGCAGTTGTGAGGCGTCGCCGGGAGCGGGTTGTGGTTGCGGTTCGATCATTCAAGTTGCCGTCTCAATAATCTCACGACTGACGGCCTAAAATCTTCCTCCCTGCGGGGTGTATCCTAGGAAACATAGCGGTACGAAAATGTTTTCCGTTCTCACCCTCGTTCTTCTCGCGGTCATCGTGGTTCTCCTTGTCATCCTGCTGCTGAGACCTCGCCCGGATGTTACCGGCAATGCTTCGGTGGATGACATTGCGCGGCTGCGGTCGGCGCAGTCGGAAGATGCTCGCGGGCTTCGGGAAGAGCTGGCCGGGGGCCTTCAGCGATACGCCATGCAGACCGATCAACGGGCGGAATCGCTGCGTTCGGCCGTGCTCCAGCAACTCGGCGATGCCCAGCGTGGGCAGCGGGCTGAACTGGAAGCAATCCGCACCGCAATGGATTCGCGGCTGGCTGCCATTCAGACGGACAACGCCGCGCGGCTGGAGCAGATGCGGTTGACTGTGGACGAGAAACTGCAATCGACGCTCGAAACGCGCCTCGGTGAATCGTTCCGGCTGGTGAGCGAGCGTCTGGAACAGGTTCACAAAGGTCTTGGCGAGATGCAGACGCTGGCTGCCGGCGTGGGAGATCTCAAGCGTGTGCTGGGGAACGTCACCACCCGCGGTGCATGGGGCGAGGTGCAACTGGAGAATCTGCTCACGCAGATGCTGGCGCCGGATCAGTTTGAACGGAATGTGGCGACCACTGGAACCGGCGAGCGCGTGGAGTTCGCGATCAAGTTGCCCGGGCAGGGCACAGGGCCGATGTGGTTGCCGATCGACGCGAAGTTCCCCTCCGAGACCTACCAGCGGCTGGCTGCGGCGGCGGAGCGAGGCGACGTAGAGGCAATTGAGAGCTGTGCGAAGGAACTGGAGACGGTGATTCGCGCCTGCGCGAAGACTTTCAGTTCGAAGTATCTGGCTCCTCCGGCGACGACAGACTTCGGGATTCTCTTTCTGGCAACGGAGGGCTTGTATGCCGAGGCACTGCGGCGGCCGGGTCTGGCGGAGGCTTTGCAGAGCCAATATCGGGTGATCCTGGCTGGCCCGACTACGTTCGCCGCTTTGCTGAACAGTTTGCAAATGGGTTTCCGGACGCTGGCGATTCAGCAGCGATCCGGCGAGGTCTGGCAGACGCTGGGCGAGGTCAAGACGGAGTTTGGCAAGTATTCGAAGGTGCTCGATGCCATTCGCAAGCGGCTGGATCAGGCCGTAGAGACGGTGGATCAGGCATCGGTGCGGACGCGGGCTATCGAGAGCAAACTGAAGCGCGTGGAATCGGCTGAGGATGGCGAGGGCGATAATGTGATTCAGTTGCCCAACGCAGGGTAGACGGCCAGCTTACTCGCCGAAGACGCCTGGGCCTGGCTGCCAGGTTCCGTCCGCGGTTCCGTACGGGCTGGCAACGACCACGATATAGCCGTCAGGATCGCGCATCCAGCACTCCCAGTGATTCGGCCCGCCATCGCCATCGGCGGGGTTTCGGTGGCGCGGCATTACCATCTCTACTCCCATTTGGGCTGCGCGCTGCATGACCGATTCGAAGTCGTCTACTTCGAACCACAGGAGTACCCCGTTGCCGTATGGCTTATCGTCGGGGTTACCGATGGCAATGTGGTCGTGCTTCACCTCAAAGCTGTGCAGCTGGAGAATCAGTTGCCCGTTTGAGACCAGTTGCTCATAGGCGGAGCCACCATGGTTGCTCCGGCAACCAAGCAACTGCTGGTACCACCGGCTGCTGGCTTCCACGTTCGCTACGGCGATCAGGGGTTGAGGGCGCATCCCGTCAGCTTAGCAATTTCAAGTGGAGTGTGCTTTTGTATGATGTTTTGTATGGATTTCGGGGCATTTGGCCGCCCTGTGCTACGATTTGACGCATGAACCCAGTAAGAACCTTCGCGGCGATAGCTTTGTCGCTGGCCGCCGCAGCATCCGTTAACGCCCAGGGCACTTCATTTGCTGTGACCCTGATTCCGTCGGTACATGGCAAAGTGCAGGTCACTCCGGCCCTGCCTGCCGATGGCAAGGTTGCGGCGGGTACCGTCGTCACCCTGACGGCTACGCCAGATGCGGGTTATGCGCTCGATTCGACCTGGTACTCCGTGCGCGGGTCGTTCGGCCAGATGTTCCACGAAGGAACTACCGCTGAATATAAGGTCACGATCGATCAGGACAAACAACTCGGCGCTTCTTTCGTGGATGCGGCAGTGGTGAAAGATCTCGTTGTGACTAATAACGTCGTTTACGCCAAGCCCGGTGTGAAGCCGCTGAAGTATGACGTTTACTCGCCCAAAGGCGCGCGTAATCTCCCGATTATCGTGATCATCCACGGCGGCGGCTGGACCGCCAATGACGAGGACGTGATGCGCGGTCTGGCACGGGAACTGACGAAGGGCGGCAAATTTGTCGCGGTCAGCATGGACTACCGCTGGGCCGGGAAGAACGATGGCGATGCCACCAGCAACACGATGGCGAACCTTGTTGAAGACGTCTTCGGTGGTATTGCGCACATCATGGAACATGCGGCGGCGTATGGCGGCGATGCAACCCGCATCGGTGTTACGGGTGACAGCGCTGGCGGGCACCTTTCCGCCGTGGCCTCGCTCATGCCGAACATGATCGGTTCGCGCGGCTTTGGCAAGACGCCGGGTGTGTTTGAGTTCATGCCGTCTTATCTGCCGAAAGGCAAGACAGCCGAACAGGTGCGCGATGAGATGGTGAAAGCGATCAAGGCCGGTGCCCCAAGCTACGGAGTCTTCGCTTCCGCGTCGCTGAAATCCTACTCGGACGATCCGGCCGCCGATCAGAAGTGGGTGGACGCGATCGCGCCGATCCTGCATATTCCGGCCGCGACCGAGCGCGCCGTGCCTGAGTTTCTTACCCGCGGCACGAATGACCGATTGATTCCCGACGCTGCCGTGAAAGACTTTACCGACGCTCTGGTCAAGGCCGGCCAACGTGCGGAGTACATTCAGGTGGGAGGTGCCAACCATGCGTTCTTTGACTGGAAGCCCAATGAACAGACCAAGGCGACGTTCGCGAAATACGGCGTCTACTACGCCGCCGCGATGCGGGAGTTCTTCCTGTCGGTTCTGTACTGAATGGCGTTATGAAGTATCTGGTTCCGTTGCTCTGCCTGCTGCCGGTGATTTCGCCGGCAGCGGTGAAGATCGTCCTGGTCGGTGATTCCACGGTGAATGACCAGGGCGGCTGGGGCAAAGGTTTCAGCGGTTCCTTTTCCGATCAGGTCCAGGTAGTGAATCTTGCGCTCAACGGACGCAGTTCGAAGAGCTTCCGGGACGAAGGGGCATGGGCTCCCGCGCTCACCGCTAAACCGGATTACATCCTCATCCAGTTCGGACACAACGACTCGCCAGGCAAGGGGCCGGAGCGCGAGACCGATCCCAACACTACCTATCGTGCCAACCTGATCCGTTACATTGATGAGGCGCGTGCAGTGGGCGCAAAGCCCGTGCTGGTGACTTCCATCGTGCGTCGCAATTTCGATGACGCGGGTAAGATCAAGCCGGATTCTCTTGTGCCGTATGTCGACGCAACCCGCGCCGTGGCGAAGGAGAAGAACGTGCCGCTGATGGATCTGTATTCGCTCACTCGGGCGCATGCGGAGAAACGGGGGCCTGCGGGGTGTATCGAAATCGACGCGGTGGATAAGGACGGCAAGCCTGACACCACACACCTCGGTGCTATCGGTCGGAATGAGGTTGGCTCCATCGCCGCGCACGAGTTTGTGCGGGCTGTGCCTGCGATGCGCCCCATGCTCCTGAGCGGTCTGCCGCCGATGCAGGTTGTGGTCGCAGCCGACGGTTCCGGGGACTTCAAGACCATCCAGATGGCGATCGACCACGCGCCGTTCGTACCGGACGGGCAGCGGCTGAACATCGAGATCCGGCCCGGAATCTACAAGGAGCGTTTAGTCGTTCCGCAGGATCGCCCGCGTACAAGCTTCCTGGGGCAGGACGCGTTGACCACCATCATCACCGCGGCCATGAGTGCGAAGGAAGCCGGGGGCACATTTCTGAGCAGCACGGTTGATGTACAGGGCACCGAGTTTCACGCCGAGAACATTACTTTTGAGAATACGTTCGGCGTGGGGTCGCAGGCCGTTGCGCTGATGATTCATTCCGACCGCGCGGAATTCCATCGCTGTCGTTTTCTGGGCTGGCAGGATACGCTGTACGCTTCCACGGGCCGCCAGTATTACAAGGACTGCTACATCGAAGGGCACGTGGATTTCATCTTCGGCAATGCCACGGCAGTGTTTGACAACTGCGAGATCCACAGCAAGGGCGACGGCTACATCACGGCACACAGCCGCACTTCGGCGGAATTGACGACGGGTTACGTTTTCTTTCATTCCAGACTGACGGCGGAGAACCAGACGAAGGGGACTTATCTGGGGCGGCCGTGGCGTCCTTATTCGCGGGTTGTCTATATTGAGTGCGCAATGGATGCGTTTATTCGCCCGGAAGGCTGGCAAAACTGGAACGACGCGAAGAATGAAGCGACGGCCTGGTATGGCGAGTTCGGATCAACCGGAGCGGGCGCGAGGACTTCCGAGCGTGCCAGTTGGGCACACCAACTGACGGCACAACAGGCAGCAGCGTTCATGCCGGACGTGTTTCTGCGGGGGAATGACGGCTGGAATCCAGCTGCGAAGTAGGCTCGCGAAGCGATTGGAAATTCCGGGAATAGTTACCGCGTTTGCTTGTGCGTATCAAAATTGGTGCACTTGTTCTTGCCGCTGCCATTGAAGCGTCTGCCCGCTTGTTTCTACCGCCTCGACAGTGAACCTGTGCGCGAATGTTTGAAGACACGGGAATCTGAAGATCGAAAAGTGTCGGCGAGGATGTCAAAGACGTCGAGTTCTCGTGGCCCATCGGCATGCCCCTGGTCCGACCGTTGGGGAGTGGACTGTGGGAAGTGCGAAGCAGTTTACCGCGGGGTCGGATCGCGCGAATTCTGTTTTGCGCCGAAGGCGGTCGGATGATATTACTCCATGGCTTCGTTAAGAAGACGCAGAAGACTCCACAGCGCGATCTCGATCTGGCGCTGGCACGGAAACAGGGAGGCACCTTATGAAGAAGAAAAACATCGGATCGTCATTTGATAGCTGGCTCCAGGAGGAAGGTATTCGGGAGGAGGTTACAGAAACAGCGATCAGACGGGTGCTCGCGCGGCAAGTGGAGGCGGCAATGAAGGAGAAGAGCTTCTCCAGGTCCGAGATGGCGCGAAGGATGCACACCAGCCGCGCGGCGCTGGACCGCTTGCTGGATCCCGATTACGACGCCGTCACGTTGAGCACGCTGCGAAAGGCGGCTACGGTCCTGGGGCGTGAATTGGTTGTGGAACTTCGATAATTAAGCTTCAGGACAGGCTGAGGCCTTTACTTAGTTTGGAGTTGGTCTTTCGGCGCGGTCGATGACCAGTGTAGGTATGTTCTCCATGCCGGGCTTTACCTGGAGTCCGAGTTGGCCAACGGGATGAAGAAACACCGGATCTTCCCCGGGGAGTGTCTCAACCCGGCGCAACGGGAAGTCGAAGTGTCCCGACAGGCCAGTCCGATCACGGGCTGGAATTCCTCCAGCAGACAGAAATCCGGCGAGATCCTGCATGGTTGCGCCAACGAAGTTCCACCCGCCGCTTGCCCGGTCCCCGATGGGTGTCATAACGCCGCCATCCGCCAGTTTCACACCTACAGGAAGAGTCGCACCTGGAACTACCGCTTTCAGCTTCGGTCCACCCTTCGCGATTGACAGTTCATAGACCTTCCGCTTCTCCGGTTGCTCGTGTACGGCTAGCTTGAATCGATCCTGGAGTTCCGCACGCAGGGCGAGACGGAGGAGTTCATGGTTGCGGCTCCGGCCCTGCCAGGCATGGAGGTCGGCTTGCGATACCCGCGCATCGATGTCGTAACGATCAGTGCCAATCCAGGCGGGTTTAAAAATCGCATTGGTTTGCCAGAGAGTATTGGACCCCGGAGGACCGTAGGCTATCAATACCAATTCCCGAAGAGTCGCCGCTATTCGAAATCCATTCGGGGTGGGAAGGTAGCTTCCTCCTCCCCCTGCCTGATTCCCGCTCGGTCGGATGGAACACACTTCGAATTTGAATGCCGATGGCTGGTTGGTCTGTGCCTGGGCAAACAGAGAAGTGACGATACATGGCAAGGCAATTCGCGCGATGAAGTGCTTCATGATGGGTATCCCTCCTACGGCAACAGCGGATACAGGCGCATATTTCGGTAGTACACTTCCGCACCTTCGGACTGGAACAGAATCTTGCCTTTGTTCACGACCGTCTCCGACCCCTCATTGACCAACTTGCCGTTGACGTAGTATTTCACGTGGTCGCCCTTCACCACGAGTTCGACCTGATTCCATTCCCCGTGCGGCTTCTCAGGATCGCCATTCGGGTCGCGGTAGCCGAGTTCATCTTTCCACGGGCCTTTGCCAAAGCGGTTGATCCCCACATATTTGCCGGGGCTACCCACCACTCTTTTGCCTTCGCTCGTAGTCACAGAGAAGCCGTTGCAAAGCCAGATATCTCCCGTGGCACCTTCCTGCATTTGAAACTCGATGGAACTGGGCCAGACCTTGAGTGGGCCCGTGACGTGGTACAGAATGCCGGCATCGCGTGCCTTGCCCTCGCGCGGAGCGTAGGTGCCTTCGCCCCACTTGAACTCGGCGCTGAGGTAAAAGTCAGCGTATTCCTGTTTCGTGACGAGTCCGCCGAACTCCTTGCCGGAGACGTGAATCACCTTGTCTTCCACGGTGAAGATGTGGTCCGTGTCGTTGTTCAGTCCTTTGGAAGGAATAAAGCTATCAAACTGATCGAGACCGGAACCATCGAAAAGCACGACAGCCGGGCCGTGTGGCGGGATGTCCGCGTTATCGGCGGCGAACGCGCTGATGGCGAGCATCAGACCGGCACAAACCAAAACATTCAGATGAGCGGTTTTCATAAATCCACCTTCCTATGAAATTATAGTGACCATGCGAAGCACTATCATAAGTCCCGGCGCTATGCTGACTGCTCTTGCCGTTTTGGCTGTGGCACAACCCCCCGCAGGGCAGACCGATGTTCGGGGCTACACCGACACGCCGCTCGTTCCAGGCCAGCCATGGCACGTGCATGACCCTGCACGTCCGCATCCACCGGCGGTGACGCCTGGCGCGAAGCCGGGGGATGCGCCTTCGGACGCGATCATTCTATTCGATGGCAGGGACCTTTCGCACTGGCTGCCCGCTACCCAGACGATGCCCACTGGTATTACGCCGCGCGCCGGCGCGCCGGCCTGGAAGGTAGAAAACGGCTACATGGAAACCGTGCCCGGCAGTGGCGATCTGGCGACCCGGGAGAAGTTCGGCGACGTGCAGGTACACGTGGAATTTGCCCTGCCGACGACGACAGGCGGCAGTCGGCAGGACCGCGGCAACAGCGGTGTTTTCCTCCAGGGGCGCTACGAAGTTCAGATCTTTGACGAGTGGCAGAATTCCATCTACGCGGACGGCCAGATCGGCGCAATCTATGGGCAATGGCCGGCGCTGGCAAATCCGGGCCGAAAGCCCGGCGAGTGGCAGACCTTTGACATCGTGTTCGAAGCGCCGCAGATGGATGGCGATAAGGTGCTCAAACCGGCATTTGTGACCGTGTTCCTGAACGGCGTCCTGATGCACAATCGCAGGGAACTGCTGGGGCCGACGATGTATCGGGCCGCGGCGAAATATATCGCGCAGCCAGCCGAGGATTCACTGCTGCTGCAGAATCACAACTCGCCTGTGCGCTTTCGGAATATCTGGGCGCGGAGGCTGGGCAGTCCGGATGAGGTGAGGCGTGGAAAGAGGTCCGAATGAAAACAGGCAGCAATGAAGCGCCTTCGCCGGTCAGGCGTTCCGTGATCAAAGTGGCGGATTTCCGTGGCGTTGTCCGGGCAGGTCGCTCTCCCCTGACGCCTCAGGCTGATGGCGGCGGAACGGGCGGCGGTGGAGCGTTATCCGGAGTGGGGATTGTCGACGGCCACGGTCCGGTACTCCCGTGCGTGAACGTGTTTCTGATCTTTTGGGGCTCGGTATGGGCAGGAACCCCGTCGCCTTCCTCAGACGATGTTGTGGGGGCGGTAACGAACATCCTCAGGGGACCTTACATGTCGGCCCTGCTGCAATACCGGGGTGTTGGGCACGGGCGTCTTGTTGGTCAGGCAACCGTGACGTCATCGAACCCTCCCGCTTCTTTCAGCGAGGATCAGGTCATCGGATTTATTCAGGATTCGATCGACAACGTAACGGTCCCCGTGCCCGATCAGGCCGGCCCGATTCTCTACGCGGTGATTATGCCGGAAGGCACGAAGTATTCCGACCCCAGGGATTCCGGCGCACACTACTACTTCATTCGTACCGATGCCGACGACCTCGTTGACATCGACGTGGATGGCAACGCAGGGGATGCAGACGAGCATCTGGACAACAACTCTCCATCCGACGGTCTGGATGTGGATCTCCCCCGTGACAACGACATCGGGTACTACGTGTGGGTCACCAACGATGGCACGCTCGACGGCATCACGGCAATCTTCTCTCACGAGTTGGTCGAAGTCTGTTCCGATCCCGAGGGCACCGCGTTTTCGATTGTTCCGGCGGACCCCAACGCCGCGAATGAGATCGGAGACGCGAGCTGCGGGTGTCAGGACAAGAACGGCCGTGTGAACGGCATTCTGGTTCAGAAATACTGGTCACAACGGGATAACGCGTGCGTGGCTCCCGTGATGGAACCCGTCACGCCCTTTGCCGTTTCCTGGGGCAGCAACAGGCTCGACATTTTTGGTGTGGGCACCGATGGTGCCATGTTTCACAAGACGTGGGATGGCAGTGGCTGGAGACCTTCGGTGACTGGCTGGGAGAGGCAGGGAGGCGCCTTCACCAGCCCACCCGCCGTGGTCGCGTGGGGCGCTAACCGGCTGGACGTCTTCGGGCTGGGCACGGACGGCTCCATGTTTCACAAGGCGTGGGATGGCGATGCGTGGCAACCCTCCCTGGCTGGCTGGGAACCGCAGGGGGGCGTCTTCACGAGTCCTCCATCCGTGGTTTCCTGGGGGCCTGGCCGGCTGGACGTTTTTGGTCTCAATCTGGACCATGCGGTGTCTCACAAAGCGTTCGATGGCAACGGGTGGCAGTCCGAATGGGAGGATTTGGGGGGCGTCTTCGGCAGCCCGCCAGTGGCGGTTTCATGGGATACCGACCGGCTGGATATCTTCGGCCTCACGACCGATGGCTCGATGCTCCACAGGGCCTGGGATGGCAACTCGTGGCAGCCCCCTTCGGATGTCTGGGAGAATCTGGGAGGTACCTTCATCAGCCAGCCGGCCGTCGTTTCATGGGAAAGCAACCGGCTCGATGTCTTCGCGATCTGGACGGATGGCAGCATGCGCCACAAGGCATGGGACGTGAACGGCTGGACGGATTGGGAGAATCTGGGCGGCACCTTCACAAGCCCGCCGGCAGTCGTCGCGTGGGGCAAGAACCGGCTCGACATCTTTGGCGTGGGGACCGAAGGCGCCATGTATCACAAAGCGTGGGGTGAGAGTGGGTGGTGGCCCTCGCAGTTGGATTGGGAGCCGCTGGGCGGGGTTTTCAGCAGTCCTCCCCGGGTTGTTTCGTGGGGCGCTGAACGGTTGGATGTCTTTGGGCTCGGCAGCACACGGAGTATGTATCACAAGGCGTGGGACGGCCAAAAATGGCAGGAGGAATGGGAAGATCTTGCCGGTGTATTTGCGGCACCGTGAGCGGTCAGGCCGCGCCTACCAGACACACCGGCGATAGTGGATCTGGAGAGTGCGGTCGCGAGTGATCAAAGTCGCGTTCTGATTTACCTGCGCCTGCGCAACGATGATTCGATCGAAGGGGTCCCGCGTCCAGGTGAGGTCCAGCGCCTGGAGGGAGACGTCGGAGAAGGGGATCGGACACAACGTCACGCCGAAGGATGCGTTGAGCGCGGCGTAGATTTCCTTCGCGTTGTAGCGGATCTTTTTCAGTTCAAAGAGATAGTTCATCTCCAGCAACACCATCGGGGAAATCAGGAGGTCGCTGGCCTCAATTTGCCGTTTGCCCTCGGTACCCAACCGCTCGAGTTCGCCGGCGTGAAGGAAGACGGCGGCGTGCGTGTCGAGATAAACCGAACTCAAAGAGATGCTGCTCCGTTTTTTGAAGAGTCTCCGCGTCGTGTTTTCAAAGAGTCTCCGCCTCTTGTTTTCAAAGAGTATCCGCCTCTTGAGCCCACTTCGCTTCAAGTTCGGCCATCAGGCTGGCATTTGACTCCACGAGTTCATCGGGATTGACCAGGATGGTAGGCCGCCGCACAGCCCGTGCGAGCTTGGAGGTGCCAGCGGTCTTGAGCAGAATGGTTGTGCCCTTATACGTGATTTCCACGGTCTCTCCCTGAACAGCGCGGTCCAGCGTTGTGAAGAGCTCTTTGCGAAGCTGAGTAGCTGTTACTGACACAATTGAAGTGTACCGTATGTTATGTACATATGTCAAGTTTTAATGTACGTGTTTGGTGTGCATGTCGAAGGCCGTATCTGTTACTCTGCCTTTCATGGGAACTATGTTCCGCGTCGGCCTATTTTTCGCAGCAGTCGCAATTGCCCGCGGAGAGACCGCTCCGGCGTTCGAAGTTGCCTCGGTGAAGCGGATTCGCGACTACTCGCCGGTCGCCACCATGAGTGGCGATATTTCCCATGGGCGGTTCACGTTGACCAATGCGCACATCAAACAGCTGATCGCCGTGGCATACGAAATTCAAAGCGTCCGGATTGAGGGGGGACCCGGCTGGATCAGCACGGACCAGTTCCAAATCGACGCACGGGCTGCCGATCCCGAGACCACGGACAAGCAGGTCAGGCTGATGCTGCAGAACCTGTTGGCAGAGCGCTTCCGTCTCAAGCTTCACCGGGAGATAAAAATGCTCTCGGCCTATACGTTGCGGCTTGCTGCGGGCGGCGCGAAGCTGGACCAGGCGCAGCCAGGAGGCACGGATCGCTGCGACCGCACTGCCGACGGTGGCCGATACGAACTGACCTGTCGGCACGTTCAGGCGGTGACCCTCACGAATGCGCTGGCGATCCTGCTGCGCGGTCCGGTGGCCGACCAAACGGGGCTGACGGGGGAGTACGATTTCACGCTGAACTGGGAGGGTGACGATCCGTATGCGGGAGTTCCCGATGCCGTAGAAAAGTTCGGCCTGAAGCTGGAAATGAAGAAGGTTCCCACCGAGGTCTTGGTGATCGACAGCGTGGAACATCCTTCCGAGAACTAACCGGGAAATTTTCGCGTCAGCGCGAAATGTCTCTCCGCGAATACAGCACGTAGGCCAGTGCAAACGCCGCTATTGCCACTCCCCCCAAAACGTAGAGGCTCTTTGCCGGAAGCGCCGCGCCCATCACCAGGTCAAACGGAGTGTAGTACCGGAACGGCGAAAGCCAGGCTATGGAGTCAGCCGGTTTCCATGCCCTGCCGATATAGTCGGTGAGGTATGCCGTCAGCGCCAGCAATCCAGCGATGGCCCCGGCGGAACTCCTCCGGCGGCAGGCGCAACCGATCGCCATCGCAATCCCAGACCAGCAGAGGATGAGGAATCCCAGGTTGATGGCCATTGATCGAATGAGCCCGGCCGATGGCCAGACAGTGGCCTTCGCCGCGAAAACACTCAGACCAACCCATGTGCCCAGCGCCATCATGGCGAGCAGATACGCGGCGGAGATCAGCGACACCAGAATGGACCGCGTCACGATCCAATGCCGGGCCACGGGCCGGGCCAGCAACAGATCAATGAAGCCCGTTTCAATCTCCATCACCGGTACGGTTGCCAGAGTGAGCGAGACCGAAACCAGCGCCCCCATCACCACGGGATGAAAATAGCCCAGGCACACGATTCCCTGGAAGGAAAGAAACGCGACAAACGCGGGTCCCATTAACTCGCGCGCAAATGCCGGAACCAGAGCGCCCATTTGAGCGAAGGAGCTCGAAGCCTGGATTGAATTGGCCTGGAGGATGAGCACTACCTGGAAGCCGGCCAGCAACAAGCCCACCGCCAGGAGAAACTTACGGACCCGGTGCAGCGACTGGGCGATCAGGGCGAAGAGTATCGTCATGCGGCACCATCCCGGTAGTACCGGACCAGCACATCCTCGAGTCTTGCTTCTTCCACCGCGAGATCTGCTACGGGAAGTGCCGCGAGAAACGCGGGCAACGAGCCGAGTTGCCCGGTCACGCGGAGAGCCCATTTGCGCGGTTGCGCGTCAATCATCTCGTAACCGTGGGGGAGGGAAGCCGGAGTGGCTACATCCTGCCGGAAGGACACGCTCACGCGCCTGGATGCGAGTTTGCGCGCGTCTTCCACGGAGGAGAGCAGTACCACTTCGCCTTTGCGCAACACGGCGATGCGGTCGCAAACACGCTCCACTTCGGGCAGCACGTGCGAGGACATGAACACGGTGCGGCCCCGACTGCGCGCGTCATTCAGGAGTTCGTAGAACGATTCCTGCATGAGGGGGTCGAGCCCTTCGGTCGGTTCGTCCAGTATGAGCAGCGGCGGATCCGCCTGAAACGCCTGGATCAGCCCGAGCTTGCGTTTCATGCCGGTGCTGTATTCGCGCAGTTTCCTCGAAAGATCTCGATCTCCCAGTTCGAAGCGTTCCGTCAGGCTGCCCCGATACTTAGCGGAAATCCCGACGCCTCCGATCCGCGCCAGGAACCTGAGGAGTTCGTGACCGGTCATGTCGGAATAGATTCCCATCTCGCCTGGCAAATATCCCACGCTGGCGCGGGCGTTCTGGCTGTCCGACTGGCAATCGTGGCCGAACAGGGAAGCGTTTCCCGAGGTGGGGCGCAGCAGGTCAAGCAGGATCCTGATTGTGGTGGTCTTGCCTGCGCCGTTCAGCCCGAGGAAGCCGAAGACCTCGCCGCGCTGAACTTCCAGGTCCAGACGATTCACGGCAACGAGCTTGCCGTAGCGCTTTGTCAATCCCCGAATTGAGATCACAGTGGAACCGGAGATCACAAGAGGAGTCTAGCGCACGCCGCTGGAATCAGACGCGTACCTGCAACTCAGCCGATGGCCAGCTTCACGATCGCGTCGACATGGATGCCAGCGCAATCCACAAGCGGGAACGGGGAAGTCTCTTCGTGGAATGCCAGCGCGAGGTCGGTGCCACCCAGCATGATGGCTTCGGCACCGGATTCCGCAATCAGCTTTTGACTTGCGGAATAGAAGGTATCCCGCTGCGCCTCCGTCAGAATGCCCGCGGTCGCCATGGCAACGTAGGCCGCGTGAACCTGTTCCAGATCCTCTGACGGCGGAATGATTTCGGCACTGGCGATAGCGCCGTAAAACCGCGACTCCATCACTCTCCGCGTGCCGAGAATGCCGATCCGCCTGAGCTTACGGGCTGCCACCTCACGGCTCACCGCGGAAAGCATATTGACAACAGGCAGGGTTGACACCTTCTCAAAATCATCAATGCAGAAGTGTCCGGCAATCGATGTGACAACCACGCAGTCGGCACCGGCCGTGGACAATCGGTTTGTGAGGCCCGCATAGATGCCAACCTGCGACGCCACGTCATTGTGGGCAAGGTTATCCACGAGGGTCGGTGTATCCGCGTGGACCATCGTCAGTTCGAGAGGCACCCCTCTTGCGGCAAATGACGAAATCAGCCGCCGGTAATAGAAATCCGTCGCGGCGGGTCCGATCCCTCCGATCAGCCCTATGTGCATGGCCGTACCACCCCCATGAGCCGATGGTACACGCCGCAGCCCCGCGCTCGTCGATTGCCAAATCCGCTCAGAAAACCAGACGTGCGCCGAGTTGCAGCGTGCGGGGGCGGTTTGCCTGTGTCGTAATCGTGCCAAAAGCCGCAGACGTTGCCGTCGTATTCGGCGGTCCGAACGTCGGGTGGTTCAGGATATTATACGCTTCCAGCCTGATCTGGAAATTCGCCGACTCCGAGAATGCGATTCGCTTCGAAATGGACGGGCTCCATTCGTTGATGCCATCCATGCGGAGGTTCGGGAACGTGGTGGAGAGGGTCCGGATGTGGTATTGGAACTGATCTGCGGCAAGTGTGTCGAAGGCTGTTGTGTTGAACGCAGGGCCGTTGTTCCTGCGATTATCGAGCACAATAGGAGCGCCAAAATAGACGTAGTCTCCCGGCGTGCTGGTACTGCCGTTGACCCAGGTAATTGGCGCACCCACCTGAAAGGTGTAGATGCTGTTGAGGCCCCAGTTCCCGAATACCAGGTTGGCCGCGCGCGACCCGCCCAGCCCGAACTTCTTACCCCGACCGAACGGAAGTTCGTACACTGTTGCCAGCACAATGCGGTTCGGGTGATCGTTTGGCGAGAGGCGCTTCTCGGGTGCCGCGTCGGTATCGTTCAGCCATGTGGTTCGGTCAATCGTCCGCGAGTGGATGTAGTTTGCCACCACAGTCAAGCCATCGGAGAAACGTTTCTGGAAGCGGACGTTCAGGCTCTGGTAGAAAGAACTGCCGGCTGTGTGGTTCAGCTCGATGATGCCGGTTCCGCCGCTGCCCGTTCCCACAGGGAACTGCGGGAACTTCGCCAGCAACTGGGCCACGGTAGCAGTGGAGCCGTTTTGCGAGGTCGCGAGACCCGCAAACGGATTGGCATTCGTGGCGCTGAGCGCGGTGATCAGCGGTTGATCGCGGGTTCCGAGCGTGCTCAGATAGCTGGCGGGAATGCCGTTGAGCTGCGTGACAAAGATTGGCAATGCCACGCTGTGGCTGCCCGTGTATACGACTTCCAGCACGGTATTGGCAGTGAAGGAATGTTGAATGCCGAAATTCCAGCGGACGGAATAGGGATCGCGGATGTTCGGATCCATGAATTGGATGGTTTGGCCCGCATAAGTCCCCAATCCAAGCGAAGAGCCCACCGGCTGCTTAATCCCCGTGGGGAAAGGGTCGCTGAGAGTCGTCGCCGGCGTCAGGAAGCTGTTGTTGGAGGCAATGTACTGCGTCGTCTGGCTGAAGCCGTACTGCTGAAGGATCGGGTTGGTGGAGTAGGCTCCTCCAATGCCCAGCTGCGATATCGTAACCGGCTGGACGAACACCGCGAAGCCTGACCGCACCACGGTCTTGCCGTGCAGTGCATCCGGCGTCCAGGCAAGGCCGATTCGCGGACTGACCTTATGCGATGTCTGCCGGTAGAGCGAGCCATCGGTTGGGAAGGTCAGCCCGCCCAGAACTTTGAAATTCGCTGCCGGGAGCTGCGCGATCGGCTTAGCGGTGTAGGCGGCCGTCGCCGCGGCCGACAGCGGGTTGGTGGATGCACCGTCGAAGCCGTTGACGGTGCGGCCGTACTTTTCGTGATAGGGCGCGTCATAGTCGAAGCGCGCGCCCAGATTAATCGTCAGGTTTCTCCTGATGTGCCAGTCATCCTGAAAATACGCCGCGCCGTAATGCTCAAAGTAGGCGGCGGAGGTATTCAGGTCGTACGATCCGCTGGTTGGCAGGCCGAGCATCAGTTCCGCCAGATCCTGCCCCTGCACTACGGTAGACGAAGCGCTGCTGGTGGCCTTCACCCAGCTGTTGGCGCTGAAAGAAAACGACCCCGCCGAGTTGGCGTAGCTGATCGTGTTGAGAACGTACTGCCGGATTTCGCCGCCGAACTTTAAGGAGTGATTCCCTTTGAGTTTGACCCAGCTGCCAAACAGTTGCACGGATTGTGACGGTAGTTTGTTTGCTCCCGTGAAGCCCATGGTGGTGAATCCAGTAGCGCTCGCGAATGAAATGTTCGGCATCTGCAGATACTGCGACGTGGTCTTCAGATAGGAAGGAAAGCCCAGAGTGGTCGGGTCCAGCCCTTCGGCGGGTGACGGATGGGCTTCATCCATGCGGGTGAAGTTGACGCGCAGATCCAGCACGTTGGTGGCGTTCAGTGTGAAGACATTGTCGAAACTGCCGCCCCAGTTGGCGCGGGTGAGGGTGGACCCTGTCGACAGATTGTTGAAGTAGTTGTTCTTGGTCTGGATGTAATCCGTCCGGCGGATGTCGAAGAAGGCTCGATCCCTCGCAGAGACGTTGTAATCCATGCGGCCCAGTTCGTTGCTGAAATCGTCCGGCGTGGGCGCGGTGCTGGCGAAATTGTTGAGGCCGTTTGGCGAGCCGGGCAGGTTGGGCAGCGGCATCAGCTTGAGGTAGTTGGCCGCGATCGGGCTCAACAGGCTGGGGGAAATAATGTTGCCCGAGAACGGTTGCCGGGTGATCAGCGTTCCGGATTGTGTGGCGCTGTAGGGATTATAGAGCTGGTATTGGCTGCCAACGGCCAGAAGATCGGAAAAGTCGCCGTTCCGTTGTTTTTGCGTCGCCACGCTGAGAAGCGTGGTGTTTGGCTGGCTGTCCTTCAGGCTCTCCCAGGCGAAAAACCAGAACAATTTGTTACGTCCGTTGAGGGCTTTGGGAATGAAGACAGGGCCGCCCGCTGTAATGCCGTACTGGTTATAGTGCGTCACCGGTGGCAGCAGACCGTTCTTGTTGTTGAAGTAGTTGTTCGCGATCAACGTGTTGGGCTGGTTAAATTCCCACGCGGAGCCGTGCAGCGAGTTCGTGCCGCTCTTCATCACCTGGTTGATGGTGCCCCCCGCGGTGTGCCCGGACGATGCGTCCGTGTCAAAGGTCTTGACGCTGACTTCGCGAACGGCGTCGGCCGGCGGGCTGTATGCGAGGCGCCCGTCCCATGTCGCGTCGGGCGAGCCATTGATCTGGATCTCGTTGGTCTGCGCGGCTGCACCTGCAACGCTCCAGCCGGCAGCAGCGCCGCTATCGAACGGGTGAATCAGAGACGGTTGTCCCGTCGCCAGCACGCCGATGGAAAGCGATGCCAGCACCAGTGGCGTTCTGCCATTGAGAGGCAGATCCTCCACCTCCTTTGTGGTGATGGTCTGGCCCACCGACGCGTTCTCGCTGTTCACCAGTGGTGCGTCCCCGGTCACTTCCACGGATTGAGTCGCGGTGCCTACCTCGAGCGCAATGTTGACCACCGAATGCGCGCCCGCGTTCACATGAATTCCCTTGCGGATGGATTCCTTGAACCCGCTCACCTGGACGGCTACGTCATAGTCTCCCGGTGCCAGAAACGGCAGCGTGTAATCGCCGCTCGATTCCGAAACGGTCTGTAGCTTCGTGCCGGTGGAAACTTCCACGGCGCTGACTTTAGCGCCGGGGACTACGGCACCTGCCGGGTCCGTGACGGTGCCGGAGATGGTTCCGCGAAATTCCTGCGCGGAAGCGAGGGTGGCGGCCAGGCAGAGGCCGAAAATGAGTGATGTGGTTCGTAAAGACAGGTTCATGAAGAACTCCCTGAGCGAAACGGATTCTTCGTCAACTTTATCGAATCATAATGTCAATAGATAGCTCAAAGATAGGAAAGCATTGTTTAGCAAAGCTCAAGGATGGGCTTCCGAAAACAGGCGCTGGTTCCGCGCCGCCTCAATCCGTGCTCGCTCGCCGGACGCCCGTTCCTGACGTCAACGCGCACATCGCCGTGGTACAAAAAGGTGGAGAGGTCAGTCACCAACCGCCAAAGCAGTGGGGGGCGTAAGCCCGAATGTTCGCGGAACGGACCTTTCCCGTTTACCTGCCGACGCGTTCCCTCGCTCTGTCGGCTTTCGGTTCTGACCGCCTCACAACGCCATAAAAAAGCAGGAATGACGCATGTTTGGACGTGGTACCTGGGCCATCTTCGGGCTCGGTAAAGAGTCGCTCGAAACCTTCAGAACAAGCCTGGAAGACAGAGCCATGATGGCCGCTTCCTCGCAAATGGCGGCAGCCGCCATCACGCGGTATGCCCATGCCGATTCCATCGGGATCAATCCTTTTTCCGGTCCCCGCCTCGATGAAGAGCACCCCGTGGGTGCCGAGCAGGAGGAGGAACTGGCTAAGTTCGCAATTCTGGAACCGGAAGAACGCGTCAGTGTCGAACTTTCTCCGGAGATTGTGGACTGCGCGGGCTACGGGGTCACTGAGGCTCAGTACCGGCTCCACTCCGGGATGCCCTGGTATGGGCTCTGGGCAGTCTCGAATGAATGGAAGGACGTCAGCGACGTGGCATCCGTGAAAGAGCATCGCTCTTATCGCGTCATGGATCGCCCTTACAAGTTTCTGCAGGCCGTTGACCGGAAGACCATCGATGAGGATACGCAGGGTGTCACCGCGGCGGTCCGCAAGCAGGTTCCGGTGCTGCTGGACTTTAACGATGGGCTTCTCTACATCGAGAACGGCAACAAGCAGTTGATTTACATGATCACCGTTCGGCTGCGGCAACTGGGCGTCGAGATCGTACCTGTCGCCTGGACGTATCCCGACCGGCCCAACTGGCCCGCCGACATCCTCAATCGCCTGTACGAGAAGACGCAGTATGAGGCCGAGTTCCAGAAGCGCGCCAGCGAGGCCGCGCGGTTCCGGTCCGCCGAGATTGAAAAACTGGAAGACCGGCAACTGGAGGCCATCGTTGCCAATTACTTCTCCATGACGCAGCTCTCGAGTGGCCTCTGGATCGGCATCTCCTGCGGCGCTCAGATTCGTCTGCACAAGGAAAGCCCGCCGATCACCGTCAAAATGCCGACCATCGCCACCACATTGCTGAGCATGACGAATGACGCCAATCTTCTCTCGGGGGCGATCACTTTTCAGGAAGTGGTCTCAGCCACCAGCAAGAAGGGCGGGGAATACGTCTTCCGCAAAGATCTTTGCTGCATCGATGTGAACGACCGGATCAATCTGACGGACATTGGAGCCGCCATGCTGCGGGGCTTCGGCCTCTCCGCGTTTCGCAAGGACATCCTCCATGAGATCAAACAGACGAAAGATGTGCCGTCGATTGAGCAGTTCTGGGGCAGTTGGCTGCACGAAATGAGCAACGCCGTTCGTACCATCGAGGCCACCTTCCGCGAAGTTCTGGAACTGGATGGCGACCAGCAGTGTGGCATTCTGCCCATGAAGCTTCCGGCATCGGTATCCGGGTCCGATGCTGCGTCCGAAACTGAGAGCGCCTGAAACGCGGTGATCGCTAATCGAGCCCTGCCTCCCGAAGCCATGCCACCAGCGCGGTCGGCCAGGCCTCGGACGTTTTTCCGCTCTTTATAATCCCGAAGCCGTGTCCGCCGGTTGAGTAGACGTGCAGTTCCGCCGGCACCCTGGCAGCACGCAGAGCGGAAAAGAAACGGCCGGCATGTTCCGCGGGGTTCACTGTTGGATCGTCATCGGCCGCCACCAGAAACGTGCGTGGCGTTTCGGCCGTCACGCCCAGCACGGGAGGAATCGCCGGATACCCCAGCACCAGGAAGTCCGGTCGACTCTCTTTGGGCGCCACCATGCCCATCATGGCCGCCAGATGTCCGCCCGCCGAGAAGCCCATCAGGCCGACCGCGGTCGGTTTAAGATTCCAGCGGCTGGCGTTTTTGCGCACCATTTCAATAGCCGCTTCCGCATCTTCTATCGCGATTTTGGCCGCTTGCGCTTCCGCCTGCAGGTTGCCGCCGAGCATCATTGCCGGAGCGCCGGGTAACCGGTACTTCAGCACAATTCCGGCGATGCCAATCGTGTTCAGCCAGCGCGCGACGTCGTGGCCTTCTTTGTCGATCGCCAGGTGCCCGTAGCCGCCACCGGGGCAAATGACGATCGCGGTTCCGTTGGGTTTCACACCGTTAGGCAGGTAGACGGTCACCGATGGCTGATTGACGTTGGTAATCGAGCGATCGATGACGCCGTTCCTGCCGCGCTCCTGCACCTGTTCCGCCGGGGCTGCCGGATCTGGCTTGATCTCCGGGTGGAGGAGGATCGTCTCTTGTGCACAGAGTTGGCAGACGAGGAATGCGCCAGGCAGTAGTCTTGTGAAAATTCGCATCAGGTATTAACTTACTCTATGTGGGCGTATCCCGCCAAGTCGTCGACGTCGGTTGGGGGCTGTCGAGATAGAAAATGTGATACTGTGAACGTATGCGCAATATCACAGTCGCTGTTGATGATGAAACTTACAAGCGCGCCCGGATCGCTGCCGCTGAGTGCGATACATCCGTTTCCGCACTTGTTAAGGCCTACCTGGAACAACTGTCCTCGCGCGAAACCGAAATCGAACGGCGAAAACGCCAGGAACGCGAGATCCGGAGCCAGATTACAGCGTTTAGCGCTGCCGACAGGCTGACACGCGAAGATTTGCACAGCCGGGCTAAGTAATGCCACATTTTCTTGACACGAATATTCTGCTTTACTCCATCAGCTGTGATCCAACGGAGTCATTCAAGCGTGACAGGGCAATCGATTTGTTAACGGATGATACGGGTGCCCTGTCAATTCAGGTCTTACAGGAATTCTATGTGCAGGCGACCCGGGCCAGCCGTCGGGACGTCATTTCACACGAACACGCTGCCGGGCTGATCGAGGCCTGGTCACGATTTCGCGTTCAGGAGATGACGTTTGCCGTGCTCCAAACCGCTTTGCGAATCTGCCAGACCTATAGATTTTCGTTTTGGGATAGCGCAATTATTGCCGCAGCGTTGTCACTCGGCTGCGACAAGCTCTATACCGAGGACTTGAGCCATGGGCAATTGGTAGATGGTCTTGCCATTGTCAACCCATTCTTCTGACACTTCCCTGCCTGCAAGGGGACAGGAAACCCGACGTGTTCAAACTGCTATGACATGTTCGTTCGTTTCCGCTCGATTCGGGATCAGTTTTCGCTCAGGGTCCACCCGCAGCCAAAGCAGGCCGCCCACCACCAGCAGCGCCACCATCGGAATAAACGGAACATCGTAACCACCGGAACGCTCCACCAGATACCCAAACGCCACCGACCCGACAAACGCCCCTGCCGAAGCTGCCGTGTTCATCGCGCCCACCACCGCTCCCGAATATTCGCCGCCCATATCCAGACATACCGCGAATACCGTCGGCTGCTGGAATGTGATACCGGCAAACGCGATGGAGAGAAGGATCATCGCCGTGGTCGGCGAGTGCGTGAACAGGGTGGCCAGCATACACGCCGCCGATGTCCAGAGACCCACCACGCCGGGTATTCGGCGACCGAGCTTGAGTCCGACCCGTTTCACCAGAGCATGACTCGCAAGCCCGCCACCGAGGTTTCCCAATGCCCCCGCAAGGAACGGTGCGGCCGTCAGCAACAGGTCCTTTTCCGTGAAGCCGCGTCCTTTTACAAGGTATGTGGGAAGCCAGGATTGGAAGAAATAGAGAGTGTAGAGATAGCAGAAGGCCAGGCTCATCACTGTCCACAGGTTTCCGGAACGCAGCGCGAGCGCCCAGGGAAGCGCGTGCGACGCTTTGGGAATCAAACTGCGGGTTTCCTCCAGTTCTTCCCGGCTGACGCGCGGATTTTCGGCAGGCGAGTCGCGGAACCAGCGGTACCACACCAGGCTCCAGACGGCTCCGAGGATTCCAAAGACGAAGAACGAAGCGCGCCATCCATAGCGGATCTGAATCGGCACCACCAGCAGGGGAGCCAGCGCACTCCCAAACTGGCCTGCCATCAGCACGATGCCAAAAGCGCGTCCCCGCTCATGCAGAGGAAACCACCGGGCGATCACAATTCCGGCATTCGGGTAAGCGCCCGCCTCGCCCATCCCAAACAGAAATCTCACCAGCAGCAGTGACTGGAAGCCGGCAGCGAGGCCCGTGATGGATGTAAATCCCGACCACCACAGCACAATTCGCGTCAGCACGCGCCTTGGTCCAATGCGATCTCCCAGGGCACCGCTCGGGATTTCAAACAGCGCATAAGAAACCGTGAACAGCCCGGTCACCCAACCCCAGGCGACGGGACTGATGTGAAGCGCCGCCTGCATGCGCGGACCCGCCACTGAAATACAGACACGGTCCAGCATGGTGATGATCGCGAGCAGGGACAGAAGTCCCAGCACTCGATTTCGATATTTCGTCGCGGACCCCTCCCTGTGGGTTCCCGTATTGTCGCACTCCGGCGTGCCAGCGGTCTGATCGTCGGCGCGCCGCAGATGCCATAGCGTACGCTCAAACTACATGCTCAACCGGGGCTATGCCTACACCACGATCATTAGCAGCAAGTACCATGGGCAAACCCTGCTTTCCCACCTGGCAAGCCTTTACCCGCACTCATCCGCAGAAGCCTGGCAACAAAAACTGAACGACGGCGAAGTCACCCTCAACGGCATCACCGCCACCGGGGAAGAATCGGTCACTCTGGGCCAGACCCTGGTTTGGAACCGCCCGCCATGGAACGAACCAGATGCCCCGCAGCACTTCGAAGTACTGTTCGAAGACCCCCATCTTTTGGCTGTCAACAAACCCAGCGGGCTGCCCACGCTCCCCGGCGGCGGCTTCATGGAAAACACGCTCCTGCGTCTGGTGCAGAAGCAAACCCCCTCGGCAAATCCCGTCCACCGGTTAGGCCGGGCCACCACCGGCATCGTCCTCTTCGCTAAGACACCGCAGGCGGCCTCTCATTTGTTCGCAAACTGGAACACACCTAAGATTCAAAAGATCTACCGTGCGCTGGCTCAGAACGTTGCGCAACACGATTCCTACGAAATCCTCACGCCCATCGGCCTCGTGCCGCACCCGCTGATTGGATCCGTGTGGGCCGCAAACCCGGACGGCAAGCCGTCAAAGTCAGTGGCAAGGGTGATTTCACGCGCAACCGGAACCACAACTTTTGAAGTCAGCCTGAGTTCGGGCCGCCCGCATCAAATCAGAATCCATCTGGCATCCATCGGCCATCCGTTGGTTGGCGATCCTCTGTACGGCGTTAACGGCCAGCCTCTGGAAGAACTCCCCGGACTACCTGGCGAGGGCGGCTATTTTCTGCACGCACAGTATCTGAGATTCCACCACCCCATCACGGGAGAGCAAATCAATCTCGAGGCTGCTTTGCCGTCCGGATTCCCGTGTGACGATCACGGCCACTGCGTTCGCGAGTAGTATCGACGGCGTAGTGTAGAGCAAAGTCTCCAGACTCCGGGCGGTCGATTCCAAAGCGTCAGCCCTCACCGTTGCGGCGTCAGCACCCGAACCGCCGCGTCATAGACATCCGCAACGTAGACCTTACCCGCGCCATCGATGGCGATGCTGCCCGGTCCCATTAACCGGGCCTGACTGGCGGGTCCGCCGTCGCCGTAGTCGGCGTAAATCGGGAAGCCGCCAACCGTGGCGATGCCGCAACCAGCCACAGAGTTGATAGTGCCCGTTGGCGAGATGCGCCGGACGCAGTTGTTCAGTGAATCCGCTACGAAGACACTGCCGTCTGCTCCAATCGCCAGTCCGGAGGGAAAGCGGAACCGGGCATCCGACGCTGGTCCGTCATCGCCTGCGAATCCCTGATCGCCCGTACCAGCAAAAGCAGAGATGGTGCCTTGGGGCGCAACCTTTCGAATCAGATTCGCATAGTCGCTGATGTATAGCGCCCCATCGGTACCGATGGCGACGCCAACGGGATGATTCAGTTTCGCCTCGGCCCCTGCGACGATATTCATCCGGCCCTGCGGCGTTATCCTGCAGAGGCGATCGTTGCCGGAATCCGCGACATAGACATTGCCTGCATTGTCCACCGCAAGCCCGGCGGGAGCCTTGAAGCCCGAGGCCACGGTGTTGATCACACCATTGGCAGAGACACGCCGGACGTTATTATTGTCGCGATCGGTGATATAGAGATTGCCGGCCACATCGAGGGCGATCGCCGCCGGAAAAGCGAGTTGCGCCGCCGTGGCCGGCCCACCGTCTCCCGCGTTGCCAGGAGTTCCATTGCCCGCTATGATTGACACCGAGCCATCACGCGAAATCCGCCTCACTCGGTGGTAGCCAGTGTCCGCCACGAACAGGGTTCCCGCAGCATCCACGGCCACGCCAAACGGCGTTGCGTTGAGTGCGACAGAGCCGTAGAAACTTCGCCGGCCGGGATCTCCATTCCCGACGACCGTCCGAATGATGCCATCCGGAGTCACTTTTCGAATCCGGTTATTGTCGGGCTCATCCGTGATGTAAAGGTTGCCGGTGGCATCTGTGGCTACTACGGTCGGAACCAATTGCGCAGCTTTGGCAGGTCCGCCGTCACCCGAAAAACCCCGCGCGCCGGTTCCCGCCACTGTTGTAATGATGCCGTCCGGAGATATGCGACGTACGCGGTTACTACCATAGTCGGCAAGATAAAGGTTGCCCTTCGAATCGGCGGCAAGTGATTGCACATTTGTCAGTTCGGCACGGATGGCCGGAACGCCGTCGCCGGCGGAACCGGAGGTCCCCGTTCCGGCGATAGTGGAGACAGCGCCACGGGGATCGATCCGGCGGATTCTTGTTCCCGCGTCCGAGACAAACAGGTTGCCCCCGGAATCCAGAGTGATTGCATGAATTCCGCTGAATTCCCCGTTCTGCGCCGGGCCGCCGGCGATTGTCATAATCGTACCGTCAGCCGAGACTCTGCGGATTCGATTGTTGCCTGTGTCGGCGACATAGATATTGCCGGTCTTGTCAGCGGCAATGGCCGAAGGTTCAGAGAGCGCGGCACTGGTAGCGGGTCCGCCGTCGCCGGAAAAACCTCTTTGGCCGGTGCCTGCAATCGTCACAATCCGACCGTCGCGCGAGATCCTGCGGATACGGTGCAGGCTGGATTCGGCGATATAGAGATTGCCCGCCGGGTCGAGCGCGAGACTCGTGGGCGCAACCCCGGCCAGCAGCGCGGAGCCGCCATCGCCTGTGGGAGTAGCGCGTCCGTACCCGGCGATGCGAGTGATAGTGCCGTCGCGTGCGAGCTGAAAGATGCAGTTTGCCGCTTCGAAGTAGAGTTCGCCGCCGGGTCCGGCGGCAAGGGCACCGGGGTGAATCGCGACGTCAATCGCCGCGACTGGTTGCAGTGGAGGGGCCGCACCGGGAATCGTGGAAATACTGTAAGACTGTGCGAAGCAGGCAATTGACACGGCCTGCACCCAGAGGAACAGTCTCGCGCTTCTCAATTGCAGGGGAGATACCATCCTTAACGGCACGATCTCACTTTCATACCACATCCCGGGCTGGAGCCAGGTTGTTTTCCGTGGTTTTCCCGTCGTCATTGCGGCCTGCGAAAGAGCCCCCCATAAACAGCTTTCCCCAAAATGTGCCCCTGAATCGCCTTGACCACATTGGCGCGGGTCTCGAACGCATCCGCAGACGGCTTCACATCCAGCTTGGTATCCAGCGCGTAGAGTTCAAACAGATAGTGGTGCAACGGTCCGCTCGCGGCAGCGCCCGGCCCGCGGTACATCGGCCCGGTAACGCTGATCTGATAGCTCCCGTCCGGCAGTTGCGACCCCTTTGTCACGCCTTCCGGCAGGCCCGTCGCAGTTGCCGGAATGTTCCAAAGCACCCAGTGCGCCTGATCGTCCGTCGTCTTATTACGGGCCAGATCCAGGTCGTGCATGTTGAGAAAGAAACTCTGCGTGCCGGCAGGAACGTTCGCCCAACTCATCGCCGGCGACGTGCCCTCGCCCGGTGCCACACCCGGCGCGGCCTGGCTGAATTTCACGGGAATCTGGCCACCATCCGGGAATCCCGGAATGGTTAATGTCATGGCCGGAGGCGCAGGTGTTACGGTGGTACCCGCACTTTGCGCGGAGAGCAGGGAAGTCACGGCAACAATGACCGTCGGCAATAGCAGTAATCGCATGGGTCTATCGTAGCGTGGAATGAGAGCACCAGACCACGTCTATTCACGCACGGGCCCTGACCTGCATGTCCCTGACCTGCAGTTCATCCTTTTCGGCGCGAGGCGATTGGCGGCGTTGCACCCACTCAGCCGATTGGCCCCTCAGTGCCCTCCTGATGACATGCCGCAAATCTAGTAAGAATAATTCGACACCGCCCCGTTCAGATTCGCCGTCACCTGCCGGTTCTCCGCATCGTACGTAAACATCAGCGCCGACGACCCGGCTTGTAGCGTATTCCCCGCCAGATCGTAATTCCAACCCTGCGAAGGCAAGACCTGATTCTTTGCGCTGGCCAGCCACGCCCCGCCCGTGCACGCCGCGCCGCTGCCTCCACTGCACACATCGAACCAGCCCTGGGCCTGCGGGGTAGAGTTCGTTAACGACGGCAATCCGCTGTTCGTAGCCACCCACCGATTCCCAGTCATGTCGTAACCGTAATTCTGAGTCCAGTCCGCCCCGCCCGTCTCGGCAGCGCCCGTCAATCTGTTTAGATGATCGTAACTGTAGCTCTGCGTCAAACTCAACCCCGGTATCGCAATCGTCTGCGACCTCAAATTGCCATTATTGCCGGTCGTGCACCAAGTCGCCGAACTTGCGCAAGGATAAAAACTCAGCCCGAGCAACTGCGGATTCCCTGTCGCCGCCCCCGTAACCGTCAACCCCGTAGGCTGCACCCGATCATTCCACGTATACGTCTGCGTAGCCCCGTTGCCCATCGCCATCGTCGATATCGCGCCGGACGCTTTATACACCGCAGTCGCATAATTCCCGCCGCCGGTAACATCACCGACGTGAGCTTTAGTTCATGTCGAAGCCTGGGACCAAAACTCAAACAGAGCTGTCTTGAAGGATTGATTGATCGACTGTACGTCATCCCGTTCGTAGGACAGCCTGTACAACGTTCCGTCCCTGCTGCCGTCCTTCACCGCCAACGCGCCGCCATCATCTTCAGCAAGGATGTAGAAATTATGAGAAATTATCATCATCCTGCACCACCTTCCGAACACTCGTTAAGCCGTGAATCCTGCATTTTCCAGTCCGCGCACCATCCATCTGTTCAATGAGTTCCAGATAGTCGGGCGGTAGTTGTGCGTCGATTTGCGCAATAAGTGCTGCTCGCTGCGGTCCGACGAGCGGGGCTCGTGTGTCCGTGAGCTGGCCACTGATAGAAAGCTCCCGCATCCAGCCCGTGAGTGTACCTGGGTCCACCGGGACTTCGTCGCCCTTCGGTCGCCCACGCATCGGGTCCATCCACACTGTGACGTCCTTAACTCCGGGTCGAACTGCATCAAGAGCGTATCCGGCGAAGAATTGCTTAGGCGGCTTGTCGAACACCAACGAGAACAGCCGCCCGCTAACAAGCCACGCCTCCGCTTTTAATGTCACCGGATTCCCTGGATGAGTCAGATGTACTGTCCCGAGAAGGGCTTCCTCTTCCCCTTGAGGAAATCGCAAACTATCATCGAAAGAAGGTTTGCCATGAGCAACGCGGTAAAGGTCCACTTCCTTTCCATCAGTGAGTCGCTGCACCTTGTTGATACTATCGATTTGAGCTTGAAGCCGAGTCGCCGCCTCAGGATCAAGACGCGATCTTATTGCTTCGATCACGCAGGCTTCGAACGAATAGAGCGAATTTCTGTTACCGAGCGAGAACCGCATAGTTGCATCCGCCTTTCGCCTCAGTTGCCACAAGGGCCGGCTATTTCAATGGCGCCGTCATGTCATGCAACCATTCATACAATTTACCCTTGAAACTCACCGCCGAACCGTCGATCAGCCCCAAACGCCCAAATCCATCCATATAGACTTCCCGAACGCTGCCGCCGGTAACTCTGAAGACTACCCCAAACGTCACGTCTGCCGACTCCCCTGTTTCGTGCACTTCAGTCCGTCCAAGCGCGGACGCCAATTCCAACGACGCCTTGGAACCGGCAAAGTCCTGGATAATGATTTTGTAGCGGTAGCCCTTTCGAAGGCCATCTGGGGTCATGTTCACGGCGCGAACCACGGTCGGGGGTACGTACAGGATTTCCACGGATTGCACGCGCCCCGCGTTAATCAGTCTGGTCAGGGAAGCCAAATCCGCCCCTCGTCCTGCGCTATTGCCCTGCACGAGGGCAAACGCCGAAACCGCGAAGACTAGGGCGGACAAACGGACGAAACTTCCAACCCCTATCGCCCCTGATCCTCGAATAAAAGGCCAAGCAGCTCTAGCGCGAGACAGGACTCGGTACATGAAAGATCTCCCCTCTGTGGTTGTTCCTGGTGCACTCTCCCAAAGATCGAGCGGCTGCGCGTTCAGGACCTTGTATCACCCGCCGCTCTTCGAGGGTATCGTAACCTCCCGGCGCATAGGACCAAGGGCTCAATGGACCAAGGGCGTGAGCCAACTCATGGCCGAGCGCGAGAGCCGGCGACATGGTGCCACCCGTCGTACACTTGAGAGCCGCTGTCGGATCCCACCTTATCGTATTAATCTCTGACTCAAAATCATCCGTCTCGCCCTTATTGAGAACGATGTGATAAACAGTTTTTGATGCTTCAAGTTTTTTTATTATTCGGGCCATGGCACCGGACTGCATCAAGTATGCACGGGCCACATCCCAAGTCACTATGCCATACGCCATTGGCAGGCTAGGCGCACTAGCCTGAACTTGGATAACGTTGAAGACGACAGAGCCCGAGCTTCCCCCGCCGTAGACTCCGCCAGTATTGCCACCTCCCGTCCCCCCTCCGCCGTAAACGCCAACATTTGCAGCTCCAGCGAGGGCATCGATGATATGTCCGGCGGTGCCAGTTCCCGCCGCGATAGTGCCGCCGGTCATGAGAATCGTTCCCAAGACCGTGCTGCTACCACCCGTGAAGAATCCCGCCACATCCAGCCCAATCCCCAACAGCGTACTCCACCAACTCTCACCGCTCGGATCCGTAAAACTCAACGGATTATTCCCCACATACGAATACCCATTCCACGTCTGCGGATCTCCCGCATTCGCCCCGGCATTCCCCGGATCCACGCTCTGAAATCTCCCCGCCGCCCCGCTCATATGCCGCACCTGGAACCAATCCAGCCCCGTATCCGCATCCCGCTGCTGCCCCGTAAACTTCGGCTCCGTATCGTCCGCCGTCGCCAGATATCCCTGCGCCACCGTCCGCGTCGCAACCCCCGACTGCACCAATATCTCCTGCCCAAACGGCAGATAATCGTATCGCCGCACCGTACTCGACCCCGCGCTATCCATCAGCATCCGCGTCGATCCCAAATGATCCGCCGCCACATAACAAGTCGGCGTCCCGCACGCGCTCGCCTCGATCACCGTCGAATACTCCGCCCCTAAATTCCCCCAGGCGTCATAAACGTAAGTAGTAGTCTGCCCGCCCGCCACCTTGCTCACGCGCAGCCCGTTGCCATCGTAAGAATAATTCGACACCGCCCCGTTCAGATTCGCCGTCACCTGCCGGTTCTCGGCATCATACGTGAAATTCCGCGCCGTACCTCCCGCCTGCATCACGTTTCCGTTCAAATCGTAGGACCACCCCGCCAGCCGGTTCGGCACCGTCGACGAATACGCTGTCGAAGCCACAGGCGTCTCCAGCGAAAGCGTCGGCAAATTCGTGTTGGTCGTCACCCAGCGATTCCCCAGCACATCGTAACCATAATTCTGCGTCCAGCCGGCTCCGCCCGTCTCGGCGGCGCCAGTCAGTCGCCAAGGCCCGCAAATTTGGCCGTCATGCGCGAACAAAAGCTTCCCGAACGGGCTCAATCTGTGGAGTCCATCGAGCTGGTTCGGGGCCAATCCAGTACCGTGAGTTGTCTCCGAAGGGTTCCCAAGCAACGAAATCGATGCCATCGACCTCGAATTCACAGAAGACTTCCTCCCGAAGCCAGGAAAACAGTTTCGGCTTTCTCTTAATACGCGCGCCAGGCACCGTTGCAATCGTCTCAAGCACACGTGATCTTCCAACGGAACTGTTGTCAAGCTCAAAGGCAAACACCCTGCCTTCAGCGTCACGTATTTCGTATAGTCGCATCAATGGGATTCCATGGTATGGCTAAAGGCGGTTGCTGGATCATTCGCCACGGAGCTTGCGGGCAACCGAATTGCCCGGCGTGCCGACAACCAAGTGGCCGCCAATGAAGCGCAAGGGCCTTTGTCTGAAATGGCGAGAAGCAACGGGAATCTGAAAACCAGAAACGATTTAAACAACACGGCAACAACACATGTGAGCTTCAGACACAACCGCCTTAGATGTACTTGGCTGCTATTCATGACAGCCACCCGCGCCGAGATTTACGACCGATCCGACAACAGACGCGGCGCCTGCAGCATTGACCATGGGATTGGTCCGCGTCGCAGCCGCGATGATTTTTGCCGAATCGCCTCCGTATTTCGTCGTTATTTGCTCCCACGTATAGACACGCGAGTTCGGGAATGTATCCAACCGGAAGGTTTGCTTCAGAACATTCCGCGCCGCGAATACCTCCTCTGCGGTATCATAGGCGAGCGGAAGTCCTTTAGCCAGTCCAGCGTACGTCAACCGCGCACCCCCAATGACAAGCGCTGCCTTTGCGCCGGCGCGGTAATACGAGGAACAAAGGTTTCGGGGGTCGCCGCCAGGCAGGTGCTTCCTGATGAGATGACTAAGGCCCACGAACACTGCATCGCCTGCGCCTGCGATAAAATCGCCGAAATCGCCCAACGTCATCGAGTGTGTTTGGCCGCATCCTGCTAGCAGCCCGTGGCAGAAGTCCCAAATTTGCAAAAACCGACCGTAGCCGGACCTTCAGGCTGGCTTGGTGAACGGCGGCCGGATTCCGAGTTCTAAGCGACTTTGCAATACAAAGTATCCTGAATACGGACGAACGCTT
>CAIQWJ010000102.1 GCA_903875575.1 uncultured Acidobacteriia bacterium | reverse complement strand
TTCAACCCCCGTTCCTAATTACTTTTTCAACCCCTTGTTTCAATTTGATTTGTAGGTTCGCGGATTTTTCCGATTCGCCCCCAAATTGAAAAACCGTTCGGCCTGGAGTCCGTCGTGTCGGAGTTTTGCAAGTAGCTCACGCCTCACTGTTACGTAACCCCTCCGAAACGCAGTTGTCACATATTGCCGGTAAGCTCAAACTCGAGGGAATTTTCAAAATTGAGGAAATCTTTGATGCTAAGCTTTAACAAGGCGTTTGTCCGTATACTCTACGTCGGTGTCTCGCTGTTGTTAATTCAGGCTGGTTTGACGCCCCTGCGCGCGCAGGAAGGCGGAGCAGCCATCGCAGGCACCGTGCTGGATCAGACTGGCAAGGCGATTGCCGCGGCCGAAATCACGGTGAAGAACGACACGCCGACTTTCAAGAAGACGGCCACATCCGATGTGGAAGGAAAATATTCGGTTGCCGGCCTGACTGCCGGAACCTACACGATTGAAACGACTTCCCCTGGTTTCGCGCTGAACACCCGTCGCAATGTGGTGTTGACGGCTACAGGCACGGAGACGGTCAACATTATCCTGAACGTCGACGCGATTTCGCAGTCGGTGACCGTTCAGGAAACGTACCTGCTGGCGGCGGAAACGTCCCCGGCCGGTAATACGCTCGACGCCACTTCGGCGCGTACCGAGATCAGCAGCGCTGTGATGACCAACTTCATGGCTCCGGTTGCCGACTTTGCCGAAGTCATTCAGCAGGCCCCCGGCGCGTTCAGCGTCAACCCCAATGGCATCGGTCTTGGACAGGGCAAATCGTATTTCCGCGGCTTTTCCGACGGCCAGTACACGATGACCTTCGACGGTATTCCGTTTGAAGACACCAACAGTCCGACCCACCACTCCTGGGCCAGCTTTCCCCGCCAGTGGATCAGTTCTACCGATTTCGACCGTAGTCCGGGGCAGGTCTCAAACTTTGGACCGACGAATTTCGGTGGTTCCATCAATATGAAGTCGCCCGAACTTCAGGCGGATCCCGTCATTCGCGGTACTTTCACGACTGGCTCTTTCAATACGAAGTTGTACTCGCTGGACGCTGAATCCGGTCTGTTTGGACCGGGGAAGAAAGATTCCGTTCTGTTCAACGTCAATGCGATGACCTCGGACGGCTATCAGACCTTTAACAACCAGCAACGCGATGCAGGTTACGGCAAGTTCCAGCATCGCTTCTCTTCCCGCGCCAGCCTGAGCCTGTACGGCGGCGTAGTGGATATCTGGAACAATACCCCGAACACAACCACTCCGACGCGCGCCCAGGTTGCAGCCTACGGCGACAACTTCCTAATGGATGGCACACCAACCTGTACCACCGTGACGCTGACTTGCCCGGTCGCCAATGGTTCGCCGGACCCGTATTACTTCGGCTACAACACGTATCACGTGCAGACCGATTTTGAATACGCCGGTTACACGAACGATTTTGGCAATGGCTGGAAGCTCGACACCAAGCTGTACACCACTCGCTACTGGAACAAGCAGTTCTACCAGAACGGCGCCACGGTGAACCTTTCTTCGTCCAAGCCGAGTGGTGTCGATAAGCTGAATGGCTACCGGCACGCCGGCGACACACTGACTTTGAGCAGGGAATCGCGTTGGGCAATCTTCCGCACGGGTGCATGGTATGACTGGGCCTATACGGATCGTTATCAGGTTCCGTCCAACATCCTGACGCAGCTGAATACGCCTCTTCCGAACTTCCACGAGCATTTCATTACGCAGTCTTTCGCTCCCTTTGCGGAGTTCGAGTGGCACGCGACGCGCAGGCTCGTGATTACGGCCGGTGTGAAGGCTGCGGATTACAAGATGGCGCTGAATCAGTATCAGGACAATGGCAAGACGGTTGGCTGCCTCGGTGGAACGGCTTCCACGGACTTCGCGACCGGAGCGCCGAACTGCATCGGTGGAGCCCAGTTTACGTCGCATTCGATCAACTACAACAACTGGCTGCCATCCCTCACCGCGCGTTACAGAGTGTGGAAGCAGTGGTCCACCTACGCTCAGTTCGCTGAAGGCAGCGTCATTCCGGTCAGCAGCGTTTTTGACGTCAAGGGCGGAAATGTTCTGACGCCTCCCAAGCCGACGCTTGCGAAGACTTACCAGGCCGGTTCCGTCATCAAGATGAACCGCTGGACGCTGGATATGGACGCCTACTATGTTCACTTCCAGAACGGTTATGCGACCTACACGGATGTTGCCACGGGTGAACCGGTGAACGTCCTGACCGGGCCGTCCAACACCAAGGGCATCGAGGCAGAATACAACGTCGCGCTCGGTCACGGGTTCAGCGTGTATGGCAACCTGTCATTCGGGTCCGCCAAATATCAGACCGGCCCCGCGTTCCCGAATAGCGGCAAGTGGGTGGCCAACACGCCCTCCAACGTGGAAGGTCTCAGCTTCCTGTGGCAGCATGGGAACTACGATATGGGCATCACGTACAAGCGCGTTGGACCGTACTTCAACGACAACAGTTCGCTGCCCTTCACCTATAACGGGATCACGATTCCTTATCCGGTGAACGAAGCAGTGGCGATCAACCCGTACAGCCTGACGAACGTGTTCGTCAACTACACGGTCAAGAATGCCTCGCATCTGCGCGGCACGAAGATCCAGCTTGCCATCAACAATCTGGCCGACAGCCACGCGATTGTAGGTGTCAATGCGGCGACAGCCCCCACGCTCGCGACGCCGTTTGTGCAGAGCCCGAGCGATCTGATCAGCATGCTGCCCGCACGCAGTTTTTCGCTGACGATCACTGGCGGCTACGCTCCACGGCGCTAAGCCGCCTGGTTACTCCTGAAGTAAAGAAGAGCGGGCTCGCCTCGGTAGGAGGCGAGCCCGTTTTCTATGTAGCCACACTTGTTTGCGACCCGAATGGAAGCTGCGTTCGCCGGGTCGATGATGCAGGCGGTTCGGGTAGATACGAGATTCGCTTCGCCCCAGGTATGAACGGTCTGCAAGGCCTCTGTTGCGTAGCCCCTCCCGTGGAACTTTGCAGCGAGTACCCAACCGGCTTCGGGAATGCCTTCGACCGATGGCGTCATATCGCGGTGAAAATCGGCAAACCCCAGTTCTCCCACGAATTCGCCAGTGGCCCTGTCTTCAATCGCCCAGTAACCATAACCGAGCCATTCCCAATGCCCCGCGTAGCGGAGCAACCGCGACCAGACTTCCTCTCTGGTGAAGGGCCGCCCGCCGATGTGACGGACCACGATTGGGTCCGCCCACATAGCGGCGCACGCGGCCAGATCGCCGGGACCATGCCCACGGAGAATCAGCCGCTCGGTTTCGAGGACCGGCACTTCCATTGGCTCCGGCTCTGCTTAAGCGATCAGTTTTGCATCCATGGTGATCGCGGCGTTGAGAACGCGCGATACAGGGCAGCCCTTCTTCGCGTTGGCGGCCGCTTCGGCGAACTTCTCTTCGCTCGCGCCCGGGATCTTCACCGTGACGTCCAGGTGGATGGCGGTGATGGTGAAGCCGGCATCGGTCTTCTCCATGGTGAGCGAGGCCTTCGTGTCGATGGCTTCCGCCGTCAAACCGGCTGCTCCCAACTGGCCGGAAAGCGCCATGCTGAAGCAACCCGCGTGGGCTGCCGCAATCAATTCTTCCGGATTGGTGCCCACGCCGTTTTCAAAGCGCGTGCTGAAGGAATACTGAGTTTC
Organism: uncultured Acidobacteriia bacterium; assembly: GCA_903875575.1. Classification (GTDB taxonomy): domain Bacteria; phylum Acidobacteriota; class Terriglobia; order Bryobacterales; family Bryobacteraceae; genus BOG-234. The sequence goes on along the minus strand of CAIQWJ010000102.1, from coordinate 49,467 downwards.
CGATAACACGCCGCTCGCGGTGGAAACCGTACCTTTGCCGTCTTTCAAACCACCTGCCCAATGGGCGCTTGCCGTTCTTACCATATGTTGAAAATCTCCTGTTAAAAGTTTACGAGTAAATGCCGGGAGCTTCGTGGCCCAGCGCGTCCACATATTCAGTGTAAGGGCCGGGATAGATGCGTGGGTTACGCTCTTTGCCGGTTTCGCCGCCCAGTTCCAGAACGCGCGAGCCCAGACCGCGCAGGAACGTGCGATCGTGCGAGACGAAAATCATAGTGCCTTCAAAATCTTTCAGCGCGCCGATCAGCATTTCCTTGGTGGCGAGATCCAGGTGGTTCGTCGGTTCGTCCAGTACCAGGAAATTCGGCGGGTTGTAAAGCATACGCGCCATGGCCAGACGGGATTTCTCGCCGCCGGAGAGCGAGCGGATCTTCTTATCCACGTCATCACCGGAAAACTGGAAAGCACCGGCCAGCGACCGCAGCGATCCGATGCCATCCTGCGGGAAATCCTGCTGAAGCTGTTCGAGGATGGTGAGATCGGCACTCAGCACGTCGAGGGACTGTTGTGCAAAGTAGCCCATGGTCAGGCTGGCCCCAAGTTGCACGGTGCCGCTATCGGGCTGAGTCGCGCCCGCGATCATCTTGAGCAGGGTGGATTTGCCCGCGCCGTTGCGTCCCATCACAGCCCAGCGTTCGCCGCGCCGGATGGTCAGGCTGAAGCCATCGTAGATCACGCGCGGGCCGTAGGCTTTGCACAGGTCTTCCATCACGGTCACCTGATCGCCCGAACGCGGCGGTACGCGGAAATCGAACTTGACCACGGTCCGCTTCTTGGGCAGTTCGATCTTCTCAATCTTGTCCAGCGCCTTAATGCGACTCTGCACCTGAGCAGCTTTCGCCGCGTGGGTCTTGAAGCGCTCGATGAAGCGCTGCTCCTTAGCGAGCATGGACTGCTGGCGCGCGAAGGCGGCCTGCTGGTTGTTCTCTCGAATCGCGCGCTCACGCTCGTAGAAATCGTAATTGCCGGAGTAGGCTGTGATTTCGCCGGCGTCAATTTCGGCGATTTTCGAGACGATGCGGTTCATGAATTCGCGGTCGTGCGAGGTCATGAGAAGTGCGCCTTCGAAGCCCTTGAGGAACTGTTCGAGCCAGATGATGGATTCGAGATCCAGGTGGTTGGTCGGTTCATCCATCAGCAGGACGTCGGGCCGGCCGAGCAGCACGCGGGCCAGCGCCACGCGCATTTTCCAACCGCCGGAGAGTGCGCCGACGTCGCCATCCACCTGATCGTCCGCGAAACCGAGGCCGTGGAGAACTTCGCGCGCCTGCGCCTCGAGGGTGTAGCCGCCGAGGTGTTCGTATTCTTCCTGGGCATCGCCGAAGCGCGCGAGGATCGAATCCATTTCGTCGAGCCGGTCGGGGTCTTCCATAGCCTTTTGCAGGGCTTCGAGTTCGTGGTGGAGATCGCCCGCGCGTCCGCTGCCGGCGATGGCTTCATCGAGCACGGAGCGGCCGGACATTTCTTCCACGTCCTGACGGAAGTAGCCGATGGTGAGTTTTTTGGGGACGGAGACGTCGCCTTCATCGGGCGATTCTTCGCCGATGACCATGCGGAAGAGGGTAGTTTTGCCGGAGCCGTTGGGGCCGACGAGGCCGACCTTTTCGCCGGGGTTGAGCTGGAAAGAGGCGTCGACGAAGATGAGTTGCTTGCCGTACTGTTTGTTGATGCTGGAAAAAGAGATCATCCGGGAGGGGTAGATTCCAGTTTAGCGTTTAGTGATTGCTCAGAAGTGCCAAACAGCGGGGTTCCCGCCGATGGAACCGGAATCTCTTGCCTGGGGGATCGGTAACGATTTCCGGGTATTCAGGGTACTGAGTTTCTATCTTGCTGAAAACAAATGCCGCGCACTTTGGCACACTCCTTGCAATAGTAATGCGCGGAGGCAGTACAATGAACCCCGAATACAGCAACAACCCCGAAATCGTTACAGTGAATGCGCCGCGCAGCCAGTCGGGGTGGATTCCCGCCCTTGTGGTCGGAGTGGCGGTCGCAGCATTCTCCTTTGTCCAGTATTCTCAGATTGGCGATCTGCGCCGCGATCTCAATGCCACGAAGGCTGAGACTGCCGCCGTACAGACGCAACTCGCAGCCCAGAGCACGGCGCTGACCGGCACGGCCAACGATCTCCAGGCGAAACTGGAAACCACCGAGCAGCAGACGTCGCAATCCATCGCGAAATCGATGGCTCAGGCGCAGACCGCCGCGACACGTCATGCCGATACGGTCGCTAATAACGTGGCCAAGTCTCTGACCGAGAAGAGCGCTGAGCAGCAGGCGGCCATCAATGCCGAACTCGCGGGGGTGAAGAACTCGGTGTCCGATACTGCCGCACAGATGTCGTCGAAGATTGAGGGTGTGGGTACGACGGTTGATTCCGTGAAGACGGATCTCGCTTCCACCAAGCTCGTAGTGGATAAGACAGCCTCCGACCTGCAGCGCGCCACTGGCGATCTGGGTCTGATGAGCGGCCTGATCGCGACGAATGGCAAGGAAATTCAGGCTTTGCGCGCCATGGGCGACCGCAACATCTATGAGTTCGCCATCACGAAGAAGGCCGGGCTCCAGAAGGTGGGCGACGTTCAGATCCGCCTGACGAAGGTGGACGAGAAGAAGAACCGCTACACGATGGTGGTGATGGCCGACGACAAGCTGGTGGAGAAGAAGGATAAGTCGACGAACGAGCCGGTGCAGTTCTACGCGGTTACCGGCAGCAGGACGCCGTACGAGGTTGTTGTGAACGAAGTGGGCAAGGATACGATCAAGGGTTATCTTGCGACGCCGAAGGTAACGACGGCACGGAAGTAGCCGGGTTGTGCGGTAGCAGTCGGGTTGTTCTCCTGGGATGTCTTCAACTGGCCGGCGCACTCGATTTGAGTGTGCCGGCCAGATCCTTTTTTGGGGGAGGCGCTGACTGGCTATAACGCAGGTTCGGAGGCCCCAGTCCGCAGGTGTCGGCTCACAATTTGCAGAAGCTGTTCCCGATTTACGGTCTTGTGTGTACCTGCCACTGTGTATGGAAAGTCCGATCCCTCAGTCGGAGCTGTTTCGAGTTCGACAAAGTATGTATTCGCAGGGCTGTCGTTGAGCGAAATATAGACAAGTTGGTGTGGGTTGTTCGCCGCCGCTATGCCAATCGGGGTTTTGTCACAGTCCCAGTGGTCCATGATCAAAAAAGTCTGGCCGAGTTCGCTCTCCAGATACCTGAGCAGATCGCGGATTCTGTCCTCTTTGTTGCCGGCTTCGGTTGTGGCGATCATGCAGGGGGCGTTTCGGATCCGAGGCGTTCGGCGCGTCAGATGCGGCGATTGCGTTGCCAGTCTTCCTTCATTCCCTGAAGATTGAGACGCGCTTGTTCACCATCGATCAGTTTCCCTCTTTCGGATTGCCGGAACCCTTCTTCAATGTGAGCGGACGTTGCGCGACGTTCAGCATCTTGCTCACCGTCCACGTGTTCGAGATGACAGTGCATGGTTTCAGTTTAAGCGTTTGGCCGGGGTGCTTATCAGGGAATGGGACCGGATAACGTGATCTGCCAGGGCTCCGGCGACGATGGCGAGCCAATACGCGGCGATGTCCCACAGGGAGAAGAAGCGCCCCAGTAACAGGGCACCTGGAAGCGTGAGGCGGAAGGCATCCAGTCCGGGCGAGTGGTAGAGCTTGAAGACCTCGACGGCGGTCGCGATGGCTCCCGCAAGCAGGACGGTCGACGGGATCTGAAGGGTGGGCAGGAGAAACGAAACGATCCAGTAGATCATCAGGCCCCAGAGGGCGGAGCCTCCGTATTTCGTGACGCCAGACGGCAAGCTCAGATGAGCGAGCCGGAGCGTCAGACCGGCGGCTACGGTTGCAAGCAGGAGCGCCAGGGAGAGTGCTGCTGAGCGGGCGGGTAGCGCTCTCATGTGCCTCGTTGCTGCCGCAACGTCGCTCGCGCTGCGCGGTACGGCAGGCCGAAACGGCCGCCCCACATTTTCACTTGAGCGTGCCGGCCAAATCCTGGGCCAGAACTTTCGCACGGCGGGCCAGTTCGGCGGCTGTGGTGAGGTCTCGGTCGTGAAATTGGGCGGCCTGACGGATGAAGGAGCGGGAGCGGTTGACCGTGTCGGTCTGTTCCGCCGTTAGTTTTCGGGTGCCAAGTCCGTTGAGGACGGCGTTGGCCTGTTTCAGGTCGGCCTGGTAGGCGGCATCGAGTTGCTTACGCTGGTCGGCGCTGAGGATGGCTCCGAGTGTGGGGGAAGGCGTTGGCGTTACCGGTGCGGGGGTTACAGGCGTGGGTCGGGGACGCGAGGGGACCTGGGCCGGCGGTGTGGTAATTGGCGGTCCTGGAAACGGACTGGGCTTGGCGGGTTCAGGTGCGGGTGCCGCGGGCTGTACTGTCGGCGGTTGGGTTTGCGGCTTTGGCTGTGGCGCGGCCACCGGCGGAGGCACTGTTACGGGTGCGGTTACCGGGGCGGGCGCAGGTGGAACCGGAGCCACCTTACTCTTCTGCAGGAAACAGCCGCTGGAGAGCAAGACCAGCCCGGCGAGCGGAACGAACGTGAATGCGCGGCGGATCACGCGGTTCTCCTGACTGCGGGAATGGAGAGCGCCATTGTTGTGCCCGAACCCGGCGCGCTCTCCACGTCGATGCGTCCGTTGTGCAGATCCACGGCGCGTTTCGTGAAGGCCAGTCCGATACCGGAGCCGGTCGGCTTTGTGGTGAAATACGGTTCGAAAATTCGTTCGCGCACGCTGGCTGGCATCCCAGGACCATTATCGGTTACTGCGATCTGGCAGGAGCCGTCCTTCAGTTGGACAGTAGCTTTCACCGTACCCCCTCCGTCAATTGCCTGAATCGCGTTCTTGATGAGGTTGAGAATGGCCTGTCCGATGAGGCCGCGATCCGCGCGCACAGTGAAGCTGGTCAGTGGTCCGGTGAAAAGGAGTTCCACGCCTGCCTGAGTAGCCTGAGGTCGTAGCGTCTCCACGGTAGTGCGGGTGAGTTCCGCCGGATCGAAGTCCGCCAGTTCGAGTTCGAGGGGCTGATTGAGGTCGAGGAATGTTTTCACGACGCGGTCCAGCCGCTGGACTTCATGGCTGACCAGATCGATCTCGCCTTCGGCTTCGGGAATATCATCGGCAATTTTCATGCGCAATGTTTCGAGGCGCAGGGAGATCGCGTTCAGGGGATTGCGGATCTCATGGGCCACGGTTCGCACGAGCGTGCCGATGGCGTCGCGCCGCGCCCCCTGCATCTTTTCGCCAAGCAGGCTGAGTTTGTATTCCACGGCGGCGACCTCCCGGTCTTCGCTGCTTTGGCGCGGGAAATTGAGACCGAGTGGGTTGCCGGTGGAAAGCGTGTCGATCGCTCTGCTGATCCGACGTACCGGCAGCAGGGCCATGTGCGCGGAGACGCCCGCCAGCGCGGCTGCCGCGAAGAGTGCAAAGAGCGACACGAGCACGGTGCTCGTCAGATCCGGCATGACTTTGTCACGCAGCAGGACCGGCGAGACGAGCAACTGGATTTCGAACACCGGTTTGTCCTGACCATCGATGCCCAGCGGGATGCGTGTTTCGTAGTCAGTGGTGGCGGTGCGGATAGCCATGAGGCGAGCGAGGGCGCCGGAATCGCGCACTGAAACGAGGCTTTCATGTACGAACGAGGCCTGACCTTCGCGTGTGGGGATGGAGGAGCGGAGAATTCGTCCGTCTTCGCCGATTACGTTGATCTCCACTATCGCTCCGGAGGGAACGTTGGCCTGCTCCACGAGCATGGTGTAGAGCTCCTGATCGGTCGCAAGGGTGCGGCTCCAGGAGCGTTTGGTTTGCGCGAGGCTGGCCCCGGCGGCGGACGGCGTGTTCGAGATGCGGTCAGTGAGCAGCGATTGAATCTGTTTGCCAACGATGGCGCTGCGGTCCACGGCGGTATCGAGCCAGGCGTGGGTCAGGCTGTCCAGGTGCAGGGTGAACAGGACCGCGACGATGATCGCCACGGTGGAGATGGAGAGCACCAGCAGCCGAGCGCGCAGTCTCATGGTTCAGTCTGGCCGTCCTGCGGTTCGCCGTACTGTTTCAGCTTGTTGAAGAGTGTTTTGACGCTGAGGCCGAGGAGTTCAGCGGCGCGGCCGCGATTGCCCCCCGTATGGCGCACCGTCATCAGGATCAGTTGACGCTCCGCTTCGTCCACAGTGACGCCGGCGCGCAGAGTGACTTCACTGCCGGTCGATTCCACGGTGCGGTTGGGCAGGCCCGCGAAGCCGGGGGGCAGATGCTCCGGCCGGATGAGGCCGTTGCCCGCCAGAATAACGGCGCGTTCCAGGACGTTACGGAGTTCGCGCACGTTGCCGGTCCAGGCGTATTCGGAGAACAGCTTTTCCACTTCGGGCGAGAGTCCGGTCACGCGGCATTCGTGGCGTTTGTTGAGGCCATCCAGCAGAGCAGCGGCAATCAGCGGGATGTCTTCCCGGCGGTCACGCAGCGGCGGCAGCGTGACTTCGAAGACGTTGAGGCGGAAGTACAGGTCTTCGCGGAAGGTGCCTTTGGCGATGCCTTCGCGGAGGTCGCGATTGGTGGCGGCGACGATGCGCACGTCGGTATCGATTTCGCGCGAGCCTCCCAGTCGCCGAATTTTCCGCTCTTCCAGCACGCGGAGCAGTTTTGCCTGGGTGGCGATGGGCATTTCGCCGATTTCATCGAGCAGCAGTGTACCGCCGTTGGCAAGTTCGAAGTAACCGGCGCGGCGCTCGGCGGCTCCGGTGAAAGCGCCTTTCTCATGGCCGAAGAGTTCGCTTTCGATGAGCGTATCCGGCAGGGCGGCACAGTTCATGGCGAGGAATGGGCTGGCGCGGCGCGGACTGAGATCGTGAATGGCGCGCGCGGTGACTTCCTTGCCGGTGCCGGTTTCGCCGCCGATCAGCATGGTTGCTTTTGTGGGTGCGGCTTGTTCGAGCAGGGCGAAAACGCGCCGCATGGATTCCGATTGCGCGACCAGGCCACCCAGGACGCCGCGTGAGGAAAGTTGGCGCTCCAGTCGCTGCGAGTGACGGACGAGTTTCGCCTGTGCGACGGCGCGTTCGAGGATTGCGCGCAGAGCTTTTGGTTGAGCCGGTTTTTCCAGGTACCAGAAAGCGCCCGATTCCCGCACCATTTCGATGGCCTTATCGGCGCTGCCGAAAGCGGTGAGGATGATCGTTGGGGGCGGTGAGGGGGATTTGTGCAACTCCGCCAGCAGGCCGGCACCATCAAGGTTGGGCATGTTGAGGTCGGTGAGGACGACGTCGGCGGGGAAGTCGGAGAGCGCCTCCAGTGCGTTGCGGCCGTCGAAGGCGGTGGTGGTTTCGTAGCCCCAACCGGCGAGTAACTGGCTCATGGCGGAGCGCTGCGCCTCGTCGTCGTCGACGATCAGGATGCGGGGCTTGTCAATTTGGCTCACTCCATTACTTTAGCGGGAGAGGAACGCGCGCGCATTGACGATGCGGGTGTTTTCCCACATCTGCGGATAGTGGCGGAGATTGCCGGTAATGAGGAAATCGGCGTTGGCGGCAGCGGCGCATTCGAGGAAGCGGTTATCGTCGTCGTCGGCGGAGGCGGCTACTTTGTCGACGGGTGTCACTACGATGGCGGTCTGTTCGAGCGCGGCGAGGAGGTCAGTGGCTCGGGTACTGACGGAGGCGAGCTTTTTTCGGGACAGGACGTCGCGGTATTCGGCGAGCAGTTCGGCCGAGATGCACGGTGTTATTTCTCCGGTGCGGGCGAGATTCGTTACCTGGGCTTCGAGGCCTTCGGGCTTCCAGCAGGCGGAAACCAGGATGTTGGTGTCGAGGACGACTCGCATAGTTGTCGGTGTGCGTCAGTTTCATTGTCGCGGAGGCGATTTGCCGGGCGAAAGGTCATGAATCTGTCATTGAGTTGTGACTTTCGGTTGCTAATCTGCGGTCATGAATGTGAATTATGTCTGCGTTGCACTTCTGGCGGTGCTGGCGGCGGTCATTCCGAATTCTTCCGCGCCATCCCGAAACGCCGCTCCGCCGTTTGCCGGCGGCGCGCCGGCGTTCATGACCTACAACGTCAATCCTGCGGAGGCTCGACGTGCCGGTGTCTGCGACGCTTCCGTGGCGCATGACAGGAATCTCGGCTGCGCTCCGAAACTGGTCAGGTAGCGGATCCCCTATTCAATCCCCGTCGGCGGGTGAAGGTCAAGTGTGGAAATATCGACGCTTCGGGTTAGCTGACGGATCGGGTTTGTGCACCGTGCGGTGCTGAATGTCGATTCGATGCCTTCAAGTGTCGTCGCTGAACGCCATCGCAAGGCACTGAACCGGCGGACCTGTTTCGGCATCGAGCCGTTCGCAAACGAATCTGCACCGAACTCTGCGACGGTGATACCGGTGTGATCTTCCAGGTCGATAACTCCGACTCGGGAGGAATTGAAACACCCTCCGTCATGTACCCAATTAGCGAAAGCAAGATAACGGCCATCTGGAGAGAAGACGGCGTCGGTCAGTCCGGCCGTATAGAAAGCTATCAAGTGGCGATAGCCGCCTGTTTGTAAGTCGGCCTCCATCAGTACCATCGGTTTGTTTTGGGAGAAATCGGTGAAGATGCCGAAGATCAGAGCCGGTTTTGCTGGATTAAATGCAAGAGCTTCGGGCTCGAACATGGAGCACTTACCGCGGCAATCCTTCCGCAGCGAGCCTGTGAGATCTTCGCACCTTGTGCCGCACTCCTTTTCGGGAAAGGGAACCATGGCCCCGTCGATGACAACGGGCTTACCTGCATACTGGAATTCCATTCTGCCGTTGCTGTACAACACCCCAGGCTCCGTGGCCCGAGATCTCATTTGCGTCATCTTTGTCTGGCCGGTTGCGGTCAGCGACAGAACAACGGCTGTTAACAGGGTGCGGAGCCGGATTCCGTTTCGCATAGGTCATTGTTGTCACGCCGCTGCTGCTGATGCAAGGGGCAGACTGACTTCACTGTATCGGCTTTGGCACAATCGAACCATGGTGTCTGCGTGAAAGACGATCTCGGCCGGAGGATGAAACAGGATTACGAGGATGCGCTGCGGGTTACGTTGCCGCGGCGGTCTTACGTGGTCATCCGCATCGACGGGCGCGGCTTCCATACGTTTACCAAGGGACTGGAGCGGCCGTATTCGCGGCGGCTGGCGGAGGCTTTGGATGCGGCGGCGATCGGGCTGTGTCAGGAAATGATTGGCTGCCGGTTCGCTTACGGGCAGAGCGACGAATACTCATTCCTGCTTACCGATTTCGAGAAAGAGAATTCGCCGCTGTGGTTTGACGGTAATGTGCAGAAGATCGTTTCTGTTTCGGCGAGTCTCTTTACGGCGTACTTCAACAAGGCTTTTCCGAGCGAAAGAATTGCGGCGTTCGACTCGCGCGTGCTGGTGATTTCGCGACGTGATGAGGTTGCGAAGTACTTTCTCTGGCGGCAGCTGGATGCGTCGGCCAACAGTCTCAACATGCTGGCCTCGGCGCACTATGCGCACGCGGAACTGGAGGGCAAGTCGAACACCGAGAAGCACGAAATGCTGTTCGCCAAGGGTGTCAACTGGGCGAAGCAGGCGGCGGATTTCAAACGCGGTCGGGTGGTTCGGCGCAGTGCGGATGGGAAGGGATGGGAGGCGGATTTGGCGATTCCGGTCTTCAATCGCGATCCGGCATATCTGAATTTGCTGATTCCCTGACGCGCTGTTGCACGTTACCTGGCTGTTTCAGGTACTCTTTAATCTGCATGCGACTTCGATATCTGGCCGCGCTATTGGCCGCCGCAATTTGTCTGTCTGGTCAGGCAACCATTTCGCCTCGCGGCAGAGGCGCGGCGGACGAGCCGCCGCCTTTGCCGCACGCGAATATTCGGGTGGACGCCAATCTGGTGCTGGTGCCTGTTACGGTGCTGGATCCGCTGGACCGTATGGTGACCGGACTGGATGCGGAAAACTTCCAGGTGCTGGAAGACGGTGTGCCGCAGAAGCTGATTTCATTCGGCAGCGAAGATGCGCCGCTTTCCATCGGTATTGTGCTCGATACCAGCGGGAGCATGGGCAATAAGCTGGCGATATCGCGACAGGGTGTGGTGGAGTTTTTTCGTTCGGCTAACCCGGAGGACGAGGCGTTTCTGGTGGAGTTTAACGACAGGCCGGAGATGGTGGTGCCGTTTACGCATAATCTGGGGGACATTCAGAATCGGATTCTGAGTGCGCGGTCGAAGGGGTCGACGGCCTTGCTGGATGGGGTGACGCTGGCGATTGCCGCGATGAAGAAGGCAACGCATCCGCGCAAGGCGCTGCTGCTGCTTTCCGATGGCGGTGACAACCACAGCCGTTATTCCGAGAGCGAGGTGAAGAACCGGGTGAAGGAATCCGACGTGCAGATTTATTCCATGGGGATTTTTAGCGGCGGCGGCGATATCAACGACGATCCGGCGCTGCTGTCGCGTCTTTCGGAACTGACTGGCGGGCGGCATTTTGAGGTGGGGCTGCGCGATCTGGTGGATGTTGCGGCGAAGATCGGCATTGAACTGCGGAATACGTACTTGCTGGGTTACAGCCCGACGAATGGGACACGGGATGGCAAATATCGGTCTATTACGGTCAAGCTGAACCCGCCACGTGGGATGCCGAAATTGACGGCGTCGTGGCGGCGCGGGCGTTTCGCGCCGACGCAGTAGCCTGGGTCAGGCGGCGGGACGGCGGCCGGCCTCGTCGTAAACCGCCAGGACTTCCTGTGCGGTTCGGGCCCAACTGAAGCGGGCTGCCTGGCGGCGTCCGCGTGTGATCAGTTCTTCGCGCAATTCCGCGTTGAGCAGCACCTCTTCAATGCCGCGCGCGATATCGAAAACGTTTTCGGGATTCACCAGCATAGCCGCGCCGCCTACCACTTCGGGCAGGGAACTGACCTGCGACGCGATCACCGGCGTACCGGATGCCATGGCTTCGAGGGGCGGCAGGCCGAAGCCTTCGTAGAGCGAGGGAAAAACGAAGGCAGTGGCAAGTTCGTGGAATACCCGCAGCGTTTCCAGCGGAATGAAACCGAGGAAGCGCACGGAGTTTTCCACGCGACTCTGGATGACTGCTCGCCGCACGTTGGGGTAGCGCGAAATATCGTCGCCGATGATGATCAGCCGGAGGTCTTTGTAGCCGCCGTGGTTTTCGAGTTTTTGGCGCACCACAGCGAAGGCCTCAATCAGGCGGGGGATGTTCTTCTGCGGACGGATGGAGCCCGCATACAACAGAAACGGGTAGTTGATCTGGTAGCGCTCCAAAATGCGGTGGCGTTCGCGGGCTGTGGCGGCGGGGTCGGTAGCTGCGCCGGCTACGGTTTGCGTTCCCCAGGGGAGGGAAGACGCAGCGACGGCGTGGGATGTCCTGCGGCCCAGGAACTGGGGATCTGGCGCGTTGTAGATCAGCCGGACGCGATCTGCTGCGGCGGGTACCAGATTCACCACGTCGCGCTGCGTGGCTCCGGACACCGCAATGATTCGGGCGGCGCGTTCGAGACCACGTTTGAGGCGGAAGACACGAGCCTCATGGAGCATGCCGGTGGCGTCGTCATAGAAGAGGCTGCTGAGATCGTGGATGGTCACCACGTAAGGCTGCGGCATCAGCAGCGGGACGCGGTGGAACGGGATGTGCGTGAGATCCACACGCAGCTTTCGCAGCAAATGCGGGAGCGCAATATGATCGAATCGCGACGAATCGCGGCGGTCATAAATTTCGTAGCGGAAGTTACCGGGGAGCGGAGGCACCTGCTGCCGCACTTCCGCGGAACAAATCAGGATGAACTCGTATTGTGAGTTCTGCGCCGCGATGGCCTGCAGCAGATTGCGGATGTACGTGCCGACGCCGAAATCGCGAATTCGCCGGACATCAAGCGCAATTTTCACGTGATCGGCCTGGGCGTTTTACGCCTCTCCGCGACGCCAGGCGTAGAGCGGGAAGCGCGACGTGAGAGCTTCCACACGGGCGCGCACGGCCTGGATGGTGGCTTCGGAGCCTTCGGTGGAGAGGCTGCGCAGCACTTCGGCGATGCACGACGCCACTTCCTGCATTTCCTTCTCTCGGAAGCCGCGTGTGGTGACGGCCGGGCTGCCCAGGCGGATGCCACTGGGGTTCATGGGCGGGTTGGTATCGAACGGAATCGCGTTCTTGTTAACCGTGATGCGGGCGGCGTCAAGAGCGTTCTCGGCCTCTCTGCCGCGTACTCCTTTGCTGAAGACGTCAAGCAGGAGCAGGTGTGTATCGGTACCGCCGGAGACGACGCGGAAACCTTCGCCGCGCAGGCCCATGGCCAGCGCTTTGGCGTTGGCGACCACCTGTGTCTGGTACTCCTTAAACGCCGGTTGCAATGCTTCGAGGAAGCAGACGGCTTTGGCCGCGACAACGTGCATCAGCGGGCCGCCCTGCACGCCGGGGAAAACGTTGCGGTCAATGGCGGCGGCGAACTTCTCGCGCGCGAGGATCAGCCCCGAGCGCGGTCCGCGCAATGTCTTGTGCGTGGTTGAGGTAACGATGTCGGCGTATTCGCAGGGATTCGGATGCAGGCCGGCCGCGACCAGGCCGGAGAAGTGCGCCATGTCGACGACCAGAAACGCGCCCACGGAATCGGCAATCTGCCGGAACTTCGGGAAATCCCACTGCCGCGCATAGGCGCTGCCACCGGCGATGATCATCTTCGGCTTGTGCTCGGCAGCGAGGCTGGCCATGTGCTCGAAATCGATCCGCTCGTCTTCCTTGCTGACCTGATAGCCCACTACGTGATAGGTTTTGCCGGAGAAATTCAGCTTGTGGCCGTGGGTGAGGTGGCCACCGTGGGCGAGATCGAGGCCCATGATGGTGTCGCCCGGCTGGAGGATGGCCGCGAAGGCCGCCTGGTTGGCCTGCGAGCCGGAGTGCGGCTGCACGTTGGCGTATTCGGCGCCGAAGAGCTTCTTTGCGCGGTCGCGGGCGATGTCTTCAATCTGGTCGACAAACTCGCAGCCGCCGTAGTAGCGCTTGCCGGGATAGCCTTCCGCGTACTTGTTGGTGAGGACGCTGCCGGTGGCCTCCAGGATCGCTTCGGAGGTGAAGTTCTCGCTGGCGATGAGTTCGATCTGGCTGTTCTGCCGGTCTGCTTCTTTTTGAATGAGGCGGTGGATATCGGGATCGGCTTCAGCGAGGGGACGGGCCATCGGGTTAGTCATAGGGATCAAGAGAGGGAAATTCGAATTCTATCATTCGGGGGGGGACCGCCGGGGATGAATTGCGGTGGGCTGGGACTTGGCGGGCCGCGATGTCGTCTGGCTGCGGGGCGGCGCTATACTGACGGCAAGAATATGACCATCGATGAGCGGATCGAACGATTGGCCGAACGCGATGAGGCGATTGCGAAGAGCATTGAAACGCTGGCTACTGAGAATCGCCAGATCGCTGACGAGAACCGTTACCGGGATCGTTCCTTCCGCGAAATCATGGAATGCATTGCGCGGCTTGTCGCGACTGCCGAAATTCACGATCGCAGCTACCGGGCCTGAGTGCGGGCAGTCCCGAGCTCAATCGCCGGCGGCTTCGCCCTGATGGGTCTCAGTAGCCGTCTGCTATGTCGGCAGGGAACGGGTCTGCCACTACTCGCGTGCAGCCGCCCGGTTGGTGCGCTTTCATGCTGGCCGTGCCCTCGCTAACTCGTGACACCGAACTGGCGCACGAGGTTTGATGTCTACGATTGCGAACCTTGCCGGCGCTCCTCCCCTAATGCGCTGGACTGAGTCATTCTTAAAAATCCCGGGACGAAGACTGCGGGAACTACGCAGCGAAATTGAACACGCCAGACTTTTCATTGATTAGTGCAATATTTCCGTGCTTCAGTCGCTTATTTTCTCTATTCGGCCCGAAAGTTGTGTTAAGCTCAGCCAGGCAAGGTTGCGAGAAGGAGACAGTTTTGTCGATGGACGAGAATCCCCCCCCAGCACGCGTGCGACCAAAGACGCAGGGAAGCCACCGATGCGTAACAGTACGTCGACCGATCACCGCGTCCAAGAGGTTCTAAACTTGATTGAATCACGATTCTCCGAGCCGTGGACCCTGGAAGAGTTCGCCTTCCACGTGAATGTATCGGCCCGGCATCTTGACCGGTTATTCCAAGATTCGTATTCAGTCCTAACGCCAATCCCAGCGCTGAAAGCCCGGCGAATGGATCAGGCTGCAACTCTTCTCTGCACGACAAACCTTCGTGTAAAGGAAATCATGGTTGCAGTTGGAATTATTCATTACGGACATTTTGTCGGGGACTTTAAAGCCGCATTCAAGCTGAGCCCTACGCAATATCGACGAACGAAACGTGGCCTAAATGGGTAACGAATGTCTGAGTTGGGCACTTGTTTGCGTTAGTGCCATCATATACATTTGCCTTATGATGTTTTGCGGTACAACATTCAAACACAAAAAAGGACAAGACAATGATTAATGAAACAGCTTCCACTGGTGTTGCAAAGCGGATCGCAGTTGCTGGCATTTTAGCTCTCGGTATCGGCGGGTACTCTGCAATCCAAGCAGACGGATGCACCGGGGCCATGATTAGCGACTGCCAGGTCAATATATGTATGAACACGGCGCTCGGGGCCTGCCCATATTCGGGCTGTAACATTGGCATCAACCCGCGGGGCTATCAATGTGTATGTGCTTGTGCTCCCACTAGCTAGATAATTCAGATAATTAGAGGTGAGTGTTTTCGGGGGTGATGCCACGTCGGTGGCTCACTCCCGCTGGTGTTCACGATTTGTTGTTGGCTGGCAGGCACGGTAACCGGGGGATATCCATGTGCAGAGTGCGAATGCAGATTGTGGGCCGCTGGTGGGCGGCTGGCCTGCTAGTGCAAGCGGCGTTTGGGCAGGTCACAGCGACGGACTTGTCTACTAGAACATTTGTCGCGGCATCTGTGAAGCGTGATCCACCGCAGACGCTCGCCGCGGACGTCATCCGCGAGGACGCGGGGCGAATATACTATTCTCGCATCCCCCTTCGGCGACTTATCTCTCGTGCTTATGCGGTTAAGGACTACCAAATCGAGTGGAAGTCAGAAGGCCGTCCAGAATTTTTTGAAATCGCGGCCACGCTGCCAGATGGATCCACAAAAAAGCAGATCCCAGAAATGTTGCGTGCGCTATTAGCGGATCGGTTCAAACTGGTCAGTCATTACGAACCGCGCGACGTCCCCGTGTTCGAATTGGTTCGAGGCAATGCGGCCTTCAAACCAAAGCGTATTATACCGCCGGACGGAGCCCAGTCGAACGGCTGCACGGTGGTGGTCGCCGACGACGATTACCATGCCCGCGCACTGACAGTTGCGACGCTCGCGTCATGCCTAATGGTCGCTGGGCGGCCAGTCTTCGATGCGACCGGAATTGAGGGAACGTTCGATATTGATATTGAGTTTTCTGGGGCCTCAGCTAAATCATCACCCGCATCGGACGACGTCAACGGCGTATCTTCAGGAGAAGCGCCGTCGATCTCCACGGCTCTTCATAACATCGGACTCAAGCTGGTATCCGGGCATCGTAGCCTCCCTCAGCTGGTGATTGACAGGCTGAATTCAATACCGACCGATAACTGGCTCTGAACGAGAATGTGAAAGGGTCCGCATATTAGGCGGCTTTCCGGAAGACGACAAATTCGGTCTTAAGAACTGCCATTCGCTGGGCCTTTAGCAGCAGATAGCGGAGGTTCTTATAACCGCGACCACGGCGGAGCAGTGATTTGATGTTGCCGTTGACCGCCTCCACCACTCCGAACGGTACCTTGACCCTGCAGTAGTTGAGGATTCCTTCCAGATGCCGCAGGAGCATGACAGCCAGCTTCTTGAAGGGTTCCAGCCTTTGCCAGCGCAATTGATCGATCCATTGATTGAGATAGCGGTTCGCCGCTCTCTCGTAGCTGTAGGTCCACAGGCGATCCAGGCTTTCCTTCAACAGATAGGCTTTCATCATCCGGCGGTTCAGCCGGAACAGGTCGTTCAGTAGTTGCCGCTTCTTGCCGTCCAGATTCACCCATCGGCTGAGGAGCAACCAACGCTTGCCCTTCACCAGGCCACGCATCGGTCCGCCCTTCCGAAAAAACTCGGCGCGGCGAACTTCGTCGACGGCCTTATTCGCATGCTGCATCACGTGGAATTTGTCGAATACGATTCGGCAGTCCGCTACCCATTTCAGGATGCTCTTCGTAAACGGTTCCCACATGTCCACACATGCGGCGCTGATTCGGCTGCGCTGCATCCCGCTGAGTTGCGTCCGGAAGAATTCGTCGAGCGTCTCTTCCTTCCGGTCCGCTCCGAACCACAGCGGTTCGCCAGTCTCCAGGTTGCTGACCACAGTCAGAAACTTTTGTGTCTTCCCCAGAAAGATTTCATCCACACCCATTTGTCGCAGCACCGGCTTCTTCCGGCTCTTTGTCCAGCGCTCCAGATACCGCAAGTCAATGGCTCTGACGGTGCTTGCCGCCAGGCCGAACTGCCGCGCCACTTGCCGGGCCGCCGCCGATTCGCAGGCCAATCCGACAGCGTCTTCGAAATCCCTGCTGAACGGAGCCTTGCTCGGCAACTGGGCAACCTGCTCCACTTTCAGGCCGCACTTCGGACAGCGTATCCGGTAGTACTCCACATGCACGATTGCCTGATACTTGCGCCACGGCAGATCCCGTACCTCCCGTTGGCGGACCTCCTCAATCTTGTGCGCTCTGCCTCCGCACCCCGAGCAGATCAATACCCGGTTCCCGCGCTTGCGTCGCACCCACAACTTCAGTGTTCGCCCAGCTTCGTCAATCTCATGCCGGTAAACCCGGTACCCCGGCCAGTCCAGTATTGTCGTCAATTCCCGGTCTGTCACTCCCGCAATTCTAAATCACCCCTTCATATTCCTGCGCAGAGCCCGATAACTAAAGAACTCGTCATTACGTGGTCTTCGACGCAAACGAATCCACAGTGACGCGTTTCTACTGTCTGTTTGTGCTGCGGCTGCGCAGGTACGTTTCCGCAGAGTTGGCAAGCTGTCAACGGCATTTGGATTGTCTCAAAAAGGAGCTCTTAAATTGTACGCCATCAACGCCCTTCACCGAATAGATCGAATAACAAGAGCGATCGTCCGCATTCTTGCTGGCACATGGCTCGGAGTAGCGGTTGTAGCCCTGTTAGTCAGCGTAATTCTTTATCAGAGGTGGGTGCTGTTACATCCGCCGGCCAAAGCGCCTGCCTTGGAGGCCGGGCAGCGACTCCCTGAACTGGCCTTGAGTGATATTCGCGGGCAGCGAACCACCCTGAGGTGGAACGGTGACACGAGGCCAACAATTGTCTATGTGTTTACGCCGACCTGCGTGTGGTGCAAGAGGAACATGACGGCGATGAAGACGGTGTTCGAGCGCTCTTCTGGCTACCGGTTTATTGGTATATCGCTCACAGACACTGGGCTTGCTGACTATGTCAAGAAGAGCGGCCTAGCATTTCCTGTGTATTACGCGGACAGTGGCCAAGCGACTGTCGCGGCACTTAAGATCACCGCGACTCCTGAGACATTAGTCGTTTCTCGAGACGGTACCGTGCGAAACGTGTGGGTCGGTGCCTACAGCGGAAAGGTGGCAACGCAGATTGAGCAACAATTCGGTGTGGCACTACCGAAGTTGGAACTCGGCGGTGCGCCTGATGACAAGCACTCGTAGTCCCTGCACCAATAGGCAAGGAAATTGGTGGCGTCAACATTGGGCTCGTCCAATTTCGCCCATTGTCCTGCCGTGCCAACCTTATGAACTCTCAAGATAGTATGCCAGAAAGATTCAGATGTGGTCCGTGCTCGCGCTTTCGAGCCGGGCCGGGTCAGGAACTGCTTCACTTTCCACTAGCAGGGTTTAGTCGTCGGATGTCGACCATGGAGGCGGCCGCCGTCTGCCAGTGGAATGCTCTGCAGCCCATCGAGGTAGCGGTTCGGAAAGCGGTCGATATGTTGCCGTCGATGTCCAGCGCGTCGCTCACATCTTTGTTCATCGAACTAAGGGAGCGGAATGGGCTCGTCTCGTTTGAACAACTTGTGACGGCACCCATTATCCCCGAGTCTTCCGATCTTTTTGGGCAAAGCCACAGAATCGAGTGGATAGCGATGCCTACCTCGGGACGAGCGACATGCGTCGAGAGGGCGGTGGCTTCGTATGCCTCCAATCTGGCGGCTTTTGATAGGCAATGTAGTGTTTTTATTGCTGATGATTGCGGAGACCAAGCGACGGGTACGGAATTCAGGAACACGTCGGTGAGCTTAGTGCGGGACCGGACGCAACTCCCTGTTGTTTATGCTGGAAGGGAACAAAAGCAAGCATTCGCGGTCCTCCTGTCCGATGGCGGGCGGATTCCCTCAGCCGTGATTGACTACCTTCTAGGGGGTACTGGGTATTCCACGCGGCACCCGGGTGCCAATCGAAACGCAATCCTGCTTCAAACTCTCGGCTGCATGGTTCTCAGCGTCGACGATGACACCGTGTGTGACGTGGGCCGCGTCCCTGAGACTTCCAGCGGCGGGGACGTGTTTGTTGCGGGGCATGAACGGCCGGAGGAAACGTGGTGTGTTCCTGAACAGAAGGATGCTCTCGCATTCGTGACGCCGACGGCGCTCGATGTCCTCGGCGAGCACGAGAGCTTCCTTGGAAAACCGTTGTCGTCGATTGTCCGCGCGACCGTGTCGGCAGGGCGACATGTGAACCTTGACGGAATGTGCGGCCATTTCCTTACGAGTTTGCTTGGCGGGAGCGGGCGAATTTCAATCACTTCAAACGGGGCGGCTGGCGATAGTGGTTTTCACACTGACCTTGGGCTGATATCCCACCATTCCTCAAACACTCGCAGTCGCATCCAGAATCTGAGTGGTGGATACGCTGATGTCGTAAAGTCCCGAAAGATAGTTCGTCAGTCGCTGCGGGCAACCGTGACTCACTCGGACGCGCTCTCGGTCGGCATGTTTCTTGGATTAGACAATAGGGGACTGGATGCTCGAACTCTCTTGCCCCCCTTTATGCCGGATTTCAATAATGAGGATGGCGTCTTCGCCCGAACTGTAGCCGTGTGTGGTGGCGATTCGTACGCCGCGCATCTGCCTTTTACTCTAGTCCATGCTCCGCCAACTGACCGAAATTACGCCGACGACCAGGGCGTGAGGTTCCGCATGTCCGATGTCATGCTTTGGTGCACCTCGGCTTGGCGCTCTGTTCCGCAGGGCGGATCTCTTCATCCAGTCTCTTCCCTCGGTGCCTGGTTTCAAGAACTGGCGCTGCTACCGATCACTGAGTTAGCGGAAGTCTTAACGGTGTTTGCGTGTTCCCATCGATCAGCGCAGATAGAGACGCTCGAGAACATGCTGGCCGAAGATGGTTACATGCCTGTCCATTGGGCGGAGGACATCGGCGGGAGAATTGAGGCGATGCGGCACGCCAGCGAGTACGATTTCTCCATGCCCAGCGACTTGTTGCTGAATGGTACTGACGAGGCTATGCCAGCGATTCAGGCTGTGTTGGCCGCATACGGTCGGCTTCTGGAGTGGTGGCCAGCTATCACGCAACGGGCGGCTGTTCTCGCAGGCGACGGAATCCGCCTGGGGCGCCGGATTTGAGCACTGATGATCACGGTATCTGACTGGTTGATCGTGGGGCTCTGCGCGGGGACGGTTAGCATAGTTCGCGAAAGCCGTGAAGAGAATGCCCTTTACGAACTTCGCGAGATGGTGGCCAGGGATGTTGACGCTGTGGCCGTTCTGAACCCGTCAACTCGGGCGGCATCCTGCGATCTGTTTCCAGCGGACCCATTGGAACCGCCGGGCGACAACGACGGTGTGACCGTATTTGTCGCCTGGCAACCATCACCGATCCTGGGTCTGCATTTAGACCGTCACGATGTCCAGTCCTGCCGTTGCTCGTCGCCGGTTGCGCGCGCAATTCTGAGCCGGCCCGGCTGTCAGGATGACGGCATCGCGGCCTTCTGTTTTCATCTTCTGGAAGAGATTGCGCAGGGCCTATTGGTTGTGGGCTCATTGTCCGTTCATCAGGTGGGACGCCGGTCAGCGCAGCCTACGAACGAAACACCCGTGGACGGTCGTTGCACCCTGGTAATGGCGCACCGGGGACCCCCACGGCACCTTAGGGCTGCTCTTGCGCATGCCGCGGCCATTCGGGGCGTGGAAGGGAGAACGCTGGTTGGACTGGATATCGATGAAGCGGACATGGGCTCGCATGAGGCAGTAACGTCCGATCATTCGGGTGTCGAGTTCTTCCGGGTGTCGCCTTCGCCTGCCGGGCCTTATGTGGTCCGCAGGAAGCTAATTGAGGGCGTAGGCGATCCGCTCATCATCTTCCACGATTCGGACGATCTATCGTGTTCGGACCGGTTCGAGAAGCTAGCGCCTTCTCTGGCAGCCGACAGTGTGGGACTTGTCGGCAGTCATGAATTGCGATTGGATGAACTGAGCCGCCGTGTTATTGCCGTGCGCTATCCACTGGATGTCAACGGGGCGCTGGGAATCGGTCCGTCCCTTGCTCAGTTGCATCCGTCTACCATCGTCAAGCGCGATGTTTATGAGCGAGTTGGAGGCTTTTCGACGCATGTGATCTTCAGCGCGGATACGCAGTTTCTGCTCCGTGCATTCTTTCATACCAGGGTGCGAAATGTGGACGAATTTCTATATATCCGCCGGAAACACCCGGGGGCACTGACCGTCCGGCCCGATACCGGCAACGGCACTCCGGCCCGTGTGCGAACGGAAGCACCCTGGTGGGCTGATTTTGCCAGGGTGAAGAGTGGTTCGCGGAAACTGGAGGAGTCGTCCTTACGACAGTTCGACTCAAGTACGGCATACCGATTTGAAAGGGTGTTCCAGCAGGGAGGCACGAACTTGCCTGGTCCGTCGAAGGACGCCGGCAGCGAGGGCACTGCCGTCTGTGAAAGCGTGAATGAGTGTGCGCCCTTGGGCGGGGGCAACATCGCCTTCAGCATTGGGCGGGAAGCTCCCGACGTACTGGTTATCATTCCGTCCCATGGGCATTTTGAGTACGTAAAGAAGGCGGTCAGATCTCTACACGGAGGGGCGGTAAACCACGCGAAACCGGCGAGACAATACGTTATCGTTGACGACGCCAGCGCGGAATGGGAATCAGTTGACTGGTCAACCTGGCCAAATCCGAACTGCTGGAAGGTTCACTTCGGCGACCATGGGGGCTTGACGCGTTCATGGAACGTCGGGCTTCGGCTTGCCGCCGAGATATCCGCGAAATATACGGTCTGCACGAACAGCGATGTTCTGTTCTCGCCGAATTGGTTTGATGCTCTCGTCAGCGCACTTGAGGGTGGCTTCGACCTGGTTGGTCCGGTAACGAATGCTCCAGGTCATGCGCCATGGCAGAATGTGCTCCCTTTTTGCCATCCGGATCAGCTTGTTTGCGACGATCAACGAGAGCAAATGGGCGCGGTTGTCGCGGCTCTCGGGAGACATGCAGTCGGGCCGATTGAGGCACCCATCAACGGATTCTTCATGATGGCGAAGACCGAAACATGGTGGCGCGGGGCGTTCTCGGATCAGGCCGTATTCGACCCGGCGTATCCGCTCGTGCGCAATGAGGTTGAATTGCAACAGCGTTGGGTAAGACAGGGCCGCCGAGTCGGGTTTTGCCCTCAAAGCTATATATTTCACTACAGAAGCGTTTCGAGACCGGAGGGATTGAAGGGGAAGTCGGGGCGCGGGGCTTATCGGCCCACGAATTGACATCCGCGCTTGTTAGTCGCCGGCGGCTTCGCCTGATTCGGTCTCGGCGGCCGTCTGCCACGTCGGCAGCGAACGGGTTTTCCACCACTCCCGCACTGCCGCCCAGTTCGTTCGCAGTAATGAAACGCCCAGCATGAAGAAAGTCACGCCGAGGCAGGCAGCCACGGTCTGCGGCAGCGTCAGGTTCTCCTTAAAGAACCACAGCGACTTCCCGTAAACCAGTTCTACGTGAACCCAATAGACCAGCAGGCTGGTGACGCCAAACTGGCGGATCAGGCTCCACTGGCCTTCGGGGATGGCGAGATTCCACACGTAGGAAAACGACAGGATCATCAGCAGGACACCGAGTTTGATGAAGATCAGGAGCGGTCCATCGTGCCAGAAGTCTTCTTTTGAATAGATGGAGAAGGGCTGGTTTGAGAGCACCCAGGCTCCGAAGGCCAGGGCGACGCCGGCGGCTCCGAGCCATTGCATTGCGGTGCCGACCTGATCGCGTTTCAGGTGCCGCAACAGGCTGCCGGCGCTCATCCCGAAGGCGACAAACGACGCCCAGGGGAAGAAGCCGAAATAGAAAGCGTCTGGCGCGAGGTAGTGCTTCACCAACGGGGGCACACCGTCCCAGTTGAGCGTCGTAATCAGAGGCGCGGCGGCGGCTATCAGGACGCCGAGAATTGCGCAGAGGCGAATTCTGTCGACAGTCAGAAATACGGCCATCGCAGAAAGACACAGGAGAGAGAAACCCATCGTGTTCAGTACGTCCACGCGGAACAGATCCGTCCACGGGCTTTTGTCGATGGAGACGATCCACATCTGGAAGCGGAAGGCGAAGGCCAGCGCGAAGATTTGTCCGGCGCGTTTGAGCGAGGCTACCAAGCGGCCTGAGGCGTTGACGCCTTTTCGCTCCTGGCTATCCATCCCGAAAGCGAAAGTCACGCCCAGGAGGAACAGGAAAACGGCGGGAGGCATGCCGCCGACGAATTGCGAGAAGAGGTAGGGGCCGCCGGTGCGGAGATCGTCGCGCAGGAACGAGTGGAATACATGGCCCTGGAGCATCGTGATGGCGGCAAGGCCGCGCATCCAGTCCAGGTAGGCCAGGCGGCTGTTGCCGGGTTGAGGCTGGACCGATGTTTCCACTGCGCTACCTGGTCTCCATCTTTTGTCTGGTCGCGCCTTTCGGGTTCAGATCCAGATCCTTCTCCTGCATGGTGGCTGCCTGCTTCATGTTGGAGTAGGCTGCCAGCCGGTAGTCGCCGGACGGTTGGAGGAATTTCTGTTTCACGGAGAGACCGTCATCGCCGAACCAAAGTTCGGCCTGCTTCAACTGGCGCAAAACCTCCTTCGATTTCGGCACCAGCTTCAGGTGCGCGGTCGGCTTGCCGCCGATGGTCTCTTCGGCTACGTATGTGACGTCGTAAGAAGCCTTCAAAGCGGCGCTGGTGGCACCGAAGCCGAGCGCCAGAAACTGACTGGCGGTGTCCTTGTATTTTGCGATGTCGTACTCGGCAAGGATTTTGGTTTTCGGGTTGTAAACCAGGGCCTTGTCGCCATTGAGCGCCATGGATTGCGCGCCGTTCATGCCGCCGGTGAGGTCAAGAAGCACGCGCGTGAGAGTCGGGTTGACCCGGAGTAGTTTGAAGGTGCCGGTCTGGACGTCGGTGTCGTCCACCAGGGCATGAAATTCGGTGTTGGAGATGTTCGCCGTGATGCCTTTGAAGCTCTTTGCCGCAGCATCAATGTGCTCGAAAACGGTGGCCAGCGGATCGGCGGCGCAGGCGAGCGCCGGAAGGGCGGCCAGTGCGAAGATCGCGGTCAGAACGGAAGGGAATCGCTTCATAGCTGTAATGGGGACGCTGGAGGGCCTTTGCATAGGTACGCGCTGCATTTCAAAAAACGTCAGGGTTTGGCGAAGGCCACATAGCCCTTTACCACCTGTTCGGAATCGTAAATCGGCTCTATCCGGGTGATGACGTGGGTTTTGCGGGTTCGGGTGGTCAGCAGTTTGCCGATTTCCACCAGGCGCTGATCTTCGGGCAGCGCAGTCACCAGTTCCGGTTCCACCCAGAATGCCGATTCGCCCTGATGCGACGGGAGAGACGTGATTTCGGCGGCGTTCGGGATGCGGGGCTGGTCGCGGAACCACTCGCGGGGCGAGAAAAAGATGAACAGAATGATGACGCCGCAGATCACGTCGTACTGCCATACGCCGCGCTGATAGTCCCACAAAACGAGACGCCGGAGAAGACTGGGCATGAAACCCCAGTGTATCAACCGGCGGGGCGGGCTTTAGGGCGGCATGAACCGGGTGGTGGCATGACTTCAGAGGCAGGCCCGTGGCACAATAAACCTATATGAGCACTATCCTGGCGAGCGGTCCCCCGGAGCTGTTTTCGCACATCGACAACGAAACTATGGATCAGGCGCTGCTGCAGTCCGGCGCGTTCCTGACCACCGTCGACAGCGTCATCAACTGGGGCCGCAAGAACTCCATCTGGCCGATGGCGTTCGGACTCGCCTGCTGCGCGATCGAGATGATGTCGATGAGCGCGTCGCGCTTCGATATTTCGCGTTTTGGTGCGGAGGTCTTCCGCGGTTCGCCGCGGCAGAGTGATCTCATGATCATTGCCGGCCGCGTCTCGAACAAGATGGCGCCGGTGATTCGTCACCTCTATCAGCAGATGCCGGAACCGAAGTGGGTGATTTCGATGGGTGCGTGTGCCACGTCGACTGGTGTGTTCAATAATTACGCGCTGGTACCGGTGAATCAGGTGATTCCGGTGGACGTGTTCGTGCCCGGTTGCCCGCCACGTCCGGAGCAGTTGATTCAGGCGATTATGATGCTCCAGGAGAAGATCGGGAATTCGTCGGGTGCGGTGAAACAGGCGCTGAACCTGGCGTAGTTCGCTAACCTGAGTTCGCTCCCTGCGGTCGCGGCTCTCCAACAGCGGGCGACGCTACTCCGCCGTCAGCTTCTCAAACGTGACATTCGATTTCACGTCGGCTTTCTGGAAGCCGGAATTTACCAGGCCCATCGAGATTGTGCGTGCGTATAAAAATAGCGCTCGCAGTTTCAACTCCCCGCTGTAGGTTTCCGGAAACCAGAGGTTGCTGTCGAACCTTCCGTAGCTCACTTTGAACCCCAGTTGCCGGATATTGGTGCCGAGCAGGGTCTTGACCAGCACCGGAATGCCGTGTGCGAGGTGGGTCGTAATGAGCACCGGTGCGAGATCGGCTTTGTCGATGAGGGCTTCGCCCGCCCACGGGGTGCCATGGTCGTCGGATCGGGGGCCGTTTTTCGAACGGGGCTCGAAGGTGATGCGGAAGACTTCGCGGTCGCGGTAAATCTCGGTTCCGGCCAGTTTAAAGGTATAAGACTGTTGTTTCTTCGTGGTCAAAGGGAACAGGTCCATATTGACGCCATCGCGGGAGTCTTTGTCGTTACCGAAGTCTTCGGCCAGACTTTTCGCAAGGTCAGCGTCGATGTCGGCATCCTTGTACTTTTCGCCTGGCTCGGCGAATGAGGTCACTTTGCCGTTGACGCCGTACTTGCCCGCGAAATGGACCATCTCGCGCTTTACGCCATCGGGGGTGGGTGCCACCGTGTATTCGCGGTCTTCCTCGCGGGCGAGTTCGCCGTTTGTACGCTTGAGCCTTACCAGAACGTTCTGGCGATAGACGAATCCGGTCCGAGCGGCCTCCGCCCGGTTCTGGTTTTCGGCGACCTTCGCCATGATCTGGTCGGCAGTTTGCGCGCAGGCCAGCGCGGGCAGCAGCAGGAAAAGGAGGTTCAGTCTCACGGAAGCTATTACGAACCAGGGAAGGCGGAAGTTGCGAAGATTTCGCCGAACCTGGTTAAACTACATTTATGCGTCAATCCCTCATGAACTCCGCTCTCATTGCCTGCGCCGCGCTTACGGTGTGCGGGCCGGCTTCGGCCCAGCAAAACCCGGCGGCCCTGACGATCGCGGACTACGCCCGCGCTGAGAAGTTCATGGGTTACAACACCACGCCGCTGGTTTACAACACAGCCGGGCATCCGGGTTGGCTGGCGGACGGCCGGTTTTGGTACCGGGTGACGCGCCCCGGAGGTTCCGAATTCATGATCGCCGATCCGGCGAAGGGCGGCGCGCGGGTTACGGCTTTCGATCACGCTCGTTTGGCGGAGGCGCTCTCCGCTGCGGCTTCCGCCAAGCTTGATGGCGCTAAGCTGCCTTTTCAGACGATCGATTTTTCCGCCGACGGGAAGAGCGTGATCGCCACCGTTTCCGGCAAGCGGTGGCAGTGTGCGCTCGATACGTATAAGTGCGCTATGGACCCGGCTCCGCCCCCGAATTCCTCGCTCTCACCCGATAGAAAGAAGGCGGCGTTTATTCGCGATTACAACCTCTGGGTGCGCGACCTTGCGAGCGGGGCTGATACGCAGCTCACGACTGACGGCGTGAAGGATTTCGGTTACGCCACCGACAACGCCGGCTGGACCCACAGCGATCGGCCTATCCTGCTGTGGTCGCCGGACTCCCGAAAGATCGCTACGTTCCAGCAGGACCAGCGCGGCGTCGGCGAGATGTATCTGGTGAATACCGCCGTGGGGCATCCGAAGCTGGAAGCCTGGAAGTATCCGTTGCCGGGAGACGATGTCGTCACCACGATTCAGCGGGTGGTGATCGATCTGGAGAGTAAGCGCGTGGTCCGTTTCAAGATCCAGCCCGACCAGCACCGTTCTACGCTCTGTGACGACGTGGCCTGTGCCGGCGGCGAATGGGCCGACGTGCAGTGGAGTCCGGACGCCACGCGGGTGGCCTTCGTTTCGACGTCGCGCGATCACAAGCAGGAGCGGCTGCGCGAGGCTGACACGGCGACTGGCGATGTTCGGGAAATCAGCGAGGAATCGGTTGGCACGCAGTACGAATCGGGCGATGGCAAGGTGAACTGGAAGGTGCTGTATCAATCGAGCGAGTATCTCTGGTATTCGGAGAAATCCGGTTGGGGGCATCTTTATTTGGGCGACTGGAAGACAGGCAGAGTGAAGGCTCCGGTCACTTCCGGCGAGTGGGTGGTTCGCCAAGTGCTGCGGACGGATGAGCAGGAGCGGGTGATTTACTTTCTGGCTGCGGGCAAAGAGAGCGGGCGAGATGCTTACTTCACTCATCTCTATCGGGTCAACTTCGATGGCACTGGTCTCAAGTTGCTCACGCCGGAAGATGCGAATCACGATGTGACGTTGGCACCGGCGGGGTCAAACTTTTTCGTGGATACTTATTCGAAGCCGGATGCGCCCGGAGTGACGGTACTGCGCGATCTCCAGGGTAAGCTGATCGCCACGCTGGAGAAATCCGATATTACGGCGCTGCAGGCCACCGGCTGGAAGCCGCCGATGCCGTTTACGGTGAAGGCCAGGGATGGCAAGACGGATTTGTACGGTCTGATGTTCCAGCCCGTCAATCTGGATCCGCGCCGGAAGTATCCGATCGTGAACCACATCTATCCGGGGCCGCAGGCTGGCAGTGTGGGCAGCCGCAATTTCTCGGCTGGCCGGGGCGACGCCCAGGCACTGGCGGAACTGGGCTTCATTGTGGTGGAGATTGACGGCATGGGGAATCCGACGCGGTCGAAGGCTTTCCATGATGCTTACTACGCCAATATGGGTGACAACACGCTGCCGGATCAGGTTTCCGCGATGAAGCAGATTGCCGCGCGGTATCCGTACGTGGATCTGGATCGTGCGGGCATCTATGGGCACTCCGGCGGCGGGTTTGCGACGGCGGACGCGATGTTCCGCTATCCCGATTTCTTCAAGGTGGGAATTTCGGAGGCGGGGAACCACGACAACCGCGATTACGAAGACGACTGGGGCGAGCGGTATCAGGGGCTGCTGACGAAGAATGCCGATGGCACCACGAATTACGACGATCAGGCGAATCAGAATCTGGCGAAGAATCTGAAGGGGCACCTACTGCTGGCGCACGGGACAATGGATAACAATGTTCCGCCGTATAATACGCTGCTGGTGGTAGACGCGCTGATTAAGGCCAACAAGGATTTCGATCTGATCATGCTGCCGAACCGGACGCATGGGTTCGGCAATGAACCTTATATGATCCGGCGCCGCTGGGATTATTTCGTGCGGTATCTGCTGGGCGCGGAACCGCCGAAGGGCTATGAATTGAAGCCGCCCGCTGGGGCGACCCGTGGGGGGCGCGCGGCGGTCGCCGAGGCGCAGTAACGTTAGCCGGCTGTGGGCGTCGTCTTCACGGGTAAGGCGCGCCGAACGGCGTCGAGCACGCCGTTTACAAACTGGACCGACTCTTCGCCTGCAAATCGCCGGGTCAGTTCCAGTGCTTCGTCTATCGCGACAGGTGCCGGGGTTTCGCCGTGCAGGAGTTCGTAAACACAGAGCCGCAGGACGTTGCGATCCACTGCGGGCATGCGCTCGATGCGCCAGTTTGCGGCGTAACGCGTGATGAGTTCGTCGATCCCGACGACGCCTTCGATTACGCCACGCAGGAGTTTCTGCGCAAATGGATCGGGCTCCTGCTTTTTGGTCGCCTCGTCCGGCACCAGCAGGGAGCCGTAGTAACCGCGCTCCACTTCGTCCACCAGCATCGGCTCGGCCGAGGTGCGGCGCAGGTCCCACTGGAACAGCATCTGGAGCGTTTGCTCGCGTGCCTTGTGCCGTGCCACTAGTTTCGCGCCCGCAATCCGCGCAGGGTCAGCGCCATTTCGATCGCCGTCATGGCCGCGTCGTAACCTTTGTTGCCGAGTTTGCCGCCCGCGCGGTCGGTCGCCTGTTCCACTGTGTTCGTGGTCAGAATGCCGAAGGCCATCGGGACACCGGTGGCCGCGGTTGCATCTGAAATGCCGCGGGCCGCTTCGCCCGCCACGTAGTCGAAGTGGGGCGTGTCGCCGCGAATCACCGCGCCCAGACACACGATGGCGTCGTATTTGCCCGTGCCGGCCAGAGCCCGCACCAGCACTGGAAACTCCCAGGCACCGGGGATCTGGATCACGTCTTCTTTCGGGATAGTGCCGCCAGCTTCGGCAATTGCTTCGAGTGCGCCTTCGCAGAGTTTATCGGTCACGAAACCGTTGAAGCGGCTGACCACGACGGCAAGTCGCAGACCTTTCGCGCTCAGTTTGCCGCCGGATGGCTGGCTATAGTTGTCAGTGCTCATTCGCTAATATTCGCAGGGGTCCCGTGCCTATGGGATAATCGTTAGTTCAGCCCTATCTTACCGCATGGTCCCCGAATTCATCCGCAATTTCTCTATCATCGCGCATATCGACCATGGTAAAAGTACCCTCGCCGACCGCCTTCTGGAAACCACAGGCGCGCTCGCGCAGCGCGAAATGATGGCGCAGGTGCTCGATTCCATGGATCTGGAACGTGAGCGCGGCATCACGATCAAGGCCCACGCTGTCCGCCTGAACTACAAGGCTGACGATGGCAAGATGTACCAGCTCAACCTGATCGACACGCCCGGTCACGTTGATTTCTCGTACGAAGTTTCGCGGAGCCTGCAGGCGTGCGAGGGCGCGCTGCTCATCGTGGACGCGTCGCAGGGTGTGGAAGCGCAGACGCTGGCGAATACGTACCTGGCGCTCAAGCACAATCTGGAAATCATCCCGGTGATCAACAAGATCGACCTTCCGGCCGCGGAACCCGAGCGTGTGCGCGAACAGATCGAAGAAGTCATTGGCATCGATGCGACGGACGCCATTCTGTGCAGTGCCAAGCAGGGCGTGGGTATTCACGAGATTCTGGAAGCGATCGTAAGACGCGTGCCGCCGCCGCAGGGCGACGCCGATAAGCCGCTGCGCGCGCTGATTTTCGATTCGTGGTTCGATCCATACCGCGGTGTCATCGTGCTGGTGCGCGTGATTGATGGCAAGCTGAAGCTCAACCAGCGCATCAAGCTCTGGGCGAACGGGCAGCAGTTTGATGTGGAAGGTCTCGGCTATCAGTCGCCCAAGGCGATTCCGTTGCAGGAACTGGTGGCGGGCGAGGTCGGCTACATCTACGCCAACGTGAAGAACGTGGCGGACGCCAAGATTGGCGACACGATCACGGATGCGAACAATCCCGCAGCCGAACCGCTGCCGGGCTTCGAAGAAATCAAGCCAATGGTGTTCGCCGGGCTGTATCCGGTGGAATCGCACGAACACGGCCTGTTGCGCGACGCGCTCGAGAAACTTCAGCTCAACGACAGCGCGATGAGCTTTGAGCCGGAAAATTCCGTGGCGCTGGGCTTTGGCTTCCGCTGCGGCTTCCTGGGCCTGCTGCATCTGGAGATTGTGCAGGAGCGGCTGGAGCGCGAGTTCAATATCGACCTCATCACCACGGCACCCGGCGTGCGATATCGCATTACGACCACGAAGGGCGAAGTGCTGGAAGTGGATAACCCGACCAAGTTTCCGACGCCTACCGAGATTGACACCATTGAGGAGCCGATCATCGACGCGAGCGTGATCACGCGCGAGGAGTACCTGGGCGGCATTCTGGCGCTGCTGGAAGATAAGCGCGGGATTCAGAAGAAGTTCGAATACATCGGGTCGGGTCGCGTGATGCTGACGTATGAAATGCCGCTCAATGAAGTGGTGATGGATTTCTACGACAAACTGAAGAGCGTGTCGCGCGGTTATGCGTCGCTGGACTATCATCTGGCCGGGCATCGCGTCTCTCCGATGGTGCGACTGGACGTGCTGATTGCGGGCGAACCGGTGGACGCGCTGTCGCTGATCGTACACAAGGATTACGCCTATGATCGGGGCAAGACGCTGATTGAGCGGATGCGGAAACTGATTCCGCGGCAGATGTTCGAGATTGCGCTGCAGGCGGCGATCGGGGCGAAGATCATTGCGCGCGAGACCATTGCGGCGATGCGCAAGAACGTGATTGCCAAGTGCTACGGCGGCGATATTTCGCGGAAGCGGAAGCTGCTGGAAAAGCAGAAGGAAGGCAAGAAGCGGATGAAGCGCGTGGGTCGCGTGGATATTCCGCAGGAGGCGTTCCTCGCGGTGCTGAAGGTTGGGGATTCGGGGTCGGACGATTAAAGCGTAGGGTCAGGGCTTCGGCCCTGCCGCGGGGCTTTCGCCCCGCGCGGCACTGGACC
Source organism: uncultured Acidobacteriia bacterium (assembly GCA_903875575.1). Classification (GTDB taxonomy): domain Bacteria; phylum Acidobacteriota; class Terriglobia; order Bryobacterales; family Bryobacteraceae; genus BOG-234. The sequence goes on along the minus strand of CAIQWJ010000102.1, from coordinate 18,550 downwards.
ACCTAAAATCTTCCGGCACTGAGACCAGGCCTGCTTTGACCGGATTTTCCTCGATATAACGGATTACCCGCTCACGCTCGACCGCGTTACGAACCAGGTGGACGCAGCTTTCATCCTGCCAGAACGGCAGCCCGCTCAGGTTCAAAATTCTTAACGCCTCGTACCCGGTAAAGGCCTTCATTGGTCGCAGCCACTCCCAGGCGCACACTTTGGGCGTCACGAGAAGATGCAGATGGTTTGGCATGACAACATACGAATGCAGCGTATAGCGCCTGAAGCGTCTGTCTGCATCCAGCAATGAATCCATCACCATTCCCGCAACTTCCGGATGTTGCAGGAATATCGGGCCGGAGCGCGGGTGGTCGAGCAACTGGTCCATGGCAACGAATGCCCTTCCATGATTGACGCTTACGGGCTGAAACACCCGGTTTGCGGGCAGACTTCCATGCAGGCGAAACGTCACGAACACCGGTGCTCCAATAACGTCCCAATAGGGCAGGCGGAGGTTGTAGGGATTCATCGGGATGATAGTGCGCCGAGGCCGGGAAAATCTCACGCCGGGCGCATAGAATCTGCGGTTGCTCCGGGCAGAAGCACGTTGGCAGGGCCGAAGCCCTGACCCTGCCTTTCGATCTGCGGTATGCTGTTCTTACGCCTATGTCTGTCCGCTGACCACGCTCGCGAATCTGCCCCGGGACCGTCCGCCCGACGTGTCTCTTCCTTCCAACGTCAGCAGGAGCCATCTAACAAATGAACAGACAGGAACAGCGCGGCATGGCCGATATCCGCGCTATGAAGCGTCATCAGCGTGTCAACGAAATCGTGGCACGCAAAGCAAAGAACAAAGCGAAAGTTACGAACAACGAAGAAGGCCTGGAGACCGATTCCCTCGTGATCGGCGTAGGGCCCGGCGTCTGCACTATCGCGCCCGATGGCGGCGAACCGCGCCTCTGCCGCACCGAGATGTCCGTCGCGCCGGGGGACCGCGTGGCAATTCGTTTCGAAAAAGTGGCAGCCATCGCGCCGCGCCGGACTACGCTCTCGCGGACGGACCCCGTCAATGTTCACCGCGAACGCGTCATTGCGGCCAATATCGATATCCTGGTCATCGTCGCGGCAATCGCGGACCCGCCCTTCCGTCCCGGCCTTGTTGACCGCTACCTGGTCGCCGCCGCGCGGGGAGGTGTACAACCGATCCTTTGCGTCACCAAGGTCGATCTTGCCGCCGATACCTCCGCCGCTGAAGTTTATCGTGAGGCCGGCGTACCTGTGGTGCGCTGCTCCGTCCAGGTCGACGAGGGTACTGACGGCACAGGCATCGACGAACTGCGCGGTCTGCTCGCGGGCAGTCTCGCGGTCTTCGCCGGACACAGCGGCGTAGGAAAGAGTTCTCTGTTGAACGCTCTGGCGCGGGAAGCCAGAGCCCGCACAGGCGGGGTTAGCGAAGAAACCGGAAAGGGCACTCACACGACAACCTCGTCCTGGCTCTACACGCTGAAGAACGGCGCGCGCATTATCGATACTCCGGGCATTCGCGTTTTTGATCCGGGTACCGTGACAGCCGATCAGTTGAGCGCGGCGTTTCCCGAGTTTGCCGAATATGGCTGCCGATTCCGGGACTGCAAACATCGCGAAGAGCCGGGCTGCGGCATTCGCGGCGCGGTGGATGACGGAAGCATCCCGAAGGGACGCTACATGTCGTACCTGAAAATCCGCGGCGATTTTTGACGCCTCTTACTGGACGCGTCCGCGCAGATCTTCGTCGCTGAAGTGGATATCGCGGTCGAGCACCATGTCCATCGTGGTGCCCGGTCGCAACACGACTTCCGGATTCTTCGATCCGAACACACTGCCCAGTCCGGCCAGTGCCCCGGCTGCGGCACCGATGCCGGCTCCTGCGCCGATGTGGCCCGCCGCGCTGCCGATCGCGGCACCCACGCCGGTGCCAACGACTGTTGTTCGGGCCATGGTGCCGGCGTTCACCTTATTCGTGCCGCCGTCAATCTTGCCCTCGGTCTTATCCAGATTGCCCTGGGAATCCACGCTGTCCGGACGGGAGCGCAGGTCGCGGGTGGTGCCGCTGCGCAGGGTGATGGAATCGTATTGCAGGGTGAGCGAAGCCTTCGATTTCACGCGGCCGGCCTGCTTCGCATCGGATATTGAGCCATTCACGTAGCTGCCAACGGGAATGATCATGCGGCCATTCACGAAGACCGGCACTGCGGTTTCCAGATAGACGTGATCGCCAGTCCTGGCTCGTTTGGTATCGACCTCATTGGTGAGGCGCAGCAGGATGTGCGTCCCGGCTGTCACCACGTAGTCCGGACCGGCCGCCGCCGTGGGCTGCGGTGCGGTGCGGGGAATCAGCGCCGGTTGCCGCGGGGCGGTCGTGCTGGATGCGGCGGGCGAGGCGTTCGGCAAGGTCCCGGCCTGCATTGGAACCGGAGCGGCTTCGGCGTTCACGTACACCAGGACGTATTCCGACTCGCCGGTTGCCCGCACGATGCTGCGCGTAATGGTCAGCGTGTTGCCGTCGTTGGACCGCTTCCAGCGTTCTGCGATGGAGTAACTATCGCTGCCGGTCACGATGGTGTTCACCAGCAGGGCCGAGCCTTCCCACTTGGTCGCGGTGTTCTTCTGGAGCGTGCCTGCCTGGTACTTCTCCTGCCGTCCATCCAGCGGATAAACGGCGAACGCAGCCGGGCCGCCGTCGGCGGAAGGTGCCATCAGGGTCAGGGAAACGGGGCTTTGTTCGGCGCGGAAGGTGGGATCGGCGGGTACCTTCATGCCGGCGATATCGCTGCGTTCCGGGTCGAGCCGCCATGTGCCCTGGAAGTTCCGGTCGGCCTGCGCGTGCGCGAATCCTGCGGCCAGCAGGCACAGGACGGCCGCATTTCGAATGAATTCGGCATTTTTGAAAGAGTTTCCCCGCGTCATAACTGCAATGTAGCAGAAAACGCGGCGAATATCGCAGCCGCCGGTTGAGCCGACCCAGGCACCGTAATAATCGCCTGCCAGGCCGGTCTTAGATATTGACGGCGCGCCGTTTCCATTCCGGGGCGGTATTTTGCGCTAGCATTGAAGGAGACACCTTTATGAGAACCACCTGCCTGCTCGCCGGCTTTACCCTGACCTCGATGTTGTTCGCCGCGAATTCCTCCGGGGCCGATCCGCGCCTCATGAATCTCGTGATGCCGGACGCTGCCTCGCTGGCGGGTATTAACGTGGCGAATGCGAAGAACACGCCGTTCGGTCAGTACGTGATCACCCAGGTGACTTCGGCGGTGGCCGACCAGCTTCAGTCATTTGTCTCCAGCACAGGTTTTGACCCGCGCCAGGATGTGAGCGAAGTTCTGGCTGCTTCCGCTTCGGGACCGGCCAGCAGCGGGCTCGTGCTGGCCCTGGGTAATTTTCAGGTGAGCCAGTTGACGGCGGCGGCAGCGGCGAAATCTCCGCAGATGACGGTAACAAGCTACGGCGGAGCCACGCTGATTTCCGGTACTGGCACCATTGGAACGGGTGCCGCGGTCACGAAGACCAGTTTCTCCGTTGCCTTTATGGGCACGAACGTCGCAATTCTGGGCGACACCGGGTCTGTGAAGGCGGCCATTGATCGTTCATCGGCCGTCAATTCGATTAATCCGGCGCTGGCGACGCAGGTGCAATCTCTCAGTTCGACGCAGGACGCCTGGATGGTGACCACGAGCCCGTTCGCTACTATTCTTGCGAGCCTGACGAGTTCGTCGGCAACCCCCGCCGGTGCGACTCCGGCCACGGCTGCCGGCCCACTTGGCCAGATGGGCCAGATGTTCAACGGGATTCTTGGTTCCAGCGGCGGCGTCAAGTTTGGCACAGTGGTGCAGGTCACCGGTCAGGCAATGACCAAAGATGCCCCCACGGCGAAATCCCTGGCGGACGTGCTGACGGCGTTGGTATCTATTGCGGCCATGAGCGGCGGACAGATGCCTGGCGGCGCGGCGGGTGGCGGACAGAATGCCCAGTTTGCGGCTATTGCACAACTGCTGCAGAACGTGAAAGTCACCGCCAACGGTGCGACGATTAACCTGGCGATGAGTGTTCCGGAGACGCAACTGGAGAACGCGCTGAAGGCGATGCAGGCACCGGCACCGATTGCGAAACCCGCAGCGCCTGCGGCACCCAAGCCCGCAGTCGTCCGGCCTGCGATTACTCAGGGCGAATAGTCTGAATCGGGTGGAGTTATTCGCCTGCTGCGATGACCTGTAGGTGAGGCATCTGCGCGGCTCAACCCATCGCGGTATTCGAAAAGCGTCAGGGCGATGCTGTCCTCACCCGACGAGGCAACCACCAGTCCGGTTCGGCCATCACCGAGGTCCACCACGTTGAGTAGCCGCGGAAGCGTGGCGTTCAGACCGTCCGGCGACATACGGCTTTCCGTTGCCAGAATGTGCGGGCCTGGAATAGGTGAGATCCAGGCTGCCAGTATGTCTTCTTTTTCGTCAGGTTGCCCTTTGGCGGAACTCCAGTCGGCCTGAGCATAGTAGCGGAGGCTGCCATTCGCCAGGCGGAACTGCTGGATGGAAAACCGGGGGGAAACACCGGTTGGGTTCATCCTCTGTCGCTGCGTGAGGAGCCCGGCGATTCTTGTCTGTGTGTTAAGCCGGGTCGGTTCATCCAGGAGTCGCGCAAACAGCGCCGAAATCATCTTCGGACCGGCCTTCACCTCCCGATGCCGCCTGACGGCGTAGTAACCATGCGGCGGTACGCCGCTGCGGTTACTCAACGTCGCGAGCGCCCCAATGTAAGAGTCATTGCCAACCTCTTCATCGCCTTCCGTACCAACCAGGGTCGTCAGCGTAATTGGCACTACCCCGCCATCGCCGGTCAGCAAATCGTAGGTGTCTCCCAGTGAAAAATGCTCCGCGCCCGTTGACTTCTGGAATGCAGCTACATAGTCTGCCGGAAGCTCCTCCGGAATAAAGAAGCCGTCCGAAACCGGAGGGTTGATCCTGCGTCTCACCGCCGGTACAGTGCCCTTAAATTTGACGGCCTGGAAATAGACGATGATATGGTTACCGTCGTAGCAACCGGCCAGCCAGAACCGCTCGGGAGTTGCCTGTGCGGACAAAGGTACTGCGGTTGTCATCAGAAGCCCGAAAATAAGCGCGATAAGCGCGGTAGCAGGAAGACGAACCATGCGTTCACAATTATAGGGAAGGACGCGGCTGTCTGGCTCGCCGAGCCTGAAAATAAACGAAACCTATTAGCTTTTGGCTGAAAACAACCAGACTGGTGGCGCTTTGCCAGTTGGCTGGTGGTTGTGCTCTAGTCTTTTCAGTTACTTGCGGGCGGCAAATCGTGGCATGGCGCGTGCCTCATCATGGTCGCTATGCTACACACCAAAACTCTCCGAATCACGATCATCTCTGTTGCCTGTGCCGCAGGTCTGATGGCGCAGGATTCCCCGCGGCTTTCCGTCGCTCCTTCCATCGCCGCAGTTTCCAACGAACCGGATTACGCCGCTCCCGATCAGGGTGGCGCACCGATGGCCCCGCGCGCGCAGTATAACGATCCGCCGCCTCCTCCGACCGGTTCCGCCGCCAACTATGGCAGCGTTCCGGCTACGTTAACTTTACCCACAGGCGCGTTCGTGACGGTGCGTGTAAATCAGTGGCTCTCTTCCGACCGTAATCAGGCTGGCGACAGCTTCTACGCCACGCTGGCGCAACCTGTGATTATCGATGGCGTGGTGGTGGCGCGCAAGGGTTCCACCGTCATGGGCCGCGTCAGCGAAGCGCACAAAGCGGGCCGTGTCCAGGGAACTTCCGGTCTCGGCCTTCAGTTGACCAGCCTGTCGCTGGTGGACGGTAGCCAGATCCAGGTGCAATCCCAGATTGTGGATCGCCAGGGAACAACTTCCGTAGGGCGTGACGCAGCGGCGATTGGCGGAACTACTGCGATGGGTGCGGCGGTAGGCGCTTCAGCGGCAGGTGGACCCGGTGCGGCGATTGGTGCGGGTGCCGGGGCCATTGCCAGTACGGTGGGCGTACTGCTGACCCGTGGACGCGCTACCGAGGTCTATCCGGAAACTATGCTGACCTTCCGTCTGGATACGCCGGTGACGGTTTCCACGGCCCATGCCGCAGCCGCCTTCCATTACGCCGATCAGGAGGATTACAGCGCGGGCGATAACCGTATTGCGTCGCAGGCTCCGCCGCGGCCGGTGGCGGTTGCGCGGCGGGTTTATCCGCCGTATTACTATGACCCGTACTACTACGGTGGCGGCTTTGGTGTCTACGTGGGTCCGCGATTCTACGGCGGCGGCTTCCGCTTTGGCGGCCGTCGGCGTTGATCGCCGGGTCAACGCATAAATAAAAAGGCCACGGAGAGCGATCTCCGTGGCCTTTTCTCTTGTCTGCGATGAGTTTTACTTCGTCAGGTGGTCGACAACCGCCGACATATGCTCCGGGGTGCCGGTGAAGAACTGCGGCGGACGGCGGTACTTCAGCATCTGCCGGTACAGGTAGTCGGCCAGTTCCGAGTTGATACCCCAGCCAGCCAGATAGGAGAGGCGAAGATCAGCGTCGGTATTGAGCGGCGACTCACCCACCCAGCGGTTCAGATCCGCCGAGGTACCCGTGAAGGTGGAGAACAGGTCGCCCATGGAATCGATGCCGATATCGTGCAGCGATTCGCGGACGGTGGCATGTTCCGGCCGGTCATATTTTTCCTGAGCCTTATCGAGATCAATATGGAGCGGGCCAGCCTGGCCCATAAACACCATGTCGTAACCGAGACCGTCGCGCGTGTTGGACCAGACGCTGCCTTCGGGGAAAGCTTTGAAGAAGGTGGCCAGTTCGCTCTTGAAGGTCAGTTCGTCGGTTTCATAGAGTGGCACGTAAAGAGTGAAGATGCCACCGGGATTCAGGTGTCGTTTGACCGATTCATAATATTCGAGCGAGTAGAGCGCTGCAGTGCCCTTGACGAAAACGTCCAGAGGATCGGAAGCGATGACGTCGTACATGTCCTTCGTGGTCATGAGATAGTGGCGGGCGTCGTCAAACACAATGCGCGTCTTCGGATTGTTGCGGACGGCGTAGTTCTGGGGCGCGAAGTACTTCGTGGACGCGGGCGGAATCACCGGCTCAATTTCGCAGACCGTGATGTGTTCGATGCCCGGGTAGCGGGTAAACGTGCCGGCGGAAACGCCCGCGCCGAAGCCGATGCCCAGTACCGACTTGGGATTGGGATGCAGAAGCGCCGCCAGGTGGCCGACCATGCGCTGGAGCTTCATATCGAAGATTTCCGTGGTGGCTTCCACGTGGCCATTGACGTTGACGTAGATCGCGCCGTTTTCCCAGCGGGAAATCGCCACGGAGGAGTTGCGGCCTTCCTTCGTATACAGGATTTCGGAGCGGCCCTGGTTCTGGCCCATGAAGCGGCCATAGGCGATGAGTTCGCCGGGCGTGGGCCCCAGCGTCCAGGCCAGCAGCGCGGCACCTGCAATTGCACCGCCCAGCGCAAGAGCGCCCATGGTCTGTTTGGCTTTGGGGGCCAGCAGCAGGAGACCGCTCAGGGCCGAGACCAGCAGCAGAACGCGCTGCGAATCCTGGGTGCCGATCCACGGAATCAGCACCAGGCTCACAATCAGAGCGCCAAAGATGCCGCCCAGGGTGTTAGCGGCGTAGATGCCGCCCGCCGTTTTACCGGAATCCTGGCCTGGTTCGGAAACTGCCGCGCAGGCGAAGGGGAAGCTCGCGCCCCAGAAGAGAGTGGCGGGGAAGATGGCGATCGCCACTACTTTGAGGTCCAGGAAGTACATGTACCAGCCATCCTGGGTGGTCAGCACGTCGTTATTCCAGAAGGGCAGGTGGAAGGTGTTGACGATGGTGTAGGCGGTCCACGCGAAACCGACGCAGAGCAGGATCTGGCACCAGCCGAGCGCGTTGCGGGCGTTGACACGTTTGAGCAGCCAGGAGCCGCCGGCGGTGCCGAGCGCCAGTCCGGTCAGGAAGACGGCCAAAATGATGGCGAAAACGTAGACCGTCGCCAACAGCAGGTAGCCGAGGAGACGGGTCCAGACGACTTCCGCGCCGAGCGCCACGGCACCGGAGAGGGCGATCGTGACGTACACCGGCCATTTGCTCTGTGCTTCGGCAGGAGCGGCCGCGGCCAGGGACTCAGGCGTTTCCTCAACGGCGTCCGAGCCTACTTCGATCGTGCTGGGAGTAGACGACGCCAGGGCCCAACTTACGATTGCCACGACCACGTTAATGGCTGCCGCAAACAGGGTGCCGGTGGTGGTGTTGAAATCGCGCAGAAGCCAGAAGCCAGCCAGCAGGCAGCCGATGACGGCCCCGGCGGTGTTGCCGCCGTAGAGCCAACCCCACCATTTGACAGCGCGGGGCGAAGCTTCCAGCCAGCGGACGATCGAGGGCAGGGAAGCGCCCATCAGGATGGTGGGCGGCAGCATGCAGACCGCCGCCACCACGCCGCGCAGCAACATGCCGGGCAGGCCGCTTTCGGCACCGGCGAAGTAAACCCGGTTGATCATTGGCATGACCAACTGGACGGCCACTGCGAATACCGCGATGCTCAGTTCGATCAGCGCGTAGGTGCGGAGCGGATGGCCCTTCAGGATTTTCAGGCGCGGAAAAACCGTGCTGCCGATGCAGAGGCCGCCCATAAAGGTGGCCAGCAGGACTCCCATGGAGACGGAGGTGGAGCCGATCGCAAGCTGAAGTGCCTGATACCAGACGACTTCATAGATCAGCGCGGAGCAGCCGCTGCCTGCAAAGAGGAGCAACAGCAGGGGCAGGTAGGCGCTGCCACGGCCTCCGGATGTAACCGGGGAGGCGGAAATAGGGTTGGTTTGTGCGTCGCTCATGTTTTTTGACAGTTTTCGGGGAAGCAGTGCCAGTGCGGCACCGTCCAAAAGAGGTTAGAGTATCACGGAATGCCGCCCTGTCATTGTAAACCCGTGTCATGACGCGGGACGGGTGAGTAGGCGCAGTTTCAGATCAGGTCCGCAAACGACCGGCGGAGCTTCCGGAACCAGGCGTGTCCCGCCAGAAACACCAGCGCCGCCGCCAAAGTGACCCAAAGCAGTCCGCGCCATTCCGGGCGATGGGAATCGAGCAGGACCAGTCGGTAGTTCCGCACCAGGATGTACATCGGGTTCAGGCCCATCAGCTTCGCCGCCCACGGGGACTGCGTGGCCAGTTGCGATTCCGGGTAGCAGATGGGGGTCGCGAAGAACCAGATGGTCAGCAGGTACCCGTTAATCTGCGCCAGATCCCGGACAAAGACTCCGAGCGCCGCCAGAAACCAGCACAAGCCCGCCGTAAGGAGCACTTGCGGAATCACCAGCAGTGGCAGGTAAATCACGGTAGCCGGTATACGGCCGCGCAGGATGAAGCTACCCGCCAGCACCAGCACCACACCGAAGAACTCCGTCACCAGCCCGGTCATGACCAGATTCACCGGCAGAGTCTCCACCGGGAAAACCAGCTTTCGGATGAAATTCCGGTGCTCGATCAAAATACCGGGTGCCCGGCCCACCGCGTCGCTGAAGGCCAGCCACGGCATCATCCCGGCCAGGAAGTAGAACGCGAAGCCGGTCGCACTGGGATCGCCGGGGAGTCGCGAATGCATCACCACTCCGAATACGAAGAAGTAAGTGAGCATCAGGAGCAGGGGATTGAGAATCGCCCAGAATGCCCCCCCGGCAGAGCCCGCATAGCGGCTGAGGATATCCCGCCGCACGAGCGTCCGGATCAGACTGTGATTTCGCCACGGAATTTCGATGGGCAGGGTGACGGCGCTGACCAGATCGCGCGCCAGTTTGCGGCGCTGGACGGCGCGCTTACTCGCCACACGCCAGCGACGCAGGGTCGCCGAGCCATTGTCGTCGACGGAAATGTCGATCAGCACGAACGGCCAGCCCTGATCGTAAAACCAGGCGACATGCTCCTGCATCACGCTGACGTAGACGGAATACTCGCCCGGCTCCGGCGGCAGATGCGGGATCTGCGTGTCGAATGTTGCCGCGCCACCCGCCGTAAGATCCAGTGGTGTTCGCGCTCCATCGATAACCAGCGTGCCGGAGGGCGCGTCGAACAGGTGATAGCCGGTATTCCAGCCTTGTTCTGAAGTCCAGGCGGTCCCTGTAGCGTTGCGCAGTTCTCCCCGTACGCGCAGGGTGCCGCCCGCAAGGGTTACCGATAAATTGCGGAATTCAGCGCTCATGATTCCAGCCGGCATGCGACGCGGCATCCGTCGCGCTCACGCGTACAGCCAGGCAGGCCAGCGGTTCTTCACCGGACCCGCTTTGCTCGCGACCGCGTAAATGCCATCGCCCCGCAGATTGTGACTCAGATTGTAGCGCTCCAGCATGTGTTTCACCCAGGCGAACTCCGGGTGCGGTTCATCCAGAAACTCGCCGGTTTCGAGTCTCACCATGGCGAAGCCGGAATCCGTGAGCAGATGCTGCACTTCCATCGGAACATATTCGCGGTTGTGCCTCGCCTCGGCTTCCTCGCCAGCCTTGCGGGGGCGAATGTAGGCAGGGAAGAACGCCGGGTGGTAGCCCAGCAGGATGCCGGAAATCGACCGCAGAGACCCGATATTCGGCGTGGTCAACACCAGATGGCCGCCGGGCTTCAGAATCCGGTTGATTTCGCTCATCATGTGCATCGGGTCTTCCACCAGATGTTCGATCAGTTCGCAGCAAAGCACGGTGTCGAACGATTCATCGGGGTAGGGAAACGGGTCCTTTTCGGCATTGAAAAGGTCGATCTCGCATTCGAAGACTTCGCCGGTGCCTGAGGTAATTGTTTTGTGATCCGTGCGCCCCGCGGGACCGTAATAGCAGCCGCGAACGGTGCCGTAGCCAAGCTGGAACTTCAGCGGCGCGGTGATCTGCATGTAGGCACCCATTTCGAGCACGCTTTTCGCTGCGTCGCCCGGAGGCGTGATCTCCAGGGTGTGAACGAAGCGCGTGCGGTGCGCGGCCGCGTAGGCCTGGCCTTCCGCCGAGACCCAGGTTGTGATGGCTTCAAGAGGAACCGCCGGTTCGGCGGGCGTTGCAATCGAATCAGCCGAAGACTCGGTGGACGCCTCAGTCGGGGCTGCCGCCATAGCCGGGGGCTCCGGTGCGGTGTCGGGCGTCGGGGCGGGCTCTGCCGCTGCCTGACGTGAAGCTTCGCCTTCGGGGTCCTGCAGGAACGTCAGATATCGCTCCGCGACCGCGCCCCAGTCGCACTCCCGCGCCACCCAGTCGCGAGCCCGGGTCCCCATGGCCTTCGCCAGGTCGGGCCGTGATACGAGCACGTTCAGGTATTCGAAAGTCAGATCTTCTTCGCCGCGCCCGGGCGGGACTTTCATGCAGATTTCATCGGGCAGTTCAGCGAACGACCCGATGTCGCTCACGATAACGGCCTTGCCCAGGCCGAGTGCCCTTTGCAGCGAACCGGACGTTTCCCCCACGGTGGGAAAACGCAGATTGAGCACGATGTCGCACGCACCCATATAAGCCACGAATTTCGTTATATCGGCGAATCCGATCACCCGAACCTGCTCGCGCAGATTCAGCGTCCGGATCAGTTGCTCCACCGGGAATTCGGGGTGCGGTTCTCCCACGAGAATCATGCGCGCCCGTGGTTCCACGTTCACGAGGCGTCGAAACGCCCGCAGAGATTCTGCAATACGCTTGTAGGGCTTGATGTGTCCGAATGCGCCGATCAGGGGCGTCGTTTCATCCAGACCGAGTTCGTGACGGGCCGCCATACGGCTGCCCTTCGCCATCCCTGTTGGTGCCGCGCCCGGTGCCGCTATCCCGGCGGGTTCCATGTCCGGCAGCCAGGCCCCGTGAGGAATCGTCGCGATCGGGCCTGTGAAGCCCTGTTCCCGCGACAACCGTGCCACGTAATCGCTGTGAACGATGACTCCTCTTGAGGCTTCCAGCAGGCGGCGGGTCATCGGAACGCCTTCATAATCGGGGCCCACTTCCAGTCGCCGCACCCGCTGGGAGAACTCGATGGCTTCCGGTCCGCCGTTGAGCGCCACTTCCTGCATGTAAGCATCCCAGTCTTTGCGGCCAATCGTCAGGTGCGCCATCAGATGGTGCAGGTTCGCCTCATGCATGACGACAAAGCCCGGATTGCGGATGGCCGTCTCATACACGAAATCGTGATGCGGATTGTTGCCGATCTGATACAGAATCGCGTCGAACCGCGCGGGATCGAACTTCTTATCGCCGGAGGCGAAGATTTCGACGTCGGCCCGTTTTGAAAGTTCCCCAACCAGGGCCTCGGAGTAATCCGCAATGCCGCTCTTCGATGGCGGCATAGGAGAGAAAATGGCGATACGAAACCGGCTCAGCGGACCAACTCCAGGGAGAATTTGCCGGCTACCAGCGGCACGCGTATTGAGACCGGCGTCCGGGCGGCATCGCGATCGAAATAAGCTTCGAACTGCACGTCCGAGGCCGGGCCTTTCACGTGGCAGATCAGCTTGTCGGTAAGGATCTTCTTCTCATTCACCGTAATGGTTTCCGCCCCGGCATACTCCATGGAGATATTGTAGGTGTTTCCGAAAACAATCTGCTGCGAAGGCGGCACACGGCCCTGCCCCAGTTCCCGGCGAGCGTAGTAAAGGTAGGTCAGGGCGTCGTGAACGCAATCAGGCACGGTGACCTTGCTGGTGCCGCCGGTTGTTCCTCCGTAATTGGAGTGCCTGGTGGCAGTCGCCGTCGCCCGGTCAATCGTAACCGATTCGTTGCCCTTCCGCGACCCATGCGAGGTTTCTTTATTGAAAGAGGCAGAGCAGAGATCCGTCCCCGCGCTGGCGCGATAAGTATCCTTCACCGCGAAGCCCGGGATGCCCGCATCGATAGTCAGTTCAAACTTCCAGCCGGCAGCGCTGCTGGTGGCCGAAAGATGTCCGTCGCCCAGGCTCAGCCCGCTCGGCCAGTCCACGGTGTAGGCGAGACTCTCGTTGGTAAAAGGGAAGCCTGTCAATGCCGGTTTCGCAGGGGCCGCTTTGGCCTGAACTGCGGGAGCCTGGGCAAGCCCGGCGGGGCTCCCGAATTGAAGACACACCGCCGCGCTGACTGCCAGCGCAAAACGCCAGATCGGGTTTCTCATCTCTTTTTCGAAGATCCCTTTTCGACTTTGGCAATCTGCGCCACGCTGGCCCCGGCTGCGACGGAACTGGCAACAGTCGTCCGTGCGCCCTGGACGACCTCCCTGTAAATGGCCAGCGTCGCCTCCGCGCTCTTCCGCCAGCTGAAATGGCCCGCCCGCTTCAGGCCGCGGTTTTCCATGCGTTCACGAAGTTCCGAATCCAGCAGTATATCCGTCATGGCGCGGGAAATACTGGCTGGGTTTCGCGGATCAAACAGCAACCCCGCGCCATCCGCCACTTCCGGCATGGCGGAGGTGCTCGAACACGCCACCGCGCGTCCGCAAGCCATGGCCTCCAGAATCGGCAGGCCGAAGCCTTCGTAAAACGAAGGAAACACGAAGCAGTCTGAAGCGTTATACAGATGCACCAGGTCGGAATCGCTCACAAAACCCGTGAAATGGATGCGATCCGCCACGCCGGACGCCTGTGCCGCAGCCTGAACGCGCGGAGTGAACCACGTATTCTGACCCGTAAGTACCAGGTGCTGCGGTAGTTCGGGGTGCGCCGCCAGCATAGCTGCAAAGGCTGAAATCAGTCCGATGTGGTTCTTTCTGGGCTGCAGATCCCCGACCGAGAACACAAAAGGGGTCCGGATACCAAACCGATCCAGCACTGCCTGCGAGGCACGACCCCGCGATACCACCCGAAACTCAGAACTGGCCGCATTAGGCACCACACGCACTTTATCCGGCGAGATCGGATAGGCCCGCAGAATGGCATCGCGGGAAAACTCGCTGACGGTAATGACGCGGGCTGCAAGCTGAACCGTCCGTGCCACATTGGAACGGAGATGTGTCCGCTTCCAGGCCGTAAAGTACTCAGGATGCTCAATGAAGCTCACGTCGTGGACGGTGACGATGATAGGCGCTGAATTGACCAGCGGGGCCGTGTACTGAACGTGGAGAAGATCCGGTTTATCGGCGCGCTCTCTTCGGCTTAAGTCCCAGCCCAGCCGCAGGTAGGGGTTGGTGCCGACCTGTTTCGTGGTAAACCGCCGCGGAACCAGGCGTTCCGCCCCTGGTTCGGAAACATACGCGATGAACTCAGAATCGGGGTCCAGTACGTTGAATTCGCGCAGCAAACTGCGCACGTATACTTCGTTGCCAGTAAGATGGCGGCCGATTGCATGTGCGTCCACGGCTATTCGCATCTGATCCCTCAGTATAGCGGTCAGCAATTCTGTTGCCGTAAATCTACTGCGAGGCGAACCAATTGGCGTCCAATGTCCGCCACGCGGCCTGCCACGTATAACGTTGCCTGAAAAGCCGCAGGCCCCCTGCCGCCAGGCGGGCACGGCGTTCGGGATCGGCATTCAGCCGGACGATGGCGTCCGCAATGGAATGTCCGTCGTTGGCGATCCACAAATCGTCATTCCCGCGCTGCACCAATGGCTCAGAGACGCTCTCGCGTCCCTGCCCCTGCCCATACTCCAGCGCCCTATATTCCAAACCCTCGGCCGCTACGGAAGTTGCGATGACCGGCCGCGCCGTCGCCCACGCCTCCAGGATCTTAATCCTGGTCCCGCTCCCGGCCCGGAGGGGTGCGACGACAATCCGCGCTGTGGCAATTTCAGCCATGGCATTGTCTATCTGTCCGGTTGTTTCGATACCCATTCCGGAAGGCAGCAGATGGCGGATAAAGCTGTCGCCGCGTCCTACGAGGCGCAACCTGAGTTCCGGGCACCGCTTTCGCACCTCTGGCCAGATCGAATGCACCAGAAACCTCACCGCGTCAATGTTTGGATGGTACTCGAAGTTTCCGGAAAAAACAACGACCGGCTGCTCCAAAACCGCGGGGACGTCCATCTCCGGAATGGCGTTCGGGTAAATTTCCACCCTCGATCCCGGTGCGATTCGCCTCGTCATGGCGGCATCCGTCGCCGAAGTCGCCAGCACCAGGGAGAACTTCGGCAGCAAGCGCCCCTCCAGAGCCTCCGAACAGCCCGCAAACCTCCTTTGTCCTGCTGCCACCAGCCCCCCGCTCGTCTCGCCGCAGCGAGCATGCAGGACGGACTCAACATTGTGCAGATCCAGCACCGTTTTGTTGCAGACCATTCCGAGTTGTTCCACGTAGGGGGCGCCCCAGAAGTGCTCAATGATCCCCACGTCGTACCGCCGGCCTGAGAGTATTCCCGCCAACTCCTCCTGATGACCGGCCAGGCGATCTACCAGTGGCGGCACACCGCGAAGCGCCCGGCGCGCGTTCCGGAGATAGCGCGCAGCAGTGTTCGTCTGGTGCACCGGCAGACGGATGACGGTCTGCGATCGCAGCAGGCCCTCCGGTACCACGGCGGGCCTGCCGCTTTCCGAGAACAACACCAGGTCCACATCCGCAAATTTCGCGAAATAATGCACCAGTGATGCGATCCGAAATGCGCCGCCGCCCTGCAGCGGGTATGGCGGTTCCGGAGAAAGCATCAGAACGGATTTCGTCATCGGGCCGCTTCCGCATACAGTGCGCGGGTCTCCCGGGCCGTCCGGTTCCAGGAGAACTGCGTCGCGCGTTTCATGCCGGCTGCACTCATACTGGCGCGCAATGCGCTATCCCGCGCCAGCGCTCGCATCGACTCCGCCAGTTCCGCCGCCGTAGTCACATGAATCGCAGCCCCCCCGCTCACCTCCATCACCGCGGGATCTCTGGAAGTGATCACCGGGCAGCCGCACTGCATGGCTTCCAGCACAGGCAAGCCGAAGCCCTCGTAGAATGTCGGATACACAAACCCCAGTGCGCCCGCGAACAGCCCAGGCAAGTCAGAGTCCGGAACCTCACCTAACATCAGGATGCCGGGTATATCGGGAATAGGCGAAAAATCCGACCGGGTTCTTCCCGCAATCCACAGATCGGCCCCAGTCTCTTCCCGCGTGTTTCTCCATGCCTCCACCAGGCCAGCCAGATTCTTACGCGGTTCCAAAGTTCCCACGAAAAGAAAATAGGGGCGTTGGTGGGTCTTTTGAGCCAGAACCGGGTGAAAGCACTCAGAAGCTGCCAGAGATATGGCCCGAACCCGGTCTTCGCGCGCGCCGAAGTGAGTAATGATCTCGCGCCGCACGGCCTCGCTAACTGTGAGAATCCAGTCCGCCCGCCCCAATCGGATCAGCCACGGCGTTCGCTGTCGCACCCGGTCCGCACCGGAGCCGTGCCATGCCGGATCGCGCCACGGGGAAAGGTCGTGAATGGTCAGGACGGAGGGAGTGCTCCCCAGATACGGTACCTCGAAGTTGGTGCCATGAAACACCTGCGCTCCGGTTGCGGCAATCGCCTTTCGCACCCCGCGCAGCCACCATCGACGTTCTTCGGTTACCACCGGTCCCGCCGTCAAATTCGGCGGAGCCCCCGTCGGTACCGTGAATTTCTGATCCGAAAGCAGCGCGTAGCGGTCTTCTGGAAACTCACGCGCCAGTGCCAGCGCCAGTTCCGTGACATACCGGCACAGACCGCCCGAACTCAGCGTAAGTGGCGTTGCATCGAGGGCAGCAATCACCTTTTTAGCGACGCCCGCATCGCCACGCGATTGATTGCCGGCCAGCCGACCCCGCTCCCGCATTCCTACTTATGCTGCAGTTCCCAGTCATAGTTGAGGTGGGCGTCGTTGTGTGGGATGCGGCCCTCGTCGGACGGGTTGTAGAAGCGGTCGGTCGCATAAATCAGCGTCGCCGGCCCAGTCCCCACCACTTTGTAGCCGTGCGCCACTCCGGGCGGAATCAGAATCTGCCAGGGTCGCAATTGCCCCACGTAGAGCGTGTTGCGCCGTCCGAACGTGGCCGATTCCGGCCGCAGGTCGATCAGCACCACCTGGAACATCCCGTTCGCCGGCGTCCAGCAGTCTGTCTGGTGACGATGGAAATGGAACGCTTTAATGATCCCGGGATAGTTGACTGCCGCGGAGATCTGCGTCGTCTCTTTCGGAAAATGCCCGGCAAGCCCGACTCCGATCCGCTGTACTTCCAGAAAGTAGCCGCGGTCATCCGGCCAAAACGCCACTGGCGCGCAAACTACTCCCGCAATCAGCTTCGGCGAATCGGGAGACAGAATAATATCGCCGATACCCTTCTCGCACTTTGGAAGTTCGATTACGATCTCCACAGCTGGCTTCATTATTCGTCGTCCTCCGCCGCTTCGGGCCCGCGCGTCTGCCGCACCAGATTCGCCGCCCGCAGCAACGAGTCAAACGTCCCGGCATCCGTCCACCAGCCATCGAGGAACGAATAAGTCATTGTTCCCTCAGCCACGTAGGCGTTATTCACATCCGTGATTTCGAGTTCGTTGCGATGGGACGGTTTACACGTCTTGATCTTGTCGAATACCGAGGAGTCGTACATGTAGATGCCGGTCACGGCGTAGTTCGACTTCGGCTTCTTCGGCTTCTCCTCAATGCCCACAATGCGATCGCCGTCGAATTCCGCCACGCCGAAGCGTTCGGCGTCGGTCACTTCCTTGAGCAGAATCCGCGCGCCGCGTCCCTGAGCACGGAACGCATCGGCCGCGCCGCGAATGTCTTTCTCAATGATGTTGTCGCCCAGCACCACGCAGATGGGCTGACCCGCGGCGAAATGTTCGCAGAGCCCAAGGGCCTCCGCGATACCGCCCTCGCCTTCCTGATACGCGTAGGCGATGTGCTTCAGTCCGAAATCTTTGCCATTGGCGAGCAGACGCAGAAAATCCCCGGAGTTCTTCCCTCCGGTGACCACCATAATGTCCGTGATGCCGGCGTCGACAAGCGTCTGGATCGGGTAGTAGATCATTGGCTTGTCGAAAATGGGTAGCAGGTGTTTGTTGGTAATTTTGGTGAGTGGAAACAGCCTGCTGCCGGTTCCCCCTGCCAGGACGATGCCTTTCATAAGCACTTATAGGATACTGACCTCATATGGACCAACTCAACTGGGCTTCAATTCCGCGGGAAGAACTGAGCGCGAAAACCGTGCGTCAGGCCATCCACACCGAACGCATGACCATCGCCAGACTACAGCTGCTGAAGGGCGCGGTGGTCGCCATGCACCATCACGAGAACGAGCAGGTGACCATGATGAAGTCCGGTGTGCTGCGTTTTGTCTTCGGCGGCAGCGAGGCGGGAAAAGAGATCATTGTGCGCGCGGGGGATGTGCTGACGATTCCGCCCAATGTGCCTCACATGGTGGAGGTTCTGGAAGATTCCATGGCCACCGATCTGTTTGCACCGCGCAGAGAAGACTGGATTCGGGGTGACGACGCCTATCTGCGTGGGTGATTCGTGGTTCGAATCCACGATGGGGAGGCAAATATCAATTCCCGACCTCGGCGCCATCTCAATTGATTTGATCAGGCAGTCTTGAGTATTTACGTCGGGATTTGATCCGTTTTTCTCCGACCCCATCATGGACTCGAACTGCGAACCGGGGTTCATCCGGGC
>CAIQWJ010000101.1 GCA_903875575.1 uncultured Acidobacteriia bacterium | reverse complement strand
TACCCGAAGCCCGCGCTCGAAAAGTATTCGTTTTCCGCCGGCAAGGATATTTCAGTGGTGACGGGAACTTTCGATGTCGTGACGAAGTTCCAGGTCCCTGCGACAGCGGAGACCGGGCCAGCCGCACAAACCGGAACTCTGCGCTATCAGGCCTGCAACGACCGCATGTGTTTTCCGCCCAAAACTTTGAATGTGAACGTCACGGTCAGCGTCGAATAAGCACCCTACAGGTGCTCTTCGAGATGCTTCAGCCGGGCATCCAGCACCTGCTCAACACGAAACATCTCTGACCGCAGGACGTCTTTCACGTCGTCGATGTGCCGGTTCGTCTCTGAGAATCGCTGGTCCACGCTGCGCGAAAAATCGTTCAGTCGCTGGTTATTGATCAGAATGCCGATTAACACGGCAAATGTCGGAAAGGCCGCTGTAGCAAGGGCCGTCACGAGTTGTTCGGAAACAATCATCTGGAGTCTCCAGTCTACCGCAACACTCCACCGCCGTACCCGCTAACCAGCCGACGTTTCCCGCACCCGTAACAACACCAATCGCCCCAGCGCCAGCAACGGCACGCTAAGAAAAACTCCAGCCACCCCGCCAATCTCCGCCCCTCCAAACACGCCAAGTATCACCAGCATGGGATGCAATTCCACCCCTTTACTCATGAGCCGCGGGCTGATCACGTAATCCTGAGCGATCCGGAAGACACCCAGAAACCCCGCAATCCACAAGACGTGCGGATACCCGCTCAACGCGCTCACCACCAGAATCACGCCCGCCGCCGTCAGCGGCCCCATCAACGGCACGAACTCGCACAGAAACGCGATCGACGAAAGCAACAGCGCATAAGGCACGTCCATCGCGCTCAGAACTACGCTGAAAACGACCAGCACCGTACAGCAAAGGAAGAATAGCGATCGCATGTACTGCAGCAGCAATTCATGAATCGCCCGAAACGCCAGTTCCGTCTCTCTCCGGGTGGCCGCGCTGCGAAACATGGAGAGCACGGAATCCCGGATCTCCCGGCCGTCCTTCAGAATAAAGAAGCTCAGAATCGGAATTACGATCAGATCGATCAGATTCGCCGACGCCGCAAGGACCCGCAGGCTCAGCTGTGGCGCGGCGGACACCAACTCACCCAGCTGATCGCGAATGCGCCCCTGCGCCGAATCGATCAGCGGTGAAAAAGCCGGATGCGCAAACTGCATCCGCTCCAGAAACCCGCGAACATCCGGCGGATGCGCCACCAGTTGATGCGCCTCCATCGCCACACGGGAGCCGATCGCGATGCCGATTGCCGTGACACCACCCAACACAATGAGGTACGCCAACGCCAGTGCCGGACCGCGACTCTTCGGCGAGAAGCGCCGCCCAATCAGATCTACCAGTGGATATAGCAGGTACGCGAACAGCAGCGCCACCGCGAACACCACCAGCGTCCCGCGAATCAAATACACAGTCACAAGCAGCAGTAGTGTAACCGCTGCAGTCCATGTCACGCGCGCAGCCTTCGGATCAAGCCCCAGCATTTTCCGTCTCGCCTTCCTCTCCTTCGGTCTCCATCTTTGAAATCCTGACCCGCGCAATCCGGTTCCGCTCCATTTGCGTCACCGTAAAACAACGGTCCCCGACCTCAACATGTTCCGTCACCGCCGGAATGTGCCCCAGACGAAACAAAAGATATCCCGCCAGCGTCTCGAAACCGGAATTCACCGGCAGTTCAATGTCGTAAATGGAAGCCAGATCGCGAAGCGTCGTCGCACCTTCCAGTTCCACCTGATCGGATTCTGCGGCAGGCTCCAGCGGCTTATCATCGAACTCATCGGTGATCTCGCCCACAATCTGCTCAATCACGTCTTCCACCGTCACCAGCCCCGCCACTGTCCCGAACTCGTCCACCACCAGCGCCATATGCGCGTGGCCCAGTTGAAATTCCGCCAGCATTTCCTGCACGGATTTGGTTTCCGGCACAATCAGCGGCTTCCGCATAATGCGCTGCAAATGAAACGGTGCCACCGGACGCCCATCCCGGATAAACTGCCGCCGCTCATGCCACAGCCTGGTCAAATCTTTGAAGTAGACAACGCCGGCCATATGCTCCGGCTTGCCTTCCCAGACCGGCAGCCGTGAATGATTGCTGTCCACCATGACGGCCAACACCTCATCCAGCGTCGATGCAACGGGAATCGAAACGATCTCGTGGCGCGGCCGCATGATCTCCCGCACCGAAGTTTCTTCCAGATCCAGCACCCGATGGATCATATCCTCCTGCGCCTCCGGCAGCACGCCGGAAAAACGGCTCGAACTGACGATCAGCTTCAATTCTTCCGCGGAGTGTCCACCAACATGATGCCCAGGCTTCGCCCCTGCCAAGCGGGTAATGAAAGACGACGAACGCTCCACCACCGCCACAAAAGGCGACGCCACCCGATAGAAAACCATCAGCGTCGGTGCCACCATCATGGCCAGACGATCCGCCCGCGCAATGGCGAGATTCTTCGGCACCACCTCGCCAATCACCACATGGCAATAGGTCATCACCAGAAAAGCCAGCGCGAAACATCCACCGTGCACAAAAGTCGCCGTGGCCGGCGTCAGCACCGCGTGGAACCAGCCGACCAGCAAGTTGTAGAGCGTGTCCTCGCCAGCCCAGCCCAATCCCAGACTGGCCAGCGTGACGCCAATCTGCGTCACAGAAAGCAGCTTCTCCGGGTGCGCCAGCAGCGTGAGCGCGACCCTCGCCGCGGAGTGTCCTTCTTCTGCCAGCCGCCGCAGCCGGGAATCCCGCACGGAGAGCAACGCAACTTCCGCGCCCGCAAAGAAGGCATTGATCCCGAGGATCACCGCGAGAAGAACAAGGCGCGCGACATAGGCTGAGGTAGGCACCTGTCTTTAGTGTACGGGGCCGCTATGCATACAATACAGAAAGCCATGAAAGCCCTCGCAGCCGTCTTCTGCCTTGCCGCACTCGGTATTTCACTCCTCGCCGCAACCGATTCTATTGAGGCCTTCGGCCAGAAGTGGACCGTGCAATCCGCTTCCGATTGGGCCGTAGCCCCTAACCTTCTCCAACTCAAGGTTTCCGCCGAACCACCCGCCGGCCAACCGCGCCGCCCCACGAAGTTCGCGCTGCTCGAATCGAAGCCTTACACCAAAGTCACAATAGAAGGCGAGATCAAACGCAACGCCCGCAGCGTCATCTTCGTTTACGCCTGGCAGGACGACTCGCACTACAACTATGCCCACATCTCTTCCGATAACGCCGTCGCGCAGAACGTCCACAACGGCATGTTCCACATCTTCGGCGGAGAGCGTGCTCGAATCTCGCCGCTCGATGGCCCCGCTTCCCTGCCCTCGCAGGACTGGACCCCTGTGAAAGTCGTCTTCGACGGTACTTCAGGGCACTGCTATGTGGAAGTCAATGGCAAGCGCAATCCCAGTCTGGACGCAGTGGATCTCAGCCTGCGCTGGGGCCGGGTCGGTATGGGATCTTTCAACGAGACAGGCGACTTCCGAAACATCCGCATCACCGGCGAGACCCGCGAACCGGGTCCCGTCGGCCTGCAGTAATCGGAAAGCTTACTTCTTCAGCGCGGCAGCAACAGCGGAATCCAGTTCCGTTGACTGCGGCGTCACTGCCGGCTCAAAACGCTGGATCACTTTGCCATCGCGCCCCACAAGGAACTTCGTGAAGTTCCACTGGATATCGCCGCCGGTCTTCGGATTGGCCGCCTTGTCGGTCAGGAACTTGTAGAGCGGTGCCATATCCCCACCCTTCACCGAAATCTTGCTGAACATCGGGAACGTCACGCCATACTTCGACTTGCAGAACGCGCCGATTTCTTCGTTGGACCCCGGCTCCTGGCCGCCGAAATTATTGGCAGGGAAACCCGCAATCACCAGACCCTGGTCTTTGTACTTCATGTAAAGCGCCTGCAGTCCTTCGTACTGCGGCGTGTACCCGCACTGGCTGGCCACGTTCACCACCAGGACAATCTTCCCCTTATAGCCCGCCAGCGGCGTAGCTTCGCCCTTCAGTGAATCGAGCGTGAACTCGTGAATGCTGCTCGCCGCAAAGGCCAAAGCCGACATGAGACAAAATGCTCCGATCAGTTTCTTCATCCTGCGATGATACTACGAATTTCAGACCGGATTGTTTTTCCAGCGGTCCAGCCAGACCCTCAGCCCAGCAAATTCCGCAGCGCCCCGCTCAACTCCGGATACTGGAACTGAAAGCCTGCCTTCGTCAGCTTTTCCGGCACTACGCGCGCGCTGTCAACCATGTGCTGCGCGAACTCTCCAAACGCCAGCTTAAGTGCAGGCGGCGGCACAGGAAACAGCGCCGGGCGACCCAGCACACTCGCCAGTTCCTTCGTGAATTCAGAATTCCGCACTGGATTCGGAGCCGTCGCATTCCACACGCCTGAAATCTCATTGTTGACGGCATAAGCGAAAACCTCCGCTACGTCGTTCACGTGAACCCACGGCATCCACTGCTTGCCAGATCCCAGTTTCCCGCCCACAAACATCTTGAACGCCGGCACCATCTTCTGCAGAGCACCGCCATCTTTACCCAACACGAACCCGATCCGAATCTTCACCACGCGCATTCCGTAATTCCGCGCGCGATCCGCCTCCGCCTCCCACGCCCGGCACGTATCCGCGAGGAACCCGGTCCCCGGCACGGATTCTTCCGTCAGAACTTCATCGCCCCGGTTCCCGTAGATCCCGATCGCCGACGCACAGATGAACACCTTCGGCTTATGCCGAACCTTGCCGATCGCACTAATAATGTTCTCGGTACTCTTCACCCGGCTGTCGTGAATTCGTCTCTTAACGTCCGGTGTCCAGCGCTGCGCCACGTTTTCGCCCGCAAGGTGAATGACGCAATCCATGCCATTCAGACTTTCGAGCGGCGGTTCGCCGACCAGCGGATCCCAGGAGTGAGTTGCCACAGCGGTCCGGTTGTCCTGTCCCGGCCTGCGGCTCCAGACGCCAACATAATGAGTGTCTTTCAGTAAGCGGTCAACAACGCGGCGTCCGATGAAGCCCGTGCCGCCGGAAATAATGCATTTCATATTTTGTTTTGGGTGCGTGAGTACTGCTCTAATCCATTATGCCCTGTCACGCTGGTGCGCCAGATCTGCGATCTCCCGGATGTACGCCTCCACATCCGTCTTGCGCTTCATGCCATCGAACGACATATACCGCAATTGCCCAAAGACCGGCCGTTCCCCCCACGGCCGGTCATGCAGCCCGAAGCACCACAGAATATTCGTATAAGTATTCGGATCCCGCCCATCCAGCGCATACACATCATGCAGCCGGATCATCGTCCGCAGCGCCTCTTCATAAGTCGCCGACCACTCGATGATCTTCTTACCCCAGTACATCCGGTAGTAACCGTGAATCGTACCCCGCAGCAATAACTCACGCTGAGCCGCATTCCACAAAGGATCATGCGTCGCCGCATTTTCAAACTGCTCCGGCGAGTAAACGAACGCCCGCGGATCGGCGGCATGCTTCGCCATCGTGCGTTTGCACCAATCCGGCACTACATCCAGCGATTCCACCTGCGCCCCCGCAAACCGGGCAAAATTGAAAGCCAGTTCACGCCGCACAATCAACTCCTCCAGAAACTCCTCCGCCATCAGCTTGTGCTCTTCGGCATACTCCCTGACCGCCAGCGCCACTTCGAGCGCCGAGATCTGTCCGAAATGCAGATACGGGCTCAAATTACTCGTAGCGTGTTTCGAAGGCTGACTGCTCTCCTTCGCATAACGCCGCAACCTGTCCTCCAGAAACACCGCAAGCCGCTGACGCGCAGCCACAGCCCCGCCGCGGTATTCCACACTCGGCCGCATCGCGTGATCGATATCGCATGACGCCACCAGCGCCGGAATCCCCGCCGCCGTCACCTCGGTCCGCAACGCCGCAACATCCGCAGGCAGCAAATCCCCACGCCATTTCTTCTTCAGCGCCGCCATGCCCACCGGCTTCAGATACAGCGGCAACTCCCGCTTGATCTTCGGCCGAATCGTGTATGCCCCGTAATTCCGCTTCTCATGCCGGCTCATCGGCACAATGCAACTGGAGTCGACCGCAACGTAAGGAATCCCGATCCGTCCCGGTACGCTCGCGTTATGCCGTACCGCGATAAACGTCGGATAATCGTCCGTCACCACGCTGTGAGCCCGCTCCGCCAACCTGTACAGCACGT
Source organism: uncultured Acidobacteriia bacterium (assembly GCA_903875575.1). Lineage (GTDB taxonomy): Bacteria > Acidobacteriota > Terriglobia > Bryobacterales > Bryobacteraceae > BOG-234. The sequence continues at coordinate 18,132 of CAIQWJ010000101.1, read as the reverse complement.
CATTCGCGCTCAGATGCCCGGTCCGCAGATAGAAGAAGTACCCCGCTCCGATACGCCGCACTTTCGCCGCCATATCCGGCACGCCCTCCAGCACAAACGTGTGGATCCGGTCATTCGCTGCCTTGTAGTCACAGGTCAGCCCTTCATAAACCAGCAAAGGCAAACCCGCCGCATTCGCCACATCCACCGCATGAGCCAGCGCGTGGTTCTCCGCCACCCGCCGGTTCATCTGCGCCCAATACAGCACATACTCCGCGGAAGCCCGTGGCAAAGCGCTATTGAGCAGGCGATTCCGCTCAGCATCCACCGCCCCTGCCGTTGTGTGGGGCAGGTTTCCAACCTGCCGGCCGGTTTCCAACCGGCCTTCCCTCTGAGCCTGAACCCCCGGTAATTTCGCAGCCACCGGATTAGTCTTCAACCGGCGCGACGCTCGACAACTCTGCCCGCCGCACAATATAGTTCTTTTCCAGTTGCCGGCAGAGTTCCGCCCCCAGCTTTTCCGGCAGTTCCTTCGGCTCGTGTTCCACAATCACTTTGATAAAAAGATTCGTTCGCATGGCTACTTTCCTATACTAAAGCGCACCGCTGCTTTGCACGCGCGCCTCGTCGGGCGCACGTGACGCCCCGCCAGCAAAACCCACCGTGTTACTTATAAATACGTGCCCTGCGCCATCTGCAAGACTGCCAAAGCCAAACGACTCTGCCCCGCCCTCCGCGAAGAAATCTGCCCGGGGTGCTGCGGCACTGGTCGCGAATCTTCCATCGATTGCCCTCTGACCTGCGAATATCTCGCCGAGGCCCACCGGCACGAAAAGAAGCCCGCCCAGGATCCCGCCCTCATGCCCGGCGGCGACACGCACCTCGATGACGACTTCCTTCGCGCCAACGAATTCCTCATCGTCCTCTTAGGCTCTGCCATGTGCGAGGGGTTCCGTCCGCACGCCAACGCGCTCGATACCGACGCCATGCAGGCGCTCGAGTCCGTCGCGAAATCCTGGCAGGCGCAGACTTCCGGCATCATCTACGAGCCCGCGGTCGTCAACCCGATTGCCGTGGATATGTACACTGCGGTGAAGGCTCGCATCGAAGACATCACGAAGCGTATCCTGGAAGCCGATCCCTCGAAGCCACTGCCGGAGCACGTCGTACCAGGAGTTGTCACCTTTCTCCAGCGGGTAGGCTTTGGCCTGAATAATGGCCGCCCGCGCTGCAAGGCGTTTCTGGTCTTCCTTTCGCAGTTCTACGTGGATATGAAGCAGGCAGAAGCGGAAGAAGCGTCGGACGACGAACCAACCGTAATCCTCTGATCGGCTAACGAACTGCCCCGGAAACCACGCCGCGCTCAACGCCGTTTCTGAGCCACGACTGCAAGGGACCGAACTTGCCGCAGTTCACTCCCGACCCCGAAACCGCTCCATCACCCGCCGGGCATACTTCGAAGGCTTCTGCTCCACCGCGCCGCCGAAAGCCAGCATGGCCTTCCGCTCTTCCGCCGCCTTGAGCCGCGCGTCCCTGCTCTCTTCCGGCTCCCGATAAAGCGCCTGCGCGGCCGCCGCAGGCCCCCGCACGTCACTCACTCCAAGCACCTCAACCCGGAACTCCCCGCCTTCATTCCGGATCCGCAACTGGTCACCCACCTTCACATCGCGCGAAGGCTTAGCCGTCTGCCCATTGGATTCCACCCGCCCCAGGTCGCACGCATGAGCCGCCAGCGACCGCGTCTTATAAAACCGCGCCGCCCAGAGCCACTTGTCAATTCTTACGCCGCCCATGTTTTCGGTCCTTCAGCCGAGCCTCGCCTTCATAGGCTCAGGACTCCGCTAACCAAAGCGTAGCGCGCGCAACGCGCAAACTCAGAACCGCTGGATCCCGCGCCGCAGCAACTCCCGTGCCGCATAGACGCGACGCATCGATTCCGCGCTGCCCCCGTGGTCCGGATGATACTTAATCGAGGCTTGGCGAAACGAGAGCGAAAGCATCTCATGTGCCATTTGCTCCACCGTTGGAGGCCGCTGCCCGGTCGAAGCCGCGGAAAATTCGTATGGCTCATGCGCAACATCCCAGGGACTGAAGCCCTGACTGCGGCCTTCAGCCTCGCGCCGTGGCAGATCCCCGAAAACCGTCGCAGCGAAGCGCGCCGTCCGCTCCTGTACATCTGGCGCTTTCACCTGCTGCAACTCTTCATGCCGTACCACCAGGCCATACTCCCGGACCAGCACGATACCGCCCACAAGAAGGATCAATTCGGCGAAATCCCATGCAGGTGCCGTACCGCTGGCCAACATGCAGGCAATCACCGTAATACCCAGAAACGCGATCAGGATTTGCGCTCTGACTGCCATCTTCCTGCGCCCGCTTTCCAAACAGAGTTGTTAACCACGGTCTAATGCTATGAGTTATATGTGGCATATTCAACTACGGTCGTACTGGTACCCGAATTATCCTGATTTCCCCACCATGAACCGCATCTTCAGACTTCCGCGCATGTCCTCTGTCGCCCTGCTGGCCTCACTGCTCCTGTCAGTGCCGGCGATCGCCCACGATATCCCCGTCGATGCCACCGTCCAGGCCTTCGTGAAGCCCGCCGGCAACCGCCTCCACTTCCTGGTTCGCGTCCCTCTCGACACTCTCGGCACGGCCGACCCGGCCAACCCGTCCGAAAAGATCCCGCTCCGCATCGCCGCCCTCGTCCGGTTCTACGAAGACGACGAACCCCTCACGCGACAGCCAGAACCAGCCGCGGCCAGAGTCTCCGCCGCGGACGACAAGTCCTTCGCATCCTACGACCAGGCCCTCGCCCATCTCACCGCGCCCTCCCCAGCCGACCCCACCTACCCCGCCGGCACGCGCCTGATGCTCGACGCCCTCCTCGACTACCCCATCCATTCCGACCGCGCCGAATTCTCCCTCGAACTCGCGGCCGACTCGCTCGCAACGCGCGTCAACACCGTCCTGCGCTTCATCCCGCCGGGTGCATCCTCCGGCAACATCCGCGCCTACGAATTCTCCGGCAACCCCGGCCTCGTCCGGCTCGACCCCAGTTGGCATCAGGCCGCGCTGTCTTTCATCAGGATGGGCTTCGACCACATCCTCGATGGCACCGACCACCTTCTCTTCCTGCTCTGCCTCGTGATCCCGTTCCGCCGCTTCCGCGCGCTGATCCCGGTCGTCACGGCGTTCACCGTCGCCCACTCCGTCACGCTCATCGCCAGCGCCTACGGCCTCGCGCCGGATGCCCCGTGGTTCCCGCCGCTGATCGAAACCCTGATCGCCGCCTCCATCGTGTACATGGCGCTCGAAAACATAGTTGGCACGGCCACAGTCCATCGCCGCTGGATACTGGCCTTCGCCTTCGGTCTGGTGCACGGCTTCGGCTTCTCCTTCGCGCTCCGCCAGTCCATGCAATTCGCCGGAGCGCACATGCTCGCATCGCTTCTGGCCTTCAACGTCGGCGTGGAACTGGGGCAGCTGCTCGTCTTACTGCTGATCATCCCCGTACTCCAGGCCCTGTTCCGCTACGTGGTCAAAGAACGCATGGGGACCATCATCCTGTCCGCGCTGGTGGCCCACACCGGCTGGCACTGGATGCTCGACCGTGCCGACGCGATGCGCCGCTTCCCCATCACCTGGCCGGAACTCACGCCGTGGATGATCGGCATCGTGGCGCTGGCCGGAGTCGCCTGGCTGGTGGACGGAATGCTGCGAAAGAGATCCAAAACTTCTGCCATACTGTGAAGCATGTCCCGACTGACCTTGGCCGTGCTCGCCGCCACCTTCGCGCTCCACGCCCAGACGAATCCGTCCTTCGATGCAGCATCCGTAAAGCCCATAGATCCCCGCGATGGCACAAGTTCCTCCTCCAACGCTGGCGAGTATATAGGCAGCCTCCAATCGCTGATTCGTTTCGCCTGGGGTATCGAGGACTACCGGATCACGGGCGGCCCGAAGTGGCTCGACACCGACAAATTCGCCGTTGTCTACCGCCCAATCGGACCGAAAGCCAACCTGATGCTCCGCACTCTGCTCGCCGAGCGCTTCAAGTTGACGGTTCACATGGAGACGAAAGAACTTCCCGTCTGTACACTGGTGGTCGCGAAGAACGGCCCGAAGATGGAGCAAACGGCTCAGCCGGGCGGCACCGCCGGTGGACGCGGCATGATTCGCGGCACCATGGATATGGCGCAATTAACCAGCGCTCTCGCATCAACCCTCGACCGCCAGGTAGTCGATAAAACCGGACTCACAGGCCTTTGGAAACTATCCATCAAATGGACGCCCGACAATCAACCCGCCGCCGACACCACCGGGCCGTCGCTCGTAACAGCCATCCAGGAACAACTCGGCCTCAGGCTGGAATCCACCAAAGGCCCGGTAGAAATCCTCGCGATAGACCACGCAGAGAAACCCACGGCAAACTAACTTCTTCCGATCTGTGTTCATCTGTGTTCATCTGTGGCCATCATGTCCCCCGGAGCCCGGAAGGAGATCGAAAGAGACGAAATCCGCCAATAAATGGCCGACCTCCTGAATGTGGGGTCGTTCGACACTCTACACGCTCGTCGCCTGATTGCAACAGTTAGCGTCGTTCGAAGTTGGCCACCTGGCCGCTTCGACGAATCCGCGACATCCACATTTTTTCTGTTAAAATCAATCCCGTCGCCGGAGGAAACTATGTTGAAACGTGCAGCCCTTATGTCATGGATCGTTTTCGGCACCGCCGCGATGGCGTTGGCTCAGGTCCCGGTGCCCGCTGCGTCCGCGTCCGGAACGCCGAAGTTCGACGTGGCGTCGGTGAAGATTGTCGATATGAACTTAGGCGGCGGAGGCCGCGGAGGCCGCGGGGGAGGCGGGGGAGGCGGCGGCCGTGGGGGTACCACCGGCGGCCCCGGCACCAGCGAGCCGGGACGGTTCTCCTACCCAGGGGGCACCATTTTGGGGTTGCTGCCCAGGGCTTTTGGTGTGGAAGCGGGCCAGATTCAGGGCGTGGCGGTGCAGCCTCGCGGAGGTGCAAAGTTCTACGAAGTTACTGCCACCATGCCGCCGGATACCACAAAGGAGCAGTTCCAGAAGATGCTCCAGAATCTTCTGGTGGAGCGCTTCCATCTCGTCGTGCATCATGAGACGCGAAACTTTCCCGGCTACGAACTTGTGGTTGATAAGGGCGGACCAAAGCTGAAGGAGGGAGCTTCCCCATCGGAGGATGGCTCGACTATTCTGACCGCCAGATCTGGACACATCTCCCTGAAGGATTCGGGCATGGACGATCTCGTCAAGGGGCTTAGAATGGCACTCGGCATTGTTGAGGCGATACAAGAGCAGAATCCGAATCTGCTGTCACCGCGGGTTGTGGACAAGACCGGTTTAACCGGCAAATACACGTTCGGTCTGGATTTCACTCCGCCCGGATTCCTGCCGGGACCCGATAGTCCTCCAACCGATCTGCCGGATCTGTTCGTCGCCCTCCGTGACAAACTCGGGCTCAGGCTCAATAAGATCGCGAACGTTCCGGTTGACATGATCGTAGTCGACAGCGTGGACACAGTTTCGGTCGAAAACTGACGCTCCGAATCGGGCCGGGCTGCCGACAACAATTAATTATCATATAATTAATTGATGAGGACTCCCGTGCTCGACACTCGTGAAATCCACTCGTTGACCGACTTCCTGCGGAATCATAAAGCGCATGTCACCCGGCTCAAAAAGACGCAAGCCCCCGAGGTGCTGACCGTGAATGGCAAAGCGGAGGTAGTTGTACAGGACGCAGCCAGCTACCAGTTGATGCTGGACCGTATGCATCATATGGAAACGATTGCAGCCATTCAGGAAGGCATGGCTAGCGCGGAACGCGGCGAGCTGAAGCCGGCCGCTCAGGTGCTTGACGAGATGCGGGCCCGGTATGGCTTACCGCGTTAGTCTCTCGGCTCCTGCGGAAAAGGACGCATACGCGGCGTTTGAACGTATCCGCGAAGTGGCTCCCATGCGGGCGGAGAAATGGCTCGCTCACTTATTTGAGGCCATCTTCAGTTTGGAAAACATGCCCGCCCGCTGTCCTGTCATTCCCGAGGCCGAAGAGCTTGGCTTTCCGGCTCGTCATTTGCTGTACGGCAAACGGCGGGGCGTTCACCGCATCATCTTTCATATCCGGGAGAACGAACAGCATGTGCGTGTCTTGCGTGTCCGGCACGCTTTCCGCGATGCCATCACCGCCGCCGACGTGGAGGAATAACGGAGTCACAGAATCCCTAAGCAGGTTTTTCCCGATCCGTGTTCATCTGTGGCCATCAACCCCATCATGGCCGCAATCGCCAGCGCATTCGTCTCCTGCGTCACCCCCGCTTTCAGCAAATAATCGAAATCCATCGGGCCCCCACCCATCCGCGCCCCCATATGCACGTTAGACCCCTGCAGCCCCGCCAACCCCGCAATCTCCGTCAGCGCCAGATCATGCGTAGACAACGCCCCAATCGCCCCGCTCACCACCAACCCGCGCACCACCGCCTCCGAAGCCACCCGCCGATCCCGCGAATTCGTCCCACTCAGAATCTCGTCAATCAAAAACAACACCGGCGTCACCCGCGCCGCCTCCAGCATCCGTCGCACCCGATCCACCTCCGCCAGAAACTTCGACTTCCCCTCCAGAATCGAATCCACAATCGAGAGCGACGCAAACACCTCCAGCCGGCTCAGCCGCAATGAAATCGCCCGCACCGGAGCCCCCGCATTCGCCAGCACCACGCTCAGCCCTATCGACCGCAGCAGCGTACTCTTCCCCGCCATGTTTGACCCGCTCACCACATAGAACCGATTCCCCTCCCCCAGCATCACGTCATTGCGAACGCAACTCGCTGCCGGAATCAGCGGATGCCCCAACCCCCGCGCCGCAAACAACGCCGGGCCTTCCGCAAACTCCGGAAACACGTCGTCCGGATGCTCCCACGCGTAGCCCGAAATCGCCACCAGCGCTTCGAACTCGCCCCACGCATCCAGCCAGTCCGCCAGTTCGGCCCCGTGCTTCAGCTTCCATTGCTCAATCTCGAAACAAATCTGCGTGCGAAGATTCGAAGCCTGCGAAGGCAGATCAAACCACGGCTTCTCGCATTCCGCCAGCACGTTGGTCAGCCGTTCCAGTTTCCGAAGCGTGGGTGCAGCCTGCGCATCGCAGATCCGCCGATGAATATCGCACAATCGCTGCGTTCGAAAAGTCAGACCATTGAGCAATTCCATGCCTTCGCGAACCACTCCGATGTCCGCGCCCACGCGGTTCGCCGCCGCATTCAGCTTCGTCGTTCGCTTCCGGAAATACCAGGCAATCCCCATGCGAAACGCCAGCAGAGGACCCACCCACGGAGCCAGCATCGCAACCGGAATGCTGGTCACGTAGGCCGCCAACCCGATCGCCGCCACCAGGACAACGCTCGCCACCATGGCAATCCGCAGCCAGACCGGCGCGGTCTGCGCCGCCCCGTCCAGCCACCCCGAAAACACCTCCCAGGACGATTCCTGGAACTCGAAGCGGCCCAGCAGTGCGATGCTCTCCCGCAACTCGCTCTGCGGCTTCAGTTCGCGCACAGCCTCCTGCCGCGCCATCGCCTCCGCCATATCGCGGGGTTTCAGCAGATACTCCGCCAGCCGTCGCCGCCCGATGCCCGTTCGCGCACTGCAGATCAACTCAAAAAGCGACCCCTTCCCCAGCACCTGAAGATCGGTTTCATACACGTGATTCGGAATGCGAAACTCCTCGCCCGTATGCCCTTCCCCATGCCAGCGATCCTCCACGCGTGCCAACCCGCGTTCCAGAATCCCCCGCAGTCGGATCAGCCGCAGCCACTTATCGCGATTCCGCCCATGCCATCGATACGCAAAATAGATCACCGGCAGCGGGAGCGGAATCGACCAGCCCGGCACCAGTTTTTGACTGGTCCAGTAGATCAGCACGAAGAACAGTGCAGTGGCGCCAATCGCGCTCCGCAGGCTGACGCTGTTCGCCTGCTCCGCCCGGTCAATCCGCGCGCGAACGTCTTCAAGTTTGGTCTGATAGGCCGGGACGGACATGATTGATAGTATGCCCGAAACTTCTCTGTAACATCACCGTGCGAACATGGAATGTAATTCCCCCCGAACAGAGGCGCCAGTGGCAGATCGTTTGCATGCGGCAAACCCGCTGATTGAAGCGCGGCAAGTCGAAAAGTATTACTCACAGGATGGCGAAACGCGCATCCAGGTCATCGCACCCACTGACCTCGCCATCTATCCCGATGAAATCCTGGCCGTTCTGGGTCCCTCGGGCTCCGGTAAATCCACGCTTCTTCGCATGATGACGGGCCTCTCCGCCCCTTCCGCCGGCACCGTCACGTGGCACGGCCAGCCAGTCACGGGTCCCTGCGAAAACGTCTCCATCGTCTTCCAGAGCTTCGCTCTCTTCCCCTGGCTGACGGTCCTCGAAAACGTGGAGGCCCCCCTCAAAGCCCGCGGCGTCCACGCCGATGAACGGCGCAAGCGTTGCCTGAAGATTCTCGATACCGTCGGTCTCGATGGATTCGAATCGGCTTACCCGAAGGAACTTTCAGGCGGCATGAAGCAGCGCGTCGGCTTCGCCCGGGCGCTGGTTGTCGAGCCCGAGGTCCTCTTCATGGACGAACCGTTCTCCGCTCTCGACGTCCTGACCGCCGAGAACCTCCGCGGCGAACTTCTCGAACTCTGGAGCGATAAGAAACTCCCCACCCGCGCCGTCTTCATCGTCACCCACAATATTGAAGAGGCCGTCCTCCTCGCCGATCGAATCATCGTTCTCGGCAAAAACCCTGGCCGAATTCGTACTGATTTCCGCGTGGAACTGCCCCGCCCCCGCGACCGCAAGAACCCCGTCTTTGAGCAGATCGTCGATCACGTCTACAAAGTCCTGACGCAACCCGCTGCCGTGCCGGCGCTCGACGCTACCCCGGCAGCAGGCACCACTCCCGCAACAAAATATCAGATGCTGCCGCACGCCCGACCCGGTGGCGTCGCCGGTCTGTTGGAAATCCTCGCCGACAACACCGGCCGCGAAGACATCTACAAACTGGCCGACGAACTCGCCTTCGAAATTGACGACCTCCTGCCTACCGTCGAAGCCGCCTCCATGCTCGGCTACCTCAAAGTTTCGGAAGGCGATGTCGAGATCACACCGGAAGGGCGCGTCTTCGCCGAAGCGGACATTCTTGAGCGCAAAGAACTCTTCCGGCACGCGGCGCTCGAAAACGCGTCCTTGATTAAGCAGATCACCCGCTCGCTGGAAAAGAAGGCCAACCACAAACTCTCCGACGAATTCTTTCATGACGTTCTCGACGAGCATTTCACCGAGCAGGAAACGCGCCTCCAGTTGGAGACCGCCATCGTCTGGGGTCGCTATGCCGAATTGTTCGATCATGATTCCAAGGGGAAGTCCTTCTTCATAGCTGAAGAAGTCCCTGCCGTGAACCCGGAGTCGTAGTGCCCGATCACACTATGACTAGCCCGGCAACTTCCAGTTCGCAGTCGAATCAACGCACCTGGCCGTTCCTGATAGACCTTGCGGTCTTCGGCGCGATCCTGGCTTTTCTATGCGCGCTGGCCGCCATCGGTCGCTACTGGTTCGGCGCAGCTGTGCCCGCGGCCGAAATATCCAGATCGCCTCGCGCGCTGCCCCTGTACGCGTTCTATTCACTGGTGCGAATGGCGACAGCTTACCTGCTGAGCCTCGTCTTCGCTGTTAGTTACGGTTATATCGCGAACTACAGCACACGATGGAGGGCGGTCATGCTGGCCATCCTGGACATCCTGCAATCCATCCCCGTCCTCAGTTTCCTGCCCGGCGTGATGCTTGCCATGGTGGCGCTGTTTCCCACCCGCCAGATGGGCGTCGAGTTCGGCTCTATCATTCTGATCTTCACCGGCCAGGTCTGGAACATGGCATTCAGCTTCTATGCCAGCCTTCAGGCCATTCCCCGCGAACTGCGCGAGGCCTCGCGAGTCTACCGCTTCAGTCGGTTGCAGACGTTCTTTCAACTGGAGTTGCCCTACGGAGCCATCGGCCTGGTCTGGAACTCCATGGTCTCCGTCGCAGGTGGTTGGTTCTTCCTGATGGCCTGCGAAATGTTCGTGCTCGGGAATCGCGATTTCCGTCTGCCCGGCCTTGGCTCATTCCTGCAATCCGCCGCCAGCGCCGGCGATACGACAGCGATCCTATGGGGCCTCGGAGCCATGATCGCCGTCATCGTCCTTATTGACCAGTGCATCTGGCGGCCAGCCATCGCATGGTCGGACAAGTTCAAATTCGAACAGGTGGAAAGCAAAGCATCCGGCGGCTCGTTCATTCTGAATCTGCTGCGCCGTTCACCTCTGCTCAACCGGTTGCGTCACTCTGTCGTAACACCGCTCTCGGAACGCGCCTACAATCGCACCACGTCACAGCCAGACCAAGCCGCACCCACGCAGCAACCGCTCTTACGCGTGGTGGCTGGCTACGCCTTTGGATTGCTTGTGCTGGCCGGCATCCTCTGGGGCATCTTCGAAACGTTTCGGACTCTTCGTACCATCACCTCGCACGAACTCGTCGTCACTGTGGAAAGCGCCGGTGCCACCTTCCTGCGTGTGGCCGTATCGCTCATCATCGCGTCAGCCTGGGCGATTCCCGCAGGTGTCGCCATCGGCTTCCACCCGAAGTTGGCGCGCATCGCGCAACCGCTGGCGCAAATCGCCGCATCGGTACCAGCCACCGCACTCTTTCCTGTCATCCTGCTCGGTCTGATCAGTATGGGAGGAGGATTGGGCATTGGCTCCATCCTCTTGATGCTCCTCGGCACGCAATGGTACATCCTGTTTAACGTAATCGCTGGAGCCATCGCCATTCCCTCGGACCTGCGGGAAGTCGCCGACCTCTTCCATTTCAGCGCCACGCAACGCTGGCTAACAGTGATCCTGCCGGGCATCTACCCGTATCTGATCACCGGTCTGGTGACCGCTTCCGGTGGGGCGTGGAATGCGAGTATCGTCGCCGAGTACTTTCACTTCAAAGGCAGCGTGCTTTCCACTTTCGGGCTGGGAGCGCAGATCAGTTCCGCCACCGACAGCGGCAATTTCGCCCTGTTGCTGCTCTCCACCATGGTCATGGCGACCTTTGTAGTGACCGTCAATCGACTGCTCTGGCGACCGCTTTACCGGCTTGGTGAAACCCGCTTCCGCCTGGAAAACTAACGCTTCTGCGCCTGCGCCCGCAACCGCGCAATCTGGGTTCGCTTGATGGCCTGCCCCGTTGCACTGACCGCCGCGGTACCCGCAGGGGCCACGCCGGTGGGTATGCCATAAGGAATCTGGATCTGGTTGACGTGCGCGGCGTCCGTGTCAAACGCAACGTACACGTTGTCTCCGGGAGCCAGCCCGGAGAGCGGCACCTGAACGTTGATCTGATACAGGCCCGCCAGTGTAGGCGCAAGGCCCGCGTAGCCAATAGTGCCTGCGTTCCCTGTGCTGCCATTCGGTCCGTAATCGTTGAAGGAGACCGACAGATTGCCCGCGTTGTAAACATCCGAATAGCTCAGAGGCAACGTGGCAGGTCCCAGTGCGCCGTCGGCCACAGTGGGAGTCACGGTGCCGAGACCCGTCAGATAGAGCGAAATGTACTCACCCGAAACTGCCGGATTTGCCGCGGTAATCAACTGGCCCGTCAACGCATGATTCGCCGCTGCCAGCCCGATACCGTTAGCCTTCTGCGAAAACGAACCCGGTGCCGCATCCGTGAGATACATTTGCACCACGTTTGATTTCACTCCGTTGTTGGTCACCTGGATATTGGCCAGGCCCGTCTGATTCGAAGCCACCGCATACGGTACCGCCACGGCCAGTGCGCCCGGCGTCACGTAATAGATCGGGCACGGAATACCGTTGATCGTCACGGTAACCCCGCCAAGTTGAGTCGGGAACACCTGTCCACCCTGCGTCACCAGCGTGGTCGAGGCCAGACCCGTGCCATATAGTGACAGCAGTTCACCCGGAGCAATGCTGGCCGTCGCAGGCTGCGAACTGGCAGCGTTCACCACCCCGATCGGATTCAGATAGACCCCGGATCCCGAAAACGCGGCAGCGTGCATGCCCACCATCAGCGAATAGATCCCGTTCGTGCCGATCGCAACAAACGCCTTGCCTCCAACGCCGAAGAGATACTGGTAACCGTTCAGATCGACGGAGGTGCTGCCGTCGGAATTGAGGGTGACCTGATCATCCGTCCCAAAATCGTAGGAATTCAGCAGAGGCAGATTCAGCCGTTCGTGAACGATGGCATCGCCATTGGCATTGCCGGTCATGTTGGTTCCGCCGTAAAACGAGTCCGTGCCAAAGCCAAACGGCGAATCTTCCAGCGCCGTCGTAAAATAAAGGCCCGTCGACAGACTGTTGGTACCGGCCACCGCCAGCGTTTTGACACCGAAGAAAATGTCGTAGCCGCCCGGAGTCCACCCCAGAATGAAGTTGCCGTCCGCCGAGACAAACATCGTCTTCGTCCCGTTCGCAAACATCGCTCTGGCGGAAGTCACTCCAGTGGGAGTCGGTATTGTGAGTGTGGCGCTGCCGTCTGTGCCGAAGTTATAAGTAGCGCCTTTGACGGATTGGTTGAGCGTCGCGGCGGTCTGATTCGAGGCCTGCCCGTTGAGCGTAATCGTGCCAAACCCACCCTTGCCGTCCGGCACCAACTGGAACAGCGCATTCATAATCGCAGTGGTACCGCCCCCGGTGAAATCGAGGAGCCCGGTCTGGTACGACGCGGTGAAACCCGCATTGCTGGGTGCGGTGCCAACCGGAATCGCCACGAAAATGTCGTTGAGCGTATTACCGTCGCCATACGATTCCGTGGAACTCCCGGCAAACACGCCCTGCGACACGTTTCCGTAAATCAACGCGTTGAAGTCCGACGGGTAAAGCGGATTCACGATATAACCAGAACCGCTGGAGCCGATCGCATATGTAGCAGTCACATTCAGCGCCTGAGGGAGACCGTTGGTTAGCAGATTGTCCAGCATAGTCCCGGACAGCGTATAGTTCCCCGCGCCATCAAAAGTGATCGTGCCGTACACGCCTGAAATGTCAGAGGGGTTGTAGGAAGTATCCACCACCTGAACTGCAATATGGCGAAACCGGAAACTTCCCTTCAGCAGGCCATTGCCGCTGGAATCCGGCGTCTGGCCGTACAGGCCGGCCGCACAGAACATGGAAACCGCCATTACAGGGAATAAGAATCTGATTTGCCGTAAATCCATAAAGGCCTTGTTACTAGAGATGCGCGGTGAGACATCCTCGTTACGCCCAACTGCCTGCGTGAAACGGGTACGCTAACGGATTTTATCACGCGGGCGTTCGAAGCTCCTTTCAAAAACCTGTACTCACAGGCGGCCCGACTTCCGTCCCTGATATTTCAGGACCCGTCGTCGTGGAAACGGCACCCTGTGTGTTTATCATCTAAAGGGAGCCCTTCGGGCTCTATCGGGAGCGCTAATGGTTCGAACCGGCCGGCTGTATGCCTTTACTTTGACCGCTTTCCTGCTGCTGAGCGGTGGCGTTGTGGTGCTTTTGTCCCAGACGCCGGGCCGCGCCCTCGTGCGGGCGCGAGTGGATGAATCCGCGCTGGTCACACTCCGCGGAAACACCCGCCCGGAAACCAGCACCGGGACCGATCTGGGAGTCGTAGCCGAAAACCTTCCCATGGAACACATGATGCTTCAGTTGAAGCGTTCCGCCCAGCAGGAAGCGGAAGTAGTGCAGTTCGTCGCCGAGCAGCAAAACCCCGCCTCTCCGAACTTCCATAAATGGCTGACTGCGGTTGAATTCGGCCAGAAATTCGGCGCGGCCCCGTCCGATATCAGCGCCATCACGAACTGGCTCGAATCGCATGGCTTTACGGTAAACTCCGTCTATCCCAATGGGATGGTCATCGACTTTTCCGGCACCGCCAGTCAGGTCCAGACGGCCTTTCACACGGCCATCCACCGCATTGATGTGAATGGTTCCCGGCACATCGCGAATGCGACCGATCCGCAGATTCCGGCGGCGCTGGCTCCGGCCATTGCCGGCATTGTGTCGCTGCACGATTTCCGGCCACACGCTTTGGCCCGGGCGAAAGCCCTCGGCAAGCCATCGAGTAACGGTTCGAAGTATACCTACACTTACGGCGGTGTTCCGTACCAGGCGGTGGTTCCCGCCGACCTCGCGACCATCTATGACTTCAACCCTCTTTTCGCCAAAGGCATCACGGGCAGCGGCCAGACGATTGCTCTGGTGGAAGACAGCAACCTTTACCGCACCAGCGACTGGACGACATTTCGCACGGCCTTTGGGTTATCGCAATACAACACCGGGTCGCTGAACACTATTCACCCTGCGCCGGCGAAAGGCGTTACGAATTGTGCGAATCCGGGTACGAACTCAGATGACGCCGAAGCCATTCTGGACGCCGAGTGGGCCAGCGCGGCTGCGCCAGGTGCCCTGATTGAGATTGCCTCGTGCGCGGATTCCGGCACCACCGCCGGGGTATTTATCGCGACCCAGAATCTGGTCAGCGCCACCACGCCGCCCGGCATCATTAGCGTGAGTTACGGCGAGTGCGAAGCACAGAACGGACTTTCCTCCAACATCGCCTTTAACTCTCTTTACCAGCAAGCGGTCGCGGAAGGTATCTCGGTCTTTGTGGCCGCGGGCGATGAAGGCGCAGCCAGCTGCGACGCACTGCAAGCTACGGCCACGCATGGCATCGGCGTCAGCGCCTGGGCTTCGACGCCATATAATGTTGCGGTCGGCGGGACGGACTTCTCCGATGTGGTCAACAGCACGACCAGCAAGTACTGGGCGAATACAAACACGACGACTTACGGCTCGGCTATATCTTATATCCCTGAGATCCCGTGGAATGACTCCTGCGCCAACGCGCTGTTTGCCGCTTATTCCGGATTCGCGTTGACCTATGGCCCGAACGGCTTCTGCTCCAGTGCCGTCGCAAAGAATGGCGGCTACCTGACAGTTGGCGGTGCCAGCGGTGGGCCGAGTAACTGTGCCACCGGGGCACCAGCCACGTTTGGAGTTGCCAACGGTACCTGCAAGGGCTACGCAAAGCCGGCCTGGCAAACAGGGCTCACTGGAATTCCCACCGATGGAGTGCGTGACATTCCCGATGTCTCTCTTTTTGCTTCGGATGGCCAGGCATGGGGCCACTACTCGGTTGTGTGCTTTACCGATTCGGCAAACGGTGGCGTCCCCTGCACGGGAGCGCCTTTGAACTGGGCTGGCTTCGGCGGCACTTCGATTGCGGCTCCCGAAATGGCGGGCGTCCAGGCACTCGTGAATCAGAGCACCGGGACGCTCCAGGGGAATCCGAATCCCGTTTACTATTCCATGGCGGTTCGGGTACCTTCGGCGTTCCACAGAATCACACAGGGCGATATCGATGTCGATTGCAACGGGCCGCAGAACTGTTACGGTCTGGTGGGCACCATCGGCTACGGCCGTGGCGGGCGTATCTTCGGCACCACCTACGGTGGGGTGCTTTCGGTTTCGAGCAGTGCCTTCACGCCGGCTTACGCGGCGACCCCTGCAACGGCCTGGAATTTCGCCACGGGAATCGGGAGTGTCGACGTCAGTATTCTGGTCTCGAACTGGGGACTGAAGTAGCCAATCACCGCGCACGTTTCGGCACCAGGAAGAGGCCCGACGATTTCGGTACCGGACGGCGGCTGAACTCCTGTTCGGGTGTGCACGACCTGCGCGGGACGAGCGTCAGCCGATGCTGGGCCCGGAGTTTCGCCTGGATGGGCGAGAGCGTGCTCATTTGCCGGACCACGAAGGCAAAATCCGATGGGCTCAGCATACTTGCGAGTAGTGCTTTCAGTTTCGGGCTGGGTATCGTTGCAACTGCGGGGTTCTGACGGGTCATTTGATTTACCACTCCTCGGCTGAAAAGTAACACGCGTGGCAAGCGATATTGGGGCGTGTTTTCTTCAAGGCGCTGATTCGGCGGCAAATATAGTTGGCATTTCGACGATAACGCCTGGCGTGCGCGGGCGGTGGGTGTCGCGCGGCGACGGGTGTGGCGAGGGCGGTGGGTGTCGCGCGGGCGGTGGGTGTCGCGCGGGCGGTGGGTGTCGCGCGGCCGGTGGGTGTCGCGCGGCCGGTGGGTGTCGCGCGGCCGGTGGGTGTCGCGCGGCGACGGGTGTGGCGAGGGCGGTAGGTGTCGCGCGGGCCGTGGTGTGTGGCGCGGGTTCCCCGGGTGCGCTGGCGGGTTCGCCGGGTGCCGCTGGCGGGTTTCCCGGGTGTCGCGCGGGTTCCCGCGCCCCGTTGGTTAGCGCGCGGGCGGTGGGTAGCTGCGGCGGTGGGGTGGCTGCAGAATGGCTGAGCAGTCTTTATACCTGCAGAAGGCCGGTTGGAAACCGGCCTGCAGGTTGGAAACCTGCCCCAAAAGGCTATGCCAGCAGGGATTTTACGCTGTTGACCAGGTCCACGCCTGCGTCGCCGGCGTCGGAGGTGGAGAAATCCGGGGGGAGTTGCAGGATTCCGATTTTGGGGTTCTTGCGAAGTTTGGCTATCACTTCGACCGCGATCGGCATGTTCGGAACTCCCGGGCCGCAGACGACTACGCGGGGATTCGCAGCAATCATGAGGGTGCTGACTTCGCCGGGGTTGCGGGTGGTGAAGACTTCGTAGCCGGAGCGCTTCAAGACCGCGCTGACGTAGGCCAGGAGGTCGGCGGAGTTGTCGAGGCAGAGGACGCCAGTGCCGGCCTTCGCTGACGGATGTGCCGAACGGGGTCCGGCGAATGACGCCAGTGCCTCGCCTTCGGTCGGGTATGCGTGGAGAAAGCTCAAAAGATTGGTGATCTCGAGGACGCGCTGCACGAAGGGGGACAGTGCGCAAAGCTTGAGGTCGCCATCGGCGGCTCGGAGGACTCCGAAGAGGCGGACCAGTGTGCCGAGGCCGGAGCTGTCGATGAAGTCCGTCTCCGAGAGGTCGAGGACCACGCGTTTGACCAGGAGCGTGCTGGTG
Organism: uncultured Acidobacteriia bacterium; assembly: GCA_903875575.1. GTDB lineage: Bacteria > Acidobacteriota > Terriglobia > Bryobacterales > Bryobacteraceae > BOG-234. The sequence goes on along the minus strand of CAIQWJ010000101.1, from coordinate 1,098 downwards.
CCGAAGATTTTTGTTTGCTTGTCGAACTCGGTCTGGAGGGCATCCACTTCGTCGCCGGCTACGATGCGGCCTTTGCACCGGATGACGGCTACGTTGTCTTTCAGTTCGCTTTGCAGGGTCAGTCGCATGGTTTTTGCTTTATCAATCATACGCTTCTCCCCAGTTTGCCTGCTGCGAAGAGGCGTTCATCGACGCGGGTGAGGCTGCGGATGATCGCGGGCGTGTGGAGCGGGGTGTGGGGGATGTCGACGAGGTGATTGCTGAGTTCCCAGAGGTCTTCTTCGGCGGTCATCCAGTGGATGTTGTCGAAGCGGGTGAGATTGACAGGGCGGGAGTATTTGCGGAGGGTCTTCTCGCGGTCCATGTTGAAGTAGTGCTCGAAGTAGGACATGACGAGCTCGCGCAGGGTGCGGTAGACCGGTTCGCGGAAGCGGAGGCCGGAGTAGTTGGATTTGGCGATTGAGCCCCAGCAGTTGTGGGATTTGAAGATGGCGAGGACGTGGTCGTCATCGCGGACGGCTTCGAGGTCCAGGAGGAGGGGTGGGTGGCCGTGGACGCGGAGGGTGGCGGCGGCGAAGAGTGCGCCTTCGAAGCAGTGGGCGGTGCGGTCGCGGAGGACGCGGCGGGGGGAGCGGATGGTTTCGCCTGTGAGTTCTTTGTTGTAGGCGATTTCGTGGTCGAGGAAGTGCTGGATTTGGGCGGGGGTTTTTAGGGAGCGGAGGAGGCGGAGTTCGGATTTGGTTAGTTCGGTGGGGGAGTGGGGGATGCGCGGGGATGGGTGCAGTATCGATGGATTTGAGTGCCGCTCCCTTACGGTCACGGTTCGGTTAGTGGGGTTCGGCGTTTCGCGCGTGGCGGCGGTGAGGCGGGCGATTTGCGCGTCGCTCCCTTGCGTTCGCGGCTCTCCAGGATTTGCGGCGGTGGAGGGAATTGCGGCGATGGAGGGATTCGCGGCGACGGAGGGATTCGCGGTCCGGGAGGGAATTGCGGCGATGGAGGGAATTGCGGCGATGGAGGGAATTGCGGCGATGGAGGGATTCGCGGTGCGGGAGGGATTCGCGGTGCGGGAGGGATTCGCGGTGCGGGAGGGATTCGCGG
>CAIQWJ010000100.1 GCA_903875575.1 uncultured Acidobacteriia bacterium | reverse complement strand
TAGGCGTTCCTCCTTTCTACTCCAGGTGGAACTGCAGACCCCGTCCTGCTATGGCGGGGTTTTGCATTTTGGAGTCCGGAATCTCCTGCAAACTTCGCCTCTGCGGTGCCGGAAGTAGAAACATCAGCATAGTCCTTTTGCAATAGGCGGCGCTATTCCTCTTTCGAAGATTCAGGTGGTATTACCAACGCGTCGCCAGTAGTATCCGCAGAGGTCAGCGTTTGGCCGGACGACACTGGGACAATAGAAAGACATGAGCTTCGTAAAAGCATGAATCTGGCTCCCGCACGCAAAGCCGCGTTTGCCGCTCTTTTGGCGGTGGATCGCGGAGCATGGTCCGCAGAAGCGCTGGCGGCGAAGTCGGTCTCCCTCGATCCCCGCGATGCCGGTCTGGCCTCCGATATCGTTTTCGGCGTGCTGCGCCGGCGCGGCGAACTGGATGGCGTGATCCGGCAGTACTCGAAGGTTCCGCTGGACCGTCTGGATCCTGAGGTTTGGATCGCGCTCGAAATGGCGTTTTACCAGATTCGGTTTCTGGACCGGGTACCTCCGCATGCGGCGGTCAATGATGCCGTGGAACTGGCGCGCCGCACGGGGAAATCCTCGGCAGCGTCGTTCGTGAATGCGGTTTTGCGGCAGTCGCAGCGCAAGCCGGTGAACGTGCCGGAAACATTCTCCACACCAACCTGGCTGCTGGATCGCTGGACCACCCGATTCGGCCGCGAAACAGCGCTCAACATTGCCGCAGCCAGTCTCAAAGTGCCCGAGCGTTTCATCCGGGTAGGCAGTGCCATACCTCCTGAGGGTACCGAACCCACTGAGATCCCCGGCTGCTACCGGCTGCCCTCCGGCGACCCCGGGCCGTATCGTTTCCAGGACATTTCGGCTCAGGCGATCGTGCCTCTGCTGAAGCTCGAAGCAGGCCAGACTTTCCTCGACTTGTGCGCTTCACCGGGCAATAAAACGGCGCAGGCGCTGGAAACCCCGGTGAAAGCCGTCGCCTGCGATCTGCATGTCAGCCGCGCGCGCATGCTGCGGGAACTGGGGATTCCGGTGGTGGCGCTCGACGCGCGACTTCCTCTGCCGTTCAGCCGAAAGTTCGACCGCATTCTTCTGGACGCGCCCTGTTCCGGGACTGGTACTCTTGCCCGCAACCCCGAAATCAAATGGAAGCTGGAGCCTGAGGATTTTTCCGACCTCCGGGAACGCCAAATCGCCATCCTGCGCAACGCGCTGGAGCAACTGGTGCCGGGCGGTCGACTGGTCTATTCGACCTGTTCTCTCGAACAGGAAGAGAATGAAGACGTTGTAGCGGCCAGCGGGGCTACCGTGATCGAAACCATGCAGCGTATTCCTGGCCGCGACGCCGGCGACGGCTTCTTCGCGGCTGTATTGCAGGCCTGACGTTACATCTGCGGCCTGGCGGTTTCCAGAAGTATGACTACGTTGCCCTTCTTGTGTCCGGCTTCGACGTACCTGTGGGCCTCAGCGATCTGGTCGAGAGAATAACGCCGGTCGATGACGGCCTTCAATTGCCCTGCTTCCATCAGCGATTTGAGAAACTCCTGATCCTCCGCGCTGCCCTTCGTGATTCCACCGATAACTTTCGCGGCACCCGTCATGGCCGCCCACTGCGCAGCGAATATTCCAGCGAGCATGGCACCCGGGCTTCCCGAACCGCCTACGCGTACATAAGGGCCACCGCGCTTCAGGCATTTGAGGCTGCGGGTGAACCCGCTGCAGCCAACCGTGTCGAAGACCATGTCATAGACCCGGCCCGCCGCTGAAAAGTCCTCACGCGTGTAATCGACCACCTCGTCTGCACCGAGCGATTTCACCAGTTCCAGATTGCCGGTGCTGCACACGGCGGTCACGTGGGCTCCGAAGTGCTTCGCCAACTGAACGGCATAGACACCCACGCTTCCTGACGCCCCGTAGATGAGTATCTTTTGTCCCGCCGCAATCCCGCCTTTCCTCAAAAAGTACAGTGCCGTGATGCCGCCAAAGAGGACGGCGGAGGCGTCTTCCAGCGTCGTATTGCCGGGCTTGAGCGAAAGGCTGTCTTCCATCGCGCAGACGTATTCCGCATGCGTCCCAAACTTGAATCCGGTCGAGCCAAACACCTGATCGCCTACCCGATAATTGGTCGCCCCGGAGCCCAACAATTCCACGGTTCCGGCGAATTCCATCCCCAGAACCTTCGCTTTGGACGGTTTCAAAAGGCCGTTCATCAGGCGTATGAGGAAAGGGTCAGCCTTCCGAAGCCTCCAGTCCGCCGCGCACACCGTGGCTGCGTGGACGCGAATCAGAACCTGGTTGGCTGCCGGAATCGGTTTCGCTACTGACTCGACCTGAACCACATCCGGCGGTCCATACCGGTGGTAAACGGCGGCTTTCATGGTGGTGGCGCCCATTGTTGAGGTCATTCTATACCACCGCGCGGGTAAGCGATAATCAAAGTAACCCGCAAATGCCCCAAATTCTGCCCTCCATCCTATCGGCTGATTTCGCCCGGCTTGGCGAGGAAATCGCCTCTGTCGAACGCGGCGGTGCCCGAATGCTGCATGTCGATGTGATGGACGGCCACTTCGTCCCGAACCTCACCCTCGGTCCGCCCGTGGTGGAATCCATTCGCAAGGTGACGAAGAGCGTTCTCGACGTCCATCTGATGATCACCGACCCCGACAAATACGCGCCTCTTTTCGTGGAAGCGGGAGCGGATCAGGTCTCGGTGCATTACGAAGCCGCCACCCATCTGGACCGCACGTTGCGCACTATCCAGTCGTTGGGCGCGAAGGCAGGCGTGGTGCTGAATCCGGCCACTCCGGTCAGCCTGCTGGACGACATTCTCGACGTCGCCGATTACGTCCTCATCATGAGCGTCAATCCCGGCTTCGGAGGACAGAAATTTATTCCGAACGCACTCAAAAAGATCCGACGCCTGAGTCAGGTTCGCCGGGAGCGCGGCCTGCCCTTCCGTATCGAGATCGATGGCGGCGTCAACCATGACAACGTGGAGGCGATTGTGCAGGCGGGTTGCGACTGGCTGGTGGCCGGTTCCTCCGTCTTCCACAGTGCGGATTCCGCGACAGCTGTGCGGGATTTGCAGCGCATCGCCGATGGCGCTCTGGCCGTGAAAGTCTGACCCGAACCCCATCCGGTGGGCTGCGGCACCCCGCGGCGGATTCTTTGGCAACCGGAATGCCGCGTGAAATGGTCTAATAGAGAGAGTCCCCGATGCTCCGACGCAACCTTATATCCCGCAGTCCGCTTTTCACGGTCGCGACCGTCATTCTTTCGGTCAACCTCCTGTGCGGCTTTTCCATCTTCCACAAGAAGAAGTATGAGACGCCCATCACGAAGGAAACGATGCAGCCCGATAAGGTGCTGTTCGATCGCGCCATTAAAAACATCGAAAAGGGCCAGTATCTGGCCGCGCGGCTGACTCTCAATACGCTGATCAACACTTACGATACGAGCGAATACATCGCGAAAGCCAAGCTCGCCATCGCGGACAGCTGGTTCCGCGAGGGCGACGCCCACGGTCTGGCGCAGGCCGAGATCGAGTACAAGGAGTTTATCCTGTTCTACCCGAACATGGAAGAGGCCGCCGAATCCCAGTTCAAGATCTGCAAAATCCACTCGCAGCAGATGCTGAAGCCGGATCGCGACAATTCCGAAGGCCAGCGCGCCGAAGACGAATGCCGCGTGGCGCTCGTGCAGTTTCCGAATTCGAAGTTTGCCAAAGACGCAGAGCAGATGCTGCGCAATACCCAGGAAGTTCTGGCCGAGAAAGAAATGCGGACCGGGCAGTTTTACTACAACAAAGGCAGTCTGCCCGCCGCCCAGGGCCGCTTTTCGTTTGTGAGCAAGCAGTATCCGCTTTACAGCGCCGCCGATCAGGCTCTGTGGGAAGAAGCCGACGCCTTCCGCAAGATGGGTGATCGCTTTGAGACGCAGGAAGCCGATTCGCTCACCAGGATCGTGCGGGATTATCCTGCGAGCACGCACCTCCAGGCCGCCAAAGACCGTCTGACGCAGATGAAGCGCCCGATACCACAGTCCGATCCGGCTGCCTACGCGCGCATGAAGTACAACATCGAAAACCAGAAACGCGCGGGTATCTTTGCGAAGACCATGGACCTGCTGAGTGGCAAGCCCGATGTGGGCATGGCAGCCAAACAGGGTGCCCCGGCCATGGCTGCGGTGCGTCCGGGTCCGCCCGTCAGCGTGCCGATGGAAGCGCCTTCCGCCGATGTGCCAACCGCCACCGGTGGCACCGGTATTTCCGATGTGGGTATCGGCGTGGTCAGCAACCCCTCCGCGCAGAATCAGGCCAACGACGTGCGCCTGTCAACTCAGGCCGATGGCGAGCATAAAGCCAGCGTCGGTTCGAGCGGTCTTCCGACCGACCCGGCCGCCAACCCCGCTCCGCAGGTGCCGCTCCCGACGAATCACCCGCTGACGAAGCAGGAGATCGACGCCATGCGGAAGCAGCAGGAAGCTGCTGCAAAAGCGCAGAAGAAGGCCGCCGCAGCCGCCGCGAAGAAAGGTCCGAAGACTTCGGCGACTCCCGCGCCGCCCACCGCGACCACGACTTCCCAGCCCACCACTCCAGCCGCTTCGCAGAAATGAGTCGCATACTGCTGGCTGACGATAGCCCCCATGCCCAGCGCATGGGGGAGCGCATCCTGAAAGACGAAGGCCACGAAGTCATCACCGTCAGCGACGGCAAGGTCGCCATGCTGCGGCTGGAAGACGCCCAGCCCGATCTCATCATTGCCGATATCTCCATGCCGGAAGTTTCCGGCTTCGAGCTTTGCGAGTACGTCAAACGCCACGGCGGCACGCCTGTGATCCTGACGGCCGGACCCGTCGAGGCCATTGACGAAGCCGAAGTAGGCCGCGTGCGCGCTGATGGCATTCTTCGCAAACCTTTCGAAGCGACAGTTCTGCTGGAATCCATCGGACGCTTTGTCACAGGCCGTGGCGGTGGCCGCATGAGGCCCGCCGCTGTTCCCTCGCGTCCCGCACCGCCCCGGTCTATCGCGGTGATTGACGTGGAGCAGGTTCGCGCCGCCGTCACGCTGGCGCTGGATGCAGCGATGCCATCACTCGTGGATCAGATCGCCGAAAAAGTCGTCGCCGTACTTTCCGGCCCCAAAAAGACGTAAGGCTCTCCGTTATGAATCTCGCTATCCAGGCCCGCAAGGCGGCCTTCGCTTCCTGCCTGCTGCTGCTTTGCTGTCTCGCGGCTTCTGCTCAGACTCCCGCCACGCCTCCGGCGCAGCCGTCACCGTTGACGCAGTCGCTGGCTAGGGTACTGGATCAGGGCGAACTCCTGCTGAACTCCGCGCCCGGCATCGTCGCCGACCCGCTGGATTTCGGCCAGATGGCGCGTTACAAGCTGCAGATCCTTTCGCTCGACGGCCAATCCTGGACCACCACGCGCTTCAGCGTGGAAGGCATCAACGGGTCGGATCCGTATCAACCTGGTCGGCCGCTCGTGTTTCCCGGACCCATAGGTGTTTCGGAACTGACCTTGGCACAGGCGGATCTGATGCTCGGTCCCACTGTGACCTATCACTTCGCGCTTCCGGTCTCGAAGTGGCATCTCAACGCTTCGGGAATCCTCACCGGGTCGCCACTGTTCTCGAACAATCTGCCGGCCGCGGGTTCACGTGGCAATCTCCAGCGGTCCGAACAGTTCAATCATTTCTATCAGCCAGGTGTGGAACTTGGCGGTCGCGTCAATCGCAAAATCGACTTCCTGTTTACTGGCGGTGGACGCTGGGCTACCGAAACTATCCCCGAAGCGGCAACCAACCTTCCGATTCACGTGTATCACCTCTTCGGCACGGTACGGGCCACGTTGCGGCCCAACGCGAAGAACACGATCGATGTGCTGCTGATCGGCTCCCGCATGAATAGTTCCGGCTGGGCAACTCCCTTTGCACTCGAAGCGATTGCCGGGCAACGCATGGCCCCGCCCATTGTGGGCAATCCCAATCTCCGCGAGGAAGACCACCCCGATTTCGTGCAGGTGGGCTGGAGCCGTACGGTCGCCGGCGGTGCCTTCCAGCTTCGCTACGGCTATTCCACGGCGCACATCGACACCGTGGCGACCAATCTGCCGACCGATTATCAATCGCTGGTCACACAGAATCTCGTGACCACGTATCTGGACATCGCCAACGGCCAGTACACCGTGGCTCCGCTGCTGCAAACCCTCGAAGTGCGGCCGCGGCACAGCGTGACAGGCTCCTGGACTCTGCCGTTTGGCTTCACGATGACAGCCACGGCGGAACGCGCCAAAGCGGAAAACCGCATGTTGTGGCCACCCTACATTCTCGCGGTGACAGCGAATGGCGTGGCCGATTCGGCGACTTTCCTCAACACCCCGAACGATGCCCTGACCGTGACCAACAGCCTGGAGATCGGCCTCAACGAACACCTCCGTCTCGGCCAGTCGCTGACTGCCGACCTCGGAGCAACGTTTTCAGACTGGGCGGGTGACATTCCTGCCCAGACCAGTCCCACCGCCCAGGGCGGCGGCACGGCGCGGTCTTATCCCGTGCAACCCGGCATCCGCTGGAAACATTTGGCTCCCCGCGTGGCTCTGGCGTGGCGGGCATCCGGTGCTGGTGCCTTGGTGCTGCGTGCAGGAGCGGGCAGGCAGTAGCAACCGCTCGCCGGGCACGCGCTCGATTACGGCAATCCCAACAGCATGGGCGGCCAGGTGTACCAGTGGACGGACGCGAATCGCGACGGCGTCTTCCAGACCAGCGAAACAGGTCCGCTCCTGCGCCGCTTCGGTGGACAGTATTCCGCCATCGATGCGAACCTTCATCAGCCGTACACAGATCAGGTTTCGGCCTCGGTCGGTGCGGCACCCATCGCCGGGCTGTCGCTCTCCCTGCGCGCTTTTGTCGCCGAAGACAAGAACCGCATGGCGGCCCTGAACACCGGCGTGCCTTTCAGCGCATATCAATTGCGGCAGGTGACGAATCCGCAGGGCGGTACCGCATCGGTTTACGAACAAAACGCGACGACGCTCGGCAACGACCAATTCCGTCTGACGAATCCCGCTGGCCTGGCGATGACGCATCGTGGACTCACGGCGGAAGCCGTCTACCAGCACTCCAACCTGGCGGTCTCAACGTACGGCTTTGTGGGGAAATCCTGGGGCCAGACCAATCAGGGCAGTCAGGCATGGCAGAACGATTCGGGTGTAGTCGGGTCGCTCTTCTCGGACCCCAACGCGACCCTGTTTGCTGCCGGACGGCCTGCCATGGATCGCGGTTACGGCATGAGGACCTCAGCCTTTGTGCGCACCCATAGCGTAGAGATTCTGTTTTCCTCGAGCCTGATCGGCGGCAGTCCGTACTCGCCGGAACTGCTGGCGACCGGACTCGCGCAGGGTCCCACGCTGGTGGCCACCAGCGCGCGTGGCAGCCTGCGAACGTCACCCATTTTTCAGCAGAATCTGCGCCTCGTTCGCCCTTTCGCCATGCGTCACGGCAAACTTCAGGTGAGCGCGGAGGTCTACAACCTCTGGAACCGGGCGACAGCACTCAGCGTGAATGACCTGATTGGGGTCAGCTTCGGGCAGCCACTCGCCATCCAGCCGCCGCGCAGTCTGCGGCTGGGTGTCGGGTATTCTTTCTGAAGGAGAACCTTCGCATGCGTGTCGGACGTTTCGCGAGTATCGCCCTGGCAGGTTTGCTGTTCCTCACCACAGCATGGAGTCAGCCGCCACTCCTGACCAACGAAGGCATTCTCAAACTCGCAAAGGCCGGTCTGGGCACCGAAGTCATAGCTGCGATGGTAGAGAACCAGCCTGGAAAATACGACGTGGATACGGACGCCGTCATCGCGCTCAAGGCTGCCGGTGTCTCCGATCGCGTGATCGCAGCAATGGTCGTTCACACTGGCCGCTACAGTCCGAGAGTGCCGGAGATCCTTGCCGTGCCGCAGTTTACCCCGGTGCCGAGTCCACCGATTCCGGTGCCAGGGCCTGTCGCGACCGGACCGCCACCGCTGCCCTTGATTCAGGAAAGAAGCCCGGACGATCACGGCGTATACCGGCCATTCACCCGCGTGGGTAATTCCATGGTGCAGGCACCGAAGATGGTTTACTCGGGCAATGCGGTTGGCCCGGTAGAGTTTTCGGGCAAGAACGTGTGTGGCGGAAATTTCCGGATCACCTACGTGGTCGGTGCCGATGGCCGCGTTGGCGACGTCAGTGTGGTGGAAGGCGTTCACTACGTCTATCAAAAAGGTCAGATCAGCGTCGTGGATGGACCCGATCCCGGCCAGGTGAAAAGTGAAGTCAGTCGTCTTCAGCAGCAGCGGTTCCAGCCCGGGACTCTCGACGGGACGCCTGTCCCGGTCCGTTTAGAAGGCGGCGGCACTCAGATCTGCCACAACTGAGGATCGCTTGGCGTCGCCTGGTCAATCATAGTGCGAACAGTTTCTCTGGTGCCTCGGTGTCGCGGGTAAATCTGACTTCTCTCAGCTTGAATGCTATTGCGCCGGCGACAGCGCCAGATTGATGAAATCCCTGATTGACACGATTTTGGTATTCCTGAATTGCCCCAGCCGGAGTAAGTCTTTGTCCTCGCTTACAATAAACTCCGAACCTGCCATTACAGCGCATTCGAGAATGCGATTATCAGCCGGATCTTCCTGAATCACGTGCAGCGCTTCGACAGGGAAGACGAAGTTACCGAGCGTGAGCAGCTTGCCACGCGCGTCCTGGAGCGAATAGCCATCCCAGTGGAACTTGTCGCGAAGCACACGGATCGTCTCGGCCACTATCGCGTCCGAAATATCGATACCGATGTTTCCGGCCCGCGCGTGGCCGATGATTACCGCCGCCGGGCCACCGAAATGAAGTGCCCTGATGTAGACGCTGGTATCGAGCGTGGCGTTGATTACCGTCGATCCGGGCTCACTGACTGCGGCGCTCGGTACGGGATTCGCCAATCAGACGGTCGACGTCAGACTCTTTGATCCCAAGTGACTTTGCGCGCTCCCCGCCATAGTTCAGGAGTTTCGTCCACGATCGTTCTTCGACGTACCGATTTACTGCGTCGGTGAGCACTTCATCGACGCTGCGGTGTTCTGCCTGTGCCGCGCTCTCAATTGCAGCCAGCAGGGGTTCAGAAAGGGAGATGTTGTTGGCTGTGCCCATGTCATCCTTGATTTTACCAACTTCGGGGATTTCCGTGTTCCGACGGTGCAGGTGTGAGCTTTCTGCAGGCATGGGAGACGCTTCTCCAGGCACGATGGAAGTGCCCCACTCCTTAGTTAAAATCTTAGCTTGTGGGCCGGACATCGAATACGCGTCCCGACCGCTTATTCCAGCGGCTGAATCTCCGTCGCTGCTTCCAGACTGAAGCTCAGAATGCTCTCCGCCGGAATCCTGACCGCTTTACCTCTGGTGAGCGTCTGCGCGGCAAACCCAGCTCCTCCACCAGCCGCCGCCCCGATCGCCGCGCCAGCCCCACCACCAGCCACTGCGCCGATCACCGTCCCCAGCACCGCGCCCCCGCCAATGAATTTCGCCGACCTGCGGTTCTTGCCAAGCCCCTGTTTCCCCATCCGCGTAATGTCGCTCGTTTCGAGAGTATATTGCCGTCCCTGCACGGTCACCGAATCCAGATCCACTGTAAGGTGTGACTGCCCTTTGATCTTGCCCTGATCCCGCACCGAGCGAATCGCCAGCGTTGCGTCCGCGCCCTTCGGAATCGCCACCTTGCCGTCGTCGCCAATCACATCTTCGGTAACCACCCCGGGAAACGTCTGGCCATTCGTTGCCCTGTCGGAGCGGATAGCATCGCTGTTCCGCACCCGGATCCGGGTTCCCGCAGGGACCGACGCGTAATGTATCGGCACCGGAACAGCCTTACTGCCCGCCTGCGTGCTGGCTCCAGTCGCCGGCAATTCAACGTATTTCACAGATGTCACCTGGGTCATCGGATACGTCCGCACAATTCCGTTCGCGTCCTGCACGGTTATCGCGTCGGTGTCGCTCTTGACCACCGTGCCGCTAAAAGCGGTGCCATCCTTCAGGTTCAGTGCCGCCGACTGACCAGCGGCGGTCATCCCGGTGCCTTTACTGCAACCCGCCAGCAACATCGCGCCGACCACAATCAGTCCAATTACCTTGTTTTTCATCTGTTTCCGCTCCGTGCCCGGGAAACATGGTTCCCGATGCCGGATCGATCAGTGCAACTGAAGCGCCGTTTGCCCTCGGTCTGCCGGCTGGTCGCCAGCCCGTTCCCCGCGGAATCCGATGTCATATGACTGTCATCCAACAAATCGATACCTCGACGCCGTACAATAGGAAGTGAACTGCTGTCTTCATAATTAACGGACCCTAAATGCTGACCTCGAAAGAAAAATCCGATACCAAACGCCTCCCCATGATGCCCATCCGGGACGTCGTGATCTTCCCGTTCATGATGACCCCGTTCGTGGTTGGCCGCGAATCCAGTGTCCGTGCGCTTGAAGAAGCCATGGCAGGCGATAAGAAGATCTTCCTCGCCACCCAGCATGACGCCTCCACCGATGAGCCGAGCCCCAACGAAATCTACTCGGTCGGCTGCATTGTCAACATCGTACAGAGCCTCAAGCAGGGCGATGGCAATATCAAGGTCCTCGTGGAAGGCGTGGAACGCGCCCGCGTAGTCTCTGTCACCGACGACGAAGGCTTCTTCCGGGCCATCGTCAAAGTCTCCAGCTACAAAGTGGAGCCAGGACAGCAACTCGAAGCCCTCACCAGCCGCGTCACCTCTCTGTTCGAACAGTACGTCAAGCTCAGCCAGAATCTGAACTACGAAACCATGGTCGCCGCCATTCGCGTGGACGACCCCGGCAAGTTGGCCGACACCACCGGTGCCAATCTCCAGCTCACCATTGAAGAGAAGCAGGAACTGCTGGAAATCTTCGATCCCATCGACCGCCTCACCCGCGTTGCCGAAATGCTCGAAATCGAAATCGAGAAACTCGGTGTCGATCGCACCATCCAGGGCCGCGTCAAGCGCCAGATGGAGAAGGCGCAGAAAGAATACTACCTCAACGAGAAGATCAAGGCCATCCAGAAGGAACTGGGCCGCGGTGAGAAGAGCGAAATCGATGAGCTGAAGAAGCGCATCGAGATGGCTGGCATGACGAAAGACGCGCAGGAGAAAGCCTTCGCCGAACTCAAGCGTCTGGAAAACATGCCGCCCATGTCGGCCGAATCCACCGTCTCCCGCAACTATCTCGATTGGCTGCTCTCTGTGCCGTGGAAGAAGCGTTCCAAGGAAATCCGCGAACTCAAAGTCGCCGAAGAAACGCTCGAAGCCGATCATTATGGGCTCGAAAAGATCAAGGAACGCATTCTCGAATTCCTCGCCGTGCGCAAGCTGGTGAAGATGCCGAAGGCGTCCATTCTGCTGTTCGTCGGGCCACCCGGCGTAGGTAAGACGTCGCTCGGCAAGTCCATCGCGAAGGCGACAGGCCGCAAGTTTGTCCGCATGTCGCTCGGCGGCGTCCGCGATGAAGCGGAAATCCGCGGTCATCGCCGTACCTACATCGGCGCGCTGCCCGGCCAGGTCATCCAGATGATGAAGAAGGCCGGAACGAAGAACCCGGTTTTCATGCTCGACGAAATCGACAAGATGTCCACCGATTTCCGCGGCGACCCCTCATCGGCTCTGCTCGAAGTGCTGGATCCGGAACAGAATTACATGTTCGTGGACCACTATCTCGATGTCGAATACGATCTGAGCCAGGTGTTCTTCATCGCCACGGCAAACGTGCTGCACACGATCCCGGCGGCTCTCCAGGATCGCATGGAAGTGATCCGGCTTTCCGGCTACACCGAAATCGAAAAGCTGGAAATCGCCAAGAAGTTCCTGGTGCGCAAGCAGATGGAAGCGACAGGCCTGAGCGAACAGCAGATCCAGTTCGCGGACGACGGCATCTCCGCCGTAATCCAGGGCTACACGCGCGAATCCGGGGTGCGTAATCTCGAACGCGAAGTGGGCAACGTAGCGCGTAAAGTGGCGCGCAAGATCGTGGCCAAGGAAACGAAGACCAAAGTCCTGGTGAACGCGGACAAGGTCGTCGAACTGCTCGGCCCCGCGAAGTTCCGCGACACGACCACCGACCGCCGCAACGAAATCGGTGCCACCACCGGCCTGGCATGGACCGAAGTCGGTGGCCAGATTCTCTCCACCGAATGTATTCTGATGGAAGGCAAGGGCAAGCTCACCGTCACAGGTAAGCTCGGCGACGTGATGCAGGAATCGGCACAGGCCGCGTTCAGCTACATTCGCTCGCGGGCGCATCAACTGGGCCTGCCGCGTGACTTCTATCGCAACCTCGATGTCCACCTGCATATCCCGGAAGGCGCCATCCCGAAGGATGGTCCCTCGGCCGGTATCACGATGGCCACCACCATCTGCAGCGCTCTGACGAAGATTCACGTGCGCGGCGATATCGCCATGACCGGCGAAATCACGCTGCGCGGTAAGGTGCTGCCCATCGGCGGCCTCAAGGAAAAACTGCTGGCGGCCCATCGCCACGGCATCAATGAGTGCATCGTCCCCAAGGACAACCAGCGGGATCTTCCGGACATTCCGGAATATCTGCGCAAGGTGATGAAGCTCCACTTTGTGGATCACATGGACGAAGTCCTGAAGATCGCGCTGGAGCGGGAACTGATCGCTCTGCCCATGCAGCCGGGCGCTGGCATTGAAGTTGCCGCGCAGCCCGACGTGGAACTGCCCCACTAAGGCAGGTCTCAAAACTACTGGACGAGCAACATGGATACCCTTGCCACCGCAATCGCGCAGCACGGGTATTCCGTGTTGTTCGTGATCGTCTTTCTGGAAGCCATTGGCGTTCCCGTACCGGCGGCGCTCGGCCTGATTCTGGCAGGCGGTGCCGCCGCGCGCGGCACGCTGCAACCGCAACACTGCGTCCTGATCGCCATCTCAGCCATGCTGTTGGGCGATACGCTGATGTATCTGTTGGGCAAGTACACCGGCTGGTGGCTGCTGGGGGTGCTGTGCCGCGTGTCGCTGAATCCGGAAGCCTGCGTCACCCGCTCTGCGCATATGTTCTATGAGCGCGGCCGTGCGCTGCTCGTCGTGGCAAAATTCCTGCCAGGCATCAACACCATGGCTCCACCGCTTTCCGGCAGTATGGGGATGCCCGCCTGGCAGTTTCTGTCACTCGATTGCGCGGCTTCGCTTCTGTACGGAGGGGTCTGGCTTGCAACGGGTTTTCTATTCTCTGACTTCCTGAACGTCATCACCCGAAGCTACTCCGCCGTCGGCGACATGGCCACATGGGTGATCGGAGTTGGCGTTGTCGTGTGGCTTGGCTATCGTGCCTGGCTGTGGAAGGGTACGCGAAAACAACTCCCCGTCAGACTGATCACCCCGGCGCAGTTGGCGGCGGCCGGAGACAGTGTTCGCATTCTGGACGTCCGCAGTCACGGTTACTACGAGCAGGATTCGCAGCGGATCAAAGGTTCGGAACGTTTGGAGCCGAACGCCCTGAGCGAACTCGCCGCGAGCCTGCCGAAAGACAAGGAACTCGTGCTTTACTGCACCTGCTACCGGGAAGCGACCAGCCTCAAGGTGGCGCTGGAACTCGAAGCACTGGGCCTGAAAGTCTCCGTGCTCGAAGGCGGTTTCACGGCGTGGAAGGAAGCGGGTCTGCCAGTGGAATCGGTGCCGGAAAACGAAGTGGTCCTGCTGCCGAAGTTCATCTGATCAGGCTTTCAGTTGTCCGTCGGCAGTCGATCCGCGTGATCCACCACCAGTACTTCGACAGGCTCTTTCTTCGGCTCCAGCCTGAGTCCCAATTGCTGCTGCACCGCAGTAAAAAAGTCCGGCGGCGCGTCAGGCGCGGACGTCTCCGCCGCCGTCGCCTCCAGCCGCATGTAGATCAGCACCACGGAGTAATGGCCGTCCAGTCCGGTCCTGTCGATCACCGGACGCCCCGCCGAGCCGGTCATGCGGGTTGCGAGTTCCGGCATGGTGACATTGGGCGCGAAGATCATATTGCCGCGCGGATTGATGCCCCCAAACTTACGCTCCGGATCGTAGGTCGACATCTTTACGCCACCGCTCGCCACCACCATTTCATACACAGGCATTTCCCTCATCTCGCGATGCGTCTCCAGGTGAAAGCGTTCCTTGAGCAGGGTCTGGAGCATCGGCAAAAACTCGGAATCGGGAACGCCCTGTGGTGCGCGCCCCGCGAGATCGAAGCGCCCTGTGTCGAGCCAGTCCGGACCGATCACTCGCAGCGGGCTCATGCCATATGCTTCCTGCAGCATCATTTTCAGCGACACGTTGCGCGCCGTCAGCGTGCCATTTCTCAAGCCGGGAAAACCCGAACCACCGGAACCCGAATCGTTCACTTTGATAGTTACGGCATCAAACGTCGGCAACTGCGCCAGAAGCGTCCCGGCAAGAATGAAGGCGGCAACGACAACTCTCATGAATACGCTGACGCGCGCCGCTGGCCAACCGTGCAGATCGCGTGGCCCGCACGCTTCAGCCCGCGTGCTTCGCTCTCTGGACCGCCACCGATGCCTCGATCAGCTTCCTGAGTCCGTCCTGATCCACATCGGCCAGCTTCCTGATATGCAGACACCCGCCGTCCAGCTTCGCCTTCCCGAGTTTCGCGATCAGCGGCGCGCCCCCGTC
>CAIQWJ010000099.1 GCA_903875575.1 uncultured Acidobacteriia bacterium | reverse complement strand
GACGGGGGCGCGCCGCTGATCGCGAAACTCGGGAAGGCGAAGCTGGACGGCGGGTGTCTGCATATCAGGAAGCTGGCCGATGTGGATCAGGACGGACTCAGGAAGCTGATCGAGGCATCGGTGGCGGTCCAGAGAGCGAAGGCCCGCTTCTTCCAGTAATTGCAGACGCGAAGCCAGGCGCGGCGTATCGTGGAAGAATTTTATCGCTTCACTGACCGATAGCTGCAGCACCTCGTGAACGTTCAGACCCTTGTAGCGGATATCCAGGATAGCGCTCTTGAAACGAGTGCCCTTGCAATCGTCGCAGACCAGTTCCACGTCGGCCAGGAACTGCATCTCCACCGTTACGGTGCCATCGCCCTGACAGGTTTCGCAGCGCCCGCCGGGTACGTTGAAGGAGAAATGGCCGGCCGCGTAGCCACGTTTCTCGGCGTCGCGCGTGGCGGCGAAGATGTTGCGGATGATGTCGAAAGCCTTGATGTACGTGACCGGATTCGAACGCGGCGTGCGACCGATCGGCGTCTGGTCGATCATCACGACGTCATTGATGCGCGACGCGCCTTCCACGCGCGAACACGTCATGCGCGGCGAGTCTTCGCTGTTCAGGCTGCCTTCGCCCGATTCACTTTTCGACGCGCTGTTGAGCGTCGCCTGGAGCGACTTGTAGATCACGTCATGCACCAGCGTCGACTTGCCGGAACCCGAAACGCCCGTCACTACTGTGAGCAAGCCCAACGGGATGGATACATCCACGCCCTTCAGGTTGTGCATCCGGGCGCCGAAGAATTTGATGGAGCCCTTCGGGCTGATGCGGCGACGCGTCTTCCGGTGCGACACCTTGAGTTCGCCGCGTAGATAGCGACCGGTGAGCGACTGGTTTGCAGGCGCGATCAGGCCCGCATAATCGCCTTCAAAGACCACCGTGCCGCCATGTTCGCCGGCACCGGGGCCAAGGTCAATGATGTGGTCGGCAGCGCGCATGACTTCGGGATCGTGCTCCACCACAAGAATCGTATTACCGATGTCGCGCAGTTCGGTCAGGATGTTGATCAGCCGCTCGGTATCGCGACTGTGCAGGCCAATGGAGGGCTCATCCAGCACGTAGCAGGCACCGACCAGCCGCGAGCCAAGACATGTCGCGAGCGAAATACGCTGCGCTTCGCCGCCGGAGAGCGTGGCGGCCAGACGATCCAGCGTCAGGTACTCCAGCCCCACGTCATTGAGGAACTTCAGGCGCTGCGCGATCTCGACCAGGATGTTGCCCGCGATGCCGGCTTCTTCGGGTGAGAGCTTCAGGTTGGCGAAGAAATGCGCGGCCTGCGCGATGTTGAGGCGGGCGGCATCGGCAATGGTCAAAGACGTTTCGACGGAAGTTCCACCCACGCGAATGTTCAGCGCTTCTTTGCGCAGCCGCGAACCACCGCATTCCGGGCAGCGCGTGTAGCCGCGATACCGACTCATCAGCACGCGCACGTGAACTTTGTACTTCTTGGTTTCGAGGTAGTTGAAGTACTGGCGAATGCCATCCAGCTTTGTCTTCTTATCGCCGTCCAGAACCAGGTTCCGCTCGGCTTCCGTCAGATCGCCAAACGGCACATCGAAGCGGACGCGACCAATTGCCTTCTTACGGAAATCGTCAAACCACTCTTCGCCGCTGGGCTTGGTCCACGGTTCCACGGCACCCTGATCGAGGGAAAGACCGCGGTCCGGCACCACGAGATCGAGCGAGTAATCGATAGTCTGGCCGAAACCCTGGCAGCGGCGGCAGGCCCCGGCGGGACTATTGAAGCTGAAGAGGATCGGCTCCGGCTGCGCGAACTCGACGTTATCGTACTTGCAGAGGAAGCGCTCGCTGAAGAGAATCCGTTCGTCTGTGGCGACGTTGAGGAAGACCACCTCACCGGCCTCGCGGTAGCAGATTTCGACGGAATCGACGATGCGCTGGTGCTGGTCGGCCTTGATGGCGATGCGGTCGGCGAGGATGTGGACGGGCTGGGCCCAGTCGATGCCGAGCAGGGATTCGGGAGTGGAGAATTCGAACGTGGTGCCGGCCTGCCAAAGGCGCGTGAAGCCGCGGCCGCGAAGTTCGGTCAAGCGATCTTTGGGGGCGAGACCGGGCTCGTGCTTCACCGGAAACAGCACCAGGAAGCGCGTGCCCGCCGGCTGCGCGAGCATGGTTTGAGCCACCAGGTCCACGGTGTCCCGCTGAATCTGGCGGCCGCAGACGGGGCAATACGTTCGACCCGCCCGCGCCCAGAGAACGCGCATGTAGTCCCAGACTTCGGTCGCGGTGGCGACGGTGGAACGCGGGTTGCGGGTCGTGTTCTTCTGGCGGATGGCGATGGCGGGGGCGATGCCATCGATCTCATCGACTTCGGGCTTCTCCATGCGCTCCAGGAACTGGCGCGCGTAGGCGGAAAGCGATTCGACGTAGCGACGCTGGCCTTCGGCGTAGATGGTGTCGAAGGCGAGGGAGGATTTGCCCGAACCGGAGACGCCTGTGACGACGGTGAGCGAGTACTGGGGGATCGCAAACGTGATGTTCTTCAGGTTGTGGAGGCGTGCGCCGCGGACCACGATGTCAGCGGTGATTTCGCGGGGAGGGACGCTGGCACCGGATGTGGTCTTCGTGGGCAATGGGAGGGGGAGATCTCAGTTTAGCAAGATGGGCCGGTTGCCACCTCTCCCGACAGCAGATCAACCAACCCCCAAATCCCACAGTTCCCGAAGGCTACTGTCCATTCGCACTTCCAGTACTCCGACCTCCGCCTGCGATACGGGCCGCCCACTCGCTACTGACCTTTTGACGCAAGGCTGAATTTGCGATACAACCCTGAAAGATCAAGGCAACCGCGGGGTCGTCAAAGCTGGCTGACACTAAGCCGACCGCTTCCGCCTCAACGGGCCTAAGATGAGAACATGCCTTCAATATCGCCGGTATGGACTCGGCATCATTGAGTACGGCAAGACCCGCGACCGAAGCCGCGATCACCGGTGCACCCGTGGCAGTAATGCCACTGCGGAGAAGCGAAACAGCACGGGCATCCTTGAGTATGGATAGCGCTACTAAGTCAGCGACGCTGTCACGAGCCTTTTTCGGGCATACATCGGGATCGACCCCACGCTTGGCGCACCAATCCACAAACCCAGGATGATAACCGCCGCTCGGTCGCTCCACCCCATCCATACCAGGGAGGAACATCTGACCGGGCGGATCTGCGGCAATTGAAGCCTGCGCATAACGCGCAACTTCGTCGAAATACAACTGGTCCTTGAGCCCCGAGCGAAGCAGGACGACAGCTTCCACCTGCGATGCCGCCATCGATCGCCCCACAGCCTCAACCTTGGCCCCGCTATTCCGATGCTCGATGAATAGTTCCCGCAGCGCAGCTGCCACTTGTGGATCAGTCGCACGTTTCGCCAGCTCCGCAGTCAACGCCACATTCCCCGGATGTTTTCGAAGGTCGTCTACTATTGAGTCGGTACTGACGGTCGCAGCCTCCTGTCCCACAGCCGCGACAACGGCAGCGAGGACTATTACAGATACCGCTCTTAGTTGTTGCATATAACGCTCCTCAGAATGGGACGGAATAACTCGACGTTGAATCGAGAGAAATGAATGAGCTGGCAGGCGACTGAGTCAATGTCTGTACAAGGCCCGCGTTCCTATAGACTCTGTACGTCGGAAAGATCTGGAGGTTATTCTGCGGTGAGCCCTGACCAAACGGCAGCAAGCTGCCATCTGCGGCGAACGTTATCGCGGACCAGATCCACGGAGTGGCCAGAAAGTACGTGCCGGAACCCGCAAGGTTAGGGTGATTCAGATAGGCATTTGCAGCCTGCCCTTCTTGTCCCACTCGTCCTTGCGCCAACTGGAACGCCGAACCAGTGTTGTACTTGCGGGTGTTATTCAGGATAGACGTCTCGGACGCTACCGTGAAGAGCTGAGTACCCGTGCACGGCTCGGGCGTCATGCCAAGGAGTGCGTTTTGATGAAGGTATTGGACTGATCCGCTCTGGATTCCGCCACCTGTCATCTCCCAATATGCCGCAAACCGGTTATATGCTCGGTAGTTCGAAGCGTTGGCAGAAAACGCGTCCGCATTTACCATGATTGACGGAGGAACTGGCGTATTTGCAGATTCATGCAGAAGAAACCAATTTGCGTACGCCCGATCGTCCGCCGTCGTTACCTGGAAGCCGATTGGGGTGACACCAGTATAACCAGCAAGAGTCCAAGCCGATACTTCAATACCGCAAGAAATTGCATTGTTTAGGACACCCGAAAGTGGACTTGCAGCCGATGGTGGCGAAAGTGCATCCGCGTCGATCGAGCCGACAACCGTCACATCGTCGGTCAGAACAAACGTAAGCGAGTCGGTTCCGTTTCCGCATGGCGTACCATACGAGACCGTGATAGTTGCTTTTCCGGATCTGGACACTGTCACAGTCACCGTACTTGCAGCAGGATCGCTAAACTGAATCATTCCTGGGTTGTTAGTTGACCAGTGATAGGTTCCGTTGGCCGCACTCGGAATCCCGGAAGCAGCGAGCGTGGCGTGGTACGGTGCATTCCCGTACGGAATCGTCTCGTTTAGCGTCATGGGCCTATTTCCGATCGTCACGTGTGGCAGCGAAAGGCACTGCCGAGGAGTTAGCGGGGCCGTCAATGTCGCCAGACCGTTCGACGCCACATACGTGAATACATACGATACTGCCGGAGCGGTATCGGATATCAGGAGCATTCCGGTAATGTTAGCTTGTTGCCCGCCGGTTACCACATAACTCTGTATCGACACGCTCGAATCCGATACTGTGAACACACCACCTGGAGCCAACCAAGTACCCGAAATTGTGAACGGGATTGACAATCCGCTGTTCCAGATGCCAGAAGGCGTCGAGATGTTGTCCAGCGTTGGAGGCGGTGGTAGAACCTGGATCGCATCTATCGGATCGATAGAAAACCAGATTCCGAACCAGTCGCACTGGACTACAGAGTTACCCCCGGGCAATCCCGGAGGCACCGTATAGGTAATCGCGAACGCTGTATGTGTCGCCGAGACCGCCATGGATATTCCGGACGAGCCCGCGCAACTGCTGATCGCGAACGGATCATAGCAGCCATAACCGTTGGCATCGCACAAAGTATAAGAGTATGTTACGCCGATGCCATTGGCGTACGCGGTATCGCGGATGTTCGACACGGGCCTGCTCGTCCGCACCACCTTCAGCGCCCCCGCCTGAATCCCAAACGTCAGCGAGCCTGAGTGAACCCCTAAACCGTCGGACATTTGGAAATTGACCGTTCGGGTGCCAAATCCGGTCGCTCTCGGTATCCCGCTGACCACCCCGTTGCCTGCCACGCTCAGGCCGTCTGGCAACGGAGTGCCCACGACGGCCCAGTTGGAACCGGTGGCACCGAAAGACACCGAATAATACTGCCCTACAGTCCCGCCTGGTACCACAGCCGTTACCGATGCGGCGCCCGGGAGCGCCGTGTAGTTGGGTTGCCCTGGATACATCGGAATGAACCCGCTTCCCCAATAACCGTTGGAATACACCGTGACGGCGATACTGCCGGACAAAGTGCTGTGGTGGTAAGCAGTCGCGTAAATCAGAGTATCCGCCGCGTTGGTCACGGAGGCCCATTCCGAAGCGCCGTCCGGATAGGAGACGTAGACCGAAGGCGAAGTCCCGAAGCCGCTGCCTGCAATGCTCATCTGATTGTTTTGATTGTACTGCCAGACGGCCGGGCTGAACGACGATACCGTGGGCGTCGGATCGCCGGCGGAAACTGTGAAACTCATGTAATTGCTGGGCCCGCCCGAGGTCCAAACGTAAAGCCAATGTGTGCCCAACGCCAACCCAGGATAGGAGACATTGATTTGCCCATCGCTGAAGTACGTCATTGGCAAAGAAGCGCCGTCCATAATCACCGTGACATCACCCCACCATCCAGTTCCCGACAGGTTGTAGCCGTAGATTGCAATGTAGCCGGGAATCCCCACCACCCCTATATCCGGACTGATCCCTGAGATTTGGGGCGTAGGAGTGGGCGGGTAGACAGTCACCGCCGCCGTATCGTAGCCGAAATTGTCCCAGGATGAGGTATTCGAATTGAAGAAGTAGTGAAAGCCGGCAATCGTGTAGGTATTCCCCACCACGGCTGTGTCGCTGAGGTCAGCCTCGACGTGATAGCCCGTAAGGCCGTTTGTGTAGTTCACCAGACTGCCATTTACATACTCCTGCCCTTCGACGAAGGCGTCACAATATGCCGTATACGCGCAATCGTAGTAATCCAGGGTCGAGACCGAGTACATGTAAACGTTATTGCCCGACTGTTCCGCGCCGGAGTAATACTCAACGGCGAGGGCCGGAGTTGCGGTGAACGCGGCAGCGCACAGCGCGAGTCCGGCGAGACGCGTGAGCCACGAAGGAGTGGAGAATCTCATTTCGTCCTCCGGTTCGGCAGGTCACGATGGCGGATGCGGACGATCTCGCTGCCCACCACAAACGAATGCAGCACGGCGAACCGTTGGGGCCCCAGGCCGGACTTGAGTTGGGCGACGTAATCGGTAACGATCTTCTCGCGCGCCTTTTCCAGCTTGTCCACCTGAGCCTGATCCTGCGGGGACAGCTTCACGTCCGGCGGGTATTTCTTCGCGATGGCTTTGACGGCGGCAAATCCGGTCTGGTCGTAGGCGCTGAGATCCGCCAGGCATTTCGCGGCGGTGGTCTTGATGAGAGACTCCTCGGCG
>CAIQWJ010000098.1 GCA_903875575.1 uncultured Acidobacteriia bacterium | reverse complement strand
GCTCGGCGTGTCGGCGAAAGAGTATCTCGGGGAAGTGCTGCCCGGTATGGCCAATCGACAAATGAGCGAGGTTTCGATGCTCACGCCCGCTCGCTGGGCCAAAGATCGAGGCTAACTACAGGGGTTGGTCGTACGCTTACGGTCGTGCTGTGCGTTACGTTCATCCATCTCAAGTCGTAGTCTTTGCAGTTCCCAGCCCCCCCCCGCCCCCGACCTCCTGTCCTCTTGTCGCCCTTTGCGAACCATTGCGTTCCCGGCGTAAAAAGCTGACCCAGCACAATCCCCCCAGACGCCAAAACGGCGGCCAACCCGGAATCTCCGGATCGACCGCCGCTCTGTATCTGACCGCGATCAGCCGCAGGCTGATCTAATTTGTCGTGAAATACAACCACGCATAGTTGTTGATATTGTTCCCAGCCACATCGTACAGGTTGTTGTAGTAACCCACAAAGATACGGTACGTCGTCGCCGCCGCCAGACCGCTCGTCGTGATCGTCACCGTCTTCTGATCGGAAGACAATACGAAGTTCAGACTCGCCGTCGCCGCCGGCACAGCGTTGTAGCTGGAATCCCGTAACTGAATCCCGTTGTGCAGCAGCGTCTCCGGATCGATCGCGTGATCGAAGGTCACCGTAAATGTCGGCGCATCCAGCACGTTCGTGATCAGCGAGTTCGAAGGCAGCGGTACTGTGCCGCCCGTCGTCGTCACTGTCGCCGAAGTGAAATTCGCGCCGGTGATCACGTAATCCGGTCCCGTGGTAAACGTGAACGTCGTGCCCGCTGCGGCATTGCCCGCCCGGTCCGTTACGCCCGCCACCGTCACCGTGTAAAGCGTATTGGGCTTCAGCAGCGTTTGCGGGTAGATCCGCACCACTGTGTCGTCCGTATACGTTCCGTTGTCGAGCGATACCGAGTAGGGCCCGTTGTCCCCGCCGGTCAGCGTAACCTGACCCAGACTCGTGTTTGTCACCGGAGCGCTGAACCCGATCCGGATCGCCACATTCGTCGGCACCGTGCCGGGATTCGTCGCCAGCGGATTCGTGTACACAATCGTCGGTCCCGACAGCACGCTCGTCGCCGCGGTCCTGTAGAACTGGTTCATCCCGTTCTGGGCGTTCCCGCTCAGATCCGTCGCATTGTAGACATAGACCTGGTTGTATGTCGAATTCGCGGACAGCGGTGCCACCGGAATAATCGTCACCGTCATCAGGTCAGCCGAAATATTTGCATTCACTGCCGGGTAACAACCGGACGAACACGTATTAATGTCGTAAATGTAGAATCCGCCCGTGTTGTTCCCTGTCGTATTCGGATTCAGTGTGGCCGGATCCAGCGGCTTACTGAACTGGAACGTGAACGTGGCATTCGTCGGCACGTTCTGGTTGTTGTCGTTGTCGATGCTCTGCCGCACCACATACGGAGCCGAGAAGTCCGCCCCGGCCATGGTCGTAAACGTCGTGGACTGCGTCGCCACAGCCGCACCCGTTCTGTCGATCAGCCCGGCCAGCACGGTCACGGTAACCACAGTGCCGTCCGGCAGCGGCGCCTGCGGCATCAGCGTCGCCACCGTCGCGCCGTTGAAGGTTCCGAACGAGACCGTGTACGGAATCTGCGTCGCCCCGTTCAGCAACTGCACTGTCGATGGGCTGATGGAAGTTGTATCCATCACCTTGTTAAACAGTAGCCGCACCGGCGCATTATCCCCTATGTTCACCGCGTTGTTTACCGGTGTCACCGCCGCGAGGATCGGCGGCGTGCTATCGGGCAGCGTCGAGTTGACGTAATTGTAGTAACCGTCGCCCGCGAACGCATTGGCCGCCAGATCCTGAATTCCGGTGGTCATCTGGACATAGTAATAAGCGTTGCTCGGCATCGGCGAACTCGGCACAAACCGGATCGTCGTGTTACCGTTCACCAGCGAAAGCGTTCCCGCAATCGCCGTTCCGCCCGGTCCGGAACCCTGGCTCACCGTGAACGTCGATGACGTCACCGTGGCCGGATTCAAAGCCTTCGAGAATTGAACGTCAATCACCGGATTCGTATACCCGATCGTCTGGTAACGGCTCGGGAAGATCGACACTTCCGTCGGTGCTCCGGCCGCAGGCGCCGAAGCCGTCGTAAACGTGAACTTGTAGTTATTGATCGCGTTCCCGTTTGTATCCGTAGCCGTCGGCGTCAGATAGACCTCGATGTAAGCTCCCGGCTGGAAGCTCGCATTCGGAGTCCACACGATACCCTGCTGATCCGCCGTCAATACCGGATTCCCCGGTATCAGCACGCCGTTCTGCGCCACATACATTCCCGCCTGCACCGTCGATAGATTCATCGGAGCGTTCGTGAACATCGTGATCGGGCTCGTAACGGCCGCGCCGTTACCCGGCCGCGCCTGAATCACGCTCGGATTCCCGGTCAGCGGGTGCGGCTGCGTCGTGAACTTCGCCTGATAAGGATTCGGCATCGTATTACCCGCCGCATCCTGGATGGCTGTATTCACCGCAACCTCGATCGTCGAGCCATAGGGCAGCGTCGTGCTCAGATAGACCGTCTTGTTGTCGCTGGAGTGGCTGATACTCGGATTGATGAAACTCAACCCGTTGTAAAGCGCGAAGTTTGTATTGTTGATCGTGTTGATATCCAGCGCTTCGCTGAAAGTGATGCTGATCGGTGCGGTCGGTCCCACACCCGTGGCACCGTCGCCCGGCGACATCGAAACTACATGCGGCCCCGTCACATCCGCCGTCGCCGCCGTCGTGAAGCAACCGCTGCTCCCCACGTTGCAGACCGGCGGATTGCCTGACGTGCAGCAACCCGATAAATAGTTAAAGGCGTTGCCGGCGTAGTCCAGGATACTGACGTAGTAGCCGACGTAAGCGTTAATCGTCGTGTTCGCCGGCAGTTGCTGCGCCGGAGTGAACACGAGAGTGTTCGGCGTCGGATTCGTGATCGTACCCGCCACCGGACGGTTCCCGTCGTTCGCCATGAACACCCGGAAGTAATCGCCCGTGAGCGAGTTCGGATTCAGCGGATTGCTGAACGTCGCAGTAATGCTCGACGTCACAGGCACGCCCGTCGCACCCGGTGCCGGAACTGTCATCGAGATGGTCCCCTGCGTCCCCGACGTCTCCGCCGAAGTACCCGTATTGAACCCGCTCGTAAACGCCGATACAAAGTTGCCGTTCAGATCCGTAAACGCCCCCGCCAACACGTTGATCGTGTATGACGCCGATGGCGTCAGCGTACCGCCCAGCGACAGCGTCAGCGTGTAACCGTCGCCCGACAGGCCGACCGTCGTGCCAGCGGGAGCCGCCGGCGTCAACGTCACGCTCGAATTGTTGATCGTCCCCGGAGCCGCCGGCTTCGACAGCCTCAGGCTGATCGCCGGATTCGTCGGCGTGGTCGCTCCATTCGGCGGATTCACGCTCGTTACTGTCAACGGCGTGACGTCCAGCCCGGTTCCCGTATAGAAGTAGTCGGTCCCCGTGCCGGTGCAGTAGCCCGCCAGATTACAGAACGTGCTCATCCCGAAGTAATACCGGTTCTGCGGAACCAGAGGGTTCGGGTACGCGAACGTCACACTCTTGTAATCGGAGGACCACACCAGGGAATAGCCGTTCACATAAGCGCTGTCGTTGATGTTGTAGAAGTAAGTGTTCGCCGCGGTGATCGGATTAATCGGCTCGCTGAAGTTAATCACCAGCTGCGGATTCGTCCCCGTCGTGGAGTTATAGATCGGGCTCCCGAACGAAGCGCTCGGATACGTCAGTTCCACGCCCGCCCCGGTCGTGAAGTTCCGAATCACACTTCCGCTCATCGTGTTCCCCACCACATCCTGCACCCCGGCCACATGAAATACGTACGGCAGACCCGGCTGCAGAATTGCGTCCGGCACCAGCGTCAGAATCGTCCCGTTGGAAGACAGCACCGGCGTAGCCGCCACCGGATTCCCTCCCTGGGTCAGAGTCACGCCGATCAGCGACGTCGGCGACACCGGACGGTCAAACTGCACCATAGGACTGAAGTTCACCGGCGGCACCTGACCCGCTCCCGGTGTGACCTGGACAGCCACCGGCCCACCCGGTATCGCCGCCAGCACTGTATAGAAATAGAAGCCCGCACAGCCGTTTTGAGTGTTGCCGTTCAGGTCGCTCAGGCTGCACACGTAGACGCGGAACTGATGACCTACCGAAAGCGGTGCGTTCGGCGTGATCAGAATCTGCGTGCCGGCACCATTGAGACTCACGGTCGCGGGAACGAGCGGTCCCAGCGTGTTGTCCCACAGATACACCGAATTGTTATATACGATACTGTTCGCGTCGAGCGGCTTGTTGAAGATCAGCGCCACGCTGGTCGTCACCGGCACGCTGCCCTGATTATTATTGATGTTGCTGCTCACAAATACAGGCCCGTTGAAGTCCGGCCCCGCGCCTGTTGTAAACGTCAGGTTATAAGGCGTCGGATTCAGTGCGTGCCCGTCGTTGTCCGTCACCCCGTTCAGCGTCAGCGTGACAGCGGTACCCGCCGGCAGCGGTGCCTGCGGCGTCACCGTCAGCGTCAGGTTGTAGAGGTTGTAACTGAGCGAAAGCGGAATGTTCCCGCCCCCTGCGCTCAGCGTCACATTCGTCGGATCCAGCGTGGCCGATGCAACAGCCTGACTGAACGTCACCGAAACCTGCGAATTTGTGCCGATTCCCGTCGCCCCGTTCGTCGGTGCCGCCGACAGCACCGAAGGCGCCGTCAGGTTCGCGCCCGTACCCGAATAAACATAGCTCTGGTACGAAGTCGCGCTGCCGCCCGCAAAGCTGATTCCAGTCGTATCCTGGATCGCCGTCGTCAGGTAAATCGTGTAATTCGTGCTCGCCGCCAGAGGACTGCTCGGAGTAAACCGCAGCAGCCTGCCGCCGTCCAGCATCGTTATCGAACCCGCCACCAGCGGCGTCGGGCTGAAACCCTGCGCCACAAAGAAGCTGGCGCTCGTGACAGTCGCCGGATTGATCGGCTTGTTAAACAGAACGTCGAACGCTGTGTGCGTGTCGTTCGCCGTGCAGTAGCGGCACGGTCCATACGCCACGATGCTCGGGGCCACGCCCGCGGTGGACGCCGCCACCGTAAAGTGCGTCTGGTAGTTCACAAGCGGATTCCCGCTCGCATCGGTCGCGCCGCTCGTGAAGAATACATCCACGTACGCCCCGGCCGCAAACGTGCCGCCCGTCGGCGTAAAGGTCACGCTCTGATTGTTACCGCTCAGCGCGTAGGAACCCGCAATCTGCGCTCCGTTCTGCGAAATCACCAGCGTGCTGGATGTGATACTGGCAGGATTCATCGGCGCGCTCATAAAGAACGTGATCGGATTCGTCGCCACCACTCCCGTGGCACCGGCGCCCGGCCTCATTGCCGTTACTATAGGCGATGCCGTCACCGGCTGCGCCATCGTCGTGAACGTCGAACTGAACTCGCTCGCCAGGTTGTTGCCCACCAGGTCCGTTACCGCCGGATTGATCACGATCGTGAACGTCGTGCCCCATGGCATGTTCCCGGGGTTGAATACAAGCACAGTGCCGTCGCTCGACACGCTGTAACTCTGCGTGTACAGGTTTGACCCGGTATAGATCGCCACATTGTTGTTGAATGAACCCGGATTCATCGGCTTCGAGAACGTCACCATCACCGGATTGTTCGGCCCGATTCCCGTCGCGCCCGCATGCGGACTCACCAGCGAGACCGTCGGTGCCACAAGATCCGTTGCCGCGCCTGTGCGGAAGCACGAATTAGTGTTATTGAAAGAGTTGCCCGCCAGATCGTAGAAATAGACCCAATAGCTGGGAAAGGTGCAGATCTGATGATTCGCTGGCAACGGAGCGTTCGGCGTGAACGTCAGCGTCTGAAGATTCGCCGAAATAGATAACGAGCCCGCCACCGCAACGTTGCTCGTCTGGTCGGCGACCACGAAGCTGTTGGAAGTGTAGCTGTTGGTCGTGATATCGAATACAGTCAGCGGATTCACAACCTTGTTCAGTTGTACCGTGACATTGGTGTTGACCGGAACGCCCGTCGCACCGGTCGAAGGCACGATGGACGTGATCGACCCATGAGTCGTATCCGGCGTCGCCGCCGCTCCCGTCGTAAACGAACTCGTGAACGGATCGAAGTTCCCGTTCAGATCCGCCAGATGCCCGTCAGGAATCGCGATCTGATAAGTGGTATTCGGATTCAGATTCACCGTCGGCTGCAGCGTCAGTTGCGTGAAGTTGCACTGGCCCGAAGAGCTCGGAGTCGTGCACGTAAAATTCGGCGAGAAGCTGCTGGTCAGTGTCACTGCCGGTCCCGCCGGAGCCGTCGGCGTCAGCGTTACCGCCCCTGCCGTCAGACTCGTCGGATCCATCCATTCGCTGAACTGCACATTGATCGTCGCATTAATCGGCGCGCATGGTGACGCGCCGCACGCGATCGAAGCCGAAGGCGAAATCGCCGTCACGAACGGAGCCGTCACATCGGGCACCGCCCCCGTCACAAAGTACACCGATCCGTTGAAGTAGTTCCCCACCCAGTCCTGCGCGCTCTGCAGATACCAGCGATACTGTACCCCCGGCAACAGCGGCGCATTCAGATTCAGGGTGAATGTCTTGTTGTCCGGCGAGGCCGTCACAGTTGTTCCCAGCACCGTCACGTTGTTCACCGTGTTGTACACGTAGAAGTTCGAAGGCGTCACTGTCAGCGGATTTACCGGCTTATTAAACACCCACCGAATGACCGGATTCGTCCCTGTCGTCGGCGTCCCCGCGCTGCCCTGCGGCGGCGTCCAGGTCACGTAAGCCGGGCTCACGCCATCCGTGCCCAGGCCCGTCGTAAACGTGAAGGTCCCGGGATTTGTGAGTCCCTGTCCCGTCGAATTCTGCAGCCCGGCTCCGTATGTCACCGTAAACGCCGTGCTCGCGGCCCACGCCGAACTCGGCGTGAAGAACGCCTGCGTGAAGCTGCTGTTGTAATTCCATGTACCAGGCACTGCCACCGCGCCGTTCTTCACCGATAGAGATGCCGGCTGCGTCGCCGGATTGATCGGCTGATCGAAGCCAAGCGTGATGTTCGGCAGATTCGTCGGCACGCCCGTCACTCCAGGCGCAACGTTCGCGCTCACGAACGTCGGTCCCGCCGGAACCGGCCCCAGACCCGTATTGAAGTAGTAGTAGTAATGACCCAGCGAGTTACCCGACTGATCCTTAATCGTCGGCGTTCCGCCCGGCACGCTGTAACTGTTCAGCTGGATCGCAAACTGATGCCCGATCGCCAGCGGACTCGCAGGCGTGATCGTCATGATTCGACCCGAAACATCCATCGACACGGTCGCCGGCATACCCGACACCGACCACGGACCCGATACCAGAGTGTCCGTAATAAACGCGTTGCTGCCGCTCACCGGAACGGTCGCCGGATCCAGCGGTTCGCTGAACACCACCGTCACCACCGCGTTCGTGCCTACCCCTCCGGCATTCGGAGCCGGACTGACAAAGCTCACCACCGGCGGCGTATTCGTCGACGTCAGCGTCTGGAATCCGCCGTTCACCAGCAGATCCTGCGCCCCCGTAATAATGTGAACGTCGTTCGTCTGTATCGGCGCGCCGCTGTCGATCGTAATCGTCGCCGAAGCCGTCGTCGGGCTGTTCACTGTAATCAATGCCGGCGTCCCTGCCGCTGCGCCATTGACATGCACCAGCCCGCCCGCCGCACCGATGGTCGCAGTCGTCGTTCCCTGCTGCCAGTTCGTGAAGATGCCCGTGAAGTTGATCGTGAATGTCGAATTCGGCACCCCGATATTCGGACTGATAACAGTAATGCTCGGCGTTCCCGGCAATACCGTAAAGCTCGAGTTCAGCGACACCGTCTCGCCGCCCGTCTGCACCGTCACGTTACGCGCCGTCGCCGCCGCTCCCAGAGTCACCGTGAACGGAATCTGGATGGACGTCGCCGTCGGCACTCCGACAATCGAACCGACCGTCACACCCGTTCCCGAAACCGTCACCACGCTGCTCGCCGAGAAGTGCGTGAACGCACCCGTCAGCGTAATCGTCTGCGTCAGTCCCTGACCCAGCGTATTCGGCAGTACCGTCAGTAAGACCGGCACGCCGGGGTTCACCGTGAATGCGTTATGATCCGGCACCAGCGCCACATCCGCCGTATCCGTAACCGTCACATCCTCCACACCCGTCGTCGCCGACTGGCTGAACGTAAAGTTGCCGCTGGCCGACGTATCGTTCGTAACCGTAAACACGCCATTGAGCGTCCCGCCCGGAATCGCGATATTGAATGCGCCGCTCGTGAAGTGCGTATAAAGACCCGTCACCGAAATCGTCAGCGTCTGCCCCTGCAGAGCCGAGTTCGGGCTCACCTGAGTGATCAGCGGAATGCCGGCCGAGATATTGAACGACCCACCGGTCGCCACTTCGCCGCCCGTCGTCACCGTCACACTGCACGCCCCCACAGGAGCGAACGTGCCTACGTTCACCGTCGCCCGCAGATGCGTGTCGTCTACCGTCACTACCGCCGCCGTCGTGATGCCGTTGCAGAACACCACATTGGCGTTCGTCAGCGATGCCAGCGTAAAGTGCGTCCCGCTGCCCGTCACCAGCAGCACGTCGCCGCTGTCGTTCTGGTGTATCACCTGCGCCGGATTCGGATACGGCGCGATCGAACTGATTGAGGCGTTGCCCGCCAGAATCGTAAACGCGTTGGACTTGATTGCGATTTCCTGCGCGCCGCCGCCCAGGTTCGTAATCATGCGCGGGGTCCTTGTTCCAGGCACCGCGATCGGTGAGATCGTGATGTTCGCCGTACCTGCGATCGCCGAACCCGCGTGCGTCGAGTTGACCGTCACACCCGCCCCGAAGTCCGCCGTCGTATTTCCGTCCACCCAGTGCGTGAACGAACCCGCAATCGGATTAATCGTCAGCGTCTGGCCCTGTGTCGCCGTCGTTGGCGTGACGAAGTCGATAATCGCCGTCGTCGAAACAATCGTAAATCCGCTGTAGATCGTCGCCGATTCACCCTGCGTCGTCAGCGTCACGTTGTTCTGCTGCACGTTCGCATTCGCCGCGATCGTGATATTCGCCGTTGCGGTCGTCGGACTCGTCACCGTCAGCGTATTCAGCGAAATTCCCGGCCCGAACGTTCCCACCGTCACGCCCTGCGCAAAGTGCGTGTTCGTGCCCGTAATCAGAACGTCCGTCGTCAGTCCCTGGCCGCCCACATTCGGCGTCAGTTGCGTGATGGCCGCCGTACCCGGCGAAACATAGAACGCGCCGAACAGAACCAGCACCTGCGAACCCGTCGTCACCGTGACATTCCGCCCGCCCACGTAGGCCAGCGGATCCACCGTGCCCGTTACCGTGAGAGCGTTGTTCGCCGTCACATTGACACCGCCAACCGGCCCCACTCCGTTCACCTGTTGCACATGCACGCCCGTCCCAAGGTCAACCGTGGTGACTCCCTGGACAAACGATGTCAGTTGCCCCAGCACTCCCGTCGAGAAGTTATTTCCCTGCTGCGCGGTCGCGCCCGTCGCCGATAACAGAATCGGCGTACCCGGTGTGACCACAAAAGCGTTATTCAGGTAAGCCTGTTCGCCGCCGGTCGTCGCGTAAATCTGATAGAACCCGACATAGGCCAGCGGGGGAATCGAAAGCGTCAACTGCGCACTCGTCGCGGTCACGTTCGCTACATTCGTGATCCCGATGCCACCCATACTGAAATTCGTCGTGTTATCCCAGTGCGTGTGGAAGCCCGTGACAGTAATGACCGGAGCATCGCCCTGCTTCGCCGTGTTCGGCGATACATTTGTAATCGTCGCAATGCTCGCCGTCACGCCGAAGTAACCGTACGCGATCTGCGCACCTGTTGTTGCCGTCACCGAACGGCCGCCCAGGTTTGCCAGAATGTCGGCTGAAACGTTGACCCGCGCCGCCGTCGGTCCGAACAAGGTAACCGAATTGATCGTGATGCCCTGGCCGAAGCCAAACACCGTTGTGTTGTCGAACGTCGTGTACTGCCCCAGCACATCGACATCGAGCGTCTGGCCCTGAATAATCGAACTCGGGCTCACCAGCGTCAGCGTCGGCGTTCCCACCGTGATCTGGAACGTCGCGTTTTCAGATTCCGACGGATTCGAAATCACCACGTTGCGCGTGCCAAGCGTGGCGCCGCCCACAATCGTGATATTCGCGATCGCGCTGTGCGTGCCCGTCACCTGGAAGTTATTCACCACCACGCCCGTGCCGAACGTGATGTTCGTCGTCGCCGGCAGCCAGTGCGTATACTGCCCCACCAGCGATACCGAGAGCGTCTGTCCCACCAGCGCAACGCTGGGATACATATAAGAGATATAAGGCGTCGGCGGAGCGTTGCTCAGAATATTGAAGCTGCTCTTCAGAATCTGGCCGCCCGTCTGTACTGTGACCGTCTGCAAACCGAGCGGTGCGCCATTCGGGATATTGATCACCGCCGTAATGCTCGTCGCGCTGTTTACCGTCCACTGCGGCACTCCGAACGTTACGTTCGGCCCGAAGCTGACATTTGTCGTGTTATCCCAGTTCGTGAAGATGCCGCTGATCGTCACGTTGACCGCGTTCGACCCCTGCTGCGCCGAAGACGGCGACACCGAACTGATAGACGGAATGCCGCCCGTCACCAGGAAGCTGTTGCTGTCCGACACCGTTTCTCCGGCCGTCGAAACGTAAACCGTCCGCAGACCAAGGTTGGCCGTCGGTGAGATATCGAAATCCATCACCAGTTGCGTCGGGCTCTGCACCTGCACGCCGTTGATCGTGATGTCGCCGCCCGCACCCGTGATCGTCACCTGGCTCAGACCCTGCGCCCAGTGGGTAAAGCTGCCGTTCACCTGGAGCAGGATATGCTGCCCCTGATTGCCTGTCTGCGGCGCCACGGCGGTCAAAATGGCCGGGCCCGGAATGACGGAGAAGAACTGAGAACCCTGTACCACTTCGCCGTTCGTATTCAGTGTGATGTTGCGGGACCCCGGATATGCCAGCGCGTCTACCGCCACCTGCACCGTTGCCGAGTTCGAACTCGTCACGTTCAGGTTGCCAATCTGCGTAATTCCCTCGCCAAACGTAATCGTCGTCGTTCCGTTCACCCAGTGCGTGAACTGACCGATGATGTTCAGCATCGCCGTCGTGCCCTGCTCCGCGTTCACCGGCGTCACGCCATTCAGCGTCGGCGTGCCGGGGTTCAGCGTAAACGCGTTCAGGAAGTTCACGCTCTCGCCCAGCGTCGTCATGCAAAGCGTCTGCAGACCGGTCTGCGCGTTCGGCGCGATCGCGATCGAAAGCGTTGCGCTCGTCGTGCTGTTCACCGTGACATTTGCCACGTTCACGCCGGGGTTCGGACTGCCTACGCAGCCGCCCGTCGTAAAGTAGGCCGTCGTCACGCCGTTAATCCAGCTCGTGTTCTGGCCCGTGATGGCGATGCTTTCCGTCGAACCCTGTGTGCTGCTGCCGCCCGGAACCACGTTAGTAATAATCGCGGCGCCCGGTCCCACGCTGAAAACATTCGTCAGCGATTCCTGCTCCGGATTGCCTCCGTTATTCGTGTTGACCGTCAGGCTGTAAAGTCCGACATACGCGGTCCCCTGAATCGTCAGATCCAGCACCGCCTGCGTCGCACTGCTCACCGTCACCGAATTCACTACCAGGCCGTTGTTATTCCCAAACGTGGCGCTGGTGTTGCCGTTCACCCAGTTCGTCAGCTGACCGTTCAACTGCACCTGAATATGGCTGCCCTGCAAACCGGATTGCGGGGTGATGTTCAGACTGGTCGATGTCGTCTGCGTTACGTTCAGCGCGTCGCTGTTCGCCAGCGCCACTTCACCGTCCGTATCCACCGTGACCTGATGGAACCCGATCGCCGCCGTATACGAGACTCCGATCTGCCCGACAATATGCGTCGCGTCCTGCACCGTCAACTGGGTCACCACGATGCCGGACCCGAAGTCCATCGTCGTTTCACCCTGCACAAAATGAGTGTTCTCGCCCAGCACGGAGAACGGCACAATGCCGCCCTGCTGTACCGTCGTCAGCAGTCCGCCGCCACCGCATTCGACCCCGGCGGCACCCGCACCCGCGCAGTTCGATGTAAACACCATCGTCGCAATACCCTGCGAGACTCCGAAATAGGGCCCCGCCACGTCTTCCGCGCCCGTGACCATTTCCACGGTTCGTCCGCCAATCTGCGTCGTCGGAGAAATCGAAATGTCGGCCGTCGCTACCGAGGGCGACAACACCTGCAGATTACTGACTGTCACTCCCGCGCCAAAAAACGGCACCGTGACGCCCTGCGCGAAATTCGTCAGATTACCCGTAATCGTGACGCCGCTGATCGATTGCCCCTGCTGTCCCGTATTTGGCGAGACGCTTACCAGCGTTGCCGACGCCGGTGAATCGATCATGAAGCCGATGCTCAGTTGCTCCGCGCCCGAATTGACAAACGCCTGCCGCCAGCCCAGCGCCGCCGTCGCCCCCACCGTAATGTTGACCGTCAGATGAGTCGCATCGACAATGGTCGGCGCTCCGTTCACCGTAATGTTAGGCCCGAAACCAACCGTCGTCGGATTGCCCCCCGCGGCGGTGAAGTGCGTAAATGCGCCCGTGATCGATACGTTCAGCGTATTGCTGTCCGGCGAATGCGAAGGCGTAATGCTCGTCAGCACCGCCGGCGTGCTCGTCACGCAGAAGGGCGCGGTGACAATTTCCGTCCCGGTTGTTAAAGTGACGCCCCGGTTACCCGGCACGCACAACAGCGCGGGGGACGCCGGCGCGGTCGCGGAAATCACGAACTTCGCTGTCGCCGTCGTCGGCCCCACCACCTGGAAGTTCTGCATCTGCACGCCCAGACCGTCGATGACCGACAGCGTCTGATTCGAGAAGTGCGTGAAGTTGCCGTTGAAGTTGACCACCACCGTGGTCCCCACCATGCCGCTGCTCGGTGCCAATGACAGGCTCGGAGTAAATGGCAGCACTGTAAAGACGCTGTTCGCGGAAGCCACTTCGCCGCCCGTCGTCATCGTGATCCCGTGCAGCCCCAACCCCGCCTGCGCGCCCAGCGTGATATCCACTTCCGCGGTCGTTGCGCTGTTGACAATGATCCGGTTGATCGTAATATTGTTGTCGCCCAGACTCGCCTGCGTCGTGCCCTGCACCCAGTGCGTGCCCAAACCGGTCACCTGCAGCGCCACGCTCGATTGCTGCAAACCGCTGTTCGGCGTCACATTCGTGATCGTGGCCCCATCGCCCGTTACCGCGAAATTGAAGCTGAAAAGAGTACCGTTGCTCGTCAGAGTGACCGACCGGCCGCCGGTTGACGCTACGAAGTCGATAGAAATGTTAATCGTGGCCTGCGTCGGCGAGTTCGGAGTTACCGAGTTCACCGTAATATGGGAACCAAAATTCGCCGAAATGCTCCCCGCCAGGAAATTGGTGAACGTGCCCGTCACCACAACGCTCAGATTGGCTTGTCCCTGCGCTCCGGATGTCGGCAGTGCACCCGACAGGAATGGCGTTGCCGCCGTTACCGTCACGGCGCTCCCGCGCGAAACAACCTCACCGTTCGTCGTGGTCGTAACCCCGTAAGATCCCGCGCCCACGCCCGGACCTACCGAAATGTTTACCGTTAGATGTGTATTGTCGACAACAGTGATCGCACCGGTATTGATGCCGCCGCCAAAACTGATCACCGTCCCGGAAGTGACCCAATGTGTGCCAAGGCCAACCAGGTTCAGCGTCGCGTTCCCGCCCTGTGGCACCGGCGCTGCCGGCAGAACGCTGACGATACTCGCCCCGCTGGAGGTGACAGTGAATCCGTTCGATGCTGTCGCAAACTCGCCACCGGTTACGATGGTTACCGTTCGTCCGCCCGTGCGTGCCAGCGGATCCACAGTGATGTTCACATCCATGTTCGTGACGTCGGTTACCGAAATACTGTTAATCGTGATGCCATCGCCGAAATTGGCCGTGGTCGTACCCGCAAGAAAATGTGTATTTACCCCGGTGACATGTACCACCTGCGCAACCGTTCCCTGGGCGGCGCTGCTCGGACTCGTCGCCGCTACCAATAGGCCTGGTGATCCCGTCACTACAAAACCAACTGCCAGCGTCGCCACTTCGGAACCACTCGTAACCGTCACCGGATACACGCCGGGCGTCGCATTCGCCGCAACGGTCATCGTGACCGTCAACGAGGTGGAACTTCCCGGAGTCACCTGCATGTTGGACGGCGTAACTCCCGTCCCACCCACCGTGACTACGGACGTAGCCTGTGCAAAGTGAGTGAACAGCCCCGTAATCGTAACGTTATTTGTAACCGTTCCGATCTGCGCGGCACCCGGAGAAATATTCGCAATCGAGCCGGCCGGGTTAATCGTCACCGTCGCCACCGTCGCGGTAGTGAAGTTTGTGTTGGCCGTCGTGTGACCGGAGATGCTGATCGTTGCCGTGTAGGGCTGATTCGCCGTCAGCGAATTCGGCAGCTTAAAGATCATCGTGCGGTTCGACCCGCTGCCGGAAAGCACAAATGGCGACGCCAGCGCAAAACTCACAGGCGAACCGTTGCCGGCCGATGGCGTAACAGTGATACTGGGCGCGCTCGCCGCAGTCGTCGTGATGGTGCCGTTCGGGTACCCGGTTCCCGCAATTGAGATATTCGCCCCGATCAGGACCGGTGCCGCCGGCGATGTCAGGACCACCTGAGCCGATGCTGCCCCCGCAAGGGCAAATGCTCCAAGAAAAATGGCCAGGGCCTGGGAAATGCGAGCGCGCGCGAAACTCACGATGTTGCCTCCGATTTCAAACCAACGGAAAAACTGCCCCACAACAGCAAAACGGCAAACCCGAAAATCCTCCCGGGCTTACCGCCTGCAACAACAACCGGCATTCCCCGCAGGGGTGCCGGCCTGACTAAAATTTCGAAAACCAGCCGAGTTTCCGCCGCCCGAACCACGCAACCGGTATCAACGATGCTGCCAGAAACAACGAACCGGGCTCCGGTGTTCCGGTAACCGGCGGCGTTACCGTCGACGCGCTGTTCACGATGATGTCTGGACTCTGGGACAGAATGACAGTGCTCTGATCCACATAAGGGCTCTGAGGACTGCTGCCATTCCAGATCATGTCAAAATGCGAATCCGCAAAGAAGGTCGTCGGTCCGCAAACGCCGTCTGTGCCGTTCCACAGGCAAAAACTGGCTGGCGAAATCTGCCCCTTGAATTCTACCTGGGTGATCGTCGTGACAGGACTCACGCAACTGCTGAGACCGCCGCACAGATCGAAGTCGAAAACAGGATTAGCGCCCGGAGTAATGTCCCCAAACCCGGCGGCGTCCGTATAGACCAGTGGGCTGGGCTCCGCAGGACCGGTGCCGTTGTAGTAACTGCTCGTGTAAGTCACCGTGAGCGTCCAATTCGTGAAATTGAGGTTGGCACACGCGGTGTAGCTAGACCAGCAGTTCGATCCCGTCTCGTTAAAGATCGTGACCTCCTGCGATCCCACCGTGGGACTGTCTGCGAGGATATTGAGGAAGCCGACACTAATGGAATCGGCGAAAACCGGGGCGGTAAAAGCTAAAGCTATAAAAACAATTGACTTACTAATTCTACTCATAATCCTCCAAGTCCATCTCGTGGACTTTCGCGTTCAAATTTAGCACAAATTAATCCCAAAAGTATACACAAAAGCAAGGAGTAGTAGTACTCCTCACCAGATTCTTGTGTACCAATTAGCACGTATGGGCCGTATGACTCATCTGCGCCAAATAACCCACGCAAAACAATCTTCTAGGCTGTTGGTTTTGTTGAGATCCAATCGAAGGGAATATTACCATCAGGCAAAAATATTTTCTGCCTTCTCTGCGCCATCCGCGTCTTCCTCTGCACGTGCGAGAAAGTTCGTTGCGGTCGATTCCTAAACTCTATTTGCCCTGAAATCAATGGCTTGAAAAATTAGTCTCAAAAAAGCCACCCGCCCGCATGTTACTTCTGGCATGAGGAGACAACTCATGTCAAACGTTCAATCAATCGAAAAGAAGCTCCCAGGCCCCAGGACCCCGGAAGCCAAAGAAAAGACCCGGCTCAACGCCTATCGTCACGGCCTGACCGGCAAGACTCTCATCATTGCCGAAGAAGACAGCAAACGCTACGCTCTCTTCTCCACCAATTTCCTGGCCAAACTCGCCCCCGTAGGCGAAGACGAACTCTTCCTCGCCAACGCAGCAGTCAACCAGGCATGGCGACTCCAGACCATCCCGACCCACTGCCAAAACATCATCATGCTCGGCCACTTCGATGGCACCCAAAAACTCTTCCACTCCGACCACCCTGAAATCCAGGCCACCGTCATAGAAGCAGCCTCCGTCGCGAAGCGTGCCGAGACCCTCGAACGCCTCTCTCTCTACGAACAACGCATCCAGAAATCCTTCGAACGCTACATCGCCCAGCTCAAACAGGCCCAGACCGACCGCGAAGCGAAGCGTCTCGCCGAACTCGAAGAAGCCCGCATCCTCTATGAGTTCAGCAAAACAAGAGACTTACCCTGGCAACCCTCCGACGACGGATTCGTTTTTTCGCTCGCTCAAATCGAGCTCTACACCTACCGCTACCACCGCAAAAACCCGACAGACAAGGACCAATACACCTATCTGAACGACAACTTTCCCCGCGTCGCCCGCGACAATCCGAAAAAAGCAGCCTGAAAACCGCTCAAACCGCAACCCATGACCCGACCGAATGCCCTAAGTGTCTTAATCCGTGCCTTTTCTGATCTGTGTTCATCTGTGTTCATCTGTGGCCATAGATCCGCTATCCTGATTTCTGGATACATGAAGCCCACCCTCGTCACCGGCGCTTCCGGCTTCGTCGGCTGGCACGTTGCCCGTTCTCTCCTCGAAAAAGGCCACCACGTCCGCGCCCTCGTTCGCCCCGGCAGCAAAGTCCCCGGTCTCGACGTCGAACTCGTCACGGGCGACCTCCGGAATCCCGCTTCCCTCGCCACCGCCGCCACCGGTTGCGGCCTCGTCTTCCACGTCGCCGCCGATTACCGCCTCTGGTCCCCCCGCAAAGGCACCAACGCCTCCTCAGAAATGTATTCGACCAACGTGGATGGCGTCCGCAACATGCTCACCGCCGCCCAAACCGCCGGTGTCGATCGTGTCGTCTACACCAGCACCGTCGGCTGCATCGGCGTTCCGCATAACGGTATCGGCAACGAAACCCTCCCCTGCACTCTCGAAGAAATGGCCGGCGATTACAAGCGTTCCAAGTTCATGGGCGAACAGGTCGCCCTGGAGTTCGCCGCCAAGGGCCTCCCCGTCGTCATCGTCAACCCCACCGCCCCCATGGGCGATCACGACTTCAAGCCCACCCCCACCGGCCAGATCGTCGTCGACTTCCTCCGTGGTGCCATGCCCGCCTACATCGATACCGGCCTCAACGTCGTCAACGTAAAAGACGTCGCCACCGGCCATCTGCTCGCCTGTGAGCGAGGCAAAGCAGGAGAGCGCTACATTCTCGGTTCCGAAAACCTGACTCTCGGCCAGATCCTCCGCCAACTCG
The DNA here is from genome assembly GCA_903875575.1 of uncultured Acidobacteriia bacterium. Lineage (GTDB taxonomy): Bacteria > Acidobacteriota > Terriglobia > Bryobacterales > Bryobacteraceae > BOG-234. The sequence goes on along the minus strand of CAIQWJ010000098.1, from coordinate 12,147 downwards.
CCGAAATCACCCACCGCAAAGCGCCGACCATCGAACTGCCCTACTTCGTCGCCTGGCTGGCCGGAGCCGTAGGTGAGGCAGTAGCCAATGTGACGGGCAAGCCCCCGCGCGCCTCCCTCGAAGCCGTCCGCATGGCAAAGAAGAAGATGTGGGTCACGCACGAGAAGGCCGCAAAGGAGCTCGGCTACGCGCCCCAGCCAGCCCGCAATGCCTTGGCCGACGCCGTCGACTGGTTCCAAAAACAGTAGGTATATGGACAAGCACATGCCAAATAAACTGCAGTCCGACTCCATGGACAAGAACAAGGCGCTGCTTGAACAGTTGTCAAGCGAGTACAAGATCCTTCAGGACAAGATCGACAAGATTGGCGCGTTCAAATTCACGATCCGAGGTTGGTCAGTCACTATCGTTGCCGCCTCCGGCACCGGTGCCGCCACGGCCCATCTCTCTGCCCCGTTTCTGATCCCGGGCCTGATAGTGCTTGTTTTCATCTTGTGTTATATGGAGCATGTTCAGAGTGGGTACCGTAGGATCTTCCAGCGAAGAAGTGCCGATATCGAAAGATGGATCTGGCGATTGCTCAGGCAGGGAACTGATGTGCCGGGTATGGTACCCCGGATAGCTCACGAACTCGGCGACCAGGCGAAAGCCGATATTGCGCAGTGGGACCGCCATCCGCGAGCCAAGAAGGCACTGGAAGCTATATCTCTGTACGAAGAGTGGGTGTTCGGCGCGTTCCTGTCAGCCGTCATCCTGTTGACGGCGTGTCTGTGGCCCCATCAGGCAACTCCCGACCAGCCGTCGCAGTCCGTTCAATACAACATGTCAACCCCGGCGACCAATATTGAGCTACCGTCTGGTTCATCCGGACAAACCGCAACAAGGAGTACACAGAATGCGCGGCAGGAAGAAACAGTCTGGTGACAGCGGCGGGATTTCAGCCATTTTGGCTGAGCTAAAATTGTTACTGGAGGCATTTGACGACGAGGAAACAACGGAAATCGAATTTCGCCTGGCGGGGCTCACCACCATGTTTATCAAAGCGGGGCTCTCATCGCAGAAAAGGATGACGCGGCTGAAGTTCCATGCGGCAATTCAGGTAATGACAGTGAAAGTACCGAACCGGGGGGAGTTGTCCGACGAGATGAGAACATTTGAGGATCTCGTCAATTCCTACGGCGATGAGCCGTCGGCCGAAGACCTCGCGGAGGCGAAGGAAATTCTGGCCAGCGTTGTCGGTCAGTTGACAGCTGCCTTGCACCAGACGGCCGGAAAACAACTTGGGCTGAACTTATGACTCGAACTTCCACAACCCGAAACAGCGACTTACTCGCCGGATTCGCGTGCCTGCTGTCGCCAAAAGACCGCGAGGCACTGAATGACGCCCTGACACATGCGGAAGACGTTATTGTTTTCGGTTCGCGCGCGGCGGAAGTGAATTCTAAAGCGTCTGACGTGGATATCCTGTGCGTCGGAGAGAGTGTGCGCAGATACAAGTCGGATCAACTCGACCTGGTCGCCCGAACCCCGAACGAGATCGCCGGAGCAAAATGGCTCGGATCGGAACTGGCGAATCACGTCCTTGCGTATGGTATCGTCGCCCGTGGAGCCTCGCAATGGCGAGACGACATTCGCCTCGCTGAAGCTGCCATAATCCACAAAGAATCTCGGCTCCTCGCGCTCGCCGATGGACTCTGGACCTACTGGGACCGCCTGCACCCCGAGATCCGAAAGCAATACCTGACAACAATCCGCCGTGAACTTCAACGGCTGCAGTTGCTGGGCGATAACATCGCCGTTCCGCCAACTCCGCTTCTGGACAGAAGTTGGGAGAAGAAGATCGGCGCTGGCCCTGCCGAAGTTTGGCTTACCGGTATTGGGCGCATTCGCACGGGCAGTATGGCAACACGGGAGCGATTGCTGCGCACGGCGGACTTGATTCTCCGGAATCGCAGGAATACGTCGCCAATCGCAAGCCTGGACGTATCCTTCAGTTCGGCCACCGGTCCAATCACATCCGATTCTTTCGGCATCTTTGGGGGCGTAGGGAACTAACCGGGTTCTCGACGAATCTATCATGATCGCCCGCACTAAGGTGCCGCTGCTCTTCGTAGCCTCGGACAGCCGTGAACTCGCGCCCTGGGTCGCCCATTGGACAAATGTGCGCCCCCTCGCACTCCCCGTCCACTGGGCCCGATCCGGCACGTGGAAGAACCGCGACGTCATCGCCATCGCCAACGGAGTCGGCACCGCACGCGCAGCCGCCGCCGTCCAGGCCGCTGCGGCCAACCATAAACTCTCCGGCATCTTCAGCGTCGGCACCGGAGGCGCACTCGACCCGACCCTCTCCATCGCCGACATCATCGTCGCGACTGCCGTCACCGACAACACCCAAACCTGGCCCGCCCTCGATCCGCGCCACCTCAGCGCCGCCACAGCTCAATCCGATTCCCGCACCCGCAACTTCGCGCCCTCGCCACAAAACCGCACCACGCCGCACGCCACCCGCAACCCGCAGACCGCCGTCACCATCGCCCTGCACACTCGCCCCACCCCCGGCGCCCCCGAAGTCCCGCTCACCCCCGACGCCGCCCGCTCCCCCCAGACCGACGTCACAACCGCCCTGCACACTCCCCCGGCCCCCGGTTCTCCCGAAACCCCGCTCACCCCCGACGCGGCCCACATCCCGCAGTCCGGCCTCACTCCCCCCGCCGCCCGCGCCCCCCAAGCCTCGCCCACCTCCGCCACACCCCACCCCCAAACCGCCCCACATCCCCCCGCCCGCCTCGGACTCGTCCGCACCGTCCCTCACATCGCCCGCACCACCAAAGAAAAACAGAATCTTTCCGCCACAGGTGCGATCTTAGTAGAGATGGAATCTGCCGGAGTCGCCCAACTCGCACACGAATTGGCCGTGCCATTTCATTGTGTTAGAGTCGTCAGCGACCTCGCCACCGAAACATTTTTTACTGATTTTGATTCTTTCCTTACGCCAGATGGCAGGTTCAGTGTGCCACGCTTAATGTTGCACGCAATAGCTCATCCCGTGAAAGGCCTCGGCGAAATGCTTCGCCTCCAAAAACGCACCGCAATCGGCGCAAAACAACTCGGCATTTTCCTCGCCGCCTGCGAATTCTGACATGACAAACCCTGTTCCAGACAACATGCACGCCGCCGTCTATCGTGGCCAGAGCCACGTCAGCGTCGACGAAGTCACCACACCCGCCATCGGCCCCGGTGAAATCCTCATCCGCGTCGAAGCCTGCGGCGTCTGCCATACCGACCTCAAAAAAATCGAGTACGACCTCCTCCCGCCCCCCCGCATCTTCGGCCACGAAACCGCCGGCATTGTCGCCGCCGTGGGCTCCAGCGTCACAAAGTATCAGCCGGGCGACCGCGTCATTGTCTTTCACCACATTCCCTGCGGCAAATGTTTCTACTGTGATCGGAAACTTTACGCCCAATGTCCCGTATATAAGAAAGTGGGAGTCACGGCCGGCTTTGAACCCGCAGGTGGTGGTTTCGCCCAGTACGTCCGCGTCATGGACTGGATCGTCGAACGCGGCGTCGAAAAGATTCCCGATGGCGTCCCCTTCGAAATCGCCTCCTTCGTCGAGCCCGTCAACACCTGCGTCAAAGCCGTCGCCCAGTGCGATCCGAAACCCGAAGATGTCGTCCTCATTCAGGGCCAGGGCCCCATCGGCCTCATCTTCACCATGCTCTTCAAACTGAAGGGCTGCACCATCGTCACTACCGACACCATCCCGACTCGCCTCGCCCTCTCAAAGCAGTGCGGTGCCACCTTCGCCATGGACCCGCGCACCGACGACGTCGCAGCCAAACTCCGCAGCCTGACCGATGGCCGTGGAGCCGACATGGTCTTCGTCGCTACCGCCGTCAAAGGCCTGGTGGAAGAGGCCATCCGCTCCACCCGCCCCGGCGCGAAAATCATGCTCTTCGCCCAGACTTCGGACAAAGAACGTATCGAATTATCCGGTGCCAGTATCTGCGTGGGTGAGCGTTCTCTGCTCGGGTCCTATAGCGCCTCGGTCGATTTACAGGCCGAATCGGCACGCCTGGTCTTCAGTGGCGATCTGCCCCTGCATCTGCTGATTTCCCATCGAGTACCTCTTGATAAGATTGAATTTGCTTTTCGGCTCGCCACGCACCCGGGTGATTTTCCTGGCGAGAACCCGTTGAAAATAATAGTGAACCCACAGGAGCTTGCAGCTTGCGCGCAATAAACGACACGATGCTTGCCGCTGTCCTCTACGGCAAGGAACACGTTCAGATGGAACGCGTACCGGTGCCCGAGATCGGACCCGGAGATCTGCTGGTACGTGTCAGAACGGCACTCACCTGCGGAACCGACGTCAAAGTCTATCGGCGTGGCTATCACGCCCGTATGATCGTGCCCCCCGCGCTGTTCGGCCATGAACTCGCTGGCGACGTCATTGCTGTCGGCGAACGTGTCAAAGGTTTCGAAGTCGGGCAGCGCGTCGTGGCCGCAAACTCCGCCCCCTGCCATCGCTGCTTCTTCTGTAGCCGCGGCCGCGTCAATCTCTGCGAAGATCTGCTGTTCAACAACGGGGCCTACGCCGAATACATCCGGATTCCTGCGCGCATCGTTCGCGTCAACACCTACGTCATCCCGTCGCATCTCGATTACCGCGATGCCGCCCTGGCCGAACCGCTGGCCTGCGTCGTCAAAGGGGTGGAAGACGTTGAGATGAAAGCCGGCGATACCGTTGCCGTCATTGGCGCCGGCCCCATTGGCTGCATGTTTGTCCGCCTCGCGAAACTGCGTGGCGCGCGCGTCATTGCCATCGGCCGTCGTCGGGAACGCCTCGAACGCGTCGCCCGCCTTGGTGCGGATCGCATCGTCGCCTCCGAGGACGGCGGCAGCCCCATTACCAAGGTTCGCGAACTCACGGGCGGACGCGGTGCCGATATCGTCATTGAAGCCGTTGGCAAGCCCGAAACCTGGAACATGTCTGTGCAGATGTTGCGCCGCGGCGGTACCGTCAATTTCTTTGGCGGTCCCCCGTCCGGCACCAACGTCGAGCTCGATACCAACCTGCTCCACTACTCCGAAATCACCTGCAAAGCGAGTTTCCATCACACACCGACTTCCATGCAGGAAGCGCTGGACATCATTTCCAGCGGCGGCGTCCGCGCCCAGGATTTCGTGGAAGCCGAAGAGTCGCTGGAGAATCTCTCCCGCGTGATGTTCCGTCTCGCCGAGGGCGGCACGGCATTTAAGACCGCGATCATCCCATGACCTCCGATATGGCCACCCTGCTGCCGCGCGACTTCGTCGGCAACAGGGAAGCCCTGTCCCGCGTCTGGCCCCATGCCGAGGCCGAACAATACACCCGCTGGCTGGCAACCCATCACTACGAGAATTTCCACGTCGTCAGCTTCCTGCTGCCCAAAGAACTGCATCAGGATTTCTACAACGTCTACGCCTACTGCCGCTGGGCGGACGACCTTGCCGATGAAATTGGCAACCCCGCCGAAAGCCTCCGCCTCCTCGATTGGTGGTCCGGTGAACTCGACCGCATGTACGCGGGCGAAGCCCAGCACCCGGTCTTCGTGGCGCTCCAGGGCACGGTAAGAAAACACTCGATTCCCCGCCAGCCTTTTGCCGACCTCATCGGCGCCTTCATTCACGATCAGAAGGTGACCCGCTACCAGAACTGGGAAGAAGTCTTCGCCTACTGCGAAGGCTCCGCAAACCCGGTCGGCCGCCTCGTGCTTTATCTCTGCGGCTACTCCGATCCGGAACGCCAGGCTCTCTCGGACGCCACCTGCACCGCCCTGCAACTCGCCAACTTCTGGCAGGATGTGATCGTGGATCAGGACAAGGATCGCGTGTACCTCCCGCTCGATCTCCTCGCCCGCCACAACTACACCGTTGAGGAACTCTTCGCCCACAAGTACGACGAGCGCTTCCGCGCTCTCATGAGCGAAGCGGTCGACAAGGCGCGTGGCCTCTTCCATCAGGGCCTTCCTCTGATCGGCATGGTGAACCGTCGGCTCGCCGTGGACCTCGATCTCTTCAGCCGCGGCGGCCTCTGCATCCTCGACAAGATCGCCTCGCAAAATTACGACGTGCTTTCCCGCCGCCCGTCGATCTCGAAAGTGGAACGTGTCCGTTTGCTCGCAGGAACTCTCGTGCGCGCCGCGTTCAGTCGCGCCGCATGATCACCCTCGAAGCCTCGCAGGAGTACTGCCGCGACGTTGCCAAGAAGCGTGCCCGGAACTTCTACTACTCGTTTGTCCTGCTGACGCCGGCACGCAAGAACGCCATGTGCGCAGTCTACGCCTTCATGCGCTACTGCGACGACCTCAGCGACGAGCCCGGTGCCACCCGCACCGCCATGGATCGCTGGCGCGAAGCCCTCACCGAAGCCCTGGCAGGTCGCCCCGATGCAAGCCCGGTCTGGCCGGCGTTCCTCGATGCGGTCGAGCGCTACAAGATCCCGCACGAATACTTCTTCGACATGATCGAAGGCGTGGCCTCGGACCTCGAACCGCGCACCATCCACACCTTCGCGGAACTGTACCAATATTGCTACCGCGTGGCGTCGGTAGTGGGCCTGACCACGATCCACATCTTTGGGTTCGATTCACCCGCGGCCATCCCCCTGGCCGAGAAGTGCGGCATTGCCTTCCAGCTCACGAATATTCTCCGAGACATCCACGAGGACGCTGGCCTCGGCCGCGTTTACCTGCCCTCCGAAGACCTGGTGAAGTTCGCGCTGACACCGGAAGACCTGAAAGGATCGCACAGATCGGAAGCCTTCTGCAACCTGATGGAGTTCGAGATCGCCCGAGCAAAGGATTACTACCGCGAGTCCGCCCCGCTCATCGGCATGGTGGACGAGGAATCTCGCAGTTCCCTCCGCGCCCTGATCTCGATTTACTCCAGCCTGCTGGATCGCATCGCCGAGACCCCCTCGGACGTCCTCACCCGACGCATCTCGCTCCCCGCAACAGAGAAGGTCCGGATCGTCCTGCAATCAGCCCTCGGCTTCTGACCGCACGCCCCGGCCGCTACCCGCCACACCCCAACCGACGCCGCCAACCCGACGCAGCCCGCCACACCCCGACCGACACCGCCAACCCGAAACAGCCCGCCGCACCCCGACGCGGCCCAACCGCCCACGAAACGCAGACTCAGTAGAGCTTGGGTTCGTTTTCCGGCCGGGTCTTCCACCGCCGATGGATCCACAACCACTGGTCAGGATACTCCCGGACAGCGGCCTCGACGGCCCGCTGGATCCGCTCGGTGTCCTCGACGGCATCGCCCCCCATCGGAACCTCCGGATAGAACCGCAGGACATACTTCCGCTCGGTCTCGCTCCACACCGCGAACCCCGGGATCACCGCCGCCCCGCTGCGCGCGGCGAGCTTGGCGAACGTGAGATTCGTGCAGGCAGGCTTGCCGAAGAACGGCACGAACGCGGAGTTGTCGCCGGCCGAGTTCTGGTCCACCAGAATCCCTACCGGCTCGTTGTCCCGAAGGGTATGTAGGATCGCCCTGGCGAAGTCCCGCCGCGACAGCAGGGCATTGCCCGAGAGTGCACGGCGGCGCTCCACGAGAGCATCCACCAATGGGTTGTCGAGCGGCCGCACCACGATGCTCATCTTCTCGGTCAGCAGGGCGTGCGCGAAGGCGCTCAGCTCCCAGTTGCCAAGGTGCCCCGTGGCAAACAGGACCCCCTTGCCGCGGGCCTTCGCCCTCTCGTAGTACTCGAAGCCCTCGTACCGGATCCACTCATCGACATTGCCCTTGTTGATCGAAGGGAAGCGCGCGAAGGCCACGATCATCCTGCCGATAGATCGATACACGCCGTCGACAATCTGCCTCTGCCACTCGGCATCCTTGCCCGGATAGGCGAAGGCCAGATTCGTGTTGGCGGTCCGCCGAAGCCGGGGAACCACGGCATCGAGGAGAAGGGCGCAGCCCAGTCCGATGGCGTCGGCAACGGGGCGGGGCGCGTAGTGCAAGACGCCCACCAGCCCGTGCGCGAGCACGGCTTCCACCCGATTACGCAACGCCGAACGAGTTCGCAAGGCTATTCGATCCAGCCGCCGCCGGCCACCAGATCCCCGGAGTAAAACACCGCGCCCTGACCGGGCGTCACCGCACGCTGTGGTTCATCGAAGCGGACTTCGACGCGGTTACCGTCGATGGGATTAAGCGTCGCAGCGGCGGGAACATGCCGGTTGCGGATGCGGACCTGTGCCCGCGCGGGTGCCGCAAGGCCGCTCCACGATACCCAGTTCAGGCCGCTCACCACCATGGTGGAGCGCAGCAGAGCGTCGTTGGAGCCGATGGTGACGGTCTGGGTCTTCGTATCGGTCGAGATGACATAGAGCGGCTCGGGTGCCGCGATCCCGAGGCCCTTACGCTGTCCCACCGTGTAGCGGTGCGCGCCAGCGTGCTTGCCACGCTCGCGTCCTTCGGTATCGACAACGACACCGACCGTTGCCTCGGCAGGCTCACCGGTCTTGTCTTTTTCGCGAGACCAGGCCTCCATGAACGCCGCATAGTCGCCATTCGGAACGAAGCAGATCTCGTAACTCTCGTGCTTACCGGCAACCGCAAGATGGAAAGTCTCTGCGAGGGCGCGGACTTCCGCCTTGTTCATCTCCCCCAGCGGAAACAGCGTCCGGGATAACTGCTCCTGCGTGAGTCCCCAGAGGAAGTAGGTCTGGTCCTTGGAGAAGTCCACCGCAGTCCGCATCTCGTACCGGCCGGTCTCGACGTTCCGGGTGATACGCGCATAATGTCCGGTGGCGATGGACTGCGCACCCACGGAATCCGCCAGTTCCAGGAAGCGGTCGAATTTGATGAAGGTATTGCAGAGCGTGCACGGCACGGGTGTACGGCCAGCGTTGTATTCGGCTACGAACGGCTCGATCACATTCTGCTCGAACTGCCGTTCCAGGTTGACCACGTAGAAAGGAAAGCCCACCTGTTCGGCAACGCGGCGGGCATCATAGACGTCGTCGAGCGAGCAGCAGCGACCAGTCGTCTTCTCGGTGGACAGTTCCGGGAGACGCCGCTGGTTCCATAACTGCATGGTCATACCGGCGATATTCCGACCCTCACGGTGCAGCAGCGCCGCGACGACGGAACTATCGACCCCTCCGGACATGGCAACTGCAATCAGATCAGGCATCTGAATCCTATTTTAGTTCCCCGGTCGGGTTTTGGGTGGACTGCGGGAATCTGAAGAATCGGTCTGCGGATTGAAGAGCCGAGGGCCGGGCGGGGACCGCCCGGGATGGCGCGCTCCCGCTTGGAAGTTAAGCTTGCGTGAGAAGATGACAGATGATGTGTCACCGATACTGGAATCCGAGTCGGAAGCCGGTTGCGGGGCTGCTGGTCGGCGGGTTTTTCGCCCGAGCTGGTGGAGAGTGGTTTCAGCGGCCTTCAAAGTAAGCAAACTGCAAAATTATGGATTTTGTCGACGACATGCGTGTTTTTTCCGAACGGGCGAAGGCGCTCGGATTGCCCGATACCAAGCGGTTCTATTGGTATCACACGATCGACCTGGGTGATGGCCTGGTGACCCCGGGCATGTATGACTACCGGCAATCTATATCGGCGTTTGATTTTCCCCAGGATATGCGCGGAATGACGGTGCTCGACGTGGGTTCCGCCACCGGGTTTTTCGCGTTCGAGTTCGAGCGCCGTGGTGCCCGCGTTGTCTCGGTGGAATTGCCGTCACTGGTGGATCTGGACCGTTTTCCGGGCCAGAATGTAGAGAATTCGCTGCGCAAGATTGAACGTATGATCTTCCCCCTGGAAGAACTGGACTCCATGCGCCGTGGAGACAACGAACGGGAACTGTATCGATGTCTGCTGGAAGGTCCGTTCGAGTTCTGCAAGGCACGACTGGGATCGAAGGTGGAGCGCTGTTATTCCACGATTTATGACTTGACCGCGGAAAGGGCAGGGGTACCTGAGGGCTTCGATTTGGTTTTCGTGGGCGATGTCCTGCTGCACACGCTCTATCCGCTGAAAGCCCTCGCGGCGCTGGCACCGTTGTGCCGGGGAACGCTGATGCTGGCACAACTGCTTCCGGAAGGGCCGCAGGAACCTCCGGCGATGATGTACACCGGTGGTGCCGATCCCGATGAAGATCACGTTTCGTGGTGGCTGCCAAACCGCTCCTGCCTGATGCAGATGTTGTCTAAGTTTCGCTTTCCCCATGTGGAGGAGGTCGGTTTTCATCGCGGGTTGCTGCGCCCGGGCGACTATCCGTTCGAACGAATTATCCTGCGCGCCCGGAGATAGACGGGGTGGATGCGGGTGGGGCCCGGAACCCGAAAGACAGAAACCGCTGCCACCAAACTGGTGAGGTGCGGACAGAGGATTTTCGGTGCCACTCCTTAATACTCGCGATTCGGTGAGTTTCTGTTCTACGGAGCGGTTCGACGTCAGCGAGCAGATGCCGTCTCAGGAAACGATGGAGGGGGAGATGCGCCGGAGGTGGGCAGCGCTGGCAACTACGGCCTCAATGAGGCCATCCACCTGTTCCCGTGTATTGCCGGGGCCGAGCGAAAACCGCACGCTGGAGCGGGCGTCTTCGGGGGAGAGTCCCATGGCGAGAAGTACATGGGATGGTTCGACGGCTCCGCTCGAACACGCCGACCCGCTCGATACGGCATAGCCGCGCAGATCAAGCGCGATCACCATGGCCTCGCCTTCGACACCCTCGAAGCAGATGTTGGAAGTGTTTGGCATCCGGTAGTCCGGGTTCCCGTTCACACTGGTTCCCGGAACCTGACGCAAAATGCTCTGTTCCAGATGATCGCGCAGTTCCGCCAGGCTCTCCCATTCAAAGGTCAGCGAACAGGCAGTTCCCAGAGCCCCGGCGCCGGCGACATTTTCAGTGCCGGCGCGGCGGTCGCGTTCGTGATGGCCGCCGTGCAATTGCGCTGAAAGGTCTATCCCTTTACGCACATAGAGCGCACCAACGCCCTTGGGCGCACCAAATTTGTGACCGCTGATCGAATACAAATCGACGCCGAGTTCCCGCAGATTCACGGGCACACGTCCGCCGACCTGCACACCATCGCTATGAAAAGGTACGCTGGCCTGACGGGCGATAGAGGCGATCTCAGCAACAGGCTGCATCACCCCAGTCTCATTGTTGGCGTGCATGATGGAAATCAGAACCGTTCCCTGACGGAGGGCCGCCCGCACATCCTGGGCGCGGACGCGCCCGTCAGTATCCACGGGCAGATAAGTAACCTCAATCCCCTCGCGTTCGAGTTGCGCGCAGGCGCTCAGAACGGCAGGGTGCTCGATCGTACTGGTGATGACGCGCTTCGGTGAGCGGACGGCAGGCTTTCGGGCGATACCGAAGACGGCCAGATTATCGGACTCAGTGCCACCGCTGGTAAAAACGATTTCGCGGTCCGTGCAGCCGAGCCGCGCGGCGACGGCTCGCCGGGCAGCTTCCAGACGCCGCTTGGCGGCCTGCCCGAAATGGTGGATGCTGGAAGCGTTGCCGTACACTTCGGACATCGCATCGGTGAGATCTTTCAGCACTTCCTGCGCCACGGGGGAAGTCGCGTTGTGGTCGAAGTAGAAGTGCTGCATTTTCTACCAGCTTACTAGTACATGCTCGTCCCGATACGGTGCCAGGCTTCGCCAGCGACCTCTGGAGGCCGCTGAGTTAACCGCGTAAGTCATAGATAGTAAAAGATAACGTACTGTCTTTTGCGGGGTACGTTACACGAATTTTATATCGGTACTGGGTCTTGGTTCGACGGTGCTACCCTCCGTAAACTCGCTAATGTAATCGTTCGACAGCAATCATAACGGCGGGAAAAATAAAACCATGAAAATCCAACTCACAGTACTCGCCTGCGCACTGGCGCTGGGCGCATCGTTGCAGGCAAACACATCTTACAACTACAGCTTTACGGGTTCGAGCAGCACGGGTTCGGCCAACGCCATGGGTAACAACATGACGTTCACCGTGACTCAGAAGGTTGCTTCGGCTGGCGGGGCACGATTCACTGCATGCGGGACACTCTGCGGCCCGACAGGTGATGCAACCGCCGGGTGAACGAAACCGTTGCGCCCCGGGCAGAATTGACCGTCAAAGCCGATTATTT
>CAIQWJ010000097.1 GCA_903875575.1 uncultured Acidobacteriia bacterium | reverse complement strand
TCCTGGGGCCGGTGGATTTAGCGGCATTGGCCTGGTTGGCCGCGCGTTTGCGTTCGGAGACTGGCATACCTGAGTTTTTAACATGGGGTATTCCAGAGAATTTCGTATGTTTATGATTTTATTGAGAAAAATAGTTGTGATCGTTATCCGGATTTCTCGCAGAGGCGCAGAGGGCTCGCAGAGGACGCAGAGAAAACCTTTTATGGTTCGAGTTGGTTCGCTATGCGGGTGATGCCGTGTTTCAGGAGGTAGACGTTGAAGTTGAGGATCAGGCCGAGTGGCTTGTCGGCTAGTCTGAGGTAGGTCAGGAGTTGTTTTTTGTGGGTCGGGGAAACGAATTCTACGGATTTGAGTTCTACGATGATTTGGTCGTCTACTATGAGGTCGGCGCGGAAGGCGGGGCTTATGAGGACGTTTTTGTAAATTGCTTCGATGGGTTGCTGGCGGGTGAAGGGGACGCCTTTGTCTTCCAGTTCGATGGCCATGGCGGATTCGTAGACCGCTTCGAAGAGGCCGGGTCCGAGGGTCGTGTGGACTTTGTAGGCGGCGTCGACTATTGCGCAGGTTACGGCGTTGGGCGACATCTGAGGGTTATTTCGGATGGTTTGGGGGAGAGCTTTAGGGTGGGGAAAGGCACGGATTTCTCGCAGAGGACGCAGAGGTTTCGCAGAGAACGCAGAGAAAATCTTTTTGGGCGTGGCGGAGTTAGTTATGGGACGGTGGGACCACGTGGCTGGATGAGGGGTGCTTTAGGGTGTGGGAAAGGCACGGATTTCTCGCAGAGGCGCAGAGGCCCGCAGAGGGACGCAGAGAAAACCTTTTGGGGGTTCGGCGGAGTAGCTATTGGGACGGTTGGATCTCGGGGCTGGATGGGGGGTGCTTTAGGGTGTGGGAAAGGCACGGATTTCTCGCAGAGGCGCAGAGGCCCGCAGAAAGACGCAGAGAAAACCTTTTGGGGTTAGGCGGAGGGCACTGGCGGTGTAGGGACGTAAAGCAGGATCTGGACATCTGACAGGGGGGCGAGTGCCTGGAGGATGCGGGGCCGTACCTCGGTCCAGTTCAGACCGCCGTTGCCGCAACCGAGGGGCGGAATCGCGATGGATTTGATTTTTTCGCGGCGGATCACGTTCACGAGGTCGATCAGGCCGGCGAAATTGCAGCGCTGGATTGGGAGTGCTTTAGGTCTGGGAAAAGGCACGGACCTCTCGCAGAGGCGCAGAGACCCGCAGAAAGACGCAGAGAAAACCCTTTTGGGGTTGGGCGGAATGGCCCACAGCACGAGGGTAGGGCTCGCTGGTGATTGTTCGGGAGAAGACCCGGATTTCACGTAGGTGCCAGAGGCGCGCGGGGCGGATGTATAAGAGCACACACTGGTGAAGTAAAGAATGCTATGTTAGGCGGAAGCTATCTGCCAATATGGTAGAGCGCCGAATGACCGGGACCACCAGATTGGGTAGTAATGATGACTAGATTCGGACAAAACGGCGCTATTCATCTGGCCAGCGGACATTCCGCGCCGGGGTTCCCTCCTGCTTCTCCAGCTTTGGAGACATTCGGACTCAAGTTTTCCGAGGGCGGCTCTCACAGCAGCCGAACTATGATGCTGAAGGAACTCGGCGATGTTTTGGCCGCCGTTCCGGCAGATGCCAGCGCTGATGGCTATCGCGAGGCGATCCTTCAGTGGAACGTTTTGGGTAAAACTACCGACAGCACCCGGCAGAAGTCGCTGCGACACCTGCGAGAACTATATGCGCTGGATAAATCGACACCGGTTTTCGGGCTTCTGCGAAAGCTTTACGCCATCGACGGCGCGAGTCTGCCGTTGCTGGCGATTCAGGTAGCCTGGGCGCGAGACCCGCTCTTGCGCGCCACAGCGGCACCCGTGATGGAGGCGGCAGAGGGCGACCGTGTTGAAACGACCAGTTTGGCGCAAGCGATAGAAGCTACGTTCCCGAATCACTACTCGGAACTGAACCGGAACAAAATCGCACGGAATGCGGCTTCGTCGTGGACCCAGTCCGGTCACCTAACCGGGCGGACAAACAAGACTCGCCAGCGGATCAAGCCCACCGCCGTAGCCGTCACGATGGCCCTATTCCTCGGGGATATCGGCGGCTACTACGGAGCGGCGGTCTTTTCCAATCCGTGGTGTTCTCTGCTGGATCTTGACCCCGACCGCGCAAAGGCTCTGGGCTTCGAAGCTCACCGAGCCGGGCTCCTGAACCTGCGCGCAGTGGGTGAAGTTATTGAATTGAGCTTCCCGCTGCTTGCCGAATTTCAGGAGTGTCTGCCTTGAGCGCCATCGACCGCCTTGTCAACAACTACACACGCCAGATGCGTCTGCCCTGGTCGCAGAATGTGTCCGGCAAACAGTGCATCTGGTTCGCGGTTTATCCACCATCGGAAGAGCGTCGGATTCGGTCTCGCCTGCCTCTTTTCGAATCGCTCACGCTCGGTGCGCAACATGGGTGGTCCACCGTTGACCTCACGCGACTGCTTCCGGAATATCTGGCAGCGCACAAATACCGGGAAGCCATTTTTCAAAATCCCAAGCACTTGCGGGCTGGCAGTGAACTCGAAAACCGTGCCGTTGAGCTTGTGAAAGCAGCCTGTTCCCGCGATGAGGCCGATGCCGACGGTGTCGTCGCCGTGACGGGCCTGGCCTCATTGTTCGACTTCATGCGGGTCTCCACCCTGATTGAACGCGTCGAGGACAGCGTGCGCGGACGCATGCTCATCTTCTTTCCCGGCGAATACGCCGGGAATATCTATCGATTCATGGACGCGCGCGATGGATTCAACTACATGGCAGTTCCGATCACTTCGACTGAGAGCTTTATCAACCCATGACACCCACGACCAACCGCGAATTGTATTTCCGCGATCCCACCACCCTCGAGTTGCTCAATAACGGCGTCTCCAAGGTCTCCGAGATCGGGCGCGACGAGCGCCAGATTAAGACGCTTCGTTTCGAGCTGGAAACGTTTGTCTGCGATGGCGAATACGCGCGCGGCCTGGAGCGGATTCTCAGGGCGTACCTTGATGGACTCGCGCGTGAGGAGCAAAAAGCTGTCTGGGTCAGCGGCTTCTTCGGGAGCGGCAAATCTCATCTTGTCAAGATGCTCCGTTATCTCTGGGAGGATTATCATTTCGCCGACGGCGCCACTGCTCGTTCGTTGGTGAGGCTACCCGCAGAAATCAGCGATCTGCTCAAAGAACTCAGTACTCGCAGCAAGCCGATGGGTGGTTTGCGCGCGGCCGCAGGCACCCTCGGTGCGGGCTCCATGGACAACGTCCGATTGGCCTTTGTCCAGCTGGTTCTTCGGTCTGCCGGCCTCCCGGAAGATTTGGCCCAGGCAAAATTTATGCTTTGGCTTCACTCATCAGGTCTTGAGGGAGCAGTCACGCAGGCATTAAAGAAGAGCGACTGCAAGCTGCTCGAAGAAGTAGAAAGCATGCATTATTCGGTACCGCTTGCCGAGGCCCTCATCTCCGCCGAACCAAAGTACGGATCGGTGGCGAACGTTCAGGACGTAATTCGAAACGGCTACCCTGAGATCACTTCACCCACCGTGAAGCAGGCGCTGGAATTCATCAGGCAGGTCTTTGGCAATAAAGACGGGGGCGAGAAGGGCAGTCTCCCTTGTACCCTGCTCGTCGTGGACGAAATCCAGCAGTTCATCGGCGAGCGAATCCCTCGCGCGAATGACGTGCAGGAGATCGCGGAGCATTGTTGCACAGATCTGGACAGCCGTCTGTTGATTGTCGGCACCGGCCAGTCGGCGTTGAACACGACACCCAGCCTCCAACGTTTGCAGGCGCGCTTTTCAGTGCGGGTTCAACTCTCAGATACCGATGTCGAGAGTGTCATTCGCAAGACCGTACTCCGCAAGAAGCCGGAGCAGGAGTCAGCCGTCTCAAAATGTCTCAGCGACAACCAGGGCGAAGTGGCGCGCCATCTTCAGAACACCCGCTTTGCCGCCAACCACGACGATGAACAATTCTTTGTGGCCGACTACCCGCTTCTGCCCACCCGCCGGCGGTTCTGGGAGAAAGTGCTGCGGAACACCGACCATTCAGGCACCAAAGCGCAATTGCGTTCCCAGTTGCAGATCGTCTTTGAGGCAACACGACAAACGGCAGCGGCTTCCGTCGGCGCAGTAGTACCAGCGGACTTCATCTATGACCAGATTTCTACCGATCTCATCAACTCCGGCGAACTGGAACGCGAATATGACGAGATCATCCGCAAGCAGCGCGATGGCAGCAAAGATGGAGATCTCCGGTCGAGCCTGTGCGCTTTGATTTTCCTCATCGGCAAGCTGCCTCGCACTCCGGGCGCTGATGACGGCGTCCGCGCGAACGCCGAGACGCTGGTCGATCTCCTTGTCAGCGATCTGAAAAATGACCGGCCAAAGCTGGATCAGAAGATTCCCGTACTACTCAAGCAACTCGTCGATGCGGGGCAGGTTATGGCTGTAGAGACTGAATACCGTCTTCAGACGCGCGAAGGTGCTCTCTGGACGCACGACTTCAATCGCCGACGTGCGGCCGCCCTCGGTGACGATGGGCGAATCAACGCCAAACGCGCGGAGTTACTTCGTGACGGCACGAAGCAGGCGCTCAAGCCAGTATCACTACAGCAGGGCAACTCAAAGCAACCGCGCAAACTTGTCTTCGAGCTTTCCTCCAGCCGTCCACCCTCCAATAACGAGGAGGTCACGCTCTGGGTACGAGACGGATGGAGCGAAGATGAAAAATCGATTCTGAACGATGCTCGTGCCGCGGGAGTTGACAGCCCGCTGCTATTTGGCTACTTGCCACGGCTTCACCACGAGGATTTACGGCAGGCCATAGCGTCGTATGTCGCCGCCCAGGAAACTCTGGACGCGCACGGCCCGGCCGCTACCCCTGAGGCCATTGAGGCTCGCAAGGCCGTGGAGACCCATCTGGAGGTTGCTCGTCTGCGGATACAGGAACTCCTTGGCCACGTCATCGGCGGAGCGAAGGTCTTTCTGGGTGGCGGTCAGGAGGCCAACGGTATTGAACTGGCCGATAAAGTTCAGGATTCAGCGGACAATGCGCTTGTGCGACTTTTCCCGCAGTTCTCCGAAGCCGATCACGCCAACTGGGGCCAGGTCGTCACCCGCGCCCGTGCGGGCGATGTGGGCGCTCTCTCGCAGGTGGGCTACCCCGGCGATGTCACCAAACACGCCGTCTGCCGGCGCGTCATCGATTTCATCGGGGCAGGCAAGAAGGGTAAGGAGATCCGCGAGAATTTCAAATCCGCGCCGTTTGGCTGGCCACAGGATGCCATTGATGGGGCGCTCTTCGTTATGCTTGTTGCCGGCAATCTTCGTGCCACGGTGAATGGTCAGCCGACGCAGGCTCAGACGCTGCCGCAGAATCAGGTGGGCGTCGCCAGCTATTACGTGGACGTACCGCCGCTCAATGTGCAGCAGCGACTCGATCTGAAGGCCCTATTCCAGAAACTGGGGATCACCACTCAGAACGGTAAGGAATCCGAAGCCGCTGGCCAATTTCTCCAAAAGTTACTCGCACTAGCCCAATCTGCCGGGGGCAGTGCGCCCCAGCCGGACCGCCCCGATACGCAGGATCTCAACGCCCTGCAAATGCTCAGCGGCAATGCCCAACTGTTGAAGATCCACGAACAGAAGGATGACCTCTCCACAAAACTTGCCACGTGGAAGAAGAATGCCGACGGCATCGCCAAACGCTGGCCCCTATGGGAGCGGTTGCTCGGTTTTCAAAGCTTTGCCGCCAGTCTGTCGGAAGCGGAGGCCTGCGCCAAATCCATCGCCGCCATCACCGACGGCCGCACCCTACTGGCAGATCCAGATCCGGTGCCCGAGCTGACCAAACAGCTGACCACCGCCCTGCGCGCCGCCCTCGGGAAGCTTCAGGGCGATATCTCCAATGCGTTCAAGGCTGGTGATGACAAACTCGTCACCTCCCGAGTATGGAGCGGCCTCAGCGACCAACAACGCACAACTCTCGCTGGTGCTTTTCAGCTCACCCCCCCAGCGAAAGAGACCATCGGCACGGACGAAGAAATTCTCGCAGCCCTGCGTGCCACCAACTTGGCCGACCGGCGCAACTTGCTCGATGCGGTGCCGCAGCGTTTCTCGCGCGCACTGGACGAAGCCAGTCGCCTGCTGGAACCCAAGGCCCAGCGCGTGGTGCTGCCCGGTGCCACGATTCACGACGCGACCGAGTTGGATCAGTGGCTCGCAGACGCTCGCCAGCGGGTATCAGAAAAGCTGAAGGAAGGCCCAGTCACTCTATGAGCAGTCTTCCCACGACTCTCCGCCGTCAGTTGGAAAACACAGCCATTCAGGCCCGCAGGATCGCCAAAGGCGGCGCGCGTAAGGCTCTGGAAGCTCTTGCGGTGCAGGAATCCGATTCCTACCAGCATATGAATGAGGCGCAACGGGACCTGCGGCGCAAACTCCGCGCGCAAGCGAAACAACTGGGAGATAGTGAGAGCCAAACTCGTCGCGGAGCTTACGAGATCGAGCACCTTGTCGAGAAGCTCGCGTATGACCAGTGGCATCGCCTCCTCTTTGCCCGCTTTCTGCTTGAAAACGACCTCCTCATATCGCCGGAGCATAGAGTCTCCGTGTCGTTGGACGATTGCGAAGAACTTGCGCCTTCGCTTGGGTTCAGGGATGCATGGTCGGTGGCGGCCAGCTTCGCCGCGAAAGAGTTGCCCCAGATCTTCCGGTCCGACGACCCCGCAGGCGCGGTTGAGTTGCCCGTGGAGGACCGCAACCCTCTCATTCAACTCGTCACTAGCCTGCCAGTCGAGGTTTTCACCGCCAGCGATAGCTTGGGATGGTGCTACCAATTCTGGCAGACGGAGCGGAAGGACGAGGTAAACGCTGCTGGCCACGAGATAGGCGCGGCCGAACTGCCAGCAGTTACGCAGTTATTCACTGAGGACTATATGGTGGATTTCCTGCTCGACAACACGCTCGGCGCGTGGCACGCAGGCAAGGCTTTCAAGGCGAATCCCATGATGGCCACGGCCGCTCAGAGCGAGGAGGATTTGCGCAAAGCAGTGGCACTGCCGGGGTGCCCGTGGGCTTACCTCCGTTTCATCAGGGCCGAGGATGGCAAGTGGCTGCCTGCTGCGGGAATCTTCGGTAACTGGCCGACGACGACGAAGGATATCACGTGCCTCGATCCTTGCATGGGCAGCGGACATTTCGTTGTGGCAATGTTCGAGCGACTGGTCGCCATGCGCGTGGCCGAGGAAACCCTCGATGAATCGGTCGCGGTGGCGGCGGTCATCCGCGACAACTTGTTTGGGTTAGAGATTGACCCCCGGTGTACGCAGATTGGTGCATTTAATCTGGCACTGGCGGCATGGCGACGCGTGGGTCACTGCCTCCTTCCGACGATGAATCTGGCCTGTTCCGGCCTCGCCCCGAACGCGAAGCGTGAGGATTGGCTCAAACTGGCCAGTGACAACGAGCGGCTTAGGAATGGAATGGACCGACTCTACCGGCTATTCAGAGACGCCCCGGTGCTGGGCAGCCTCGTCAATCCGCGCGCCGCAGAGGGCGACTTACTGGTGGCCGCGTTCCATGAGTTGCAACCGTTGTTGGAGAGGGCTCTAGCACAGGAGACCAAAGACGCCGCCACACATGAAATGGGAGTAACCGCGCACGGTTTGGCCAAAGCGGCCGAGATACTCAGTGGCCAATTCACGCTGGTTGCGACCAACGTTCCTTACCTAGCGCGCGGGGGGCAAAATAAGGTACTAAGCGATTATTGCGAGAGCTCGCATTCAGTCGCGCAGGCCGACCTCGCGACCTGCTTTGTACAGCGGTGTCTCGGATTGTGCGCTGATGACGCCACGGCATCGCTTGTGACGCCCCAGAACTGGCTAGCTCAGGATAGATATGCAGAGTTTCGAAAGGAACTATTACGAGATGAGACCTGGAGGATTGCGGTCCAGCTTGGCCCAGCAAACCACTGTGACTGCGACAACACACTTCGGAGGAATGGTTCAGGCCCTGTTTTGGCAGGACGGTTGTGGAGAATTGGCCGCATTCGTTCGAGAAAAGCTTGAAAGCGACAATACGGGTGCCTGGCTGCGAGGGAGAGACGTTTGGGGCAAGCGCGGAGTACTCGTAAGCGCGATGGGCAGCTTGCAGGTTTCCCTCTACTTGGGCGACCTGTTTGATGACAATAGCGTCGCCATCGTACCGCACGATGAGTCACTCTTGCCGGCGATTTGGGCTCTCTGTTCAGACGAGTCTTATCACGACAAGGTTCGCGCGATTGATAAGGCGCTTAAGGTTCGCGGACCATTGGTGGAAGTCCCATTCGACCTTGCGCACTGGAGGAAAGTAGCGGAGGGAAAATACCCGCACGGATTGCCGGAGCCCTTCTCCAGCGACCCGAGACAGTGGCTGTTCAGCGGCCGTCCCTCCGACTCGGACCAACCGTTGCATGTGGCTGTCGCACGTCTTCTCGGCTACCAGTGGCCGCGCCAAACCGGTTCGAGTTTTCCCGATTGCCCTGCGCTCGCGCCTGATGGACTAGAGAAGTTCGGTGATGAAGATGGCATCGTGTGCCTCTCGGCCACCAAGGGCGAAACATCTGCCGCCGAACGTCTGCGGGTAGCTTTGGTGCAGGCCTTGGGAAAATTCGACATCAGCGCGCTGATTGGTACAGCCGGGCCCAATGGCAGCAAGTCCAAGACGCTCGACGACTGGCTGCGAGACGAGTTTTTCGAGCAGCACTGCGCGCTCTTCGAGCATCGCCCCTTCATCTGGCACATCTGGGATGGCAACAAGAACGGGTTTGGCGCGTTGGTGAACTATCACAAACTCAGCCACGCCAACCTAGAGAAACTCGCCTACGCGTATCTTGGCGATTGGATTCGTCGTCAGAAGGACGCAGTCGATGCCGGTGAAGCTGGCAGCGATGCGCGGTGGCAGGCTGCCAAGCAATTGCAGACCCACCTCAAGCTTATTCTCGAAGGCGAACCGCCCTATGACCTTTTTGTCCGTTGGAAACCACTTTCCAAGCAGGCTATCGGCTGGCACCCCGACATTAACGACGGCGTTCGAATGAACATCCGCCCCTTTGCGAATGCTGACATTCTCCGTAAGCGCGTCAAGATTAAGTGGGAAAAGGACCGCGGGAAGGAACCGACGCGGGACAAAAAGGATTTCCCATGGTTCTGGGGCTGGGACGAGGAGAAGCAGGACTTCGCCGGTGTGGGCAAGGAGCCGGATGGCAATCGCTGGAACAACTGCCACTACACGAATGAGTTCAGACGTAGCAAGAGGAACGCATAGATCATGCCTGCCTGCCGCCGATTGGAACTGAACCCGCTATGACTCAGACCCTCGGACAATCCGTAGCGGGCACCCTCAGGACAGCCACCCAGGCCTATGCAGCGGGCGACCAGGTTGCGCCCTGCGCGGTACTGTGGCCAGATCCCGATCGGTTATGGGAATCGGTCATGCCGGAGCTCCAGCCGATGATGCCGGAGCTTTTCCTGCTGGGAAGTTACGCGCCGGAAAAGCGAGTAGGTCCGTCACTTTGGCTGCGTTGCATCGAAGCACGACTCGTTGAAGGTGCGCCTGGGGCAGGAGTCACTCCTGTGTTCTATCTTCCTGGTGTCAGCCGGGAGAGACTTCGAGTTGCGGAGGATTGCCCGCAAGAACTGGCGGCACTGGTGGATCTCCAGCATCGAGGTGTGATGTGGCTTCACACGAACGGTAAAGAGTGGACTCCGTACGCTTTTCTCATGTCCAAACACGGCGGGCTGGGCCTTGATGTCGCCAAAGATCAGGCGACGATCGAAGCGCTCGCTGGCGCCCTACCTGCTCTCATGGCCGAACCGATTTCTCAGTTGCATGGGCGGCGTCTGGATTCGGAGTTCTTCAACGCACTGGTGGCACCGGACGCCACCGGGCTGCTGCTGCGCTGGCTGAGTAACCCCGAGATTTTCACACAGGGCCGCTCAGACGCGGAATGGAAAGCTTTCTGCCAGCAGTGCAAAGCAGACTTCTACTTCGACCCCGTTAAGGAAGGTCCGCTTATGGCGGCAAAGCTTATGGCAGGCCGCGGGAATCCCTGGAATAACGTCTGGCAGCGTTTTGCCGAAGCTCCGGGAAACTATATGGGGGTCGTGGAATGGCTGAAGCGTGCTGCGCCGAAAGATGTGACGCTGTTCGAGACAGACGAGGTCTGGCCGACGATCAATGAGGCCGAAGAGCGGAAGTTGGAGCACGCATTGGAAGGATTAGCGGATCGGCCACAGGACGAAGTCATTCGCGGCATCGGCGATCTGGAAGCGCAACACGGTGTCCGGCGCGGGTATCCCTGGCAGAAACTGGGCCTGAGTCCGCTGGCAACCGCGCTGGAGCCACTGGCGGAACTTGCCAGGCTATGCCAGGCCGCTCCTGGCGCTCCCACGCCAGAAGCGTATGCACAGTTTTATGCCAAAGAAGGGTGGCGCGTGGATGAGGCCGCTTTGGCCACTATGGCCGCCTGCGGTTCACCGGAACAACATGAGGCCGTGTTACAAACCTTACGGGCCGTCTATGTGCCGTGGCTTGAAAATACCTCCCGCCACCTGCAAAAGCTGATCCGCGATGATGGCCGATCGGTCTCCAAGCGCTCTGCGCCAGTAGTGACTGCGCCGGGAAGGCTCGTCATGTTTGCGGATGGGCTGCGGATGGACGTTGCCTGCCACCTGACGGAGAAACTGCGGGTTGTCGGAATTGAATCCACGCGGGATTGGGAGTGGTCAACCATCCCGTCGGCCACAGCCACCGCCAAGCCGGCAGCTTCACCTCTCGCCGATTCGGTTCAGGGTGGCGAGGCCGGAGACCAGTTCTCCACCCGACTGGTTTCCACGGGGCAACTCCTGACGCAGGATCGTTTTATCGCCGCGCTGAAATCGAAAGGGTGGCAATGCCTCCGCGCGGGCGAGACAGGAGATCCCACCGGCTCCGCGTGGACCGAGGCCGGCACGCTTGATAAGCGTGGACACAATGAGGGTTGGCGACTGGCGCGAAGCGTTGAAACAGAAGTTCTGGATCTGGTCAGCAGGATCGCAGCCCTTCTTAGAGCCGGGTGGACCGAGGTGATTGTCGTGACGGACCACGGCTGGCTGCTGGTGCCGGGCGGCCTTCCGAAAGTAGAACTACAGTCATTCCTCGCAGAAAACCGCTGGGGGCGTTGTGCGGCATTGAAGGCCGAGGCTCTGACCGACACGCCAACTTTTAAATGGCACTGGAATCCGGGAGTTTCCATCGCCAGTCCGCCGGGTGTCGGCTGCTACCGTGCTTCAACGGAATATACGCACGGTGGCATATCGCTTCAGGAGATGGTGATACCGGTGCTTCGTGTCTCCACAGCCAAGACGACCGGGGGCGCAGCGCGGCTGCTGGAGGCAAAGTGGACCGGAGCGAAATGCCGGGTGTCGGTTGGCGGAGACTATGCGGGCGTCCGCGTGGATGTCCGCAGCAGTCAATCGGACCCGAAAACTTCGCTACTGTCGGACAAGCAGTCGCGTGAGACAACACCGGACGGTAAAGTGACGGTGTTTCTCGAAGACGATTCCGACATCGGAAAGAAGGCCGCTATTGTTTTATTAGACGCAAGTGGGCAGGTGATCGACACGCTGTCCACGACCCTCGGAAATTAGCCCCATGAGCCAACCTTTAGACCGCACCGACACGATTGCCACGAAGGCCTTTGAAGGCTACGTGGTGCGCAAGGATCTTGTACGCAAATTTAAGGGGCAGTATCCCGTTCCCACATACGTCGCTGAATTCTTGCTGGGCCGCTACTGTTCCTCAGTTGACGACGATGAGATCACCGAAGGCCTGAAGATTGTTGAACGTCAACTCGGCGAGAAGACCATTCGCGCTGGGGAACATGAGTTGTTCAAGGCCCGCTCCAAGGACAAAGGGCGCGTGAAACTGATTGATATTATCACCGCACGATTGGATGCCGGTAGCGATTCGTTTCTGGCCACGCTACCAAGCCTGCAACTGAAGGATGTGCGGATCGCGGAGTCCATGGTCCACGCCAATGAACGGATGCTGACGGGCGGGTTTTATGCGGAGATTGAGCTTGCTTACGATCCGTCCATCGCGCAGGAGAAGAATGGTCGGCCTTTCGGAATTGAATCGATACGGGAGATACAGCTCTCCAAGCGCGATGTGCTGCCTGCTCTTTATCAGGGCCGGGAGGCGTTTGCCACCGAGGAGTGGAAGGATTTTCTGATTCGCAGCATCGGGATGGAGCCGGAAAACCTTACTCCCCGTGCGCGCGACATGATGCTTTTGCGCATGGTCCCGTTTGTGGAGCGCAACTACAACATGGTGGAGCTCGGCCCGCGAGGTACCGGCAAAAGCCATCTGTTCCAGCAGGTCTCGCCCTACGCCCATCTGATTTCGGGGGGCAAGGCGACAGTCGCGCGCATGTTTGTGAATAATGCGAACGGCCAGCGCGGATTGGTTTGCCAGTATGACGTGGTCTGCTTCGATGAAATCTCCGGCGTCTCCTTCGACCAGAAGGATGGCGTCAACATCATGAAGGGCTACATGGAGTCTGGAGAGTTCAGCCGCGGGAAGGAGAGCATCCGCGCTGACGGCGGCGTTGTGATGGTGGGCAATTTCGACGTGGACGTGCAGCATCAGCAGCGGGTTGGTCATTTGTTCGGCCCACTACCGCCCGAAATGCGGTCCGACACCGCGTTCATGGACCGTATTCACGCGTACCTGCCGGGTTGGGATTTGCCGAAAGTAAACCGCGAACTGCTGACGAATCACTTCGGCCTAGTCAGCGACTTCCTGTCGGAGTGCTGGAGCCAATTGCGACGCCAGAGTCGGCAGAATGTTTTCCAGGGGCGTGTCCATCTGGGTGCTGCCCTGAGCGGACGCGATACCACCGGCGTACAGAAAACCGTGAGTGGACTAATTAAGCTCATGTCGCCTAACCCGGACGTTCCCGTTTCGGACGAGGTGCTTGAGTGGGCGTTGCGGATTGCGCTGGAGTGCCGACGGCGGGTCAAGGAGCAGCAGAAGCGGATCGGGTCGGCCGAATTTCGCAATACGCAGTTCAGTTACACGATGGGTGACGATGGGGTGGAGAAGTTTGTGGCCACACCAGAGTTGTACAGCGAGAACAGTATTGGCAGCGATCCATTGCCGCCGGGGCAGGTGTGGGTTATTTCGGCGGGTGGTGGGGATGAGAATCCGGGGCTTTATCAGATCGACATTTCCGAGGGTCCGGGGGGTGGGGTGAAGATATTGAACCAGCCAGCGCCTCCGGCTTTCAAGGAAAGCGTGCGGTTTGCGGAGCAGAACCTTTACACGCGGGCGGGCGAGCTGGTTGGGGACCGTGAGCCGCGGCAGCATGAGTTTTCCGTTCAGTTGCGAGCGTTTGATAGCGCCCGGAGCGGGGCCGCGGTTGGGGTTGGAGTGCTGCTGGGGCTTTGCTCGTCATTGCTGCAGAAGAGTATTAAGGGCGGGCTGGCGGTGACGGGCGGGTTGAATCTGGGCGGGTCTATTGAGACGATTTTCAATCCGGTGGCGGTGGTGGAGACGGCGATTGAGAAGGGTGCGGCGAGTATTTTGATGCCGATCGGGAGTCGGCGGCAGTTGAATGATTTGCCGGATGATTTGGCGGCGAAGATCACGATTCATTATTATCTGGATGCGCGGGATGCGTTGATGAAGGCTCTGACGATCTGATGGGGTGGGGATTTGGCCGTTGCAAGGTGCAATGGATATAGACATGGGTATGGCACTGATCCGTATTTCAGGACGCTTGAAAGAAGGAGCGACAAATGGACGAGAAATCGAACGGTAGTCTGAATTCCCTGCGGCGATACACGAGGCTTCCGGCACTGTTGCATTTACTGCGCAAACGAGAGATAACGCTGCTGAGTCCCACCTCCTGGGCTGACCGAAATGACAGCTACTACCTCGAACAATTCAAGGCGAGACAAAAGGCCAAGACTGTCCTGGCGATCTGTCTCTCTGAGGCAAGCGAAACATACCATCATTGGAAGATTTTTACGGAAGGTTCGGATAGTGGTGTGTGCATCCAGTTCGATCGGGACAGATTGCTGGAAGCATTTCCGGCAAAGACGAATGTGCGCCATGGAGCAGTGGAATACGTCGAACTCAACAAGGCAACGGTGCCTGCACTCGACAGACTGCCCTTTCTGAAACGTTTTCCTTACCGAGACGAAAGGGAGTATCGATTCGTATACGCTGACGCCAATCGTGAAGTTGAAACGAAGAGTTTTAAAATCCCGCTGGGCTGCATTGAGAAGATCACTTTGAGCCCGTGGCTACACAAGGACCTGGCAGAGATTGTCAGGGAAACCGTTCAATCCGTGGATGGGTGTAACGAGATTACGATAACGCGAACCACTCTTCTTGAAAACAAACGATGGCAGAATCTTGCTCGGCAAGATGTCGAGTAAGGAAGAGACGTCGAGGGCCCTACCGGTGTTGCGCTGGCCAAGAGCCGCTTATGAAGAAAACAATTACTCTCTCGGCTTCGCATCCGACTCTAGGTCCAGCGTAGTGTGGCGATCTCGTGTTGAAGTCGATTTCGCCGGGGATGCGGCGGCCTGAGGGGCTGGGTTGCGAGCTTCAGGTTATTCGATTGTAGCTGGAGACGGCCAGCAATTCCGGTGAGAGACTGTAGGCCGTGTCAGCTACAGTCCAGGCTTTGCGTTGCCGATATACAAACAGGCGCAACACCCGCAATGACTTCCGATGAAACGGGGAGCAGAGATCCGATGCGGGATGAGCCTATGAAGGCGCTGGCGATTGAGAGCTTGCGCTGGGCGATACCTGGAAAACGACGTGACGCTTAACGATCAAAAATGCGGCTTCAGCGAGGCCTGGCTGCGTGCAATCGCCGCTGCATCGGGCTACGGCGTGCAGGGCGGGACTCAACCCGACGATCAAAGCGTCGATATCACCATTGCGAGCAGGCGCAAAGGAATTGCTTCGAATCCCCGACTCGACGTGCAGTTGAAATGCACCGCTGATGACATGGACGCGGAGGCGGAGATCAGTTTTGCTCTGCCGCAGAAGAACTACGAAGATTTGCGCGACGACAAGGTCGCGGTACCGATTATTCTGGTTGTTGTGCAGGTTCCGGTGGATCCGATGGCGTGGATTGTTGCCGGCGTTTCGAAGCTGGAGATTTTCCGGTCGGCGTGGTGGGTTTCACTTCGGGGACACCCTGACAATGGGAATACGGACAGCACGACGGTGAAGATACCGCAGCAGCAACGATTCACACCAATGGCGCTGCGAGATATCATGACAAGGTTAGGATCGGGTGGACTGCCATGAATGCGACCATAACGGACCCCAATACGCTGGATGGAATCAGCCCGGTGGCGCTGGCGTCCTATCTGCGCGCCCGCGGGTGGCATCGCGGCCCCGAAATGACTGGCGGGCTGGCGCAGACGTGGGCGTGGCGAACGAGCGAAGGCAATGTCGCCGATGAGTTTGTGGAAGTGATCGTCCCGGATAACCGGGAGATGCGGGATTTTCGACGCAGAGTGCGGGAGACGCTGGAGACGCTGGGCGAGATCGAGAAGAGATCTCAGCTCGACATTCTGGCTGACATCCAGTGCATTTCGTCGGATGTGATCCGGTGGCGCTGGATACAGGCGAGTTCGGAGGACGGGACCATTCCACTGGAACAGGGCCAGCAGTTTTTTGCGTTGGTTCGAAATCAGTTGCTGGCTGCCGCGTGCTCCGCAGTGCAGCCACAACAGTTTTTCGCGTCGCGAAAGCCAACGTCCGCCGTGGAGTTTCTTCGGCAGGCAAGATTGGGGCAGAGTGAGCGCGGCAGCTATGTGGTAACGGTGCATAGTCCCGTGCCTCCGGCAATGCCGGTCTCCGGCCTGGAGGATGAAGCGGAACCCTTTGAGCGGCGCGTTACTGTCACCCTGTCCAAGGCCCTGCATTGTTTGCGCCGGGTTGCGACTGAGACCGTGAGCGGTGGTCAGCTTCCGGCTGGAATCGAACTGTCAAGGGAAGGCATCAGCGCCAATCTTTGTGAATCCGTGGCGTCGATGCTGGCGGCGGGTGGTGTGCGGCGGGATGTCGAGGTTCGTTTTTCGTTTTCCGGTTCGCGTCCGGCCAGTGGACATCCAGCGGCTCTGACGCGCTTCAGTTCGGACTTATCTCCTGTCATTGGGGAGATTGGAAAGGTGCTGCGCGAGACGGCGACACGGGAGGATTTTGAGCTGTCGGGCTTTGTCACGGATCTCAGCCGGGGGCAGCATGACCGAAACGGGACGGCGGTCGTGCAGGGGCTTGTGGACGATGAATATCGCAGGGTCGAGATTGAAGTCGCCGCACCTGAGTATGAGAGGATTCTGACGCCCGCCCACAGGGACCGGCAGATGATCCGATGCGAAGGGGAGCTTCAGAAGATTAAAGGCAAGACCTATCGGCTCCTGAACGCGCGAGGCTTTGATTTGCTGTCATCCGATTGAGACCAGCGTAAGCCACCCAGATGCGGGCGGCGGTTTCCGTTCACCGGAAGCTCGTTGCCTCATCGCCGCTGGAGCCGATGCAGATACGGGAGAGCGATCCCTGCTTTACGTGGCGTTGACGCGGGCGAGGCGTTCCGCGACGATTACTGGCTATGGCAGGATGACATCGTTGCTTTCAAAGGGCAACTGATCGGGCAATGGTGGGTCCGGATTCCTTTAAACTGGAGGTGATGAGTATCGAAGAAGCAATTCTGGAGAAGGTTCGGCGTTTGCCACCGGATAAGCAATCCGAGCTCCTGGCATTGGCGGATTCGCTGGGAGCGGAGGCGCGAGCCAAGGCACCACTGCGCAGTCCCAGGGGGCTTTGGGCCGGGCTTGATATTGATATTTCAGAAGCGGATGTTCAGGAATTGCGCCACGAGATGTGGAAGAAATTTCCACGAGACCTTTAGATGGGGAGTGTGGTCGCGGATACTCACTCGATTGTTTGGTAGCCGCACGACAACACGCGACTTTCCAACGCAGCGGAACCGGCGATGGATGCCGCGGTCCGGGCAGGCGATCCGATATTTGTGGCTTCGATGTCTCTGGTCGAGCTGACATAGCTGGTGGAAAAAGGCCGGATACCGGAACGAGCGCTGGCTAGACTCCGGGTTGCGCTGGCGGACTCGACGTTTGGCTTTCGGCTTGCGCCGCTGGACCTCGCTGTGGCGGATCAGATTCGCGAAGTACGGCGGAACGAGGTTCCGGATCTGCCGGATCGGGTCATTGCAGCCACCGCGTTGGCGCTCGGAATTCCGTTGGTCACGTGCGACGGCAAGATCCGGGCTTCGAATGTGCCGACCATCTGGTGAGATGGTTCCCGGTTCAAGGGCGGAAGGCTCGTCGAGCTGCGCTCGACCCCACAGGCTAAAGCCTATGCCACCGATTTGGGTGGAGATTTCGTTGCCGGCCTGGATAGCGGCCAGCGGCGAGTCACACGGTTTTCCCTCGATTTTCTTTTTGATTCTCCAGTTTGAAGAACCAGAGCCAATTTTGCAACAAGCTGTTGCAAGATGTGGCTACGACCTGGTCGCGGAAGTAACGACTGAGGTCGCCGGGAGTACGGAGGTTCGACCTTGCGCCCGAGTTTTTCGGCAAGTTCCTGTTCCATGGCGACGACGTCGAACAGAACAGGGAGAGCTTGCGGATGTGGTTCCGCTGGCAGAACTGTTCGACTTCGTTTTGCGGCATGGCGAGGGCTGCGCCGGACATATGTTTCCGGTGTTACATCGCTGAGGTTGCATGACGGGGCGCCAGGCACGGAGGTTAGACTTTCGCGGGCGGAAGGCTCGTCGAGCTGCGCTCGACCCCACAGGCTAAAGCCTATGCCACCGATTTGGGTGGAGATTTCGTGGCCGATTTGGGTGCCGATTTGGACAGCGACCGGCTGCGATCACACGGATTCCGGAAATATTATTTTCCTTGTTTCTCCTTTTGATTCATTGATTTGGCCTAACAGCACCTTGCTTGGCGACAGTTTTCCGGCTGCGCTCATGTTATCGATTGAGCATGTTCGAGACGTTTGAGAACGAGGGGCCGCGGCGGACGAAAACCGGTGCCACGGGTGGGTTGCCGGCTCCGGGAATCATGGACGCCGTCACCTTCGCGCGGACGCGACTGGGGTTTGTGCCGGATGAGAAGCAGCGGTGCGTGCTGGAATCGACGGCGAAGCGCGGGATTCTGAATTGTTCGCGGCAGTGGGGGAAGTCGACGGTGACGGCGGCGAAGGCGGTGCATCGGGCGTATACGCGGCCGGGGTCGCTGGTGCTGGTGGCGGGGCCCTGCGAGAGGCAGAGCGCGGAGTTTTTGCGGAAGGCGTCGGGGATGGTGCGGAGGCTGCATATCAAGCCGCGGGGGGATGGGGATAACGCGACGTCGTTATTGTTTCCGAACGGGTCGCGGATTGTGGGGCTGCCGGGGACGGAGGCGACGGTGCGCGGGTTTTCGGCGGTGTCGCTGATTGTGATTGACGAGGCGTCAAGGGTGAAAGACGAGATGTATCAGAGTCTGCGGCCGATGCTGGCCGTGGGGGATGGGGATTTGTGGCTGATGAGTACGCCGAACGGGCAAAGCGGGTTCTTTTATGAAGTGTGGGCGGGTGGGGATGAGGAGTGGTATCGGGTGAGCGCTACGGCGGAGGAGTGCTCGCGGATTCCGAAGGAGTTTCTGGAGGAGGAGCGGCGGGCGAAGACGGCGGCGTATTTTGAGCAGGAGTATATGGGTCGGTTTACTGCGCACGAGGGGGCTTATTTTGACCCGGCACTGATTGAGGCGGCGGTGGATTTGACGATTCCGGGGTTGGAGTTGTAATTTCACACAGAGCGCACGGAGTACCACAGAGAGCACAGAGAAGAAACTTTATGTATTTTTTGGGGCTGGATTTGGGGCAGAAACGGGATTATTCGGCGGTGGTGGTGGTGGCTCGGGTGCGGGAGATGGTGATGAGCGATGCGTTGTACGGGGATTGTTGTCTGGCGGTGGATGCTACCGGGGTGGGGGCTCCGGTGGTGGATATGCTGCGGGCGGCGAGGCTGGGATGCGCGATGACGGCGGTGACGATTACGGGGGGCGAGAAGGGGTCGGGCAGCATGTGGTCGGGGAATGCTTCGGTGCCGAAACGGGATTTGATGACGGAGTTGCTGGTGCTGCTGGAGAAGGGGATGCTGACGATTGGGGCTACGCGTGAGAGTGGTCAACTGGTGCGGGAACTGAAGGACGTGAAGGCCTCGATGAACGGGCGGGGGCAGGTGCGGATGGGGGCGGACGGGAACGGGGAACATGACGATCTGGCGATTGCGCTGGCGCTGGCTTGCTGGCGGGCGAGGAGGAAGGGGACTTGTGGAGAAATGGGTAAACGGTTGCTTTGAGCGATCAGCGGTCAGCGATCAGCTTTCAGCTCAAGGCATTGAGGAACGGCTGGTGGAGGCGGCGTATTGGGAGCGGATGCGGGCGGAGTATGATGCGGTGCTGCGGTGGCATTGCCGGTTGTGAGTTCAACCTTTAGCCACAGATGAACACAGATGGACACGGATAAAAAGTTTTACAAGTGAGCAGACCGGCTAGAGCCAGTATTGCCAGTGGCCGCCGATGACAACGTAGGCGGCCAGTGCGGCGTTGGTGACGGCGTGCATCAGGATGCAGTCCCAGAGGTTGCGGGTGCGGACCATCCACCAGTTGTAGACTATTCCCGTCAGCAGGCCGACGTCCCAGAATGAGCCGTGCTCTGAGGCGAACAGCACCGCTACCAGCCAGAAGGCCGCCGGGGCGTAGGTGCCGAGGGCGATGCGGGTGAAGTCGTTCGAATCGATCAGCCAGCGCATGAGCCAGCCGCGCCAGAAGAGCTCTTCGAGAATGGGCACGGCGATGACGCTGATGGCGATGCGGAAGATGAGGAAAAGGGGGTCGTTTTTGGAGGCCGGAGGGGTGTTGCCGGCGGGGTGGCCGACGATGCCGTTATCGAAGAGAAAGAAGTGGTGCCAATTGGGAACAACGACGTCGGGTCCGACCCAGAGGACGAAGACCGCGAGGCCCAGGAGGATGCTGAGGACGGGCTTTGATGGCGCGCCGCGGAGAACCGGGAGTGAGACCGCGAAGATGGCGGCCAGGGACGCGGCCAGCTTGATGGGTGCCGGGATGGGGATGACCGACTGGATCGCCAGCATGGCGACGAAGACGGCGAAAGGCAGAACCCAGGGGAGGGCGGGGTGTCGTGCGGTCGTCAAGTGAGTTGTCGACCGTTTTTAGAAGAGTCCGCCGTTTGCCACAGGCTCGGTACGCGAGACCATGGCGTGGGCGAGGAAGCGGTACGGATTGACCGGCGTCGAGTGGACGCGAACTTCGTAGTGCAGGTGCGGTCCGGTGGCTCGGCCGGTCATACCGACGTTGCCGAGGATATCGCCCTGACGGATTTCCTGGCCTTCGATGGCGTCGATCTTGGAGAGATGGCCGTACCATGTCTGGTAGCCGTTGCCATGATCGATGACGACGCAGCGTCCGTAACCGCCGCTCCAGCCGGCCTGAATGACGATGCCATCGGCGGCGGCTTTGACGGGCGTGCCCAGGGGGGCACCGATATCGAGGCCGGGGTGACGGGCGCCTTCACCGGAGAAGGGATCCGACCGGGAGCCGAAACCACTTTCCAGGCGACCGACGACGGGCCAGATGCCGGGGGTGATGTTGATATCGGCCCGTGAGAAGATGTTGCGGCTGCGGCGCGCGAAGGTGGAGGAACGGAGATAGTTGTATTCGGCGAGGGAATCACCCATGGTGGGGATCAGCGGGGCTTCACCGATAAGGTCGGGCGTGCCTGCGATCTGGTTCCGGATGCCGTAAGCGGTGGAAACTTCATTGGCGAGAACCTGGAGGGTGGCCAACTGCTGGTTGGTTTCCTTGACCTGCTTCTGGAGGCTATCGTAACGGTGGCGAAGAAGGTCGGTCTCGTGCTGGAGGGAGTTGTAGTTGGAAACTTTGAGGGCCATGCGGGCATAGCTGCCGGCGACGCCGAACAGGCAAAGCATGGCAAAGCCGAGGACGCCAAAGGTGCCGTACAAAAAGCGATGAGGCACGTGAACACGACGGAGACGTCCGTGGAGGGAATGCGCCAGTACAACGATGAAATAATCCTGCTTCAAATACCTTCTCCTGAGCGCCATCCGCTTCTAACTGCAAAAGCGGTTCGGAGGCGGCGCCGATGGGGTGAGTTTTTTGAATGCTCGTACTTAATATAAGTACGATACTGCCTAAGTCGAGAAACCTAGGTTAACACTCTTTAAGGTTGCATGTCAACCCAAAACGTTGGTACCATCCCGGCTTGCCAGTCAGAATTCCAGGCAGTTATTTTGCGCGCAACCTTGTACAGGGTAAGAGCCTTCTTTTTCAGTTAGTTAAGCGGGATATTCAGCAGAGATACGTGGGGTCTGCCGCGGGCTGGGTGTGGAGCATCATTCACCCGCTGGTGCTGTGGGCGAGCTATGTTTTTGTATTTCAGATTCTGAACAAGACGACGGTGGACAAGGACGGGTTGACGGACAACTTCCCGCTGAATTTGTTTGTGGGGATGCTGCCATGGCTGCTCTTTAGCGAGACGGTGCTGCGGTCGGCCAGTTCGGTGGTGGAACACGCGAATCTGATCACGAAGACGATGTTTCCTTCGGAAATATTGCCGGTTTCGATCTTTCTTTCGTCGCTGACGAGCAATGTGGTGGTGACGGCGCTGGCGATTGTGGTGGCGGGGGTATATCAGGGACATGTGAACCCGGCGCTGGGGCTGCTGCTGGTCTATATGCCGATTCTGGGGCTGTTTGGGGTGGGGCTGGGGTGGATGGCGGCGGCGCTGCAGGTTTATCTGCGGGACACGGCGCAGGTGGCGACCGTGGCGTTCACGTTCTGGTTCTGGATTACGCCGATTCTGGTGCCGCCGGGGAGGTTTTTGGGGTGGAAGCGGTATGTGTTGTTGTGGAATCCGATGTCGTACGTGGTGCAGGCGTATCGGGTGATGCTGCTGGGGACGGGGATGCCGCCGCTGGTGGATTTGGCTGCGGCGGCTGGATTTGCGGTAGCGATGTTTGTGCTGGGGGGGCTGTTTTTCCGGCAGATGAAGAAGGGGTTTGCTGATGTGTTGTGAGTGGCTGCGGCGCTTACAACACATCGGCTTTCAGCGGTCAGCTGTCAGCTACGGCGGCTGCGGAGTTGGTTCGGAGTCACTGGGTGCCGGGATGCGGGTTTGAAGATCGCTCCCTTGCGGTCGCGGCTCTCTAAGATTTGTTTGGTTCGTGAAGATTTGTTTGGTTCGTGGTGAGATTGGTCGTTCGTTGGGAGATTTGGTCGTTCGTTGTTCGTTAGTACGTTGCCCTTACTTTTGTGCCTTCGTGGATGGTTTGGTCTGAGGGGAGCATGACGGAGTCGCCTTCGGCGAGGCCACTGGTTACTTCTACGTGCAGGGCGTCGGAGGCTCCGGTGATGATGTTTGCCCACTTGACTGTGCCGTCTGGCTGGAGGGTATAGACTCCCGTGCCTCGTTCGCGGCGTACTGCCGTTTTGGGGATGGTTAGGGCGTTTTCCACTACTTGAGTGAGGATGAAGGCGTTCACGTTGGTGCCGGGGATGAGTTCGGGGCCCTCGTTATGAATGGTGCAGAGGACTTCGCCGACCTGGCGGGCTCCGAGGGAGATGACCTGGGTGGGTCGCTTATCGACGGTGCCTTGCCAATCCTTGCCTTGCAGGGCGTCCCAGGTGATGCGGACGGGTTGGCCGATGGCGACGCGACCGAGTTCGGGCTCATCGACGTAGACACGGACGCGGACGGGATCGAGCTTGCCGATGGAACCGAGGAGATCGCCGGGGTGGAGGTAGGTGCCTTCGCGCGCGGGAAGATCGTAAACCACGCCGGACATGGGGGCGAGGATGGCGTTCTGGGCGAGATGCGATTTGGCCAGGGCTACGCCAGCTTCTGTTTCGCGGATGCGGGCCTGGGCGGCGTCGAGCTCGCTTTTGTTGACGAGTAAGGGGCGGCGCTGAGCGAGGGCCTGGATGCGCGTATCGAGCACGCTGACGGCGTCCTGAGCTTCGCGGAGTTCGAGGGTGGTGGCTGCTTGTTTTTTGACGAGCGAGGTGAGTGTGTCGACGGTGGCGACGGCTTGTTCGCGCTGTTTGCGGAGGATGGCGAGGTTGCCATCGATTTCAGCGAGGTCGGCGGGGCGACCGGAGGAGAGGGTGGCGAGTTCGGCGCGGGCCTGGGCGACGCGTGCTTCGGCGGTCTGGAGTTCCTGATCGAGACCGGGCTGGCTGAGTTCGGCGATGACCTGGCCCTGGGAGACAGTGTCGCCCTGATGGATGGAGAGTTTGCGGATGAGGCCCTGGATATCGGTGCGGACTTCGGTGAAATCCTGCGGTTCCACTTTGCCGTTGGTGGAGAGGTTGTTGGAAATTTTCTGCCGCTGCGTTTTGGCGAAGGGCACGGTGGGCGGGGTGGTCTTGAACTGGTAGGTCCAGTAGCCACCGGCGAGGATGGCGAGGAGCACCAGGGCGAGGACGATCTTCTTCAACGTGACGACCTTTCGGGTGACGCGGACCAATCGAAGAGGACCTGCCATTCGGCGAGCTGGACGCGTTTGGCGAGATCGTCGTCTTTGGAACGGGCGGCGGCTTCACAGAAACGGACGAAGGCGAAGGGGTCCCACTCGGGGGCGTCGGGCCGGTAGCCGAGCTTGACGGCTTCGCGGTGTACGGCGGGATAGGCGGGGTGGCCGACGGTGCGGTAGAACCAGTAATCGGCATTGTAGAGGTCGCCTTCCATGCGATGCATAATGCCGTGCCAGTAGGCGCCGTCGAGGGAGGCGAACTGGTGGAGGAGGTCGTGCGACTCTTTGAGGCAGGAGAAGTAGAGGAAGAGGCCGCTGAGGGCGGCTTCGGGGTCGCGGGAGTGGGGGAAGAGTTGGCGTGCGTCTGTGTTCAGGAGGGTGAGGCGCATTTCCTCAGAGGTGCATTTTTTGGGGAAGAGCTCCATGGGGCGCGGGCCGGCGGTGGCCGAATCACTGCCGAGAGCGAGGATTTCCGCGATTCGCGGACCATAATTGTCAGGGTGGAAGGGCAACAGTACCAAGATATCCGATGGCGCGTTTCGGCGCATGGGGAGCGGCGGGGAGGCTGTGCGAAAGAGGGCTTTGCCGTTCGCGCGTGGCACGTCATACAATGAACGTTTATGCCAGTCTTCCGAATTCACCGAATGAAGGACGCACCGAGACAACAGTTCCGGAGCGCCGCGCACGTCTCGGGCATGGCGAACGTCAAGCCGAAGGACTATGAGGCGGCGGCGGAGATTGAGGCCGATAACGAATATGCGGCGTGGGCGCTGCTGCGGAATACGGAGCAGCCGCTGCATGTGGGGGATTTGCTGGAGGCGCTGGAGCGGGTGGCTGTTATGGAAACCGCGCCTGTTGCGGAAGGCGAGACTGCGGTTGAAGTTGCTGCGCCGCCCACGGTGTTGACAGGTACGGGGAAACTGAAGATCTGCAAATACGTGGGCTTCGAGGAAGCGCGATGGTTTGTGCCGGAGCCTCCGCCGCAGGCATCGCTGCCTGCACCGCTTTCGGGAGCTCCGCCGGCACAACCGGCGGGAGCGCAACCGCCTGCTGCGGCGGAAGCTCCGCAGGCGCAGGCGTAGAAGAGAAAGATACAGAGACTCAAAGACATGCGTGCCCGGCTCGGCGACGATATCGACGATTACTGCGTGAAATGCAAGCGGGTGATGAACCATCTGGTGGTGTCGCTGCTGAACGACGAGCCGGCCAAGGTTCGATGCCGCACGTGTCACGGGGATCACGATTTCCGGCACGAGCAAGCGCCGCCGCCGAAGGTAGATCCGCGCAAGGCTGCACTGGCACTGGAGAAGGCGGCCGCAGCAGCAGCGAGGGCGGCAGCGGAGACGTTGCCGACGGATGGCGAACTGCCCGCGGATGTTATGCCGGAAGAGGCCTGAGTTTCAGGCGGAATCGCAGAGAAAACAAACATGACTATTTTCGTGACCGGCGGGGCGGGCTTCATCGGGTCGGAATTCATTCGCCAGATGGCGGGTTCCGCGCGTATTATCAACTTCGACAAACTGACGTATGCGGGCAATCTGGATAACCTGACAGAGGCCGCGAAGGATCCGGGATATTCGCTGGTCAAGGGCGATGTTTGCGATGCGGGCGCGGTCATGGCGGCGATGCCGGAAGACTGCGACGCGGTGGTGCACTTCGCGGCGGAATCGCATGTGGACCGCAGCATTGTGGGCGCAGAGGAATTTGTGCTCACGAATGTGCTGGGCACACAGATCATGCTGGAAGTGTCGCGGCAGCGGCGGGTGAAGCGCTTTTTGCATATTTCGACGGACGAAGTGGGTGGCGATATGCCGCCGGATGGCTGGTTCAAGGAAGACGATCCGCTGCAGGCGAGCAGTCCTTATGCGGCGAGCAAGGCGTCGGCCGAGTTGTTTGTGCGGGCGGCGGCGCGTACGCATGGCATGAACACGCTGATCACGCGCACGAGCAATAACTACGGGCCGTATCAGTTTCCGGAGAAGCTGTTGCCGCTGGCGATTTCGAATGTGCTGGAGGACCGGCCGATTCCGGTTTATGGCGATGGCATGCAGGTTCGGGACTGGGTGCATGTGACGGACAACTGCCGGGCGCTGCGGGCGGTGCTGGAGCGCGGGCGTGTGGGCGAGACGTATCACATTGGCGGGGGGAATCCGCTGCCGAATATTGAGGTGCTGCGGACTCTGCTGAAGACGCTGGGGAAGCCGGAATCGCTGATGACGCGGGTGACGGATCGGCCGGGGCATGACCGGCGGTATGCAGTCGATTTCACGAAGACGACGCAGGAACTGGGGTGGAAGCCGGAGATTTCGTTTGCCGATGGGCTGGCGCAGACGATTCGCTGGTATCAGGACAATCCGGAGTGGGTGCGGCGTTGCCGGAGTGGGGAGTATCGGAAGTATTACGAGCAGATGTACGGGGCGCGTGAGGCGGGGGCTTCGGTTCTATGAGGACTGCTGTTTTTGGGGTGTTTGCTTTAGTGATTGGGTTGACTGGCTGCGGTTCTGATCCCGCGCCTGCGCCGGCTCCCGCTCCGAAGGTCGCGACGCCGAAGCCGGTGGCGAATCATACGAGTGTGTTTCCGGATAAGGACAAGGTCGCAACGAGCGTGGTGCCGGATCATATTCTGGATATGAAGTCGCTGCCGGGCGGGTCATTGGCGGAGTATGTGACGAAGGGGAAGAAGTATCGGATGTTTATTATCGATACGGATTCGAATCAGGCGGCGGCGTTTATGCTGCTGGATCTGAAGGGTGAGTTGCAGAAGGATCCGGAGTATCTGGCGAATTTTGGCGGGTATTTCGGGATGTATGGGGATCAGCCGCTGTTTGGTTTTGCGAAGCTGCACTATCTGGCGGGAGTGGTGGGGCTGCCGAAGGCTAAGGCGGAACCGCTGATGGTGGATCTGGCGGCGCAACTGCATTAAGAGGGAAGATTTGGGACGGGTTGCGCGGGGCGGAAGCCCCGCGGCAGGGCCGAAGCCCCGCGGCAGGGCCGAAGCCCCGCGGCAGGGCCGAAGCCCCGCGGCAGGGCCGAAGCCCTGACCCTACGTGAGTGGTCAGGGCCAGGGCTGCACTACTTTTTCAGGGCCTGATCGATGGCGGCCTGAACTACCGGTGCCATGAGTTTGTAGCCTTCTTCGTTGGGGTGCAGGCCATCGGCGGAGATGCCGGGTTTCATCATGCCTTTGTCGTCCACAAGTGCGCTGAAATAGTCGGCGTAGATGGCACCGACTTTCGCGGCATAGGCTTTCATCCACGCGTTGACTTTGAGAATGTCGGAGGGCGGGCGACCTTCGCTCATTTTGGCGCGGCCGTAGTCGGCGATGGGAGTC
Source organism: uncultured Acidobacteriia bacterium (assembly GCA_903875575.1). Taxonomy (GTDB): domain Bacteria; phylum Acidobacteriota; class Terriglobia; order Bryobacterales; family Bryobacteraceae; genus BOG-234. The sequence goes on along the minus strand of CAIQWJ010000097.1, from coordinate 106,262 downwards.
ACCGAGCACAGGATGACTTTGATGCCGTGGGCCTGGGCGAGTTCGGTGATGGCCATGGTGTTCTCTTCAATCATTTCCAGAGTGACGGGGCCGTTGTTGCGCGCGATGTCGTTGGTGCCTGCGAGCAGAGTCATGGCGGCGGGCTTGAGATCAATCACGTCGGCATACATGCGAACGAGCATTTGCGAGGTCACCTGGCCGCCGATGCCGCGGTTAACGTAAGGCTTGCCGGGGAAGGAATTGGCGAGCTTCCAGCCGTCGGTGATGGAGTCGCCGAAGAAGACGACGCGGGCGGGATCGGTGGGCTGAGCTTTGAGCTTTTCGTTGTCGGCGTGGTAGCGGCCCATCTGGTTCCAGTCCTGTAAGGCGTTGGCCAGGGTTTGGGCGGTGCCAAGGAGGCAGCATTGGGCGCGTGGCGGATTGTAGTCGTCGACGATTTGGGCAGAGAGGGTCAGCGGGAGTGCGACCGCCGCGAGAAGGAGGAGGCTGGATGCGTTTGACATGTTGGATGGATTATATAACGGAGCGGGCGCGCGCAGTCGGTTTCCGGGTGCGGCTACGTCTGGGCGCTTAAACCGTAAGCACGCGGTGATCGGGGCTTTCGATTTCCACCTGATCGTAGATCTCCTGGATCAGGCCCGGGCCGAACCTGGCGAGGAACGGCACGATGGAATACAAACGCTCCTGCAAATGCTTTTCCGGAAACACGAGGCCGGAGAGCGACTTCGCATCGACCGCGGCCTGTTCGTCGCGGGCCATCATCTGCGAGGCTGTCTTGCGGGCGATCTTGCCCATCTGGTATTCGATCTTGCGGCGGCTCGTCGCGAGGGCTCCGTTGAGAGAAACATCGAAGCCGCCGAGGTCCGTGCTGAGCGAATCGAGCGCGAGTGAGATGGCTTGCTGCGTGGAGGCCAGGCTCGCACGGAGTTCCGCGGGCACCAGTTGCGCGGACATGGCTGCCTGGAGGGTCTGATCGTTGGTCAACAGGCCGGGCAGTTCCAGTTTGTAGCGACGCATACGTTTGGCAGCGCGATCATCGCGCAGCGTGAAACCGGCGCGGGGAAAGGCTACTGGCTGGCGTCCGAGGAGCTTGTCATAGAGAACGCGGGACTGCGCCAGATAGGCCAGTTCGGCGGGCCCCCCGACGTAGGCTGCTGTGGGCAGCAGGTAGTCCTGTAAAACGGGACGGAGCAGCGCGTTGGGGGAGAGGCTGGCGGCGCGTGTGCTGAGTTCGGCGGCGGTCCACTTGCGGTGGTGCGTGGCGAAATCGCCATTGGCGTGCTTGAGGGCAATGCGGTGGCCGTCTTCGAGCAGGAAGGCGAGGGACGTCTGTTTGTCGACGAGAACCTGCGCATGGTAGCCGCGAGCCGCGAGGGCGGCGTTGCGTGCGGTGAGGGCTTCCACCAATTCCGGCATGCGAAGGACGGCTTCGGCCATGAAGGGGGCGGCGACGGCGCGGATACCCGGGTCCATGGGATCGATCAGCAGGAGGCCGTAGGGCGCGAAGAGTTCGCGGATGAGGGCGGCGAAGGCGGCTCCCATAGTGGAGCCAGGCTGATAGGCATGGGTAACAAGGGCGGCGGCTTCGTCGGCAAAGGGCAGGCCGGCGAGGGCGGCGCGGAGGTCGGCGAGCGGGAGGTCTTCGAGTACCACGCCGCCAACGGGCCGGGTACCGTTCGCGGCAGGATGTTTGGCGGCCAGACGGACAGGCTGGTGGTCGGCACCGAAGACGTAAACGTGATCGACCTCGGCAAGATCGTGATCTTCCGTGGCGAGCCAGAAGACGGGAACGGCGGGAATACCTTTGGCGTCCAGTTGGCGGGCGATTTTGATAGCGGTAAGCGCCTTGTAGACCGTGTAGGCAGGGCCGGAGAAGAGGCCGACCTGCTGGCCGGTCACGATGGCGACAACGCCGGGCCGGGCGAGCTTTTCGAGAGATGGATTGCCGTTGTTGAGGGGCGTGAGGGCGCTCACGATGGCGGCGCGGTGATCGTCGGGGAAGGCGTTTTGGGTGGCGCGGGCGGCCTGTTCGATGGCGGTCAGGCTGTTGGGACGCCAGGGGTAAAGGTCCTCAACCCGGTCGAAATGGTAGACGAGGTCGGCGAACAGTTTCGAGGTATGGGGAAGATCCGTCTGGCGGATACACGAACACTCCATTGGCTTTGTCAGGTTAACAGATGATTGGCGGGGTTGTGTAGGTGCAGGAAAGGTTCCTGGAAAATCGGGAAATTCAGGGCTGCTTGCCAAAGGAAAAGCCACGTGCCATTATTTATGGTATGACGCTCACCATTGATAACGCCGGACGGATCGTGGTGCCGAAACCGTTGCGGGACCGGCTCGGATTTCGTGCTGGCATGAGTCTGGAAGTGGAAGAAAACGAAGGATGTCTGACCCTGAAACCGGCAATGGAATTGCCTGCCATGGTGCAAGAGAACGGTTTCTGGGTTCATCAGGGGGTCGCGCCACGGGGCTTCGAGTGGGATCGGCATATTGAGCACGAGCGTATCGAACGACAACGGCGGGTTTCGGGGCTGTGAATTTTTTGTTCGACACGTCCGTCCTGGTGGCCGCATCATCCGCAAGCCATCCGCATCATGCCCAGGCGCTCGCGGCAGTCGCACTGGTTCGAAAATCGGAGCATCGCGGCTGGATGTCGCAGCATGCGCTGGCTGAAACGTATGCGATTCTGACGAGCGCGCCGTTGGTGCCACGCATTCATCCCAGCGAAGCGCTACGAATCATTGAGGACAACTTCCTGCCGTGGATCACGGTAGCCCCGCTCACGCCTTACGACTACACGGAAGTAATTCGTGAAATGGCCGCTGGAGGATGGCGAAGCGGCAAAGTTTACGATGCGCTGCATCTGCGGTGCGCGGTAGCGCTGGAGATTGACCGAATCCTGACCTTCAATGTGAAGGACTTCCAGCAGCTTGCACCGCAGTGGCGGGACAAAATTGCCGCGCCGGCTTGAAGAACAGAATCGGTCCGCCCGGGAATTACTGCTCACTGAACTGAGATCGCGACAGAATTCGATACGCCGGTGGCGCCTGTCTTCGGGTCGGTTGCCGTGATGACCAGCGGGACGTTGCTGCCCGGCGTTATGCTGGCAGGCACCTTCACGTTGACCTGGTACAGGCCGACGAACGTCGGCGTGAGCCCGGAGAAGGTTACCGGCGTACTCACGCCGCCGAGCGTCGCCGTCACCGTCGATACGGTGGAGTACAGTGTCGTGAGCGGGGTGACGGTTCCATCAGCCGGGGCGGCCTCGCCGTTCGAGCCCAGCACGGGCCCCAGACCTGTCGAATAAATCGTCAGAAATTCGTTGGCTTTCGCCGGATTTGCCGCGTTGATCAACTGACCGGTGAAGGAATCGGTCACGATGCCGGGGCCGGAACCCGAGGTATCCACCGTGTAGATTCCGGGCTGGAGTTCTTTCACCACCAGCATGATTGGCAGCGACTGCAGCTGACCTGTGGTCACAATAAGTGGGTAAGAGTTGTTCGGTGAAAGTCCCTGGGGAACGATGGCGTCCACCTGACCGCTGGCGGCGTAAAGCAGAGGCATGGGAATGCCGCCAAGAGTCAACTGAGTTCCGTTCAGGGTGGTGGGCAGGTTCGTGGTGGTCACGAACGGACTGCCGGTGCCAGCCAGTTGCGTGCCGTAGATGGCGATGTAGCTGCCAACCGAGACGACTGAGGGGGTGGCCTGACCTGCGCTGGCGGCGTTGGCGATGCCTCCTGTGGGGGCAGGCAGAACCTGATTGGTGACGTTGAACGTGACAGCCACCGAGGCGATTCCGCTCCCGGCCGCAAAGTTGACCGCACCGGTATTGCTGGAGCCAGCCGCAATGCCGTTCGGGTTCGCCGTGATGTTCACGGTCGCCGTGTAGGTGTAGAGGAAGCCCGCGTACGAAGCCTGCGTCATGGTGCCGGAGGCGGGCGAAACACCGATCCAGGCCCCGCCCGTATTCGTGTTGAAGTTACTGCTCCAGGTGGGTGCGCCCTGGGTGAAGGTCTGGTAACTGATGGTGACCGACTGGCTGGCCGAGGCAGAGCCCACCGGCGCACTGATCGTCACAGCGGCGGGCGAGACGCTCAGAGGGTTGCCGCCGCCTCCGCCACCACCACCACCTCCGCCTCCACCGCTCGAGGCCGCGCTGATGGTGAACGATTGAGTGACCGGAGTGGCGGCCGCCCAGGTAGGGTCGCCTGTCTGGGACGCGGTGACGGTACAGGTACCGGCTGCCAAAGGCGTCAGCGTGGCACCACTGACGGTGCAGACACTGGTTGTGCTGGAAATGAAGGTCACGGTCAGGCCGGAGGTCGCTGTGGCCGTCAGGGCGAACGGCGATGCCGGAAGCGTAACGGGCACAGGCGTTGTGAAGGCGATAGTCTGGGCCTTCAAACCGCCCGTGCTGACCTGAATGGCGACGCTGTTACTGGTGGAGGACACGTTGCGCGCGTCACCCGAAAAGCTGGCGGTGAGGGTATGGCTGCCGGCGGCGAGGCCGCTCGCCGTGAAAGTGAAGGGGCTGGACGTCTGGCTGGCGGCACCGAGGGTAGTGGAGCCATCGAGAAACGTCGCGGTACCGGAGGGGGTGGCGAAACCGCCGACAATATTGGAGACCGTCAGCGTCAGGGGTACGGACTGGCTGGCCAGGATGGTGGCAGCCGACGAGGTGGTCAGCGCGGCGCTGGTGGTCGCTTTAGCACCAAGGAGGACGCCGACGGTACCGCCGTTGTAACTGAGGGTGGCCAGATCCTGAATGCCATCTCCGTTGAAATCGCCCGCAATGGGAGACGAAGGTGCGCTCCCGGCGGCGAATGCGCCGAGGGCAGGGGCAAACCGCGGGCCGGAGGCGGCGCCGATCAGAACCGTCACGGAATTGTCCGAATTGTTGACAGTGGCCAGATCCTGAATGCCATCGCCATTGAAATCGCCGGCGACAACTGCCAGGGGATACTGCCCCACGCCGAAGGGGCTGCCGGGAGCGGCGGAGAACCCGCCAAGGCCGTTGCCCAGCATCACCGTCACGTTGTTGTTCTGGGAATTCGCGGTGGCAAAATCCAGGAGCCCGTCGCCGTTGAAATCGCCCGCGACGACGGATTGGGGGCCGAGGCCCACGGTGAAGGGACCGCCCGTGGCCGGTGCGAAAGCCCCGGTGCCGCTGCCCAGCAGGACTGTCACATTACTGGAGCCTTCGTTGGCAATCGCAAGATCCTGAAAGCCATCGCCATTGAAATCGCCGACCGCGACCGACGAGGCGAAGGTGCCAGCCGTCACAGGACTACCCGGAGCGTTAGCGAACCCACCGAGGCCGTTCCCCAACAGGATGGAGACGTTGCCGGTGGTGAGATTGGCGGTCGCCAGATCCTGAATTCCGTCGTTGTTAAAATCGCCCACGGCGATGGAAACGGGCTCTTTTCCAACGGCAATCGGGCTGCCGGAAACAGCAAAAGCACCCGCGCCCTTGCCGAGCAGGATGGTGACGGAGTTGCCGATGCCCTGGGACACCGCGAGATCCGGTAAGCCGTCGCCATTGAAGTCACCGACCGCCAGAGCGTTGGGATAAAAAGGAACGGCTACGGGAGCGCCGGAGGCGGTAAAGCCACCTGAGGAATTGCCGAGGAGAATCGTGACGGTGCCATTGGGCCCGCTTGTGACGGCGAGATCCTGAATGCCGTCGCCGTTGAAATCGCCGGCTGCGGCGGCGACGGGAAAGGTACCTGCGGAGTTTGTGCCCGCGGCGGGAACTAACGTCCCGGCAGGCTTCGCCTGACTCACGGTGAAACTCCGTGTGACAGGGGTTGCGGCGCTGAAGGCGGAATTGCCGGACTGACTGGCTGTGACGAAGCAGGGGCCCGCACTCAGAAGCACGACGAGGTTGCCGGAGGTTTTACATACGGCCGGAGTTGTGGAAGTAAAAACAACAGGAAGGCCGGAACTGGCCTGAGCGGCAACCGGAAACGGCGAAACGCCCAGGGTCTGGTTGGGAATCGGATCGAACGAGATGGTTTGCGTTGCCGCCGATGCCGCAAGTCGGCAGGCCAATGCCAGCAGCGCCAGCGTCACGAACCGTTTCGACTTCATCATAAGGAACCCCCGATTCGTACTGCGGAACGATCGCCGGACCCTCAGGAAAAGAGTCCGAGCAGCAGACCCGGTGCAATCCGCCGGGCAATATCGTTGTAAAGCACGAAAACCATCAGCATCATGAGGAACACGAAGCCGACCTTGAGCATGCCTTCCTTGACGTTCAGGCTGATGTCGCGACCCATGACCATTTCGATCAGGAGGGTAAGAATCATGGCACCATCGAGAATCGGGATTGGCAGAAGATTCAGGATGGCAAGGTTCAGGCTTACCATGCTCATGAGAGTCAGGAAGGATGACGGACCTTCTTTCGCAGCCTGAGTCGCCTGACCGGCGATGCCGATCGGGCCCGACAGATTCTTCGCCGGAACGCGCCGCTCCACAATGCCACGCAACATTTCCACGATGAGGGTGGCGAACTTCGAATTCTGCTTCACCGATTCGTTCAGGGCTGCGGGCAAAGACAGGCTCGTCTTCTGGATATTCCATTTCACTTCCGGTCCCACGCCGATCATCCAGCGGGCCGGGCCGTCCATCGCCTTATACTGAGGCACCATGGTGGCGGTGTTTACCACGGTTTCTGATTTCGATGTCGCCGAACCCGGAACCGTGCGCGCGTATTCTACGGTCACAGGCTTACCTTCGCTGCGGCGAATGATATCCGGCAGCGTGTAGCGCGAGTGGATGGCGGTGCCGTTGACCTTGAGCAGCACGTCGCCCTTCCGGAGACCGGCGGTGGCGGCCGGCATACCTTCGCTGACACTACCAACCTGAATGACATTCTGGCCTTCCCAGCCAGCGTCGCCCATGCCGGATTTTTCATCGAGGAGCGGCGTCACTGTGGTGTTAAAGATGCGTCCATCGCGTTCCACCGCGACGGCGATGGGACGATCCACGCGTTCGATTTCGCGGGTGAGAATGTCTTCCCAATCGGGATTCACCGTGCCATCGAGCTTCACGATCTTGTCGCCGGCGACGATTCCCGCTTTCGCAGCGGGGGAATCGGCCACGATGTGACCGACGACGGCACCCTTGTCATCGAGAATTTTTTCAAACGAGACCATGTAGAGCCCGGTCAGTACGGCAATCGCGAGCACCACGTTCATGAAGGGACCGGCAAAAGCGATGATCAGGCGCTGCCAGCGAGGCTTGGCGAGAAAACCATCGGGGTCACCGGCATGGGCGTCGCCGGGCTGATCGCCCACCATCTTGACGTAGCCGCCGAACAGGAACAGGGAAAAGCGGTAATCGGTATCGCCGCGTTTGAAGCCGAAGAGGCGGGGACCAAAACCGAAACTGAAGACGTCCACTTTGACTTTGAACGCGCGGGCGGCCCAGAAATGCCCCAGTTCGTGGACCAGGATCATGACGCCGATCAGGACCAGCAGCCACCACAGGTTGGACAGAAGCGTCATCATAATTTATTTATCACCCAGTCCCGCCGGCGTTGCAAGCGCCGCAGTGTTCAGCGGGCCAAACGCGACGGCGTTCGCATCAATCACGGACTGCGCTTTACGGCGCGCTTCCCCGTCAATTTCCAGTATCTCAGCTACGCTGGCCGGTTGCCGGAAGGGCATTTGGTTCAGCGTCTCTTCCACTACCCGCGCGATGGCGGGGAAGCGCAGCCTGCCACCCAGGAAAGCGGCAACAGCAATTTCGTCGGCAGCGTTCAGAATACAGGAGGACGCGCCTCCACGCTGTAAGGATTCATAAGCGAGGCCGAGCAGACGGAACTTATCGAAATCCGGCGCGTGGAATTCCCAGTGGCGTGCCTGCGTCCAATCGATGCGCGGCACCGGAGCGGGTGCCCGGTCGGGCCATGTGAGCGCGTATTGGATGGGCATCCTCATATCCGTCGCTGAAATCTGGGCAATCACGGTGCCATCTTCGTATTCGACCATGGCATGCACCGAGGACTGCGGGTGCACCACGACTTCAATCGCCTCGGGCGGAAAATCGAACAGCCAGTGGGCTTCAATGACTTCGAAACCTTTATTCATCAAGGTGGCCGAGTCGATCGTAATGCGGTCGCCCATCTTCCATGTTGGATGCTTCAGGGCGTCAGCGGGGGTCACGTGGTCCAGCGCTTCCCTGGGAGTGGTCCGGAACGGACCGCCCGACGCGGTCAGGATCAGTTTGCGGGCTTCCGTGCGGAGGCCAGCCCGGAGGCACTGGTGAGCGCCGTTGTGTTCGGAATCGACGGGGATCAGTTCGGTGCCGTGACGGCGGACGGCATCCATGACGAGTTGACCGCCGGAGACCAGGACTTCCTTGTTGGCGAGGCCGATCCGTTTCTTGTGGCAAACAGCCTGATAGGTGGCGTCGAGACCGGCAACGCCGACGATGGACGACATCACGGTATCGATTTCGGGCGCGATGGAGACCTGAACGCGGGCTGCGGCACCACTCAAGAGTTCGGGAATGTGGGATGCGGGCAGGAGGGCGCGGAGGCGGTCTACATCTTCAGCGGCTTCGACGACGGCGACCTGGGGCTTGAATTCCTGGATCTGTTCAGCGAGAAGCTGGATGTTGCGACCGGCAACGAGCGCGTAGACGCGAAACCGGTCCGGGTTCTGTCGGACGACATCTAAAGTGTTGGTGCCGATGGAGCCTGTACAGCCCAGAATCGTCAGCGTGCGGTTCGACATAACCTGCCTGATCATACCATGTTGGACGCGCGGTAACCGGTTACGGGGTAGAGGGAAAGGGGTGGTGCAAGTACTTGGTTCTGTTGAAGATTTTGCGAGACCCAAACCCTTACGGGCGCCGGGGAGGATGCTTCAGGGGTCTTTCAGTTTAGAGGTTAGTCTCGCTTTGGTGGGAGTACTCAAAAACCTCCCCGGCTTGATTCCAATAATAGAATAAACTGAATTTGGAATCAATAGAAATTTAAATATTATTTTTGGTAGCCAAGCCGTAACTTGGCACTACCCCTTCACCTGGATTTTGGCGAAGTCTTCTAATACGTTGATTGTAGAGCAGATATCCTCTTCGCCATGGCCGGAGGAGATGGCGGCCTGGAACATTTGGCGGGTCAGCGCGGTCAGCGGAAGGGGCACATCGAGCTCTTCTCCCGAATCCAACATCAGTCCGATGTCCTTGTGCATCCATTTTACGGAGAAGTTGGTGGTGAAGTCGCGGCGGAGGACGAAGGGGGCTTTGTACTCGATCAGGCCACTCTTGGCCGCGCTGTTGGAGAGGATGTCGAGCATGAGCGCGGGGGGGACGCCGGCTTTGGTGCTGAGGACGATGCCCTCGTTGAACGCCTGGAGGATGTTGGAGAGGACGAGGTTTTGGGTCAGCTTGGCGTGGAGACCCATACCGGGGCCGCCGCAATAGTAGAGTTTCTTGCCCATGACTTCCAGCAGGGGCAGGACGGCGTTGTAGACCGTCTCGTCGCCGCCGACCATAAAGGTAAGGGTGGCGTTGATGGCCCCGGGGGTGGAACCGGTGACGGGCGCTCCGAGGAAGTCGATTCCGGCGGCGGCGAGGGTTTCGCCGATGCGGACACTGGCGGAGGGGCTGATGGTGCTGGCGTCGACGACGACGAGGCCTTTGCGTCCGCCTTCGATAATGCCGTTTTTACCGAGGATGACGGTTTCGGCCATGGCGGTGTCGCCGACACAGAGGAAGACGACGTCGGACTGGCCGGCGACTTCAGCGGGGCTGGCGCAGACGACGGCGGCGGTGCCGCCGACTTCGGCGGCGAGTTGGGTGGCCTTGCTGCCGGTGTTGGACCAGAGAGCGACGGTGTGTCCGGCGCGGAGGAGGTTACGAGCCATGGGGTAGCCCATCAGGCCGAGGCCGAGGAATCCAAGTTTTGCCATAAGGATCTATTGTCGCTCAGGAGCGGGCTGGGATGCGCCAGGAATTTGGCGGTTATGACAGAATCCTGTCGGCCCAGGCAGGTAAAAGGAGGGCAGAATGGGCCTGGGTGTAGCCAGGCCCGGAGCGGCGAATGAGGGGGGAAAAGAGGTAACTGGCGGATTTGGAGGAGGTTAACAGCGTTGCGGGGGTTTACAAGGAGGGATGGATTCGGGGTGCTCCGGGCCTGTGTGTGTTTTGCACGCGGTCAGGAGAGCAAGCGGGGGGCCAATTCGAAGCCGGTTTGGGGGAGGATGGTCCTACGTTGGAATTCCTTTCGGAACGTTGTCGGCAAACTTAGAGGTAGTATCGCGCCAAAGGTATTGCCCTGGCCTGTCCTTCCCCTGCGCAAACGCTGCCAGAATTGACTTCACGTCGTAACCCGCCAGAACCTCGTTCTCGCGGACGGTTACGACGCAGCCGTTCGTCTTAATCTCGACCTCTGCTGTGACGCCATCGCATACCAAGCATGCAACCCAATGCCGGAACTCTCGGCTCGAATACTCGCGCCATTCCGCACTAAACCGCCCATCCCTCCAGCGGCTTGCGCGTAATCCTGAGCGGAACCTTGCAGAATTAGAAATCCCGGACCGCCTTGGGGTGTCAGTGAGTCGACTGCGGCCTCTAACTGCGTTAGGGTCGGCGAGCAAACAGCCACCTGACCTTCAAGCGTGAGAACCAAATCGGCAAAACCAAAGATCTCGCGCAGGCGATCACCAGTGAAGGCCTTGCCATACACTAAGACACCGGAATCCGTCTTCGAATACGGTGTGAAGTGCTCGATCGCCTCACCGTCAGCATGCTCAAGACTGCATTGAATCGCCTCGTGCCTGGAGTTGCCCTCACCATGCAGAATCACATCGAAGCAAACGCCGGCCGCACGAGTTTGACCATCTCCAGAAGCCTGTCGAAGGTATTCTTTGAGAATATCAATGTGTGTCGGGAAGTCCGTACTTCCCGATGCGTCGTCCGCAGACAGGTACTGGAGTTGCCTTCTCGATCAACGATAGCGCCAAACGGGCGAAACTCATCTCCGGCGTCGAGGCTTTTCCGTGCGAGTCGAACCAGGTAGTCGGACAATTGATTGAGTGCCTGAGAGGGCATACTCTACTATTCTCTCCCCGCTGCTCTGGCCTGCCCCCCCACAGCGCCCTGTGATGGGAGCGACTTTTGTCCAACGACTTGCAATGAGTTGGAGGCGGTCCTTAGCGGCGTCTCACAGTGAGCGCCTGCCTGGCTCCTATAGCCTCGGCGATAATCGCGGTCACGAAGCTGTTAATACTCACTCCTTCATTCTCGGCCTGAGCAGTCAGTTTTGAGTAAAGCGTCCGAGGTAATCGTTGACGCCATTGTGCAGCCTCAATATCGGGCTTCGGGACCTTCCGTCCGGACTCCTGGAAAACGGCAACGCAGTCGCGCAAGGCTTCCCTGCCGTTGGCGATTGCTTCCGCTATGGTCTCGCCGTCGGACATGCAGCCGGGGATATCGGGATACTCCACGAGGTAGCCGCCACCCTCTTCGTCAGATAGTGGGCGAACGGTGAACTGGTAAGCGTCAAGGCTTCGATTTGTTTTTGTTCTCATCCTGCTTCACCTCTACTGCATTGTCGATCAGCGCCAGAAACTGCTTTATGTAAACCGGCTTAATCGGGCGCTTCGCCGGAACCGATACAATTTCGCGAACTCGAGAGGCGCTGAAAATCACGTGGCTGCCGCCGTGACCTGGTTTTCGCCAGCCAACACCATTTTCCTCCGCCACGGACTGCAACTCATCGATGCGCCACCCGGTTTGAGTTCTGCGCATCTTCAGGAGAGTCTTACCGGCTGCGGACACGAGAATATGATACCGCATACGGTACCTCAGTAGATGAGTGCGCTGAGGTCATTCGCGTCCTGCCTGACAGGAGCCAATTGGCCACAGAACTCGTCTTCATGACGGCGGGGCGAGCTATTTCCATCCACGGCACCCGCCCCGCCCTAGCCAAAATCAATCCGTTACAAGCGAGGATTTGTGGTCGGACCCGACCGACGAAAGCCAAGTCTCCATCCGCGGCTCGGAGCGCATCAGAGCACTCACTGCACTGGCACCGAGAAGATTGTCCACGTATACCGATGTCCAGAAGAGATCGTTGGTCCGAACCGGAAGTCGGCCCGCTGCGATGGCGGCATCAAGTTCATCAACGTCGACCGCCGTGAGATGCGGAGGCCCGCGCACGATCCGCAGGAGGTTAACAGCGTTGCGGGGGTTTACAAGCAGGGATGGATTCGCGGTGCTCCGGGCCTGTGTGTGTTGTGCACGCGGTCAGGAGAGCAAGCGGGGGGCCAGTTCGAATTCGGGTTAGGGAGGAAACAAGACGATCCGCATACGCCTATTTGGAAATAGAGCACGCGCGCTCTATTTCGCCGAGAGATTTCAAAATATCCCGTTTCAAAGGATGCGTGACCCTGGACAAGCTGTCTCGGATGCAGGCCAAAAGCTTGAGATCGTCCTTGTCGCAACTCGTGGGGTCCACTTGCGGGAGATTGTCACCAGCCTTCGTAAGCGCTTCGCCGATGTGAGGGCCAAATGGAAACCGTGTCCAATACTGGAGGATCCGGTCCTGGATATAGCCGGCCAGAATGCAAGTGGTTTCGCATTCATCGTGCTGCACTGGAAGATTAGCGACAAACCACGCCAGTTCCTCCGCCCATGGCATTGCATTGTTCGACTCGTAAACGTGCCAAAAATGTCGGGTGGGCACAGACCATTCTTCAGAGGGACCGAATTCGTCAATCAGTTCTCCGTGGTTCAGTATCCAGGACCGGACCAGAGGCTGATCGTCATGGAACCCTTCCAATCCAAACAGCGCGATTGAGGAGTTGTAACCAGCGAAACTGAAGTTGCCCCGAAATCTGATCCCGACCTGCTGGAGTTTTCCACCTCGCATCGGTGTTAATCAGATAATTCTCAGCTGCGACCAAGTCTTCGAAAGTCGCGTCCTTTCGTGCCAGCGCGTGATCGAGGATCGCGAGTAGCAAACCGTCAGTTTCAGACTTACGCCAGATTGCGGTACTGGGCCCGAAGAACCGACAACGCGAATTCGGAGCCATAGCCGGATAACCGAAATAGAAGGTTTCGCCACTTTCCTTAACTTCAGTCACGCTCCGAATCGGCATCCCAATAGGAATAGGCGTTCTGTCTCCTGGCAGGATATCGCACGTCACTCCCGTTTCGACGACGACGCGCGCACCATCGTCGTGAGTAACGTCGGGGGCCAATTGAGCGATTCGGTTGGACGCCCACCGTTCGGCGGCGCGAAGATCTTTTTGCTGGACGCAGCCCAAAACCAGGTTTCGCAGGCAAGCTATGATTCGTCCGGCAACTTTCCATTTTCCGGCCTTCTGGTGGGCACGTTTCAATTGCGCATCGTTTCAATTGCGCATCGAAGGGGCAGCGTTCACGCCAGTGCATGTGCCGATTCACGTTGAACCAACCGCGCGGTGACCGCAGGCAGCGGGCAGACCACAAAAGTTCGAAATGCGTCCGGGATGGGGGCCCAACAGGGTCCGTGCCGGGAGCGGCGCATGGTGGAAAAACGGGAGAGAAATCGGCGGTTTGGCGCGTAGTGCGGGTGAAATGCCGGTGGGGGCGCGCGGGGCCGAAGCCCCGCGGCAGGGCAAAAGCCCTGGCCCTACGCTGCTCTAGTAGCCGGCGCGTTTGTCGACGACGTTCTTCAATGGCTGGCCATTGCGCCAGAGGGCAAACTGCTCCAGGAACAGATTGACCGCGTCGTTCAGCCAGTCCTTCGTGTGGTCCGCTGTGTGATACGAAATCAGCACGTTGTCCATGTCCCAGAGCGGGCTTTCGGCGGGCAGAGGTTCCACTTCGAAGACGTCGAGCGCCGCGCCGCGAATCTGCTTTGCACGCAGAGCCTCTATGATGGCGGCTTCGTCGATCACCGGACCACGTCCGACGTTCATCACGATGGCGGTCGGCTTCATCAGGGCGAATTCCGACGTGCTCAGCATGTGGCGGGTTTGTGGAGTGAGCGGGGCGGCGGCCACCACGTAATCGCAAAGCGGCAGCATGGAGTGAAGATCGGCGTTAGCGAAAACCTGATCGATATCTTCGTCGCCAGGGCGCGGGGAAACGTCTCGGCGCAAGGCGAGGACCTTCATCCCGAACGCCCTGGCACGGCGGGCAATGGCGCGACCGATATCGCCGTGGCCAACTATGCCCATGGTCTGCGTGCTGAGTTCCAGTACGTCGAAGTTGATCCAGCGATGCTCGGTTTTGGCTCGCAGCATGCGCGGCAGGTCCTTCGCGAAGTAGAGCGCACCGCACATGACCCATTCGCCGAGCGACTGGCTGAAGGAACCGCGTCCATTGGTCAGTGGCACCGGGCTTTCGATCAGTTCGGGGCAGAGGATGGCGTCGAGCCCGGCGTAGCGGCCGTGAATCCACTCGAGTTTCGGCGCGCCGGCGAGGACCCGCTTCAATTCTTCGCGATTGCCGGCCCATTGAAACAGGACGCGGGCGTCGGCGAGATCCGGGCCGATGTCCCCGGCCTTATCGACGTGTCTGATATTGATGCCGGGGCCGAGTTCGCTCAGGCGCTGGAGGGCGGGTTCCGGGCTGGGGCCATTCGGGGCGCCGCCGAGGACAATTACAGTGATTTGATCCATCAGAGAAAAGCTACCATGAAGGTTGAGATTCTGTGAACCCGGGGACGGGCGGGTCCGTATGATCGGAGAGGAGGTTTGTATGGCTCGTCAGGATTTCCGCCGCGGAGGCATTATATCCCGGCTGCTGTTCACCGGAATGGTGGTGTTTCTTCTGTTGCTGGTGGCTGGTGTGATCGTGACCCGAACGGTGCGCGTCCACAGCAATGACGGCTCGAACGGGGCTGATGTGGCGATCGATACTCCGGCGGGCCGCCTTAAGATTCGGGCCCGGGAGAACATGGGTTCGTCGGGCTCCGGCATCCCGGTTTATCCGGGCGCCTACCGGGTGAGGGATTCCGGAGGGGCTAATTTCGAGTGGAACTCGAAGGACGGGAACTCGGACAGGATTGTCTCGCTCGTCGGTGCCGAGCTGCGCACGAAGGACCCGGCCTCCCGCGTAGTGGCGTATTACCGGAAGCAGCTTCCGAGCGTCATGGTCGTCAACGAGAAGGACCAATCGGCTCGCATCGAATTCATGGATGGCAGTATTCGACGCATTCTCGCAATTTCCGAAAACGACGGGGAGACACACATCGATATCGCGGCCATCGGAGGGCGTGAGTCAAACTAAAACTGTGCCCGTTGCTGACGGGCGCACCTCATGCCCGAACTTCTGGAAAAATGTACGTGCGGCGCGATTCTTGTTGAGAACGCGCGCTTTTGTCACCGATGTGGTCGTCCTGTTCGCGAACTAACCACGGCGGAGCAGGAAGAGATCGCGCCGGAGCCACCGCCCACGCCCGTGGCGGCGACAGTCGTCGTTCCTCTCCCGCCAATGCCGATCGGCTTTGGCAATCCCATTGCGCTGCGCGTAGCGTTTCTGATGTCGCTGGGCATCATGCTGATTGAAATGCTGCCGGTGGTGAATTATCTGTTCTTTGTCTGGTGGCTGCTGGCGGGCTGGGGCGGGGTCAAGATGTACCGGCGGTTGACTGGCTGGAGACTGAGTGTGACGGCGGGCGCCCGACTGGGTTTTCTGACGGGGCTGTTCGCGTTTGTCAGCATGGCCGTAGTATTTTCGCTGACGATGGTCTCGTCTTCAGGGCGCGACGTGCTGGATCAGATGGTGAAGCAGGACCCGCGCATGTCGGAATTCATCAACAATCCAACCGCGCTGGGCGCGATGCTGCTGATGGTGATGGTGATGGTATTCGCGATGGTCACCGGCCTGTGCGCGGCTGGCGGTGCGCTGGGCGCGAAGTACGCGGCACCCGAGCAGAAACCCTAAGCAGCTTTGATCGGCGGCGCGTCGCGCGGTTTCAGATAAAACTCAAGGGCTTCATCGCGGCTTGCGCCGGACGGTTCGGCTGCGCGTTCCGGATGGGTGGCGCGAAAGCGTGCCAGCATCATGGCGGAGAGTTTGTCGACAATTTCCGGATGCTTTGCTGCTACGTCAGTGAACTCGCCGGGATCATTCTGCAGGTTGTATAACCGCCGATAGCGCCCGGGAGTTGGCCTGTCCGTTTCGTAGCCATCCTGCCGCGCACGCCGGCCGGAACAGAAAATATATTTCCACTCCTTCGTCTTGATGAAGGCTTCCTCGTTTTCCAGGTATTCGCTGAAGATGTGGTCGCGGGGTTTTGCCATGGTGCGGCCTTCCAGATAGGGTCGAAGACTTTGGCCATGCAGCACGGGCAGCGCGGGTAAGCCCAGCATGTCGACGATGGTGGCCGGGACGTCGATATGCTCCGTCAGATCGTTTACAACGCCGCGGCGGACTTTGCCGGGGTAGCGCATGATGAGCGGGATACGGAGGGATGGTTCGTAGCCGCAGTGCTTTTCGAAGCGACCGTGCTGGCCGAGGTCATAGCCGTGATCCGCCATGTAAATCACGAAGGTGTCCTCTTCCAGATTCAGGCGTTTCAAAGCGTCAAGGACCCGGCCCACGTTGCGATCCAGAAACGCGACGGAGGTGTAATAGGCTGCGATGATGCCGCGTTTTTCATCATCAGTCAGGTCGCGGAAGATGAGGGGAATCTGCCAGGCGTCTTCTGGACCCACGCGCGGCACGGGGAAGCGCGCGGGGTCGAAGCGGGCGCGGTCTTCGGCTGGAAAATCGTAAGGGGAGTGCGGCTCCTGAAAACTGGTCCAGAGGGCGAAGGGCTTGCCGCCGGTTTTGTCGGGGGTGTGCTGCTCCAGATAGTCGATGGCCTGGCCGCCGATATACGTGCCGGTCATGTCGGCGTCGAAACGAGGATACGGCAGTTTTTCGGCATTGAGCCAGATGCGCGCAGGGTCTTTGAAGGGCTGCCACGTGGGTTTTGTTTTGACGCCGGCGGGCAGGGGATGGGGTTTGACGTTTGCTCGCCAGTCCTTCGCGATCTGGTCTTCGGTCTTCGCGATATCGAAGCCGTGCAACCCCGGTTCACCCGGATGGTTGAAGTGCATCTTGCCGAAGACGGCGGTGCTGTAGCCGGCTTGCTGGAACTGTTTGGCAAGGGTTGGCTTGTCCTGAGAGAGCGCGGTGGTGAGTACCGTTACGCCTGCGGCATGGGGCATCTGGCCGGTCAAAATGGACTGTCTGGAGGGCGTACAGACCGGCGAATTGCAGTGGTGCGCGGCGAAGCGCGTGCCTTCGCTGGCCAGACGATCCAGGTTCGGCGTGCTCGCCATGCGGTTGCCGTCGCAGCCGAGGACGTAGCCCGCGTGGTCGTCCGCCAGAATGAAAAGAAAGTTGGGTTTGCGCGGGGTTCGTGTCTGCGCGGCAACCGATTCGGACAGTACAGTGGGGGCGGCTGCGAGACCTGCGAGGGCGGAACGTCGGGTGATGCGGGAAGCCATAAGGACTATTTATACTCGAAGCCGATGACTTCGCCGTAGATTCCGGCGGCGGGAGTTTTCAGTGGCTTGTAGTGAACCATTACGGCGCGTGGCTTCTGCACTCCGCAGGCGAATTTCACTTCGCCACCGGTCACGCTGATGCCGGAATGATCTACAACCAGCAGGACGCGAACGGCACCGTTCGCCTCTTTCACCTGGAGATGCATCTGTTTGCCGAGGCAATCGACCCGCGTGAGAGTGCCGTTCAACGACAGAGCTTCAGCGTCTTCCCACCAATCGACGACAGGGGCGTTGTCTCCTTTCTTCGTATTCAGGGCGTTAGCCCGCGCTTCCACGTCGGCGATTTCCTTGCGGGCTTCGGCTTTCAACCGTTCGATTTCGGCGGCTTTTGCTTCGACGTCGCGTCGCTTGATGGCTGCTTCGTCGTCGAGGCGCTGCTGTTCGATCATAGTGCGCGCCTGGAGATACTGTTCGCGCTTCGCGGGATCGGTTGTGGCCTGCGACGCTGCCAGCCAGGCGCGTCCGGCTTCAGCCCATTGCTTCTGGCCTTCATTGAGGCGGGCGTACGTCACCCACCAATCCACGTTGTGGGGAGAAAGGGTGAGGGCGGTCTTCCATTCGGCGAGGCGCTGCCTGGGGTCGTCGTATTTGTCGCCAAGTTCCCAGTGGGCTGGCGCGTATTTGGGGTCGATGGTCAGGGCCTGCTTCAGAGCGTCAATGGCAACATCGTAATGGCGCTCGTATTTGCCGTAGGCTGTGAGGGCTACTACGTTATGGGAGCCGGCCTTGCATGCTTCGGTGAAATAGTTACCGGCTTTCGTCTCATCGCCTGCACGGAGAGCGAGGAAGCCCAGGCCTTCGTTGGCTTCGGCGCGGCGCTTATCCGCTTTCAGGAGGGCGAGGTACTCGGCTTCCGCGTTGGGGCCGAGGAGATCGGCGTGGGCGAGTTGACCTTCTTCAGCGGTCAGAATATTGGTCACGAAATCGCGGTCGGGATTCAGGGGGCGGTTGGGTGCCTGAACGGCGGCGAAGACGCCTGCGGCGAAGTAGCGGTCCACTTCGGCATTGAACTTCTGCACGTCTTCGCCCAGGCTTCGAATGGCACCGTTGGAATCCATGCCGGTGGCGAGATTGTGGAGGTAGATGTGGGCGCGGCCGGGCGTTTCCGGTTGCGTGATCAGACGGTGGAGAAGGGCCCAGTCGCGCGTGCGCTCGGCTTCAGGCGGCGGTGCACCCCAGGTAACTTTGACCGCGTTCGATTGCACGGTGCTAAAGAAGGTTTCGAGCGCGCGTTCGGTGGCCGGGGGGATGCCTGTGAAGTTGGTTTCGAGCAGTCGGCGGGTGAGTTCGCGCACCATGGCGGGGGCAAGCTGGCCGCCTGAGGTGGCGCAGGCCATAAGGTGGTCGCGGCCCATGTGGACGCCTTCGCAGCCCTGGGCTTCCATGTCCTTTGCGTTGCGGAAGACGATGATGCGGAGTGCAGGGTCGAGCCGCAAATCCGGCTGGCCCATCGCCACACCGAGCGCATAGCGAAACTGTTCAAACTGGCTGAGTGACTGGACGGCGGTGGTGCGACCGTCGTTGGTGACGGTTTCAAAGGGGCCAAGTTTTGCGCGAATCCACTGGTCCGCGGCGGGAAGATTGCAGGAGGTGGCGAGGAGCAGGGCGAGAGTGGCGGCGAGGCGGAACGAGAGTCCGCACGGGTAGCTGCCGATAATGCGTCGGAATCTCCGCGCCCTCATTGGTAAAGTATATTACGGAACGCGAACCATGCTCCAGGAACTGATTGCTCAGGCCCGACGGCGGCTGCTCTTCAACGAAGTGTTGAAGCAGTTCGCTCTGTCCGCCGTGCTGGCGATTGCCGGGGTGGCGCTGTTACTGACGCTCGGAACCCGTTATCTGGAATGGTGGGTGGTGGCGTTGTTCGCGGTTGGCGTGGCGGCTTGGGCTGTGGTCAAGTTGCGCAGGAAGCTGCCCAGTGAATACACGGCGGCGGTCTGGCTGGACGATAAGGCCGGGCTGCACGATTCTCTTTCCACGGCGCACTATTTCGCGAGTGCGAAGCGGGACGGGGCGGGGAAGCTGACTCCGGAGGCCGAGGCGATTTTGCTGGCCCAACGCGGGCAGGCGGAATCGGTAGCCGGCAGTCTGAACGTGTCGGCGACGGTGCCTTTCAGATTCCCGAAGGCCCTGTACGCAGTAGCGGCGCTGCTGGTGCTTTCGTCGGGGCTGATCGGCGTGCGCTATTTCTACGGCCACCAGCTCAACCTGAACGCGCCCATTACCGAGGTGATCTTCCAGGATCTGGCTGCCGTGCAGCCAAAGAAGGGAGACAAGGCCGGCAAACTTCCCCAACAGGAAAAGGATCTGGAGGATGCGCGATCTCTGCTGAACAAGCTGGGTCTGGTGCCCGATCTCACGGGGAAGCCGGACGAGAAGCTGGACGAAGCTCTGGCCGACGCATTGAAGATGCCGGATAAGAATCCGGGTTCGGCGGCGGACGCGAAGCAGGACCAGAAGTCAGAAGGCGGGGATCCGATGGAAGCGCCCAAGGATTCGCCAAAGTCAGGGAATGGCGACAAGATGGGCGATAATGCCAACAAGAAGTCGGGCGAGTCGTCCGAATCCGGCGCGCAGGGCGGCGCAAAGGGTGGCGAAAAGGCCGAAAAATCCCTGCTTTCGAAGCTGAAAGACGCGATGGACGATATGATGGGCGCGCCCACTCCTTCGAGCGACAAAAAGAGCGGCTCAAATAGTAAGTCGGCGCAGTCGAAGGGCAGTCAGGCGCAACCGGGGCAGGAAAAAGGCCAGTCTGGCGACGATGAAAATAAGCAGGGTGCCGATGGCGAGGCGAGCGGCAATGCTCAGAAGGGCAACTCACCGGGCCAGACGAGCGGGAACCAGGGCGCGCAGCAGGAAGGGCCCAGTGTGGCGGGGTCGGAAGACGGCGTCAAGGCGGTGAAGGCGGCCGAGCAGATGAAGGCCATGGGCAAGATCAGCGAACTGATCGGCAAGCGGTCGGAGCAGGTAACGGGCGAGTCCATGATCGACGTGCAGTCCGGCAATCAGAAGCTGCAGACTGGGTATAAGGACAAAGCAGCGACGCACGGTGAGGGCACTGGCGAGGTGAGTCGAGACGAGATTCCGGTTTCGGTTCAGGCGTATGTGCAGGAGTATTTTCAACAGGTGAGGAAGCCGGAGGGCGGGGCGGTGAAGGTGCCAGCTAAGGCGGCGAAGAAGGCTGCGCCGGTCACTCCACCGCCAGGCGCGGGCAAATAGCATTTAGCTCAGCAGAGATTTGATGTAAGCCTGATAGCCGATGCCGCGGTCTTCGGCGATCTTGCGGGCGGCGTCGAGATCGCTGCCGGTAAGAGTGACGGGTACAGGAATGAACTTCTTCTTATAGCCCGGGGTCATGGTTTCTCTGGGCGGAGCTTTCTTCTTTTCCCGCAATACAGCGCGCAGACTCGCTTCCACGGTCAGGCGGTTTTTATCCCACCAGGCGGTTTCCGCCTTTTCGCTGTTGAACGTCGGGATGGCTAATTTAGGCGGCGGCACGGTTGCTTATGCTGGCTGCCAGGGCTTGTGAGTGGGGGCCTGATCGCGGCCTTTGACGCGGTCGTACAGGTATTTGTTAGAGACCGTGCCGAGGGACTCGTTGTAGAGCGACGTAAGGTCCAGGGCCTCGCGCAGGTCTTCCTGAAAATCATGGATGGCCCTGAGTTCGTGGGCCTGTGCGGGTTTGCTCTTGCCGGAGGGTGTGCGGAAGAACTTCTGGAAGCCGCCATCGGTCAGCGCGCCGATTTCATTACCCATCACGATGCCGGGGCGTTCGACAATACGGGGGACGTCGCCGTCACCGGGTTTGGCGACGCACGCGATGCCGTTGCGCTCGATGCGGGTGCCGCCGCCAGAGGACTGGACGGTAAAACCGGCGGTCCGGGCTTTGGAGAGGTGGTCTTCGAAGGTCAGGACTTTGGCGCGTACGTGACGGAAAAACATAGATAGGGTCATTATAGTAAGGCGGGATGGATGGTGTCGACGGCGGGGCGGAAGCCTCTCCTGGGAAACCGGATGGGCGGAATGAGCGGTTTAAGAATTATGAAATTTACTAAGTATGACTAAGTGTTTTGACACTTTCTTAAACTGGCGGTTTGGTTTAAGAAAGTGGTATTTTACTTAGTGTGGCTGTGCAAAGCGACAAAAACGTAAACCGCCTGAACCGGCTGTTGCCGGAAGGTCTGGTGGTCGATGCCGCGTGGATGACACGACACGGATACTCGACTTCGCTGCGGAATCAGTATGTGAAATCGGGCTGGCTGAAGCAGCCGGTTGCCCGCGTGTATAAACGTCCGAGGGGGCCGCTGAACTGGCAGCAAACGGTGATCTCGCTCCAGACGATGCTGGGGCACAAGTTGATTGTTGGAGGGCGCTCTGCTCTCGAGGTTCAGGGCTTAGCTCACTACCTGACACGTCGCAGAAAAGAGATTCATCTGTATGGGCCGAAGCGTCCGCCGTCGTGGCTGGAAAAGGTGCCCGCCGGGGTGCGGTTTGTATATCACAACAGCGAGCGATTATTCCGGCACTGCACGGATCGTGTTCGGGCCGGACGAAAGACGGCCCTGCCGCCGGATCTGGTGGCGGAAGCGTGGGGGCAGTGGGACTGGTCTTACACACTTTCGTCGCCCGAGCGCGCCATTCTCGAATTGCTGGATGAACTGCCGGACCGGGAGAGTTTTCATCAGGTGGATAAAATCTTCGAAGGGCTTGCCAACCTGAGTCCGCGCCGTTTGCAGCCCTTACTGGAGGAGTGCCGTAACGTGAAGGTCAAGCGGCTCTTCTTTTATTTCGCCGAGCGCCACCGCCATGCGTGGCTGCGTCGGATCGACCGGAGCGCCATCGATCTGGGGAAAGGCAAGCGGATGCTGGTGCGGGGCGGGACTTACAACGCCAAATGGCAAATCACGGTGCCGAAGGACCTTGATGCCGATTCGTGATGTTTACCGGCGGCAGGTGTCGCTGCTGATCGGCGTCCTGCCGCATGTGGCGGAAGAGACATGTTTCGCGCTGAAGGGTGGCACGGCCATCAATCTCTTCGTTCGCGACATGCCGCGGCTTTCGGTCGATATCGATCTCACGTATTTGCCGGTGGCGTCGCGGGAGAAATCGCTTGCCGCCGTGGATGCCGCGATGAACCGCATTGCGGCGCGGATTCGCAAAGCTTTGCGTGGCGTACAGATCAGCACGACACTCGCACTGCCGGAGAAGGCCGTTACGCGGCTCCTGATCCGGCACAACGGCGTTCAGATCAAGATTGAAGTCGCGCCGGTGCTTCGCGGCTGCGTTTACGAACCGGACCTTCGCGCCGTTTCTCCAGCGGTGGAAGCGGCATTTGGATTTGCGGAGATTCAGGTAGTCAGTTTTGCCGATCTCTATGCAGGGAAGATCGTCGCCGCACTGGATCGTCAGCATCCGCGCGATCTGTTCGACGTGCGCGACCTGATGGCGAATGAAGGGATTGACGACGATCTGCGCCGGGCGTTCATTGTCTATCTGGTGAGTCACAACAGGCCGATGGCAGAGTTACTCGCGCCCACACGGAAACCGATCGACGCGGAATTCCGCCGTGGGTTTGAGGGTATGACGGCGCGGCGGGTGACGGTTGAAGATCTGGTGGCGGCGAGGGAAGAGATGATCGCCGCGATTGTGGGGGATGCCCCGCGGGATCATCGCAGGTTTTTGGTGTCGTTTGAGCGGGGCGAGCCGGACTGGGCGCGGCTGGGGTTGCCAGATGCGGGGGAACTACCCGCAGTCCAGTGGCGGCAGCGGAACTTAAATATGTTGGGGGCAGAGGAGCGTGCGCGGCTGGTGGGCCGGCTGGAAAGTGTGCTGTTCGCAGGAGGCGTGGCGAAGCGATCTGGTGGCGGAACCGCGTAGCTTCGGCGTAGGGATTTCGTCGGTCTTCACCATCTCCCCCGTTGCCTTACAATAGTAGATTCAGCATGAGAACACTTTTCCTCAACCCACCCTCGTTCGAGGGCTTCGACGGAGGTGCGAGTTCGCGTTGGCCCGCTTCGCGGGAAATCGAATCGTACTGGTATCCCGTCTGGCTCTGCTATCCGGCAGGTATGTTGCCCGACAGCAAAGTGGTCGATGCGCCGCCGCAGGGCGTTTCCATCGAGCAAACCGTTGACATGGCACCTGATTTCGGGTTGCTGGTGCTGTTCACTTCCACGCCGGGTTTTGACGTCGACGTGAAAATTTCGGAAATGATGAAGGCGCGGAACCCGAACCTGAAGATCTGCTTCGTCGGACCGCCCGTCACCGTGGAGCCGGAAAAGGCTCTCAACGCCAGCACCGCCATCGACTTTGTTATCCGGCGCGAATTCGATTACCAGATCCGCGACTACGCTACCGGGACGCCGATTGAAAACATCCCGGGTGCCAGTTATCGCAAAGACGGCGTCATCGTCAATAATCCCGAAGGCCCGGTGATTGAAGATCTGGACGCGTTACCCTGGGTCACCAAGGTCTACAAGCGCGACCTGGATACGACGCGCTACAACGTTCCGTTCCTGCTGAATCCTTTCCTTTCTTTCTACACGTCGCGCGGCTGTCCGGCGATGTGCACTTTCTGCCTCTGGCCACAGACGCTTTCCGGTCACCGCTGGAGACTGCGGTCGAGCGACGACATCGCCGCCGAAGTCCAGTACGTGCTGAAGGAACTGCCGCACATCAAGGAAATTTTCTTTGACGACGATACGTTCAACTACCGCAAGGAACGCACCATCGAACTTTGCGGCAAGCTGAAGCCGCTGAACTTTACCTGGTCCTGCACTTCGCGTGTGACCACGGATTACGATACGTTGAAGGCCATGAAGGACGCGGGCTGCCGGCTGCTGATCGTAGGCTACGAATCGGGCGATGCGCAGATCCTGAAGAACATCAAGAAGGGTGCCACTATCCAGATGGCGGAACGGTTCACGGAGAACTGCCGCAAGCTGGGCCTGGTCATCCATGGCGATTTCATTGTGGGGCTGCCGGGCGAAACGCATGAGAGCATCCGCAAGACGATCGACTTCGCGAAGAAGCTGGACAACGAAACGATTCAGGTTTCCATTGCCCACCCGTACCCGGGCACGGAATTCCACACGTACGCACAGAACAACGGGTTGATTTCGCTGGGTAATATCGTGGATGAACGCGGCAATCAGTTGCCGAAAGTCGTTTACGAAAACCTCAACGAAGCGGAACTGATGGATTGGGTGGAGCGCTTCTACAGCGAATACTACTTCCGTCCGAAAGTGGTCTGGCGCATGGTGCGAAAGGTCATTTTCAACTCGCACGACCGCAAACGCCTGATGAAGGAAGCGCGCGAGTATATGTCGCTGCGTCGGCGTCGCAAGAAGTTCATCGCGGAACAGCGGGAACAGCACCAGCCAGCGGTTTCGGCTCATGCCGGCGACTAGCGGCATAATTCAGGCTGCGGGCCAGGTATCGGCGCAGGAACATGCGCGGCTTCGCGCCAAGACACGGCTTTTCACCGGCATCGTGGTGGTCAGCAACGTCACCGGGAATTCGGCACTGACTCATGGCATGAAACTGCTCGGAGACATCGGCAATTCGCCGCTGGCTCTGATTGGTGCACTATTCCATCCCTGGGTGGCGTTGGGTGTTGCGCTGCTGATCCTCTGGACACTGACCCACATGGCCCTGCTGAGCTGGGCCGACCTGAGCTACGTTCTGCCGGTCACCGCCATCGGCTACGTGCTGAGCGCGCTGTCCGGTGAGTTCGTGCTGGGTGAGACGGTCTCCATGGGGCAATGGGGCGGGATTCTGCTGATTACCGCCGGAGTCACACTGGTCGGCTTGACGGCACCCGCGACCGCGCCCCATGAGGACCAGGCACCCCAATGAAGTGGCTGCTGGTGCTCATCCTGGTTTCCGCCACCACGCTGGGGGATGTCGCGCGTTCTCGTGGCATGAAAAAGCACGGCGAGGTTCGTGAGTTTCATCCCGGCGCGATCCGCAACGCGTTGTGGCGGCTGGCGCAGAATAAGTGGGTGATTCTCTCTACCTGTGCCATGGCTGTTTCGTTTTTCACTTTCATCCGGCTTGTCTCGATTGCCCCACTGAGTTTCGCCGTGCCTGTCTCGGCGGTCACGCTGATTCCGGAGACGATTCTGGCGCGGGTTTTTCTGCATGAGAAGGTAGACTGGCGTCGCTGGGCTGGCGCTGGTTTGATTGCAGCGGGCGTGGTGCTGCTTTCGCGATGATACCGGCCGTGGGGGTTGCCGCCGCCGTTCTTGTGGTTTGCGGCGCGATCTATAACCTGTTAGCCGTTGCCGGTGCTCTGCGATTCCGACGGGCAGCAGCCCCGCCGAAGTTCCGGCCTCCGGTTTCGATTCTCAAGCCCGTGCGCGGCAGAGACCCCGGTTTTTATGAAGCGATCCGAACTCACGCGGCGCAGGACTATCCAGAATTCGAGATTCTCTTCGGGATCGCGGACCCGGCCGATCCCGCGATGCCGGAAATCGTGCGGCTCCTGCGCAGTTTTCCGTCGGTGCCGATTCGTGTCATCCCGACCCGCAATGACGCCCCGAACGGCAAGGTGGGGTCGCTGGAGATTTTGGCGCGCGAAGCGAAGTACGACGTGCTGCTGGTGAACGACGGCGATATCACGGTGGCGAAGGATTATCTGAAGCGCGTCATTGGGATGCTGGAGGATCCAGGGGTCGGTCTGGTGACCGGGCTCTATCGCGCACGCAGCGGTTCAGTGGCAGCGGCGGCGGAAGCGCTGGGAATTGTGACGGAGTTTATTCCGAGCGTGCTGGTGGCGCGGTTGCTTTCGACGAGCGGGTTTGCACTGGGCGCGACGATGGCGTTTCGCAGGGCGGATCTTGAAGCGATTGGCGGGTTCGCCGCTATTCGCGATTATCTGGCCGACGATTATCAGTTGGGCGCGCGGATTGACGCGCTAGGGAAACGCGTGGCGATGTGCACTTCGGTGGTGGAGACGAATCTGGGAGAGGGCTCCTGGAGTGACGTGTGGAAGCACCAGTTACGCTGGTCGCGCACGATTCGCGTGTCGCGGCCGGCGGGCTACTTCGGCTACCTGGTAACGCAGGCCACGTTTTGGTGCGCCCTGGCGGCTGCGGCTGGGCAGTGGAAGGTTGCGCTGGCGGGTGAGGCGGTGCGATTGCTGGCGGCCGCAGCGGCGATGTGGGCTGCCGGCGGTGGTGGCTGGTACCGACTGGTGCTGGTGCCGGTGCGGGATTTGTTCGGGTTTGCGGTCTGGTGTGGCGGTATGGGCGGCGACACGGTGGAGTGGCGCGGATTGCGGTTCCGGCTGAGGCCGGATGGACGCATCGAACCGGTATAAATCCATGGTCATGCCATCCGCTGTCGGCTGGATGAACTGGATGTTTGTTTCGCTGTGTAAGAATCTGACAGATACGTTGGTCACCCGCAAAGACGCGAGCTTATTTATGGCTGGTACCGCTTAGCGGCACGACCGTCTTTCTGCTCTTTTGTCCGGCGCACACGCGCCAGGCATTTCCGCCCGAATCGTTTTTAGCGATCAGTATCGCAACCATCGCAACTATAGGAAGCGCGTGAGCCGCTTCCTTCCGCACGTTCGGACGGGTGCTGAAAAGAAGCTTTGAGTGCCGCTCCTTAACAGTCACGGTTCCGTACGCAGCGTCGAATCAATGGCGATGTTCCGGCCCGCGCAGACGCTACGCCGACTTCGGCTTATAAGCCACGCAGTCGATTTCCACTTTGATATCTGCGAAGAAGCCGCACACAATAGTGGACCGCGCCGGTTTGGCGTCGCCAAAGTATTCCGAGTAGACCTCGTTCATCGCGGGAAAGTCCGCGCCATTCTTCAGATACACGCCGACCCGCACTACATCCGCCAGCGTGGCACCCGCGCCTTCCAGCACGAGCTTCAGGTTATTCAGCGTCATCCGCGTCTCATGCTGAATGTCGCCGTTCGACATCTGATTCGTGGCGGGATCCACCGGCACCTGGCCTGACACAAAAATGAAATCGCCGGCGCGAACAGCCGGTGAGTACGGACCGCGCGGGGCCGGAATGCCGGGAGGTGAGAGGCGTTCAATCATGTCTTTTTAGTGTCCTTCCGCTTCGAGTAAACGCTCCACTTCAATCGCCGCCATGCAACCCGCACCCGCAGCCGTAATGGCCTGGCGGTAAACGCGATCCTGCACGTCGCCCGCATGGAAAACGCCGGGAACGCTGGTACGCGCGCCGCCCGTGGAGAGCAGGTAGCCATCGGGATCCAGAGCCAGCTGGCCTTTGAAAACCTGTGTATTCGGGATATGCCCAATCGCGATGAACAGGCCGTCCACATCGCGCATCTGCGTTTCGCCGGTGACCAGATTGATCAGCCGCACACTGGTGACGATGTTCTGCTCCAGATCGAAAACCTCTTCGATCGCCGTGTTCATAATGAACTCGATCTTCGGGTTGGCCTTCGCGCGGTCCAGCATGATCTTCGAAGCGCGAAACGTATCCCGCCGATGCACCAGCGCCACGTTGCGGCCGAAGCGTGTGAGAAAGTTGGCCTCTTCCATGGCGGAATCGCCGCCGCCCACCACCATGATCTGTTTGTCGCGATAGAAGAAGCCGTCGCAGGTGGCGCAGGAACTGACGCCGTGGCCGATGAGCTTCTGTTCGGAAGGCAGATCCAGCCAGCGCGCTTTCGCGCCGGAAGCCACAATCAGGGTGCGGGTTTCGATCCACTCGTTATCGATCTTCAGACGGAAAGGACGCTTTGAAAGATCCGCTTCCGTCACTTCGCCTTCCTGGTAGACGGCCCCGAAACGCTCGGCCTGCTTCTTGATGTTTTCCACCAGATCCGGGCCGTTGATGCCCTCCGGGAAGCCGGGGAAATTCTCCACTTCCGTGGTCAGAGAGAGCTGGCCGCCCACTTCCAGACCCTTAATGACAAGAGGCTTCAGGCCGGCGCGCGCAGTGTAAACTGCCGCGGTATTTCCGGCGCAACCGGAACCGATGATGACGACGTTATGCATGAGGTTAATTTCTGAGACTATCAGATGCCTTTGATGCCGGAAAGGATGCTTTGCGCTTCGGCGGAATCGAGCACCCGCTTTTCCCCGCAGCACGGGCCGCGCGGGATCAGGCTGCCGTGCGGGCAGGCGTCCGGGTGGCCGAGCAGGGAACACATGCGGTCGGTCACTTCCGGGCTGAGAATATGTTCGAACTTGCAGGCGCTGGCCTCAATCTCGGCTTCATCGTGAATTCCCAGCACGTCTCGGAACAAACGTTCGGCCAGACGATGGCGGCGAATCACGTCGCGCGCCCGGGCCTCGCCCTTCGCGGTGAACAGTCCTTCGCCGTTGGTTACGGTCACCAGCCCAATCCCCGCCATGGTGTTCAGCAGCTTGCGCCATTGCACTGCGGTGAAGCTGTGGGACTCTACATGGCCACCCGGTTCGCCGCGCGTCCAGAGATGCTCCAGAACTTCGTCGAAATCCTGATTCTCTTCGGCGGAGAAGACCAGCAGTTCCTTGATGCGGCCGTGTTCCAGATGCACGCGACGATCGGCCAGCTTACCGGCGTTTTCGTCGTGCGTCACCATGACGATAGTGCGGCCTTCGCCATGCAGGCGGCTCAAAAGGTCGAACACTACGCGCTGGTTTTCGGCGTCCAGGTTGCCGGTGGGCTCGTCGGCCAGAATGATTTTCGGATCGTTGACCAGCGCACGGGCTATGGCGACGCGCTGCTGCTCACCGCCGGAAAGCTGCGAAGGGAGGTGCGTGGCGCGGTCTGCCAGGTCCACCTGGCGGAGGGCTTCAAGAGCTTCCTTTTCGTCGGTCATGCTGTGGAAGAACTGCGCGAGCATCACGTTTTCCAGCGCGGTGAGATGCGGCACCAGATGGAACTGCTGGAAGATGAAACCAACCGTTTCGCTGCGGAACCGGACGAGTTCGCTGCGAGTGAGCTTCGACGTATCGGTGCCGCCGATCAGCAACTGCCCACTGGTGGCCTGATCCAGACAGCCGATGAGATTGAGCAGCGTGGTCTTGCCGGAACCGGAAGGCCCCATGATGGCGATCCATTCGCCGCTGTGGGCGGTAAAGTTGACGTTATCCACCGCGCGCACGGCAGCCGTGCCTTCGCCGTAGGTCTTACTCACGCCAATCAACTCGATCAGAATACTCATGCGTTACTCACCCCTCAGGATAACCGCCGGCTGGATATTCCAGATGCGCGCGGTGGCAATGGCCGTGGCGACGGTGGAAACCAGCAGCATCACGCCGCCCACGCCCGCCAGCACCTGCCAGTCGAGTTGCAGGCGGAAGACACCGCCGAAGATTTCGCGTCCAATGCCGGCTGCTGCAAGGACTCCGCAGAGATAGCCGATCACGGTGGCGAGAATCGCCAGCGTTGCCGATTCCGAAAGAAAGAAAGCCGCGATGCGTTGTTCCGCGCCGCCCAGCGCTTTCATGATGCCGATCTCTTTCGCGCGGTCGATGACCATTTCGCTGAAGTTGCTGGTCACGCACAGGGTAGTGATGACCAGGATCAGCAGAGTGAGCAGCAGCAGCGCCGCGCGCATTTTCACAATCACGTTGGATTCCGTGCCTGCGACGGCGCGCACGGTTCGCAAGTCAGCTGCGGGAAACTGCCCGGCAAGTGACGCGCGAATCGCTTCCAGTTGGTCTCCCGGAGCCTGAATTTCAATCACACTGGCTGCTTCATGGATGCCGGACAAAGCAGCGGCGGCGGCAAACGGGACGATAAGTTCGCCATCTTCCGCGCCGCCGGTGGAGAGAATGCCGGAAAGCATGCAGGGCTGGCCTTCCAGTGCCACAGTGGCGTTGAGCTTTAGATCGAACTGCGTCGCGAGGGCTTCGCCGGCGAGGCATTTGCCGGGCGCAATAGCACTATCGCCCTGCACATGCCAGTAGGGGTAGCCAGTCAGCAGACCCGCCACAGGGATGGCGCGGCCTCCAACATGGCCGCTGGTGACCAGCAACGGAGTGGCGCGCGCGCCTGCTTGTTTGGCCGCGTCCACAATCGCGAGCGGCACAGTGCCGCCGTTGACGGCAACCGCAACCAGGTTCGCGCCATAACTTTGAAACTCGTCGCGAATTCGTTTCGTGACGGTGGCATAGATGCCAAACATGACAGTGGCAAGCGCGGCCGCTACGGTTAGCGCGCCGAACGCCAGGAGCAGTCTCTGTTTGCGGTAACGCAGCGCGCTCAGGCTGAAGCGAATGAAAAAACGCGCTGGCATGCGGACTTAGATGCCCTCCCGCAGAATGACGGCAGGTTCCAGGCGGAGCGCGCGCCGCAGCGGCTGCGCGGCACCTGCCAGCGCTACCAGCATCGCCGCCAGCATGATGAGAAATGGCAGGATCCAGGAGATCTCGATGGTGTCGTGAAACACGGACTCGCCCACAAGGTGCGCCAGCCACACGCCCCCAAACGCACCGATGATTCCACCCGCCAATCCGATCAGCGCAATCTCAGAACCGAGAATGGTCGCCACCAGCCAGCGCGCGCCGCCAATGGCCTGCATGATCGCTATCTCGCCGCGCCGCTCCATCATGGTGGTTGCAGTCAGGCTCCACACCGTAAGCCCGGCGGAAAGCAGCGCGGCCAGCGTGATGAGCGCCATCAGACCGCTGATCTTGTCCAGAATTTTACCCTCGGAATCCGCCACGCGCCGAACCGGGCGCGCGTCAGTGCCGGGGATCGCTTCCTGAATCTGATGCGCGATGGAGGTGACGTAGTTCGTGCAGTCCCAGCGCTCAAATTCCTTCGCCGTCATGGTTTTCGGATCTTTGCGCGCAAAGTCGTCTTCCGGTTTGGTGAGAGCGGCCACGTCGATGCGATCGACTACGCCGGGCTTATGCAGCAGTTGCTGCAGGCGGGCCAGCGGGAGGAGCACGCGGTCGTCCGCTTCGTCGCCGGAGGAAACGACACCAGCAATATGGCAGGCTTCGCCAAGGACGTTGATATCGCGACCGGTGGCCCAGTTGTTACGCCGCGCGAGGCCGGCACCGATCATACAATCACCGGGAGCCTCTGCCCAGCGGCCCTGCTTCAACTGCCATGAGAGATTAACCGACCGGATGCCCGGGGCGTCGGCTGCGAACGAGACGCCTTCGAGCGTGAGCGGGCCATCATGCGCCAGCAGCGAAGGCGCATAGCCGGTGATATTCAGCGCCCAGAAGATTTTCTTCACGTTGGGCACCAGAGCTTCCTGGATGTCGCTGGACGGGCCGGAGACCGCGGTAGTGACACCTCCCGCGCCGCCAGTCAGCGCGGCGGCCTGCGGGGTGACCACAATATTCGCGCCCGCGGCGCGCAATTCCAGATTGATCTTGTCGCCGATGGACAGCATGACGCCAAGCATCGCCGTGGCAACCGCGGTGCCGAGCGCGATGGCGGTGATGATGAGCGCCTTGCGCCGGGGCGAGCGTCGAATGGAATCGCGAACGAAGCGGACAATCATCGTGGGGCCGCCTGTCTTCCTGAAGCGTTAGCCATTGCGGAATACCTTTGCGACGCCGGGCTCAAACGCCGCTTCGTCAATCACCAGCGTTGCGCCTTCAATATGCGATTTGAGGGGGATCGGATTGCAACCGCCGCCTGTTCCTATGCTCGAAATTACGATATTGGAAGCGCAGTTGCGGCAGATGACTTCGTGGCCCTTCTGGTAGTAGCCTTTCGCGCCGCAAATCGCGCAGGCGTCATAGGCCACAGCAAGACTGCGGTCGGGTTTCGCAATCACGATGAACCGAACATCCACGCCCTGATCTGCAATCACGAAACGATGCAGATTGCCGTCGTTCACGGAACTCACCGGGATGCGCACCGCCGCATTTTCAAAAACCACCGGCTTCGCCGTCGAGAGTTCCGTCAGTTGCCGCGCATAAATAAATTCTGCCGTGATCAGCACGATAAAGAGTGAGGACGCGGTACACGCCGCGATCATCCACAAGCGCTCACGGCGGGCGGTCCAGAGAACCTTGCGCCGGGCCGCACCCTGCAGTCCGTCGGTCCTGGGTAAGCTGCGGCCCCGCCATTCCAGCAGCACCATGGCCGCCACCATCGCCAGGATGGTGATGAAAAAGAAGACATCGTTTTTCACGATCGGTCCGATGACTGCCATCTCGCCGCTGCTGCTGGGCAGAATCTGGCTTTCAGAAAGTTCGTGCAGACCGGTGATGCCAAGTTGCGCGACCACCACCATCAGGATGACGGTCGTCATGCGGAAGAACTGCCGCAGATTGACGCGAATGGTGCCTCGTACAAAACTGACGCCGAACAGGACGGCGAGGCCGATTCCGGCGGCGGCACCCAATCCTTCCAGAATGCCGGACGTGTCCAATCGAAGCGCGGCGAGCAGCAAAACCGTCTCCACGCCCTCCCGGAAGATCATCAGAAAAACGAAGGCGAAAACCCCCAAAGCACCGGCCCCGCCCGATGTACCTTTTTGCAACCCAGTTTCAATTTCACTTTTAATGTGCGCGCCGTGGCGGTTCATCCAGATGACCATAGAGAGGACAAAAGCGGCGCTGACCAGCAGCACCCAGCCCTCATACGCGTCCACGTTCAGGTCGATCCTGGCGAAGCCCCAGGCTGCCACAAAGCTGGCAATCACAGCACTTAAGAGGCCCCGGTAGACTGCCGGCAGCAGGTCCAGCCTGCCGATTCGCTTCACGTAGGCGATGGCGATGGCGATGACCAGCGCGGCCTCGACACCCTCTCGCAATGTGATCACGAATGTCTGGAACATAGCAGCAACTCAGTTGCAATTCGATTGTATCAGATGATCGCGGACAGAAATAGTCCGTGTTAGGATCTTTGCCATGAGGTGAGGCAAAAACGGGCAGTGGATTTGCATTATATCGTATACTGTATAATGTATCCATGGCGCAGGTGACGATTTACCTCTCCGACGAGATTGAGGCGCGCGCGCGTCGCGCGGCGGAAGCAGAGGGGGATTCTGTCGGCCGCTGGATCGCACGGCAGGTCTCGGAAAAGGTGGAGTCCACTTGGCCTCCCGGCGTACTCAGCGCCATCGGAAGTTTCGCCGATTTCCCTGAACTCGAAACCATCCGCGCCGGTTATGGGCCGGATGCGTCGCGGGAAGATCCCGAATGACGCTGCTGGACAGCAACACAATCATTCATTGTCTGAAGGGGCGGGAACCGGCTGCTTCCAGATTCAGAGCCGCGAGTCCGGAACTGATCGCGATTCCCAGCGTCGTGGCTTATGAACTGGAGTACGGCACGCTGAAGATCGAAAGCCAGCAGCGGCGGAAGATCCTGACTGGCTTCCTCGAAGGACTGCGGGAGATGCCATTTGATCGCGACGCGGCGCGGGAAGCAGCCCGTATTCGTGTGGAACTGGAGCGGCAGGGTCAACGAATCGGTCCTATGGATTTGCTCATCGCGGGAACGGCAATGAGCAGAGGCGCGGCGCTGGCCACGAACAACACGAAGGAATTCTCGCGGATCGCAGGCTTGCGCCTGGAAGACTGGAGTCTGGAGTAAGTCTCCGGCCTTACGCCGCGACTTCCGGCACTGGCATCGTCGCAATCACAGCCGCGCGTTCCTTCTTCCTGAGCCGCTTTCCTTTATACATGCGGCGGTCGGCTTCGGCGAGTAACTGTTCCGCGTCCGTGCCATCTTCCGGGAAGTTGGCTATCCCTACGCTGATCGACAGCGAGCTCGGTTCCGGAGTCGAGGTGCCAGCCACCCGCGCGGCTTCGCGCATCTGAGCGATCTTCCTGTCGAGTTCTTCCTCGTCGGAGGTGGCAATCAGCATCACGAATTCATCACCGCCGAGGCGTGCGACATAGTCCGCCGGTCCACAGTGCTCACGCAGCCCGTCGGCCACAATGCGCAGAACCGAATTTCCCACCAGATGGCCGAAACGGTCGTTCACCTGTTTAAAGCCGTCCAGATCCGCTACTACGACCGCCAGCGGCGTGCCGTTGCGAGCGGCGCGTGAAACCTCGTGATCAAGCGACAGGAAGAGCGAACGCGCGTTGGGCAGGTTGGTCAGGTAATCGGTGGTGATGGAGGTTTCGAGCATGCGCTGGCTGAGCGCATTTTCAATGCAAAGGGCCACTTTAGAACTGATGGCCTGGAGGATGCGCAGATTCTCTTTACTGAACGCATCGCGCTCGCCACGATAGAGGGCCAGCACGCCCAGCACGCCATTCACGCCATCAAGCGGCACGGCCAGCGCGGAACGGAGCGTACTGTACTTCGTCGGGTCATTCAGATAGCCGGCTTCCACCGAGGGGTTGCCGTTAAGGATTGACTTGTTGTTCTCCGCAACCCAGCCGGAAAGGCCCTGTCCCACGGGAATCTCCAGCGAATTGAACAGACGCAGGTTTTCACCGCAGACGTATTCGGGAGTCAGTTTGTCATCCCGTCGAATGTAAATGGCCAGCGTTTCATAGGGAATCAACCGCTTGAGTCGAACGCCCACGAAGGCCAGGGCTTCCTGCAGACTGAGAGCGTGTCCAAGATCCTGTGTCAGTTCGTAGAGCATCTGGGCCTCCTGCGTAGCGGCGGCGATGCTGGCCATGGGATCTGCCGCAGCCATTCCGGCCATTGCCGGGACGACGTCGTTTTCCGAGGAGCTTGCAAAACCAGTAGCGGGCGCCAGGCCGCGCTCGATCTTCACGTCCATCGAAAGTTTCATGCTCTTTTCGCCGCCGGAACTGACGGCCATGCGTTCGAGTTCGACGTAGCGGCGCTTCAGGATATCTACAACGACGGGATCGAAAGCCTTGCCCGATTCGCTCACCACGATCTTCATGGCTTCATCGAGGGGCAGCGCCCGGCGATACTGACGGTCGGATGCCAGCGCGTCCAGACAATCCACCGCGGAGAGAATTCGCGCGCCGATGGGGATTTCGCTTCCCGCCAGTCCAAAGGGGTAACCTGTGCCGTCCCACTTTTCGTGGTGTGCGCGCACGATGGGAACCACAGGATACGGGAACTTCACTTCTTCCAGAATCTCCGCGCCCACCAGCGGGTGAATCTTCATCTTTTCGAATTCTTCCGGGGTCAGTTTTCCGGGCTTGGAAATGATATGCTCCGGGACCGCCAGCTTGCCGATATCGTGTAACAGAGCGGCGGCCTGGAGGGCGTCCAGTTCCGGCGGACTCATTTGGATTTCACGGCCGATTTCCGTGGCGTATATTCTGACGCGCTGCAGGTGATCATGAGTGGTGGCATCTTTGGCTTCAATAGCGAGCGCCAGAGCTTCAATGGTTCGCAGGTGCAGGCCGGCGATCTCTTCCACGTGGACCTTGTCGTTCTCCAGACGATCCAGATGGATCTTGTACTGCCGGTAAACGAAATAGACGAGCATAAGCAGCACGGCCGGTGCCTGCCAGATGCCACCCGTTTGCCTGTTCAGTTCGCTGAGCACCACGATTTGCCATGCTATGGCGGCCGCGCCCAAATGGTATTGCATGGCCCAGAAGAACGTTTCGTACCATGTGCGGTAGATCGACTTTCTTTCCGTGAGACCCACCACGCCCGCGATCAGCACCGTGTTCACGATGAAGTACACCATCGCGGTCAGGCCCAGCAGCACAACGTTGTAGTTGCCAAGAATACCGTTGAGCGCACCGTGGAAAACCGCGTGCGATGCGAAGACCGCAAGACAGATGGAGCACGTACTGAAAGCGATCTGGATCGGCTTCGGACGAACCTTTGCCTGCCAGACGCACTGGACAATTGTGCCGGCCGCAGCCAGGGCCAGAGATTCCGGGAGCCCGAACTCCGCAATGCCAACCAGAATGAAGACGAAGTTGACGGAGAGCGTGACCGTCACCATGGGCAGCTTAACCTTCATTCCGGAGGTCACGATGGTGACCAGGAAATAGCCCCAGAACCATAGCGGATTCACCGGAGCGAAGTGTAGCAACTGCTGGAGCAGCCCGAAGATTCCGGACCCGAGAATCAGGGCGATATAAGCTTTAGCCCGTACCGGCATGCCACCTCTGGATCAATGTGTTGCCCAAAAAACAGCCTCAAATAGCGAGTTGCCCCAGTTTAACACGATACGCCAACCTCTTATAAGTCATACAAAAGGCACAGTGGAGATATATCTCTGGTGGTATGTACTACACTGACGGACGGTCATAACGAACCCGAGAAATTGCAATTTCAGCTCCTCGGTGCCGGGCGCGCGTTTGCGCCGCACAGCGCCAAAATGGCACCCTCCTTATGCGCCGAGAGCGCTGTCGGATCCATCGTTGTCTGACGTTAGCATTGACAAATCAATCAGTTACGTCTGATTATGGAAGGCATAGGGACACCATGAAGCGATTCGGGGTGGAAAGTGACGAAGTGACGCATCCGCTCACCTTGCGAGAAAGGCGGCCCGAACTTCGCCTCATGAATTTTGCCGGCATGACGGCCGTAGTAGCCTCCGGTACGATGCGACGGGTGCTTGAAAAAGCCGAAAAGGTCGCACGCACGGATTCCACGGTACTAATCTCAGGTGAAAGCGGCGTCGGCAAGGAACTGGTGGCCCGAGCCATCCACCATTATTCCCCTCGTGCCGACAAGCCCTTTGTGGATCTGAACTGTGCCGCATTCCCTGAAAACCTGATTGAGAGCGAACTGTTCGGCTACGAAAAGGGTGCCTTCAGCGGAGCGGAGAGTACGAAGCAGGGAATGTTCGAAGCGGCTGCGGAAGGCACCCTGTTTCTGGATGAAATCGGCGAACTCGAAATGCGCATGCAGCCGAAACTGCTGCGAGTGCTGGACGGGCAACCCTATTACCGGCTGGGAGGAACCCGCAAGATACAGGCAACCGCACGTATCGTCGCCGCGACCAACGCAAGTCTGGAAAATGCAGTGCATCGAGGCCTGTTCCGGATGGATCTCTTTCACCGCCTGGACGCCATTCAGCTGAGGGTGCCGTCGTTGCGTGAGCGCATTGACGACATTGGGCCGCTTTGCGACATGTTTCTGGAGTCTTCCGGTTGCAATCTGCGGGCTGACACACTGGAACTGCTCCGTCAGTATTCGTGGCCCGGCAATATTCGCGAACTCCGAAATGTTCTGAACAAGGCTGTGGTATTCGCTGAGGGGCCGGAGCTGACGCCGGCGGATCTGCCGCTCGGTTTTGAGCATGATCATGCCGCAACCTCGGGCTATTCGCTCGAGCGAATCGAGGAGCAGACGATCCTACGTGCCCTCGATCAGACCGGTGGGCACCAACAAAAAGCAGCCGACATTCTCGGAATATCCCGCCGCACGCTGATACGCAAACTGAAGACCTACGGCTCGCCGCACACGAACGGTCACAAAACCGGCGATCGCGGCGCGCGGATGCACGGCCCGGTGGCGGCCGCCCATGCCGGAGGACACGGCCCCGGAGTGAGCCTGTGATGCCCGGGCCGGCGGCCTCGAATCCGGGACGGGGGCTTCGCTGGCGGCCGGTTGCGCCCGTGGTGGCCGCCGACATGGACATTGACGAGCAGCTGCTGGTCGATATCGTCCTGCGCCACGTATACATGCGCGGCACGTGCAGCATCCACCTGCTCTCCCACCTCATGAAGCTCTCGCTCGAAATGGCCGAGAGCCTGTTTCGCAAACTCCTCGACCAGCAGTATTTTGAAGTCCGTCGAATGGAGGGTGACGACTACGTGTTCGCCCTCAGCCCGGCAGGGCGGCGCCTCTCCGCCGAACGTTCGGTGACGCTGCGCTATTCGGGGCCGGCACCGGTTTCGCTGGCGAACTATACGGCGTCCGTCCGCGCCCAGGTGGCTCAGGTGAATGTCAGTCGCGCCAGTTTGCGCCGCGCCTTTTCTGACGTGGTCATGAGCGACCGGATGCTGGACGCTATCGGCCCGGCGCTGGTTTCGCAGCGGTCCATCTTTCTCTATGGACCGAGCGGTACCGGGAAAACTACTATTTCCGAAAGACTGACGCGTGTCTACGAGGATGGTGTTCTGGTCCCCTACGCGGTGGAGGTGGATGGACAGGTAGTGACGGTGTGGGATCCCGCCGTACATGAGCAGATACCTCTCGACGGACTCGCCGCCGGCCTGGATCTGGACCAGCGCTGGGTTTACTGTAAGCGGCCTTTTCTTTCCGTGGGCGGCGAACTGGTGACCAGCATGCTCGATCTCCAGCGTGACGACAGCACGGGCACGTATGTGGCACCCCTTCAGATGAAGGCCAATAACGGGATTCTGCTGATCGACGATTTCGGCCGCCAACTGATGTCTCCGCGCGATCTGCTGAACCGGTGGATCGTCCCTCTGGACCGCCGCATAGATTTTCTTTCGCTTGGCAGCGGGCGTAAGTTCGACGTACCGTTCGAACTCATGGTTGTCTTCTCCACCAATCTCGAACCGAGCGAACTGGCTGACGAAGCGTTTTTGCGCCGCATTCCGAATAAGATTCTGATTCCCGGTGTGGATGCCGAGGAGTTCGACGCCATCTTCCGGATGACGGCTGCTGCGTTTCGGCTCGACTGTGAACCGGGCGTCAGCGATTACTGCCGGGAGATCTGCCTGCGGCACAGCCCGGATCTGCGGCCATGTTTTCCGCGCGATCTTTGCAATGCGCTGAGTGCCATTGCGATGTATGAAGGGCGGCGGCCCGCGGCGACGCGCCTGGAGATTGAACGAGCTGCGGCAAGCTACTTCGTATAGGCGGAAACATGAGAGAAGAGCGCTACTCTGTCAGTTTTGCCGTCTCGATGATGTGGCAGGATAAGGCTGGCTTATTGCGTCGCATGAATGGGCGTTGTCTGGACCTCTCGTCTTCCGGCATGAAGATCGAGATTCGGGACAAACTCGATGTCTATACGCCAGTCCTCGTTTCGAGCGATGAATTCGGACGTATGGGCCACGCGACCGTGCGGTTCTGCCTCCGCGACAAGATGCGCTATCTGGTGGGGCTGAAGTTTGGTGCGGAATTTGCTCTGGGTGATCCGGCGCGGCGAAGGATACTGGAACGCCTTCTGGCACCGCCGGATCCGGCTTGTGAAGCGTAGCGCCGAGGGCCGTCAGTTGCCCGGTTGTTCGCCCGATCCGATTGGGTCAGAAACTCCGGGATGGGCACCCCCGGACTGATGGATGTCTGAAATGATTCCTTCCAGGTACCCCTGGCTGAGACCTCCGTTGACGCGGCCCGCCAGTGCCAGTCCGGCCCTCGCGACCCGCTATTGCCCCACCTGAAAGACCCGATGAGAGAATACGGGAATGACGCAGAACTTCCCGGCTGACATGGCGTCAGCCTTCGACGCAGCCACTTCCGACTGGACCAGCAACCGCAAGGTCGCCCGCTTCTGGAATCGCGACAAAAGCCTCTGGACCGCAGCCAGTGACGGCACCTCCGAAGACAAGTGGATGGGCTGGATCGATATCGTCGAAGAACAGGCCACGCAAGCCGATCGCTTCCGGGAAATCGGCGCGCAGATTCACGCGGGCGGTTATCGCAACGTCGTCCTCCTCGGCATGGGGGGCTCCAGCCTGTGCCCTGAAGTTCTCTCGGTCACTTTTGGTCATCAACCGGGCTTCCCCGCGCTTCACATCCTCGATTCCACTGACCCCGCGCAGGTCAAAGCCGTCGAACAACTGGCGGACCCCAAAGCTCCCACCACCCTTTTCATCGTCTCCAGCAAATCCGGCAGCACCCTCGAACCCAACGTCTTCAAGCAGTACTTCTTCGAAGCCTCCGGTCGCGATGGCAAGCGCTTCATCGCTATTACCGATCCCGGCTCCAATATGCAGAAGGTCGCCGAAAAAGACGGCTTCTCGAAGATCTGCTTCGGCCGTCCTTCCATTGGCGGCAGATTCTCCGCGCTCTCGGATTTCGGGCTGGTGCCCGGTGCCGTCATGGGCCTCGATATCCCGCGTTTCACCGCCCGCGCGGCGGAGATGGTTGCGGCCTGCAAAGAACCCGACGCCGCCAGTAATCCCGGCGTTTCGCTCGGCCTCGCACTCGGCACACTCGCGAAGCAGGGACGCGACAAAGTCACGCTGATCGCTTCGCACGCCATCTACGATCTTGGCGCCTGGCTGGAACAACTCATCGCCGAATCCACCGGCAAGCTTGGCCGTGCCCTGATCCCCGTGGACCGCGAACCCGTCGCTGCCCCAGCCGTTTACGGCAAGGATCGCGTCTTCGTCTACATTCGCTACTCTCCCATGCCGGACCCCGCCCACGACACCGCTATCGCGGCCCTCGAAGCCGACGGCCACCCCGTGATCCGCATCACGGTTCATGACAAATACGATCTCGGCGCTGAATTCTTCCGTTGGGAAGTCGCCATCGCGGTTGCCGGTTCCGTCCTCGAAATCAACCCGTTCGATCAGCCCGACGTGGAAGCCAGCAAGATCGGCACCCGCAAACTGACTGACGAATTTACCGCTACCGGCAAACTGCCAGCCGAAACCCCCGTCTTCGAAGCCGAAGGGCTGAAGTTCTTCACCGACGACGCCAGCGCCGCGGTCCTCACCGGTGCCACCGCCGCCGACTATCTCCGTTCCCACTTCTCGCGCCTTGGCGCGGGCGACTACTTCGCCCTGCTGGCCTACATCCAGATGACGCCCGAACATGAGGAAACGCTTAGCGAGATGCGTCTCGCCGTGCGCGATACGAAGCACGTCGCCACCTGCCTCGGCTTCGGCCCGCGCTTCCTGCATTCCACCGGGCAGGCTTATAAGGGTGGCCCGAATTCCGGTGTCTTTCTCCAGGTCACCTGTGACGATGCCAACGATCTCGCGATTCCCGGTCAGGACTTCACTTTTGGCATAGTCAAGTCCGCCCAGGCTCGCGGCGATTTCGGGGTTCTCACCGAAAGGAAGCGTCGCGCACTTCGCGTGCATCTGCCTGCCGACGTGAACGCCGGTCTGGAAACGCTCGGCAGAGCGATTCGCGCCGCGCTGGCGTAGCATTCGACACACGCCCCGTGACACACTTTTGTGCTACGGTCGAACTGAGAGAGTCGTTTCCACAAACTTATGGGTAAATTTTTTCTGGGTTGTCTGACGGGCGTCATCATCGTGATTCTGTTCGGCGTCATCGGCTTCTTCGCCATTGCCTCGCTGCGCTCGAAGCCGGCCACCATTGCCGATGGCTCCACTATCGTCCTCCATCTTTCCGGCGACGTCCCCGAAAAGCCGCCCATCGAATTCTCCATTCCCGGCCTGGGCGAGAGGCCCTCCGTGACTGTCGAAAACGTCTGGAGCATCCTTCGCCGCGCGGCCGCCGATTCCCGCGTTAAAGCCGTCATCTTCGAACCCGAAGCCGTCAGCGCCGGCTGGGCCACCATGCAGGAAATCCATGCCGATCTCGAAACGTTCCGCAAGTCCGGCAAGCCGCTCATCGCCTGGCTGCGTCAGCCAAACCTGCGCGACTATTACATGGCCACCGCCGCCTCAAAGATCTACATGCCGCCCACCGATCTGCTGAATCTCAAAGGCATCGGTTTCCAGATGATGTACTTCAAAAACACGTTCGACAAACTCGGCGTGCAGATGGACGTGGAACACGCAGGCAAGTACAAAGACTACGGCGATCAGTGGACCCGCTCTTCCATGAGCCCAGAGACCAAAGAGGTCATGAACAGTCTGGTCGATGGCCTCTACGGCGACCTGGTCGACACCATCGCCAAAGGCCGCAACAAAGACGCCGCAGCCATCCGCGCCATTATCGACAATGGCCCCTTCCTCGCGAAAAATGCCAAAACGAATGGTCTGATCGACGACATCCGCTACGAAGACGAAGTCTTCGGCGAAATGAAAACCACTCTGCACCAGACCGAACTAAAGAAAGTAACCGAGCACGATTACGCCAAAGTGACCGATGCCTCTGCCGGCCTTGGCGCGCAGGATCAGATCGCCTTCGTGGTGGGTGAAGGCAGCATCGCGCGCGGCGAAGATGGCGATACCAACGGCCTGCAATCCGGTGCCTTCGATCGCATGATCGAAAAAGTGGGCGACGATACTTCCGTGAAGGCCGCTATCATCCGCATCAACTCGCCGGGCGGGGAAGTGGTGGCGTCGGGCGATATGTGGCGAGCACTGAACAAACTGGCGGCGAAGAAGCCGCTGGTGATTTCCATGGCGGATGAAGCCGCTTCCGGCGGCTATTACATGGCGATGACCGGCAGCCCGATCATTGCGTATCCGGGTACCATTACGGGCTCCATCGGCGTCGTCTTCGGCAAGGCGAATCTGAAGGGCCTCTACGACAAACTCGGCATCACCAAGGATTCCGTCAGCCGCGGCAAGTTCGCGATGATCGATTCCGACTACGCCTCGCTCACTCCGGAAGGCCGCGCCAAGCTCAAAGAAGGCATCGACGCCACCTATGACGACTTCCTCGCCAAAGTCTCCAAAGCCCGGAACAAGCCGGTAGCCGATATCGAAGCTGTAGCTCAGGGCCGCGTCTGGCTCGGCAATCAGGCGAAGGATAAAGGTCTGGTGGATGAGATGGGCGGTATCGACGCCGCCATCGGTAAGGCGCGTCAACTGGCGAAGATCCCCACTTCCAACCGCGTCAGCCTGGTGTTGTATCCGTCGAAGCGTTCGCTCCTCGACTACCTGCTGCAGGCGAGCGGCAGTGACGGCATGGATGCCATGCTGGGTCGCGCCGGTCTGGAACCGCTGCGTGCCGCTATGAAAGATAGCCGGCTCCGCATCTGGATGCGCGGCGGCATGATGCGTATGATGCCCTACTCGATCGAATTCCATTAGCCGGATCAGTCAGCCATGCTGCAAAGACGCGACACCTTCACGGTCAGTTCGGACCCTGCGTGCTTTGATCTCGATGCCATCCACGCGTACCTGTCCACTTCGTATTGGGCCAAAGGCATCCCGATCGAGACCGTCGAACGCTCCATCCGGAATTCCCTCTGCTTCGGCCTGTTTGACGGTACCGAGCAGATCGGCTTTGCCCGCGTCATCACGGACCACGCAACCTACGCCTATCTTGCCGATGTCTACGTGCTCGAAGCGTATCGCGGGCGCGGTCTCGCCGTCTGGATGATGGAATGCGTCTGTGCCCACCCCGATCTACAGGGCCTCCGCCGCTTCGCCCTTGCCACACGCGACGCCCACGAACTCTACCGGCGCTTCGGCTTCACCGAACTGGCCGATCCCACAAAACACATGGAGATCTTCCGCCCGGCAATTTATGAAATATAATCGAGAAATGAAAACAACGGCGCTGGCCCTTTTCGCGGTCACTCTCTTCGCTCTGCCCCTCGCTGCGGCGGATGTTTCCGGCAGTTGGACTCTGAACGGCGATGTTGTCGGGAACCCCGTAAACATGAAGTGTAACTTCAAACAGACGGGCACCAATATCGCAGGGACCTGTTCAGGCGACGCCGGCTCCATCCAGACCACAGGAGCTGTGACCGGAGACAGTGTTTCCTTCGGTCATTCGGTTCAGTCTTACGATCTGACTTATACCGGAAAGCTGGATGCGGCGGGTACCACCATGCAGGGCGACATCGCCGTAGC
Source organism: uncultured Acidobacteriia bacterium (assembly GCA_903875575.1). Classification (GTDB taxonomy): domain Bacteria; phylum Acidobacteriota; class Terriglobia; order Bryobacterales; family Bryobacteraceae; genus BOG-234. Next base: position 62,300 of record CAIQWJ010000097.1, on the reverse strand, counting down.
AGGCGTCACAGGCACTTTCTCCGCCAAAAAAGACGAGACTTCGAAGCCGGCTGACCCCAAACCGGCCGCCGGACCCGACGTCGCAGGCAACTGGACCATCAACGGCGAAGTGGTGGGCAACATCATCAACATGAAGTGCGCTCTGAAGCGCGATGGCGATAAACTCTCGGGCAATTGTAATTACGCGGGTCTGGGCGACAGCCCCACCACCGGCGTCGTCGCGGGCGAAAAGCTGACCCTTCAGAATCAGGTCACGCGCGAACAGCTTTATGACCTCACGTACAACGGCACTCTCGATGCTGCGGGAGCGTCTGTCAAGGGCGATATCGCGGTGGCCGGTGTCTCCGGTACCTTCTCCGGCACCAAAGACAAATAACCCCGCAAAAACAAAAAGCCCGGATGGCTGCCCCTCGCGAGGCAGCCATCCGGGCTTTTCTATGCAACGCTCTTCAGTTCCCTACGGCTTCGAAACCGGCGCAGGCGCCAGTTCGCGGCTCGAAATCACGCGATCGATGATCCCGTAATCCACGGCCTGCTCCGAACTCATGATGTAATCGCGATCCACATCCCGGGCAACGCGCTCCAGTGTCTGGTTGCTGGCATCCGCCAGAATCTTATTCAGAATCTCGCGCATGCGCAGGATTTCCTTCGCGTAGATGTCGATATCCGCCGCCTGACCGGCCAGACCCTGCATGGAGGGCTGGTGGATCATGATGCGCGAATTCGGCAGGCTGAACCGCTTGCCCTTGGTTCCGGCTGCCAGCAGCACGGCCCCCATGGACGCGGCCTGTCCCACGCAGATGGTGACGATATTCGGGCGCACGAAAGCCATCGTGTCCAGAATCGCCAGGCCCGCGGTAATGGAACCGCCGGGCGAATTGATGTAAATCGAAATGTCGCGCTCCGGATCTTCAGCTTCGAGGAAAAGCAACTGCGCGATGATCAGGTTGGCGACATTGTCGTCGATAGGCGTGCCCAGGAAGATAATGTTTTCCTTGAGCAGACGAGAGTAGATATCGTAGGCGCGTTCGCCTCGCGAGGTCTGCTCCACAACCATGGGTACAAGAACGGAATTAGTCATTCACTGCCTTTCAATCGTTTGGATGACGCCGATCCGCGTGAAGATTCCACGACGGGGACCCCAATTGAACCACTCAACCTCATCATACGCCTGGGGGGTGCGACGGCGAGTTACAGTCGCGTAAGTCTTTGGATGTTGACCGCACCCCGGAGTTTCCTGTCATCCGAGAGGCCCATACCGGCACCTGCGCCGGAGACGCATGAACCTTATGCTCAGCCCTCCGGGCCCCACCGTGAGCGAGACGGCGTAGAATTTGATCATGATTCGTGGCTTGTGCGTTGATGAATCATGTTCCGGAACCTGCTCGCGGAACGCTTCCACCTGGTAACACACACTGAAACGCGGAGTTTTCCCGGCTACAAGCTTGTGGTGGATAAAGGTGGCCCGAAGCTCAGGGCGGTCAATACCCAATCTGCGCCCTCCCGGGCCGAGCCGCAAATCAATACCCTCGTGAAAGGTATATTTACGGAATTCATGGTAGAATTGAGCCATGGGTCTGAACCTCAAGAACGAAGAAGTCGTCAACCTTGCCAACGAGGTGGCGCTGCTCGCGCACGAAACGAAGACTGAGGCCGTTCGCCGGTCCCTTGCCGAACGCAGGGAACGTCTGCTCGGTGCTTCTCGCCGACAGCCCCTGAGCCAGTTCCTGGAACAGCAGGTGTGGCCTCTGGTCCCGGCCGACGTTCTGGGTACAACCCTTACACGAGAAGAGGAAGATCTGATTTTGGGCTACGGCCCGGACGGGTTTTAACTCCCGCGATGGGAAAAAGGGGCGCGAATTCGTAAATGGTTCTCGATACCTCGGCAATCGTGGCCTTAGTGCTGAAAGAACCCGGCCATGAGCGGCTCGCCGTTCTGATCGACCAGGCACAGGAAGTGCTGGTTGGAGCACCGAGTGTGGTGGAGGCCGCAATGGTTCTCTCGTCGCGCCTGCGTCAGGACGCGCGTCCCGTCATCCAGGTCCTGCTGCGGCAGGCACGCGCGACGGTAGTTCCGTTCGACGATGATCACGCCTGGGCGGCGACCGGAGCCTTTCTCCGTTTCGGCCGGGGGCGACATGCCGCCGCTCTCAGTTTTGGGGATTGCATGTCGTATGCAGTGGCCAGCATCGCGGGGCAACCGTTGCTATTTGTCGGGGACGACTTCACCAGGAGCGACATTCCGGCGGTCTAAGGCTCGCGACGTGTCGGTAAGCGCGGCCTTCTCCGAACTCGCTGCTGGGCACTTCACAGCATCTCTTATCCCTCGGTGGGTATTACTTGCTTTCGGGGCCCGGTTCTGTACCCTGGTTCCCGGTGGCAGACGAAATGGCCTGTCCGGCAATCAACTGTTTCACAAGCCCTTCCAAATCCGTTACGCGCTGTTTGAGTTCCTCGATTTCCTGGCCTTCGGGGTCCGGCATGAGACCGTGGTCCAGCACGCCTTCATGTGGCACGTGATACCGCACCACACGGCCCGGGATTCCCACCACGGTTGAGTTATCGGGCACCGGATGCACGACCACCGCGCCGGCACCGATTCGTGCATTGTTCCCAATATGGATGCCGCCCAGCACCTTCGCGCCTGTGCCGACAACTACGTTGTTTCCGAGCGTAGGATGGCGCTTGCCTCGCTCGTTGCCTGTACCGCCCAGCGTCACGCCCTGGTAGATCAGCACGTCGTCGCCAATTTCGGCAGTTTCGCCGATCACCACGCCCATGCCGTGGTCAATGAAAAAACGGCGTCCGATGGTGGCCCCTGGATGGATCTCAATGCCGGTAAAAAAGCGCGAGACCTGTGAGATCACGCGCGGCAGCAGCGGTACATGCGCCTTGTAGAGCTTGTGCGCCGCGCGATGCAGCAGCGCGGCATGAAAGCCGGGATAGCACAGAATGATTTCCAGAACGCTCTTGGCGGCCGGGTCTTCGCGAAATATGGTATCTATTTGTTCCCGGATGACAGCGAACATAGTGGTTCCGGCATCGCGCCGGGGTCATTCCTCTGATGCCGCTTAGTGGGCGGAAGCTTCAGCGTGTTCCGCGATCACCGGAGGCTTCGCGCCTTCCGGAATCTTCACCAGCATGTCTTCCTTCCGATAAATCAGTGTGGAAGTGTTGTAGCTGGCGATTTCAAAGCCATGCCCGTGCGTGATGGCATCTGTCGGGCAGGCTTCCACGCAATAGCCGCAGAAGATGCAGCGGTTGTAATCGATGTTGTAAACCTTCGCGTACCGCTCGCCGCCGCTGATGCGGAGCTGATCGGTATTTTCGGCGGCTTCAATATAAATGCAGTTGGAGGGACAGGCTGCGGCGCACAGGAAACAGGCCACGCACTTCTCCATGCCATTTTCATCGCGCTGGAGTTCGTGCGCACCGCGATAACGTTCCTGTAGCTTGGCGGGCTCGTCCGGATAATTCTCCGTCACCGTTGGAGACATCATCTCCTTCAGCGTGACGCCCATTCCCTTTACGACCGCGGAAGCCGCGCCGATTACTTCACCAAGGTTTGCCATCTCTAATTATGTTAACCCGGTCAGTCGTATTTCTCGTAAATGACCCGCTTGCGGTCAACGCCGGCGGCTTTCAGTTGGGCCCGGAGGTCGTCCACCATCTCGCGCAGACCGCAGATATAGACGTCGATATCGCGCCGGTCGCCCAGGGCCTGCATGACGTGCGGTTGCACGCGACCGGTGGCAAAATGCCAATCGGGGCCGGGTCGGGTGAGAGTGGGCTCGTAGAGGAAACCGGGGCGGTTTGTCGCGAGTTCAAGCCATTCGGAATGGTAGAGGAGGCCGTCAGCATGGCGGGTGCCGAAGATCAGGGTGCAGTTGCCGGTCAACGCATCGGCACCCAGAAACGACCGGAAGGGGGCGATTCCGGTGCCGGTGGCGACCAGAATGGAGTCGGAACCGGTGGGGCGCGGGGTGAATGTCCCAATCGGGCCCTTAAACTCGATTTCATCGCCGATTTCGCGGGTGAAGAGCCAGGGGGAAAACTGGCCTTCAGGGACCAGATTGGCGCAGAGTCCAAAGGTGCGTCCCGATGGCGGGGTGGCGATGGAATAGGCGCGGGTGATGGGTCCGGCGGGCAGGTTCGCGGTCAGGGAAAGGAACTGCCCGGGGAGGAAGACGCCGTCCCAATCGAGGGCTTCAAAGTCGAAATGACGGGTACCGGGGGCGAGTTCACGGTGGCCGAGGAGGCGGGCCTTCACTCGGTTGCTCCTGCTGCCGAGACCGCCCGGTCCACCAGCATTCTGCCAAGCTCCGGATGGCCATCGAGTGGCGGTGCGACCCTGATGGTCAGGCCAAAGCGCTGTTCCAGATCCGCCACGATCTTCGGCAGATCACGCTGTAAATGGATCCCAAGCGTCAGGAAATAAGGAAGTACCAGTATCTCTTCCGCTCCGGACTCCGCTAGTTTTTTCACGGCATCTTCCAGCCGGGGGGTGCATTCGAGGAACGCGGTTTCGTAGAGCTTCCATCCGCCCCGGATTGCCGCCGATTCCGCCACCAGACGCACGGCATCGTTCGCGGAAGCCACGCTTGACCCGTGCCCGAAGACCACTATTCCAACGGATTGACCTTTGCTCATGGCGCTACAACCATGATAGGAGGGCCGGCACCGTGGACCATCCGGGGGACCAGCCACTGGCCTATCGTATTATTCTGGTGGCTGAGCTACAAGCCGACCCTTGCCGACTTTTCGAACATTCCCGCTGATTGGCGCACTTTTGTTCGCGCTCCCGCTTCTTGCCGGTGTGGATGACGACTGGAAGGAGACCTGCGCGCTCGCACAGCGCGCCTCCGCCGCCAAAGACTATGCGAGAGCTGAGGCGCTGTACGGGAAAGCGCTTCACCAGGCCGAACTGTTTGGAAAAGAAGACGTACGAGTGGCCTTCTCACTGCAGTCTCTCGGTGCCACCATGCGTCTTGAGAAGAAACTGTCGGAAGCTGAGGCAAACCTGCAGCACGCCACCAGTGTCTTCGCCGCGGGTCCCGGCAGCCAGAGTCGGGAGTATGCCGAAGCACACTTCGATCTGGCGCAGGTGCTGGTGGACGAAGGCAAGTACGAGCAGGCATCGCAATCTTTGCAGACGCTGCTGCCCATTCTTGAGCAAACACTTGGGCTTCACGATCAGAAACTCGCGACGGCCTACTGTATGCAGGGCGACACCTTTCGACTTCTGAAGCGGTATAGCAGTGCGGAGGACCCCCTGACCCGGTGCGCGCACATGCGGGAGGAAGATTCCGGCATTGCAACAGCGGATTTCGGCGCTGCCGCCAACAGTCTGGCTTTGGTCTACCAGTATCTGGGTAAGACACAGTCAGCCGACCGCTATTTCAGGTTTGCCGCCAGTATTCGTGAACAGGCGCTTGGCATGCTGAGTCCCGAATTTGCGGAGACGCTGGAAGCTCACGCGGTTCTCCTGCATCAGTTGGGCAGAGATGCCGAAGCGAAACAAAAGGAGAAACTCGCCGCGCAGGTGCGTGCCCACCTGGCCAGGAAATAAACGGCAGGCGAAACACACCGCGCCCGAAGCGATTCCGGCGGGAAATTAATCTATCCGGTATCCTGAGTTTCAAGTGTCTTACAGTTTCAGCTTTGAAATAGAGTTGTCACGGCCCCGCGTTGCACCGAAACTTGCGCGCTACCTGCGCGTTGCTGTGTGCGCGCTCATGCCTGCGCCTCTTATCATTGCCGCCGATATTAAGCTTGAATCGGACTGGCGCACGGCTATGTCGTCCGCTGTTGCCGCCGTAAACGCGAACAATTTCCCCAAAGCCGAACAGCTCTTCCAGATGGCAGTTCAGGAAGCAGACCGTTTCGAAGCCGGCGATCCCCGCCGGGGCGCCACCATCAACGCCCTTGGCCTGCTGTTCAAGGAAGAGAAGAAGTATGCCGACGCGGAAAAGGCGTTCGGGAAGGCCATCGTGATCATGGAGAAGGCCTACGGTGCCGAGAGTCTGGATGTCGGCAACGTGAACTACAATCTGGCCACGGTGATGATGGCCGAAGGTCATTACGAAGCCGCACTGCCTGTCATTCTCAGGAGCCGCGCTGTTTTCGATAAGAACCTTGGCAAACAAAGCCTCAAGACGGCGTCGGCCCTTTGCATGGCGGGCGATGCTTACCGTAGTTTAAAGAAATACGAGGACGCGGAAGGGATGCTGAAGCAGTGCGCCGATTCGCGGGAAGCGGCGGGCGGCATGGAGAATGCCGAATTGGCCGATGCGCTCTACAGTCTGGCCCTTGTGTATCAACAGCTTGGAAAGTACGCGGCGGCCGATGCGCGATTGAAGCTGACGGCGAAGATTCGCGAGATTACGCTTGGCGTCACCAGTCCACAGTTTGCCGAAGCGCTGGAGGCGCATGCCTCGCTGCTGAAGGCGATGGGCCGGGATCAGGAAGCGGCAAAAGATCTGGCCATGGCCGGTGCAGTGCGCCGCAGCGCGAAGAAGTAATGGCGTGGGCCGTTTCATTGCTGAACGGAATTTTGTCGCCTGTCACCCGTTTTATGCCGCGAAGTCCTGTTTTTTGCCTTCGGAATTGATATACGGTCTTCATTTTGTTGCTTGCAGTACATCCCTGGGTGATAATTAGATCAGCCGGAAGGAGATTGAATTGAAGCGAACGGGATCCGACGACACATTACGTTGTTCCTTCTGTCACAAAAGCCAGGATGTCGTTGGGAAGCTGATCTCCTCGCCAAGCGAGTATCCGCGAGCCTATATCTGCGACGAATGCATCGCTGTGTGCAATTCGATTCTCGACGACGACAAACCGGAACCCACCACCACCAGCCCCAACAAGATTCCAAGGCCGCTTGAGATTAAGGATTTTCTGGACCAGTATGTGATTGGCCAGGAGGCACCCAAACGTAAACTTGCGGTAGCGGTTTACAACCATTCCAAACGCATCCACATGAACCGGATGCGCAATTCGGAAATAGAGCTGGCGAAATCGAATATTCTGCTCATCGGTCCTACGGGTACCGGCAAGACTCTGATGGCGCAGACGCTGGCGAAGATTCTTGACGTTCCGTTCGCCATTGTGGACGCCACAACTCTGACGGAAGCGGGTTACGTTGGCGAGGACGTGGAGAACATCATCCTCAAGCTGCTGCAGGCGGCCGATGGAGACGTACAGCGCTGCCAGCAGGGCATCATTTATATCGACGAAATCGATAAGATTTGCCGCAAGGACGAAAACCCTTCAATCACGCGCGACGTTTCGGGCGAAGGTGTGCAGCAGGCGCTGCTCAAGATTCTGGAAGGCACGGTTGCCAATGTTCCGCCGCAGGGCGGTCGGAAGCATCCGCACCAGGAATTTACGCCGATCGATACCACCAATATTTTGTTCATCTGCGGCGGCGCTTTTGTCGGCCTCGAAAAGATCATTGCGCGCCGGACAGGCAAGAAATCAATGGGTTTCCTGCAGGAAGAAGGCGGACAGCGTGAACAGGCGAAGACAGTCGGCATCAGCGAACGCCGCGACGTGGACCTGCTGAAGAACCTGCAGCCGCAGGATCTGATTCGCTACGGTTTTATTCCGGAATTCATCGGTCGTCTGCCGGTTGTGGCGACGCTGGAAGATCTGGATAAAGCGGCGTTGGTGCAGATTCTTTCCAAGCCGAAAAACGCCATCATCAAGCAGTACCAGCGGCTGTTTGAATACGAGAACGTCCGGCTGCGTTTTACCGACGACGCTCTGGATGCGATCGCCGGCCAGGCGCTGGAACGCAAAGTCGGCGCACGCGGTCTTCGCATGATCATCGAGGACATGATGCTGGATCTGATGTACTTCCTGCCTTCGTACAAGAAGGTGAAGGAATTCACGGTGACCCGCGAGATGGTGCTCTCTCAGAAGATCACGCTCACGCTGCTTGAAAAGGCCGGCTAGACTGGCCGGAGTTCGTCGATGAAACAGGTTTTGATCGCCGCTGTCTTTGTGCTCGGCATGGGTTGCGCCGCGGCAGCTTTCGCGGCTGACACGCTGGGCAGGCCGGTCCTTGCGACCACCACGGAGCATGTGGCGTTCGCCGCCGGCGGCACCATTCATATCAACGGCTCTTACGGCACGCTCAACATCGAAGGCTGGGATCAGCCGGAAGTGGAGATTACGGTGACGCGGTCTTTGCCGCTGCGTTTCGGGGAATCGAAGGCGCCGGATGCGGGCCCGCAGCGACTGGAGACGGTCCATGTGGCGACGACGAAGCAATCCGCCACCGAATTGACGATCGGTACGACGCTTACCGTGAAACACAGCAAATGGGTGCCGGCGTTTCTGGAAAGTTCGTCCACTGGGGTGGATGCCGATTATCAGATTCGCGTGCCGCGCAATTCTCATCTGGAGATTCAGCATGGGGCTGGTTTTGTGCAGGTTCGTGGCGTGACGGGTGATATCGACGGCAGCGTCAGACGGGGTGATTTATTGCTTTGGCTGCCACCGGGAGCTTACTCCGTCGACGCGAAGACGAAGATCGGTATGGTGTCTTCCGAACTGGCTGGCGTGGGCCGCAACCACTACGTGACCGGCGAACGTTATGTGGGTGAGGGGAAAGCACCAGCGCATCGGTTAAATCTGCGGATGGGTTTCGGAGGGATTACGATCCGGCAAGTGCCGGTGGAAACCGCGGACTCGCGGTAAGCCGGGGCTATCGCCTGCGCCACCAGTCTGAAAATATCTGAGAAATTCGCTGCTGCGCCGACACTAACCACCAGGTGCCTGGCTGATGAACGACTACGACGCCGCGCTGAAGAGCGTGCTGCGCAAACTGGCTGGCAGCGCGCTGCGGGAACTGAGCGGATGCCTTGTGACTCGCTGGCACAATGTGGAGTTTGCCGTTGTCCGTACACGCACGGCAGACATGCTCGGTGAAACAGCGGACGGCACGCTTCTGCATATCGAACTGCAGAGCGCCAACGACCGCGCGATGGCTGTCCGTATGCTCGGCTACGCTGCGGAGATTCTGCGGCAGTTTGGGCGTTTACCGCGTCAACTTGTACTTTACGTCGGGGCTGCCCCGCTCCGAATGCCTCGCGGAATCGCGGGTCCGGACTGGAGTTTTTCGTATCGCGTCATGGACATCCGGGACCTCGACGGCGACGTCTTGATCTCCAGAGGGCAGTTGGAGGACAATGTAATTGCGATCCTTGCGCGGCTGAGTAACGAACGGCTGGCAGTGCAGCAGATACTGGAGCGTATCGCGCGGGCGGCTCCGGTCCGCCGCGCCGAAGCGTTTTCGGAACTGCTATTGCTGGCGGGATTGAGGTCGCTCGAACCGTCGATCAGAAAGGAAGCGAAGAAAATGCCGATTTTGAACGACATCATGGATCACAAGGTGATCGGGCCGGCACTTCGCCAGGGGCGAGAGGAAGGTCGAGAGGAAGGTCGAGAGGAAGGTCGGCGGGAGGCGGCGCTGAGCATGGTTCTCAGCCTGATGGACGAGCGCTTCGGCCCGCTGCCGGGTGCGGCCAGGAAACGTCTGGCCGCCCTATCCGAGACGGAACTGAAAAAGCGCGCGATCAGAGTTATGAAGGCTCGTAATATCCAGGACGTAGTGAATTAGTCTGACCTCCGTTGCATTAACCGGCTGAGTCAGTGCATTCCCGCCGCCTTGCCATAGACTGCTCTGCGTTCGCCCGCTCCACCTTCATTCGCTCCACCTTTGTCCGTTGCGGGGACTGTCCGGGGAAAAGGCCGTGGTTTATCGTAGGCGTGCGGTCGTGGCATGACAGGGAAAGTGCCTGTTCGCGGCAAGCTGCGGTGTGCGGGCCGTAACGGAGGAGGCCACTCCAAACGGAAGCACCTGCCCGCACTTATACTGTTTAGGATGGAGCGCCCCGACGAAGATCTGACTGCGGCTATGACTTCGGACGCCACGCGCACAATTGCGACGCCGAAAACGCCGCTGCGAACTACTCTTTCGTCCACATCCTCCACCGTCGAAGAAGGCCGCTTCATTCCGGGCACGCTTCTGGCCGGTCGCTATCGCATTGTGGGTCTGCTCGGCAAAGGCGGGATGGGTGAAGTCTACCGGGCGACGGATCTCACGCTGGGCCAATCGGTAGCGCTCAAATTTTTGCCCGCATCGGCTACAGAAGATCGCTTCCTGCTCGAACGCTTCCACGGCGAAGTCCGCATTGCCCGCCAGATTTCACATCCCAACGTTTGTCGGGTTTACGATATCGGCGAAGCCGAGGGGATGCCTTACATCTCCATGGAGTACGTGGATGGCGAGGATCTTGCATCCCTGCTGCCACGCATTGGGCGATTGCCTGGTGATCGCGCGCTGGCCACCGCGCGCAAGATCTGCGCCGGGCTCGCCGCCGCCCACGCGAAGGGCGTGATCCATCGCGACCTCAAGCCGCAGAACATCATGATGGACAAGCGGGGCGAGATCGTCATCATGGATTTCGGGCTGGCGGCGATAGCGGATCAGCTTTCCGGCGCGGAAGCGCGCAACGGCACACCGGCGTATATGTCGCCCGAGCAACTGAAGGGAACCGAAGTTACCGCCCGGAGTGATATTTATGCGCTGGGGCTGGTGCTGTATGAGATTTTCACCGGACGGCGACCGTTTGAAGCGAAGACAGTACGAGAACTGATTGCTGTGCAGGAGTCCGGTCAATTGACGACGATGTCGTCGATTGCGGCGGATGTGGATCCGGCGGTGGAGCGCGCGATTCGCCGCTGTCTGGAAGCGGACCCGGCGAAACGGCCGGAGAATCCGCTGGCGGTCTCGGCCGCACTGCCGGGTGGAGATCCTCTGGCTGCGGCGCTGGCTGCAGGCGAGACGCCTTCACCGGAACTGGTGGCGGCGTCGGGCAAGACCGAAGGCATGGAGCGGAAGTACGCCTGGCTGTGTCTGGCGGTTGTGCTGGCTTGCCTGATCGCGGTGCCGGTGCTGAAGCAACAGAAGACCGCCTTTCTTCAGGCTCCACTCGATTACACGCCGGAGGTGCTGAAACAGAAAGCGCGCGACACGGCGGTTGGCTTCGGCTATTCACGGCGTCCGGTGGATACGGCACTTATCGTTCAGCAGCGAATGGAACTGGTGACCTGGTTGGGCGCGCTGCCGCAGCCCCGCCATTTCAAAGAATGGCTGGCCGCCGAAGCTCCTGCGAGCGCCGTTTATCGCGAGGGCCAGGCCGCACTGGTGGCGCAGCCCGATGGCGACGTGACCGAGACGAATCCGCCTCTCACCGAGCCTGGCTCCATCAAGGTGGAACTCGATTTTGCGGGCCGCCTGCGCGAGTTTTTCGCTATCCCTTATGCGGATGCCACGCCGGCGGCCACACCGGTTTCGCTCGAGACCGTGTTCCATGCAGCTGGACTCGATCCCACGCGCTTCGCCGAAGTGCCCCCCGTCACTCTGCCCACGGTGCCCACCGACACACTCCGCGCATGGAAAGGTCCTCATCCGGTCATTCCTAAGTTCGATCTGCACGTGGAAGCGGGGTGGTGGCGCGGAAGGCTCACCTATCTGAAAATAGTGTGGCCCTGGACCGGTTCCGCCGGGGGTGCGGCGCAGGTCAACCCTTTGCTCGAGATTGTGCAGAATGTCCTGGCAACCGCCGCGTTTGCCGCTGGCCTGTTTTTCGCGGTGCTGATGGCCAGCCGCAACTGGCGGGCGCAGCGCGCGGACCGGCGCGGTGCCTTCGTTGTGGGCTCTACCATGTTCGTATTCGCTTTTCTCGCGTGGATGACTACGGTGCATGTTGCCCCTACCGGGCGCATGGTGGAACTGGCAGGTACAGCGTTGTTCATGTCCGTTGCGACTGGCACCCTGTTTCTGGTACTTTATCTGGCGCTCGAACCCGCCGTACGTGTCCGGTGGCCCCACGCTTTGATCACGTGGGGGCGAGTCCTGTCGGGTCGCTGGACAGATGCGCAGGTGGGTTCCGATCTTTTGATTGGACTTGCGCTCGGTGGCGTCATGGATGCGCTGGCGATGGCGCATGACGCCGCAACCGTTGATACGAATGGCCTGACGTCGTTTGGCGGGCTCTACTATGCCAGCGGTGCGAGATACTGGCTGGCCGGAATCGTGGCTCATGCACGCGGTGCCATGAATGGGGGACTCATTGTTTTCTTTGGTCTTTTCGGTCTGCGGGTATTGTTGCGCAAAGACTGGATTGCCGCGCTTGTGGGAGGCATTGCGTTTTCCGTTATGGATGGCGGCCTGAGCAATTCTGCCCACTGGCAATCCGATTTTGCCGTCCTCATGGTCGTGTATATCGCGATCTCGTTTGTCCTGCTGCGATTCGGCATGGTGGTCACGGTGGCCGCAGTCTTCTCGCTCAATACTTTTGGCGGGCTGGGACTGGGCACGGACTGGAGTGCCTGGTATGCGCCCACCGGCTTTGCCACTGTTGTCCTGGTGCTGGTGCTGACGGCGGCGGCGTTCCGCTTCACGCTCGGCGAGCGTGAATTGCTGTGAGGCTGGTAACGTGAGCCGAGCCGCTGTGGGGCTGCTAACTTAATGGCCATGCGACTGATTCGCGGTGCGCCCGGCTGCGGCAAGACTGCGCTCGTATTCCGGGAATTCAGCGAAGCGGTCCAGGCGGGCGAGGGAGCAGACAGGAAGCTTCTTCGCATCGTGGTGCCCACCGCCACGCTGGTGCGCCACTATCAACACGAACTTGCCCGTTCAGGTCTGGTTTTCGATCCCGGCATGGTCGTGTCACTCAGCCGTTTTGCACATGAATGCGCCCCGCCGGAGCGGGCTTTGCCGCTGGTTTCGCCCGGCCTGTTTCGTGCGCTGGTTCGGGCGTCGCTGCAACGGCTGGTTCTCCCTGAGTTTGCGGATGTGGCCAATACCGGGGGCATGGCGGACGTTGTTGTCGAAACCATTTCCATCTTTGAGAATGCCGGTTGCACACCGGATCAGTTGCAGGCCCGCAGCAGGCATCTCTCTGCGCGCGGAAAAGCGTTCCACCGCATCTGGAAAGATGTGGACGACGCTCTGGCGGCGCGCGGTTTTGCGACGCGCGGACGGATTTTTCGCATCGCCGCCGCGGCCGCACTTTCCGGGCGCGTCTGGATCGATGGCTTTCTGAATTTCAGCGCCGTGGAGCGCGGCCTTGTGAAGAACGTTGCCTCCACGTGCGATCTCACTATGACCTTGAGCGATGGACCTATGACCAGTGGCACGGCGAAGTTCGATCTGCGCCGCTTCGCCATGGAACTGGGGACTTCGGATCAACTGCTCACGGGCAGCCCCAGGCATCCGCAGGTCATTGCTGTGCGGGCAGCAACGCCGGAGCGCGAAGCGGATGACATTGCCCGCCGCATTCTCGCGCTTCATGGCCAGGGAATCGGCTTTCCGGAAATTGCCGTGGCGCTGCGCGATGTGGATGCGTGGCTGCCGCTGCTTCGCAGCGTCTTCGACCGCTTCGGCATTCCCGCGCGATACTATTTCACGGCATCCGCGAGGCGGCATCCGGTGGCGGCGTTTCTGGGCGGCCTGCTGGAATGCGCCTGCGGCGGCTGGGACTTTGCGCAGACGCTGGCGGCGTTACGCGCGAATCCGCAATGGGGCCACAGCGCCGATTTCGACCGTTTCGATTATGCGGTTCGCGAGACCATGCCCGCCCGGGGCGCGGAGGAACTGCTGCGGCTTTGCGAATCCGAGCGATGCAAATCGATTTGGCTTCGGGAGAAAATCGCGGAGTGTCTTTCCATCGAAAAATGGCGGCACGAAAGCGCCCCGCCCGCGGTCTGGCATCGCCGGTTGACCCGATTCGCCGAACACCTGTATCGACTGCGCACACTGCCGGAGCCGGCGGACTATTCGGCGATCGAAACCGCCCGCAGCCACGCGGCAGGCTTGCGGGCCTTCTCGTCGGCCCTTGAAGTGGCCGCCTTCTTCTTTTCCGCGGACGATAGCTCGGTCTCTTTTGAACGTTTTTGCGCGGCCGTCTCCAGTGCGCTCGATGACGCCGTGATGCAGATCCCGGACGATCGCCGCGACGTGGTGCATGTTCTCAGTGCCTTTGAGGCTCGGCAGTGGGAAGTGCGTGCGCTCTTTATCTGCGGCATGACGGCGCGCGACTACCCGCGCTTTCGCGCTCCGAATCTGTTATTTCCCGATGCCGACCTGGAGCGTCTGCGTAACGCCGGCATTCCGTTGCTGACTGCCGCCGATGCGGATCGCGACGAAGAGTTGCTGTTCGATGTGCTGAAGACCCGGGCTTCTGAGACGCTGGTGCTGAGTGTCTCGGCGCGCGATTCCGGCGGACGGACGGCGCTGCCCTCCGCACACTTCGCGAACACGGCGATTGTGGAGAGTGCGCCTCAATGCAGGCCCGCGGCGACGCATTTGTTTCAGCCTGCAGGGGAAGTGCATATTCCCTCGCGCATCGGCGTGGCCTCACTCGCTGCCCTGGCCGTGCGGCACGAACGAGTCAGTATCACGGCACTGGAAGACCTTGCCCGCTGCCATTTCCGATTCTTCGCGGGACGTACTCTCAAGCTCACAGGGCCGCCAGATCGCCCCGCCGACCGGCTCCAGGCGCGCGTGCGCGGCAGCATTTTTCATAAGGCCATGGAAGAGTGGCTGCTGGACCGTGCGCGGGATTTCGTCGAAATCTTCGAGGCTACGTTTGATCGGTTCTGTCACCAATTCAACTTTCCACGCGGCTACAGTCTGGAGGTGGAGCGTATTCTTTGCCGGCGCATCGCCCGCCAGGTGAATGAGAGCGTGCGCTGGCCCGCGATCTCGTCGGAACTGGAGACGGATTGCTCGTTCACCCTGGCCGCCAGTGGCTTTCCGGCGGGTGTGACGGTGACCTGCCGGGTGGATCGCATCGACCACCTGGGCGACGGAAACTGCGTGATTGTGGACTATAAGAGCGGCAAAGTAGAAAACGTGGATAAGCTGCTGACCAGCCAGACCAGTCTGCAGGGCCCGCTCTATGCGTTGGCGGTGCGTGAGCGCAAACAACTGAACGCGGTGGCCATGCTGTTTCTCGCGATCCGCGAAGACAAGCCGATCGGCTGGGGGACGATCCCCGGTGGCGGCGACATGGGTCTGCTGCCGATGCCGCTGGACTGGATTGACAGCGCGCGCATCCGCACGGAGACACGTCTTGCCGAGTTGTTTGCCGGCGACGTGCACGTGGAGCCGACCGGACCCGAAGACTGCAAGTGGTGCGATTTTAAGAACTGCTGCCGCGTGGAACAACAAGAGGCTGAACTCATCCCCCTGAAGACCGAGGTGGCCGGTGGGAACTGATTTTACGTCAGAGCAACTGAGTGCCATCGAGTACAGGAAGCTGGATGCCTGCGTAGTGGCCGGCCCCGGTTCGGGCAAGACCACAGTGCTGGTGGAACGCTATTGCCAGCTCATTGAGCGGCACAAGTTCGAGCCGCGCGAGATTCTCGCCATCACGTTCACTGAGAAGGCCGCAGCCAATATGAAGGCGAAGCTGGCCGCGCAGTTTCGCCATTCGCCGGAACGTCTGCGCGAACTGGAATCGCAGTCCTGGGTTTCCACCATCCATGGTTTCTGCATGAAGCTGCTGCGGGAGAATGCCATCGCCGCGGGCGTGGACCCGCGCTTCGAAATTCTGGGCCAGCGTGAATCGGACAAGCTCCAGTGGGAGTGTCTGCATGTTGCGCTGGATGAAATGACGGAACGCCGACGCGAGGCGACGCTGGAACTGATTGAGGCGCTGCAGTCGCCCGCGCTGGCGGGTGAACTGAAGGATGTCTATGACGCGCTGCGCTCGGCGGGTCGATCGATCGCTGAAGTGCGGGCAATTCGGAGCCCATCCGGGGATTGGCCTCTGATAGAAATTGCCACTGAACTCCGTGGTCTGATTCGGGAGTGGCCCCTCAAACTCTCCGACGTCCAACGGGACGAGAGGAGCCGATTGCTCGATTGGTGCCGTGACTTTGAAGCGGCGGGCGAAATGGACTTTGGCGCTTTCCTGCGCTGGAAGGGCAGTCTCAAAGTGAATTTGCGCCGCGTGCCCACGGATTACAGGCCCGCTATGGACGAGTTTCGCGAACTGCGGCAGGCCACACTCGCCGCCGTGGATCGCCATGCCGCGCCGTTCCGCGCCATGATTTTCGACGTCCTCGAACGCTTCGAAGAAGAGTATCTCCAACGCAAGGCGACGTCAGCGAAGGTGGACTTCAACGACCTGGAACGTCTGGCCATCGCGCTGCTCCGCGACCATGCCGAAGTGCGCACACGCGTGCAGAAGCAATTCCGGCAGATTATGCTGGACGAATTTCAGGACATCAACGGGCAGCAGGCGGAGCTGATTTCGCTGCTCCGCTCCACGTTGCCGGAGACGGGCAACACTTTTTTCGGCGTAGGTGACCGGAACCAGTCGATCTACGGTTTCCGCCATGCCCGACCCGAAATCTTCCTCGAATACCGGGACGAGGTTCTGGCACGGGAAGGGCAGTCCGTCGCGCTGAGGCACAACTTCCGTAGCCGCGAGGCGATTCTGCGATCGGTTCGCGAACTGCTCGCGAATGCCGAGGGGATTGAGGACCGCGAACTGGTTGCGAAGCCGAACTTCGCGGGGAAAGACGAGCCCTCGGTAGAGATCCTGAAAACGCTTGACCCCGCTAACGACCGGGATGCGGCCTGCGACCGGGAGGCCGCGTGGATCGCGCACCGCGTGCGGACGCTGCACGGCGTTCTGCAACTGGGCCCGCCCGGCGAAACCCGCGCCGCGGAGTTCCGCGATTTTGCGGTTTTGTGCCGTGGCGGCGATTCCATGCTGCCGATTCTCGCTGCGTTCGGGCGCGCCGGGATCCCCTATGTTTGCGGCCGCCGCCAGTCTTTTCTGATTTCGCGTGAGGGAGTGGATATTACGGCCCTGCTGCATGTGATTGCGAATCCGCGCAACAGCATTGCACTCGGTACGCTGCTGCGTTCGCCATTGGTGGGTGTGAGCGACGAAACCCTGCTCAGGCTGCGCGCGCCGGCACATTCCCTGACCGGCGGTCTGAACATGTTCGCGGCGGACCCGGCCAGTGTGCCTCTCGATGAGCCCGATGCCTCCCGGTTGCGCCGTTTCGTGCACGATCTGGAACGCTGGAGGCAGGATCAGCCGATTGTGCCGCCCGATGTTCTGCTTTCCCGTGCTATCGCCGACTGCGGAATCGAATGGGGGCCCGCGTCGCTGAGCATTGAGAGCTTCCTGCAACTCGCGCGAACCACCGGCGCGACCATGACACTGCCGGAGTTTTTGGACGAACTGGAGAGCCTTGCCGATGCCGCGGGCACGGAGGCCGATCTGGCCGACGAAGACCAGGGCAATTGCGTCCAGGTGATGACAGCCCACGCAGCCAAAGGCCTGGAATTCCCGGTGACGATCATTGCCGCCATGGATAAGGGTTCGCGGCGCGAGTCGCGTCCGGTGACTTATACCGCAGAACACGGGCTTGGCGTGAAGTGGCGTAACCCCGTGGAATATGGCGGGAAAGACGGCCTCAAAGATTCCTGGGCGGAAGCCAACAAGGCCGTCCTGCGGGCGCGCGAGACCGAGGAGGAGAACCGCCTGCTCTATGTCGCGATGACGCGCGCAGAGGAGCACCTGATCCTCTCGTATTCGTGCGGGAAGAGCCGGCCTTCGAACTGGGCGGGACAGGTGGACCGCTGCTTCGATCCAGGTCTTGCGCCTCTGCCCGAGCCAATTCGCGAGGAGCGCGGAGGGTATGCCGTGTCCATTCGCGTCACCGATGCCGATCCGCCTTTTTTGAGCCAGGCGCAGGGCGATGCCGCCGGGGAGGAGATGGAGACGATCGCAACGCCGGGGGCTGTGGACAATACAGAAACGGCGGTGACCGTGACATCGTTGGCAGTCTTTGCTGCCTGTCCGCGCAAGTACTACATTCAGAGGTCCCTCGGCTGGAACGGTGGCAGGTTTCGGCGTTTCAATGCCGACGATCCGGACGATGCCGACAATGGCGAAGATGCCGATGGACAGGATCTTTCCGCCTCGGCCATCGGTACGGAAGTGCATGCGATTCTTGCCGGGCTGACATCCGCACCCGGTGAGTATTCCGATGAAGCACGCGGGTTGGCTGACGTCTTTCTGAAAAGCGACCTTGGGCAACGCGTAGCCTCGTCACCGCGGGTGGCGCGCGAATGGGCTTTCATCGCCGATATGGACGGCACCATGGTTCGCGGCACGGTGGATCTGTGGTTTGAAGAAGACGGTGAATTCCACGTTGTCGATTACAAGACGGATGCGGTGAGCGCAGCATCCGCTGCCGCTCGCGCGGAAGAATACAGGCCTCAGCTGGCCCTTTACGCCCTCGCGCTCGAACGCGCACTGGGTCAGCGCCCCGTCGCTGCCAGGCTGCACTTTCTGCGGGCCGATACGGTGGTCCAGGTTGCTCTCGACGATCAGACTCTCAATCAGGCCCGATCCCTGATAGCCGGTTTGCGTCTGGCCCGGCAACAGTTGCGGTTCGATTTGCGGGAAGGCGGCCACTGCCCGGCCTGTCCGTTCTACAGGTCAATCTGCCCCGCTGGCCTCGCGAACCGGGCAACGCCATAATAAGAAGATAAGTCCGCGTTACCCAAATGATTCGAGCCGCAAGACTTTTCGCGCCCACCAGTTCCTTCCGCCTTATTGTGGTGGACGCCCTTGTCGTGGCCGCGGCGTTTTATTTGTTGGTCCGCTTTCTCGTCCTGGGCGACCCGCTCGTCTTTTTCTTCGGCGACGATGCCGGTGCCGTGCATCTCCTTCCGATCGTCGGCGTGCTCCTGCTCGCTATGTATTTTGCGGGCCTCTACTCCAGCCGCAGAGTAGAAAGCCGTATCTTCCTCTTCCAGCAATTGACCATGTGCGCCGGCGTTGCGCTCATCTCACAGGCCCTGATCACATACCTCAACGACGACTGGACGTTCCCGCGCCTTCTGGCGATGTACGGCCTGATTGGCTGCGTCGTGGCCCTGTTCGGCTGGCGGGTTCTGCGCGACGCGTTGCTGTCCCGTCTGGAGGGCACGGCCACGGTGCTCATTCTCGGTACGGATGAATCGTCTCATCGTCTGGCCCGCTACATTGCAGCACATCCCGCGCAGCATCTGGCCATCATCGGATCTCTGACCGATTATCCGGAGCGCGCCGTGGGTCCGGTCCTCGGCGGATTGGCGGACTTGCGCAAAGTGACTGCGGAACTAAAGCCGGACATGATCGTCTCCGGTCTTGACGACGCCAGGGACCGGATGCCAGTCAACGACATGGTGGATCTGCGTTACAGCGGTTCCAGAATCGAAGAGGTCGGTGCCGCCAGCGAACTGATTTGCCGCCGTGTCTCAGTTCGCGATCTGCGTCCTTCCCGCCTGTTGTTTTCGAACGATTTCGATACGCGGGCCATTCCGGCGCTCCTGTTCGCGGTCGACGTGGCCAGTGCCACGCTGCTCCTGCTTGTGGGCGCTCCATTCGCCCTGATCTACGCGGCCTGCCTCGCTCTTGCCGGTGGACCCGTTTTCCAGAGCGAAACCTGCGCCGGTTATCAGGGGAAGCCGTTTGTCAGCCGTCGCCTGCATGTGGGCCGAAAAGGTTTCCTTGCCGCTATTGGCAGGGGGCTGCATCTGGGGTCCTGGCCGCAACTCTGGAACGTCCTGCTGCTGCGGATGTCGTTTGTCGGCCCACGCCCGCAACGCCTCTCGATAGCCGGTGAACTCGGTCGCATCCTGCCCTGTCATGAGTACCGGCTGAACTCCCGCCCGGGCATTACCGGGTGGGCACAAATCAACCTTCGTGAGGGCGGGGAACTGGATGACGCGATCGCCGAAGTGGAGCACGATCTTTACTACATCAGGAACCAATCGATCAGCCTTTACGCCTACGTCCTGCTGCATGGCCTGCGCGGAGCCGTCTGACATACTGGATACTGTTTGAGTCAGACAATTACACTACCCGGTATCGAATTGGAAGGTCAGGATACCCACGCCCCGCTGTATCGCGTGGTGCTCCTCGACGATGACGATCACACATATGATTACGTGATTGAAATGCTTCAGAAGATTTTCATTTTTTCCTCTGAGCAGGCGCTTCGGCACGCGCAGGAGGTGGATGACACCGGGCGCACTCCGCTGATCACGTGTGAACTGCCGGAAGCCGAATACGCGCGCGACCAGATCCACGGTTATGGTGCCGATTGGCGCATGCCGCGATCCAAAGGCTCCATGTCTGCTGTAGTGGAGCCTGTCAGTTAGCTCCGTGTCTTCCCGCCGCGATACAACATAAAACCGCAGCCCGCGATCCCGATCACGCACAGCAGCCGCGCGATTTTCCCCTGCGTGCCGCCATCGTAAACCAGATCGACGGTGCAGCCAGCATCGCATTTCGGCTCCAGCACCATCAGACCAAGCGCGTCGCGACCCACCGTCAGATCCGTCCCGTTCGCGGATGCCGCCCAGCCCGCATCCCAGTTCATCTGAACCGACAACACCTCGCTGTCTTTCAGTGTGGCGCGAATCTTTCCGTGATTGGGGCCGTCCCAGTTGATCCGCGTTCCGCTGGTATCCGCATCGAGCGCAGCCGCAAACCGTTCGATGCCCCGCCAGTTTAGGGGATTTCCCCTGACCAGTTCGCTCTTCTTCACCACGTGAGTCAGGGAACCTGTTCCGGGAATGTCGTAGATCGCATCGTCGCCATCGCGCCAGACTTCCGGAACGACGCCGACGAATTTCGCGGGGTCGCGGTAATTGCGATAGGCATCACGGCTGTTCTTGCCGCCGACCGCGATAGCGCGCACGCCGTAAGCCTTCAGTAAGGCCACACTCTCGCCGCCGCGGCCTTCGATGTACGGAATCGCGTAGGTGGCGCCGGCAATCGCCGGGTTTGACCTGCCCTGATCGAAGCCGCCACCCAGTTGCGGATTGTCGGCGAAGGCGTTAAGCCAGAACCCCGTGCTGCCCACAAGGAAAACGCGCTGCCCCGGGTAGTGGCTGCCGAGCCACAGAGCCTGTGCACGTTCCACCGTCTTCGTGATGTCGAAGGCAGGCAGATAAGCGCGAACTTCCTTCCTCCAGCGCGGTGCCTGCATGATCGCGAGACCGACGAGCAGCAGCACTACCACGGCGCGCTGCCACGTGCGGCCCGAAGCCAGTCTTGCCGAACCGAGTCCCATACCAACCACCATGGCGAAGGCGGCATCCATCTCCAGGTGATAGCGTTCCGGCTGCGGCAGGGGATAGATTTTGAAAAGCTCATAGCCAAGTGGCGGCACCGCCATGAGGAACAGAAACAAGAGGGCAAAGCGGGTCGACTGTGGCATCTTCATCTTCTGGAGGACGAGGCCGATCACGAAGGCGACCGCCAGCCACGCCGCCAGATAAAGGTATTTCGCATGACCCATAGGAAAATCGCCAACGAGTTGGGAATTCCTCTGTACAGCCGCGATATCGGAAGGTGGCACCCACGGGACCGCCACGGCATAAGCGAGTGCGCCGATCAGTGCAATTCGGCGAAACACCGCTGGCATGCGCACCCGGTCTTTCGAGATCGCCAGTGCCAGTACTCCGCACACCAGAGCCATCGCGCCCAGCCAGTTGGTCAGCGCAACAGCTGCGGACAGCACCACTGCGAGCACGGTTCGCCACCCTGGGGCACCTTCAATTGCGGCGTCAACCGCGGCAAGTGCCGCGAACAGCAGCGTGATGGCGGTGACGTGGGGCCCTTCTCCGTAGTAAACGAGGGCCTGCATTTTGCGCGCTCCCAGAGCCGTGCCCACGTCCACCCGAACCGACTGCATCAGAATGGCGGAGACGGAGATCAGGCTGTAGACCCAGCCTGCTGCGAATGCCTTCCATTCGGATTGCGTCAGGCGCCGCACCAGCCAGAACAGCGTCACCGGAGCAAGGCAATAAAATGACGCCGAAACCACGTGGTGGGAACGCACCACCGACATGCCGGTTGCCATCGACGCAAAGGCCACCAGGAAATGCAGCAGCGGCGGATAGGTGTTCTCCACGGGAATGCCCGCATACCAAAGCGGGAACCAGCCCGGACTCTGCCAGTGGGTGATCAGCCACCGGCTGATCCCAATGTAAGCGCCTTCGATGGATGACAGGAACGGCGAATACTCGGTCTTAAAGACCCGCGCCATGATCCAGCTGTTCAGCGCGAGCAGTGCGGCGATATAGAGTGCAGTCTTGCGTTTCGGGGTCATCAGGGCGGCGGACTTCTGTCAGATGTCAGCTTCGATTATCCCGTGTCCTACTTTTCCGGTGTCTTCGCCAGTTGCTGCTTCGTCCAGACGCGGTCGGGATCGAGCGCCAATGATTTCACCAGTGCTTCATGCGCCTTCGCATTCTGATTCTCTTTGCGCAGCGCTATCCCCATCCACAAATAAGCTTCCGCCGACTTTGGGTCGAGTGCAATGGCGCGCTGGAAATCCTTCACCGCATTCGCCGGGCCGCCGCCGAAATTGGCGGGCAAATAGTAATAACCAACCCCGTGCGCCAGAAGCGCGAGCGAAGACTTCGGGTCCATGGCAACTGCCTTATCCAGGGCCTCTTTCGCCTTCTTTCCGTAGACGAGGATTCCGGCAAGGGGATTTGCCGGAATCACCTGACCGCACAAAGTGCCCAGAATCCGATAGTATTCGGCCTTCTTGTCGTTGATCCCGATGGTTTTTTCCGCCAGGGCAACGCCCGCCTCGGCCGAGCGTTTGGAGCCGCCCTTATCGCCCGCTTCCATTGCGACTTCGGCGGCATACGACCATGCGATTGCCCCCCGATACCAGCCTTCGGCATCGTTGGGACGTTTCTCAGCGTTGCTCTGCAGGGCTGCGGCGCGCGCTTCCAGTCCCTTCCGGTCCTGATGGTCGCGCATCAGAATAAGTTCGTCCGCGGGCGGCGTGCCCGCAAACAGGAATGGCAATAGAAACACGATGGCTACGAGTCGCATCTTTTATTATGCCCGGTGAGTGCTCTATAAAGCCGCGACTTTGCGCTGGACCAGCAGGAAATATAGCCCCAGACACGCAAGCAGCAGACCGTTAATGGAGAGGACGGTTGGCGCCGTCAGAACGGGTACAAGCATTCCGGTGAGAAAGCTCCCGAACGGCATGCCGCCGCGGAAGGCCACGTTGTAGACGCTCATGACTCGGCCACGCATGTCGTTTGGTGTGATCAACTGCACCAGCGACGAAATCATCGCAAAGGCGCACATCAGCACCGCGCCGGTGAAGAACAGCATCACGCAACTCAGCGGAATCGACGTCGATTGCGAAAAGCCGATCATCCCCACGCCCATCGCCACCAGCGAACCCAGCGCCACGCGGCCTTTGTTGTGGATATCGCCCATCCATGCCACCGTGAGCGCGCCGGTGATGGAACCGCAACCTGAGGCAGCCAGCAGCAGGGTGTAGGTCATGGCGTCTCGAGCGAAGACGTATTTCGCGAACACCGGCAGGAACGTGATGGTCGGAATTCCCAGCAGCGTCATACAGAACGCGATCATGATCAGCGTCACCATGGCACCCTGCGTGCTGATGAAGGTGAAACCCTGCTTCATACTCGTCATGACGGATTCGCCTGTCTTTGGCGGACTGAAATTGATGTGCAGCCGGGACAGGGAAATAATCACGGCAAGAAAGGACAGCGCGTTGAGTCCGAAACACCAGGCCGACCCCACATATTTCAGCGCCAATCCGCCCAGCACCGGCCCGATGACGCGCGCCAGGTTGAACTGAATCGAGTTGAGCGCGATGGCGTTGGGGACGTCTTCCTTCGCTACCAGGCTCGGCACCAGCGCCGAGTAGGCGGGGCCCCCGAACGACTGTGCCGTACCGACCACGAATGACAGGCAGAGAATATGCCAGATCTGTACATGCCCGGTCGCGATCAGAACAGCCAGAACGATGGCGGAACACATCTGCACGACCTGCGAACCGATCAGGATGAAGCGCCGGTCAAAGCGGTCGGCCAGAACGCCGCCCACGAGCGAGAAGAGTACGATCGGAATGTCGCCCAAAAACGCGTCTAAACCCAGCAAAAACGGCGAATTTGTCAACTGCAGAACGAGCCAGTTCTGCGCAATCTCCTGCATCCAGGTGCCGATGCTCGACGTGCAGGCACCCAGCCAGAGGATACGAAAATCGCGGTAGTGAAAGGCTTTGAAGACTCGTTGGAACAAGGGTTCGTCCGGGTTTGCGGCGTGTATTGGAAATCTACGGCAGCGGGGTCGGGCGTTTGATCAGGTGGATGAGATTGCCATCGACGTCATTGAAGAATGCGAGGCGATTGCCCTGCGTCTCGAACGGCTCGCCGACCATGTGAACGCCTTTCTCCCGCAGGTATGCTACACCGGCGTCGAAATCATCGACGTTGATGGCGAGGTGGCGGAAGCCGGCATCTTTATTGTTGGCCAGTACCTGGGGCGTGGAGAGCGAATTATCAGCAGGGATGATTTCGATCATGGCCCCGTCGGCGGCACGCACGAAGTAGTTGCCGGCGTACGTGTAATTGATGTGGAAACCGAGATGATCGACGTACCACTGAGCTAGTCTTTCGGGGTTGGGCGATGCAATCGCCAGATGTTCGATGCCAGTAAACATAAACAGTGATTGTAGCGCGACGGGATGGAAGGCGTTGTTCGATACCGGCCGGGTCGGCGAATGCCGTGTCATCCGGTTCGGAACCAGCTCTGCGGAAAACGGCATTCCGCGGGTGCCGGGACGCATTTTCAGGGCCATTTTCACTCCTCCTGCAATGGGTTTGGCGGCCCTGTTTTTCTTGCCCAATCACACGTTTTCCTGAAGCGAAAAGGGCCGTTATGCGAGATAATAAAAAGAGCCCGCTCTGCGGCTTCCAGGACACTCCAACTATGCTCAAATCGCTTGACCTGACAGGTAAGGTCGCCGTCGTCATTGGCGGTACTTCGGGAATCGGAAAAACCATGTCGATCGGCCTCGCCGAGGCCGGTGCCGACGTTGTCCCCTGCTCGCGCCGTCTCGATGCCGCGGAACCCGTCTGCGCTGAAATCGAGAAGCACGGCCGCCGTACGCTGCGCCTTGCCGCCGATGTGGCGGATCGGCCTTCGCTGGTCGCCGCGCGCGACCGCATTCTCGAAGAGTTCGGGCATATCGACATCCTGATCAACTCCCATGGCCGCATCAAGCGTACGCCGGTGCTGGATCTGCCGGAAGAAGAGTGGTCCGCGATTATCGATACGAATCTCACCGGCACGCTGCGGGCCTGTCAGGTCTTCGCGCCGCCCATGCTGGCGCAGGGCTGGGGCCGCATTGTGAACCTTGCCTCGCTGAATTCGTTCGTGTCGTTGTTCGAAGTGGCGGCCTACGCGGCGAGTAAGGCGGGAGTTGCGGGGCTGACCCGCTCTCTGGCCGTCGAATGGGGCGCGCGCGGCGTCAATGTCAATGCCATCGCGCCCGGCGTTTTCCGCACGGCGCTCAATCAGCAACTGCTCGATGGCACGGAACGCGGCCGCGAACTCAAAATGCGCACGCCGCTGAAGCGATTCGGCAATGTGGAAGAACTTGCCGGTGCCGCTGTATTTCTTTCCTCGGAAGCGGCCAGCTTCATCAATGGAGAGATTCTTGTGGTGGATGGCGGCTTCCTCGCCAGCGGCGTCAATCAATAAAAGCTCTCATGGAACCCTTCCCACACAAAGACTTCCTGCTCGAAACGGAAGTCGCCAAACATTTGTACTATGAGGTCGCGCAGGACCTGCCGATCATCGACTACCACTGCCATCTCTCGCCGGAACTCATCGCGGAAAACCACCGCTTCCGTTCCATCACGGAAATCTGGCTCGAAGGCGATCACTATAAGTGGCGTGCCATGCGCGCCAACGGCGTGGCGGAACGCTTCTGCACCGGCGACGCTTCCGATTGGGAAAAGTTCGAAGCCTGGGCGCGAACCGTACCGGAAACCGTTTGCAATCCGCTGTTTCACTGGAGCGCCATGGAGCTAAAGCGGCCTTTCGGGATCTCCACGCCGCTCAATCCGGCCACCGCGCGCGAGGTCTTCGACGAATGCAATCGTCAGTTACAGGATGGCGATCTCACCACTCAGTCGATTTTGCGGAAGTTCCGGGTGGCTGTGGTCTGCACCACGGACGACCCCGCCGATTCGCTCGATGCCCATCGCAAACTGGCAGGTCGAACGGATCCCGACACGCAGGTTTATCCCACCTGGCGGCCCGATAAAGCGCTTGCCGTCACCGATGTTCCGGCGTGGAATGCGTATATCGACAAGCTTACGGGCGTGGCGAACGCCTCGATCTCCAGTTGGACCGAACTGCTGGCCGCGCTGGAATCGCGCCACGCAGCGTTCCACGAACTGGGTTGCCGCGCGTCCGATCACGGCCTGGATCGCATGGAAGCTGAGCCCTGCACAGATGCCGAGGCTGCGGCCTTTTTCGACAAGCTCAGGGCGGGGAAGCCGCTTCGTTCCGGCGAGGCCACTCTGTTTCGCTCCGCTCTGATCCATCGCATGGCGTTGCTCGATCACTCCCGCGGCTGGGCGCAGCAATTCCATCTGGGCGCGCTTCGCAATACGAACTCACGCCAGCGCCGCCTCCAGGGGCCCGATACCGGTTTCGATTCTATTGGCGATTTCGATCAGGCGCGGCCACTGCAGCAGTTTCTGGATCG
The DNA here is from genome assembly GCA_903875575.1 of uncultured Acidobacteriia bacterium. Taxonomy (GTDB): domain Bacteria; phylum Acidobacteriota; class Terriglobia; order Bryobacterales; family Bryobacteraceae; genus BOG-234. Next base: position 35,636 of record CAIQWJ010000097.1, on the reverse strand, counting down.
TCTCGATTCCACGGACCAACTGGCGAAGACGATCATTTACAACGTGAACCCGGCCGACAACCCGGTGTTCGCGACCATGATCGGCAACTATCAGGACGGCAGTATTCCGGGCAAGATGCAGTGGGGTTCGGCGTGGTGGTTTCTCGATCAACTCGATGGCATGGAAGCGCAGATGCGCATGCTCGCCACCATGGGCCTGCTCTCGCGACTGGTTGGTATGGTGACGGATTCGCGCAGCTTCCTCTCCTACCCGAGGCACGATTATTTCCGCCGTCTGCTTTGTCGAATATTGGGCGAGGATGTCCGGCGTGGTCTGCTCCCGGATGATCGCGCGCTGCTGGGCAAAGTCGTGGCCGATATCTGCTTCCGCAATGCGCGCGATTACTTCGGCTTCAAACTGGGCAAAGTGGCCGGATAGCGGCGCTTCAATTCAAAACAAAAAGCCCCGGAATCGAGAGACTCCGGGGCTTTTTGCGACTGCGTGCTGTCTAGAAGAACAGCTTCATATTCATCTGGATCAGACGCGGCGAGCCAAAACTCGTGATCTGTCCAAATGTGGTGCTCGAAAGCGCCGTGGCCGGGTTGCCCCAGTTGGCGTGATTCATGAGGTTGAAGAAGTCCGAACGGAACTCCATCTTGTAGCGCTCGCTGATCTGGAAACGGCGGGTCAGCGACATATCGAACTGAATCGTGCCCGGTCCGTGAACCGCGTCGCGGCCAAGGTTTCCAAACGTCCCGAGCGTAACGCAGCTCGGATTGCCGACATAAGCGGCTGTGGTGCAGCCACCGGCGAAGGCCGCCGGATCGAACCAAGCGGCCAGTGTGCGGGTCATGGTGTTGACACCCGCTACGACGTTGGGCCGGTCCGCACCCACGCCTGTGAGTGAAACGTCGGAACCCGTCGTGATGTTAAGCGGCTGACCGGAGTAGAGACTGATCAGCGGTGCTACCTGCCAGCCTTCGGTCGCCTTCTTTACGAAGCCGGTCATCACGCCGGGGCTCGCGGCCACCATGGAAGTGTTAAAGATATAACGGCGATCGAAATTGCAGTCGGCCTTCTCGGCGTTGCGGTTCAGCGGATTCTGGTAGTTGTTACCCGCCAGTTCGCCTCCGAAATCGTAAGTGCTGATGCAGTGAGAAACGGTGTAGTTTGTCAGCCACGTGAAGTTATTGGCGAATCGATGTTCCGCCTTCAGCAGCAGGCCGTTGTATTTCGACCAGTTGCCGTCTTCCGTCTGGATGATGGAACTGTAGAACGCGCCCTGTGCCGGGTTCAGCAGGGTCAGCGGTCGCCGGGCCTGCTCGTTGGCGGCCGTTGCCGTGGGACTGGGCGTGGGCATGTTCTGCTCATTGGCACCCAGAATGTGGTTTGTCCGGTTGCCGATGTAAGTGGCGGTAGCCAGCCAGTCCTTACCAAGCTGTCGGGAGTAACTCAGGTTCCACTGCATTGTGTAGGTATCGTGCACATTACCCGGAATGGTTACATAGACGCCATTGGAGGGGAAGATCGCCGCGCCGGGAAACGGATCGCCCGTGACACCGGTCGGCGACGTATAGCCATTCCACGGATTTGAAAACGGTGCGTTAATCGAAGGGTTGGAAAACGCGATCGACGATGCGTACGGAGGATTCGTGGTCCAGCGTTCCGGATAAAACAGCTCGGTGGAGTCGTGCATCAGGCCGAACGCCGCGCGAATGGTCTGTTTGCCCTTGCCTGTCGGATCCCATACCAGTCCGAGACGGGGCGAGGTTGCCAGCCAGTGTGACTGCGTGAACTGGCAGCCGTTGGGCTGATCCTTGCCGAACAGCATGCCGGCCGGGCCATTCGGATACTGACTGCTGTGTGTGCCGGCAATGAAGGCCGCGAGGCTGAACTGATTGCCGCGGCACTGCTTGTCGATCGCCGGCTGTTCCGGTTCCCAGCGAGCGCCGATATTCACGGTCAGGTGATTTGTAGCGCGCCAGGAATCCTGAGCGTAGAGAGCAAACACTGTCTGCCGCATGTAGTCGGAAAGCGCGTTGCCCTGATTCCAGGCCGACATGTGTCCCATTTCCAGATCAGCCAGGTTGTCGCCGGAGTAACCGCTCGTGCTCCCGCCGCTGAAAGTGAACTGCCCGTTGGACTGCTGGTTGTTGGTGGCGTTGAACTGTTCCTTGCGGCCGTCGAAACCGAAGGCGAACTGATGGCGGCCTTTGGTGATCTGGAAATCGTCCGACACCTGATAATTGTTCACGTTGAAATAGCCGGGAGCGCAGGTGCCGCAGGCAATGTTGAAGTAGTTGCCCACTGTCACCTGGATGTAGTTGTCCGGCATGTTTTCGTTGAACTTCATGCCGAGCGTCTGCGGTCCGAACAGGTTGGAGGCGGAGCCGCGGTTATCGGCGCGACGGTTGAACGTCGCATGGAACGAATTGAGCTTATTGGCGCTGATCGTAAAGGTATCGCCGATGGTGACCGTGTTGGATTGATCCTTGTTGCCAGGGTTCGGGCCGGTGGTCAACGCGTTCTTACCGTCGAAGAAGGCCTGCGCGGTGTAGTTGTAAATAAAATAGCGCGCGTACATGTTGTGCCGGTCGCTCTTCACGTAATCGACACGACCCACCACCTGCCAGTCGGGATTGTTGGCGAGCTGTCCGTAAAGGTAAAGTCCGCAGGGATCGCTCGAAACCGGGATGTAGCTCAGCAGTTTGGCGGAGGCCTTATCCAGCAGGCTTGGCGAAATGGTGTTGTTTGTCAGCGCGAGGCCTGTCGTCGGATCCTTGAGGGCAATGGCCTTCGTTTGGCAACCGCCAGCCGAGGTGGTTGCATCCTGCACGGAAAAGTTACCGAGCGCCGTCAGCGCGGTGGGCGTGTGGGCCGTCGTGTTTGACGGGTTGCTGCGCTGCACGGTCTGCTGGTAGCCGCCGAAGAAGAAGAGCTTGTCTTTGATGATCTTGCCACCCGCCGTGCCGCCAAACTGGTTGCGCTTCAGCGAGTCGCGGGAAGGCTGTGATACTGAACCCGCCAGGGTGGTCAGACCCTTGGGCCGGGCATTGAACTTGTAGTTGCGGAGAAACTCGAAGAAATTGCCGTGGAATGCGTTGCTGCCGGACTTCGTCACCACGTTGACCGCGCCACCCGGATGCAGACCGAATTGCGCCTGGAGCGCGTTCGTCTGTACGCTGAATTCCTGCACCGCATCGGGGAAGGGAATGGGCAGATTCACGTTGCTGAAGGAGTCGTTGTTGTCGCCGCCATCGAGCAGGTAGTTCACGCCATTCGCCTGGCCACCGGCCACGGAGAACGTGCCGGAACCGTTGGAACCCTGCATGTTCTTGCTGCCCGTCAGATCGCCGGCCGGTGCAGTCGTGCCGCCGCCCGTGAGCGTCAGCAGTTGGGTCAGGTTGCGGCCGTTGAGCGGCAGTTCTGTGATCTTGGTCGCATCCATCGTCTGCGCGATCGCGCTGTCCTTGGTCTCCACCATCGCAGCATTGGCGGTGACTTCCACCGTTTCCGTGACGGAACCGACGGTCATCGTCACATTCGCGTTGATGTTGTGCGCCACTTCCAGCACAATGCCCGCCTGCTTATAGTCCTTGAACCCCGGGGCCTTGACTTCCAGTGAATACTGACCAGGCGTCAGATTGGACACCGCGTAGTAGCCCTGATCGCTGGTAGTCGTGGCACGGGCCGCGCCGGTCTGAATGTTGGTGACCGCCACCTGTGCGCCCACCATCACCTTGCCCGAAGGGTCGGTGACTGTGCCACCCAGTTCCGCTACGGCTACCGCCTGAGCGAAAAGCGACGGGATGGCGGCGAAGAGAATAAGAGCCGTTATGGCGGAAAGGGCCGCAGCGCGCAGCCATTTGCGGCTGCATACACCCGGAAACGTGGAAATAGAGCCGCATGCGGCTTCAGAAACATTTTTTCCGGCCTGCGTTGGACGGAGGAATAACTTCATGGCCGACTCCTGAAAGAAACTGATTCGTAACGGAGTATAGCGAAGGCTGAACGGAGAAGATATCTAAAAGAAAGAAACGAATCGTTAAGTGAGACTTAACAATTTGGGCCAGGTCTGATAGAATCTCACGTCATGGACCTGAGGCAACTGGAAATCTTTCTGGCGGTGATGGAACATTCCACCGTGACGCGCGCGGCCGAGATCATGCATATCTCGCCGGGTGCCGTCAGTCTGCAGCTTAAAGCGCTGGGCCAGGAACTGCGAACACCGCTCTTCGTGCGCTCCGGAAAGCGCATCGTGCCAACGCCGCAGGCTTTTCGGTTTCAGGAACACGCGCGCGAAGTGCTGCGTAAAGTGGGGGAGATTCATCGCGACTTTGCCGACGTCCCGGCGGAAGATTCCCGGCCTTTTCACTTCGCGAGCGGGGCCACCACCCTGATCTACCGGCTGGGAGGCCCGCTTCGAACGCTGCGAAAAAAGTTTCCTCACGCCGATCTGCACGTCACCGTGGGAGCTACGGAAAAAACCGTAGAGGGGCTGCTCGAAAGAAAGTTCGATCTGGGCATCATCTCTCTGCCGTGGAGCCAGCCCGATCTCACCATTGTGCCGCTCTACCAGGAGGAGCTTCTGATCATCCGCCCGGCGACGGCGGCCCCGAAGGATGGCAGCGTCGCGAACATTCGCCCGCAGGAACTTGCCAGCGTGCCGTTCCTGCTTTACCCGCATGGCAGCAACATGCGGGATCTGATGGACCGATACCTCCAGGATCTGGGCGTCAGTCCGCGCGTCGTGATGGAAGCCGATGACACGGAAGTCATCAAGCGCCTGGTGGAATCCGGTTTCGGCTACTCAATTCTGCCGCAATATGCTCTGGGTGAACGCGGCCGCGGCCTGCAGCGCCTGCGAGTCCCAGAGAAGCGCCTGGTGCGGCAGCAGGCGCTTGCCATGCCGAAAACCGACTATCCGCGCGCTCTGACGGTGATGGTGGCTGAGCATCTGAAGTCGGCACTGACGGAAAAGAACCAACTCAGCGGCACAGCGCCGTAACAGATTTTGGAACACGGTTCACGAAGCGTGTATAGTTGCAAAAGCGACAGATTGCGATTGCCGGTTTGGGGAGAGAGTTTGGAATGACATCGGAACAAAATACGGGTAGACGCTATCTGCCGCAGTTGCGTTGGTACATCTGCGGGCTGCTGTTTTTTGCGAGCACCGTGAACTACATCGATCGCCAGGTTCTTGGTCTGCTCAAACCGGTTCTTGCCAAAGATCTCAACTGGACGGAAACCGACTACGGTTACATCGTCGCCGCGTTTCAACTGGCTTACGGACTCGTGATGCCATTCGTGGGCCGCATGATCGACTGGCTGGGCATGCGCATCGGCTACACGCTCGCAGTTGTGGTGTGGAGCGTCGCCGCTATGGCGCACGCGTTCGCGGGCAACGCCTTTCAGTTCGGGGCCGCGCGCTTTGCGCTTGGCATCGGTGAATCCGCCAACTTCCCCGCCGCAATCAAGACAGTGGCTTACTGGTTTCCGCGGCGGGAGCGCGCGCTCGCGACCGGCGTGTTTAACAGCGGCACCAACGTGGGCGCCCTGGTAGCTCCCCTCATGGTTCCGTATCTTGCGCTGCACTACGGCTGGCGCTCCGCGTTTATAGTCACGGGTGCCATCGGCTTTCTGTGGGTGGCGCTCTGGATGTACTTCTTCCGGGAGCCCGATCAACACAAACTTCTGGATCCGAAAGAGCTCGAACTGATTCGGTCGGACGGCGAAATCGAACTTCCGCAGTTGCCCTACAGGGAAGTTCTGAGCCACCGCGCCACGTGGGCCTTCATGGTCGGCAAGTTTCTGACGGACCCCGTCTGGTGGTTTTACCTGTACTGGCTGCCCGGCTTTTTGAACACCGTCTACAAGCTGGATCTCTCGCATCTTGGCCTGCCCCTGATCATCGTGTACCAGGCTGCTACCGTTGGGTCGCTGGCAGGCGGCTGGTTATCGTCCACGATGCTGAATCGCGGCTTCACCGTGAATCGCGCCCGCAAGACAGCCATGCTGGTCTGCGCTCTTTCGGTGACTGCGGCGATTTTTGTGGGCAACGCGGGCGGGAGTCTCTGGCTGGCCGTCGGCCTGGTCAGCATCGCGGTGGCTTCTCACCAGGGCTGGAGCTGCAACCTGTACACGTTGCCTTCCGATGCGTTGCCGCGTAACGCGGTGGCCTCCACGGTTGGTCTGGGCGGTTTGTGCGGCTCCATCTCGGGCTTCCTTGTGGCTCCTGCCATCGGCTGGTGGCTCGATTTTTCCCACAAGGCCTATGGCCCGCTGTTCGTTGTAGCGGGCACTATGTATCTGCTCGCTCTCGGGATCATCCACCTGCTCGTGCCGAAGCTCGAACCCGCAAAATAATCCGCAAAATGAAAGCGGCCGTACTCTCTGTCGGGTGCGGCCGCTCTGTTAAACACTACCCGCCTGAACCGGCGCTACTTTCCGATCAGCAGCGGCCGAATGTGCCGCTCATACAAATTCAGCGTGACATTGCGGGAAATGGATTCTTCACACTCGTCAAGCATGTTGAGATACCGGTCGCCCATCTTTGCCGCAATCTTGAACGCCACGTGCAATAACTGCCGCGCGCCCCTGTCGTAAAGCGGATTTTTCGCATCGTGCCGCATGGCGCCCGTGAACTGCTCGCTGGTCCAGCCCGCGACTGCGGCAGGTTCCGGCAGTTTCGCGTAATCGATATCAATCACCGAAGCATACGGCTTGCAGAGATCCTCACTGTGGCTGAATGCTTCGGCGTAGATTTCTTTCGCCAGAGCCAGTCCCGGGCCGCCGGCTTCGGCAAGCCCGATCAATTCTTCCAGCCAGGTAGTGCCCGCGGTTTTCAGATGCAGGCCCGCGTTGAACTTCGGCAGCGCCAGACGAATCGGCTCGTATATGGAAAACTTGTCGCTGCCGGAATGCACGCTCAGCTTCAGGTTCGCCGGCAATCCGTATTCCCGGATTGTATGAGAGATCACCGCAAGGTCGCTTTCGAACTCCCGCGTGAACTGGGCTACGTCGCCCACATAATCCACGCCTTTGTTGAAGCGTCCCGTGAACTTCGGCGCAATTGTCTGCAGCGGAATCTTCTCATCCGCCAGCGCTGCCAGTATCACCAGCAGTTCCGGCGGCGTCTGCGGATCGTCCGTCTCGTCAATGGAAACTTCCGTGATGAAGTTACCTTCGCCCTTGCGCGATGCGATGTGGCGATAGATGCGTCCAGCCGCCTGCGCGGCCGCGAGATAAACGCCCGCCGTTTTTGTAACAGCTTCGCGCGTGATCGTGAGCGGTTCGTCAATGCCGGGAATCGCGATGGTTCCGATCAGTTCCGGATGCCGCGCCACAAACGCGTCCAGTTCCGCCTGTGCCGCGGGCTGCCCGATGAAGTGCGCCACGTCGATCGTGAAGAAGTCGCTCGGTGCCAGAAACCTCTCCACCGTGTCGAGATTGATGTGGTCCGCATCCACGTGCCACGGCTTTGTCCAGTTGAGCTCCGTGACGGCGGCGAGAGCCGCCGCGCGCACACTCGAAGGTTCCGAACCCACGAACGTGTGTTCGCGATTCGACTTGTTCCAGACTGGTACCACATCCGCGCCCTGCGCGGCAGCCTTGATGAAGGCCCGGAGTTGCGGGCGGGCCTGGTGAGCGAAGCGGTCTCCAACACCGATCGAGAACTTTGAGATTTGCAGCATAAGTTCACTATCATAAGCATGCCGCTGCCCGCAGCCGCAAAAACGGCAGGCATGAACGTCGCAAAAAACGCCGCTATCGGTTCACCAGCAGTGCCTCCCGCAGGCTCACGAGACTGGGCTCGGAAGGTGCCATTTCGTCCAGTTGATCTTCTGCTAGGATCCGGTTCCGGCCCGTCGCTTTGGCACGATAAAGCGCCAGATCCGCCCGCCGGATCATGTCAAACGCATCGCGGTCCATTTCGCCCTTCCACGCCACTCCCGCGCTGCAGGTTGGCGCGATCAGGCCGGCTTCGGTCTCCACCGGTTCAGCCCCGAAAGCCGCGCGAATGCTCTCCGCCCGCTGAATCACAGAGTCTCTGGTGGCATAACTGACCACCAGCAGGAATTCTTCGCCGCCGTATCTAGCAGCCCGTTCCGTATCCCGCATAGAAAGCCGGAGCCGGCGGGCAAAGTGCTCCAGGACACAGTCGCCGGCCATGTGTCCATACGTGTCATTGATCAGCTTGAAATGATCCAGGTCGAACAGGACTACACTCAGGGGGTACCTTCCGGACACAGACCTGCTGTATTCCGTGCTCAGGTATTCCGTTGCCGACCGCCTGTTCCAGATGCACGTCAGACTGTCGAAAGTCGCCAGTATCCGAAGTTTCTCTCGCTCCGTCTCCAGATCGTGTTTGATCTGCCGCAGGCGTATTTCCGCCTGCCGTGCGCCCTGCTCGCTCAGTTGCAGTGAGATCTCGGCTTTACGGCGGGCCGTGATGTCCCGAAGCATACCGATGGCACCGTGCTCACCATGCGGAACCAGACGCACTTCGAAGTAGAGCGCATCGCAATGCCTTGTATCCTCAAATTCGAAGGAATCCGGCACACGCCTGCGGCGCACGTTGTCGAGAGCCTCATGGAAACGCGCGGCAACGAATATAGACGCATCCCGAGTGAAGTAATCCTTCACGGAAACATGCCCCAGTCCGGGCAGTTCGCGCTGCGTGATCGGCAACAGCCGATCGTCCCCGCTCACTTCGAACAGTACGTCCGGCAGCGCTTCCAGTACGTCCTGAAGATTCCTGCTGGCTTTGATCAGTTCCCCGGAACTGAGTTCAAGCGCCCGCTCGGCCACCTTCCGCTTGCTTTCGAAATCGAAGTAGGCCGTGTTGACGGAGGCGAACAGCGTCTGCCACGGCTCGGTCCCGGCCACCTCTGCCGGGACGCGCTTCAACTGCCTTCGAAGGATGGGGTGAAGCAGATTCAAGGCGGAAGCTAAACCTCCGCAAACATCGAGATCGTCATCGTCTCGTTGTGCAGCTCAGCTGGCAGTCCGGGGCCGCTGGTGCAGAGCTCTCCGTAGGAATAGAAACCAGTGATGGGGACGCCCCCGGAACAAGCTTCCGCCACCGCGTCAATTTCATCCTCCGTTCTTTGCCCCAGCACGTGGCGTCGCCCCACGCAACTTACAAGCAGCGCCAATTGCGGCGGCACGCCTCCCAGCATCGCCACCGTCCGGTCCGCCGTCTTCCGCACGTCTTCGAGCATGTGGTCTTCGTTCGCCATCACCAGTCGCGCCCATGAGCCTTCCGGCACGCTGCCCGCAAAAGTCACGCTTCTTGTTTCGCTTCGTCGCAGGCCAGCAGAGTGCGGATTACGCAGTGCGAAGAGTTCGGATTGCGCAACGCAATCGGGAAAAAAAGCCCACTGGCGGGAAGATCAGCCGCCAGTTCTCCCAGATAAGACTTATAGAGCGCCAGCGCCGACTGCCCGTTGAATTCGAAGACTTCGTTCTTGCTCGAACTGGTCACACGACGCTCCGGGCCGAACTCGTCCCACGGTCCCGTCGCGGAACATCCGACACGCAGGCTGTTCCCGTAGAAACCCAGCGCCATCACGTGCTCGGAAAAGGACTCGCCGTCCGAAAGTATCCATGTTGTGCCGAACCGCGTGCCATCGCCCGCCAATCCGCCGCTCACTCCCACGTTGGCCGGCAACTCGTCTGTCATCCCCTTGATCAGGTCGCTGCCGTTGACGTTGAGGCCTTTGCACAACGCGAAAACGTGCTGCAGGCCTTCTTTCGGAAGTGCACGCGCCAGTCGGCTGCCGGTTTCCAGACACGCGTCCGGCCCCGGAATAGGTTCAGCTCGCGCGACCACCTGAGTCTTCTCGAAATGCACGGCCGTCACGGAGATGTCCGCATCGGTGATGCTCGTCCCGTGGATGTCGCCAGCGGTGCTGCAGCCTGCGATCACGGCGTTCGGGTAACGCCGCTCAAGGTCAGCCACAACCGCGCCCGTTACTCCGCCCTCTGCCGCCAGCAACTGCCCCGCGCCAAAAACGAAAACCACCTGCGCCTTCTCTCGCGGAAACTCGGTGCACGCGTTGATGCTGCCGTCTTCGTTCCACAAAACTGTTCCGTTCGCATGTGCTTCCTCGCTTGCGGGACGCGCCGTCAGACTTCGGGCAGATGTTCCCAATACTCTTATCGGCAGGGGCCACCCGGATTCCAGCAACTCCGCCCCTAAAGCCCACCTGTCGCGTAATACACTGAATCTTCAGTAGAAAAACCGTTCCAACAATCCCATGCCCGGCTCCTCTAACGCACAAACTTATCTCGCTTTCGATCTCGGCGCCGAAAGTGGTCGCGCCTTCCTTGGTTCCCTGTCCGAAGGCACCCTCGATATCCGCGAAATCCACCGTTTTGCCAACGAACCTGTCGAATACCACGGCACCAAACACTGGGACGCCCCCCGCATCTGGCTCGAAATGTCACGGGCTCTCTCTACCTCCGACCTTCCCCGCCTCTCCGGTATCGGCGTCGATGCCTGGGGGGTCGATTACGCCCTTCTTGGCCAGGGTGGCGAACTCCTTCAGAACCCGTTTCACTACCGCGACCAGCGCAACGTCACCGCTTTCGACGAAGTTCTCGCCCGCGTCTCCCGAGCCGACATTTACCGCGCCACCGGCATCCAGTTGATGGCCATCAACACTCTCTACCAGCTTTTCGCCGCGCAGCGCGACAACCCCAGCATCCTCGCCGCCGCCGAAAAGCTCATCATGATGCCGGATCTCTTCCATTACTGGATGACCGGCAACGCCGTCTGCGAATATACCGACGCCAGCACTACCCAGTTCATGAACCCCGTCACGCGCAACTGGGCGGTTGACCTCCTTGAACAACTCGGTCTGCCCTCGCGCCTGCCCGCCGAAATCGTGGAACCCGGCCACGTCGTCGGCCATCTGCTCCCGGGCATCTCGCGCCATGCCTCGCTCACCGGCACTCCCGTGATCGCGCCCGGTTCGCACGATACCGCTTCCGCCGTTGCAGCCATCACCGCGCGAGGACACGCAGCCTTCATCAGTTCCGGCACCTGGAGTTTGATCGGCACCGAACTCACCGCGCCCATCCTTTCAGACGACGCCATGCGTTTCAACTTCACCAATGAAGGCGGCATCTGCGGCACAACCCGCATGCTCAAGAACGTGATGGGCCTCTGGATGCTCCAGTGCTGCCGCCGCGCCTGGGCCGCAGCCGGCAACGATTACGACTACGCGCAACTCACCGACGAAGCCGCCACCGCGCCCCCTTTCCGCTCTCTGGTCAATCCCGATAGCAGCCTTTTCCTCAGTCCGCCGGACATGCCCGCTGCCATCGCCGAATTCTGTCGCAAGACCGACCAGCCCGTGCCCGATTCGCCCGGTGCCTTCACCCGCGCCATCCTCGAAAGCCTTTCGCTCAAGTACCGCATCATCCTCCGCGACATGGCCACCGTCACCGGCAAGACCACAGAATTGATCCGCGTCATCGGAGGCGGTTCCAAGAGCCGCCTGCTCAATCAATTCACGGCCGATGCCACCGGTATGCGCGTCCTTGCCGGCCCCACGGAAGCCGCGGTGCTCGGCAACATTGGCGTTCAGATGCTCGCCACCGGTGCCGCGTCATCGCTGGAAGAGATGCGTGCCATCATCGAACGCTCCTTCCCTGTCGACGTCTACGAACCGCGCGACAACGAAGCCTGGAACCGTGCCGCCGTGCGCTTCGAACACTACTCCGCGGCGGGTATCTGAGCCAGACCGTGACGCCATCGCTGCTGGAGGCCGCTGCGATTTCGAAATCGTTCGAGGGCGTTCGCGCTCTCCGCAACGTCTCGTTCGAACTGCGTCCCGGCGAAGTCCACGCGCTTATCGGTGAAAACGGCGCGGGCAAATCCACGCTCATCAAAGTCATGACTGGCGCGGTCACTGCCGATTCCGGCATTCTCCGCGTGGCAGGGAAGCCTGTCCCGCACAACAGCCCGGCCATCGCGAAGTCGCTCGGCATCGCCGCCATTTACCAGCAGCCCGCGCTCTTCCCACATCTCACTGTTGCCGAAAATATCGCTCTCGCCATCGAATGCCACGGGGCGTGGAAACGCGTCAACTGGACCGAACGCGCCTGGCAGGCCAAAGAACTGCTCGCCCGCGCAGGCACCATCATTGATCCTGATCGGCTTGTCTCTACTCTCTCCATGCCGGAGCAGCAAATCGTTGAAATCGCCAAGGCGATTGGTCTGCACGCCAAAGTCGTCATCATGGATGAGCCGACTTCATCCCTTACGGAGACCGAAGTCTCCAGCCTCTTCCGCGTTATCGCAGCCCTCAGGACCGAAGGCGCGGGCATCATTTACATCTCGCACCGCCTCGAAGAAATCCCTCTCATTGCCGACCGCATCACCGTCCTGCGCGACGGCGAAACCGTTGGCACTCGCAATGCCGCGGACGTTAATCGCGAACAGCTAATCGCCCTCATGGTGGGCCGCGACGTCGCCGCCGTTTATCCCAAACGCGAAGTCCCTCTCGGCGAAGTCGCACTCCAACTTCGCGCTCTCTCCTCCCGGGAAGCAGGCGTCGGGAACGTATCGCTCCAGGTCCGGCGCGGTGAAATCCTCGGCATCGCGGGCCTGGTCGGCTCCGGCCGCACGCAACTTGCGGAAACCATCTTCGGTCTCACGCCGCCTGATTCCGGCGATATCGTGCTTTCCGGCCTCCCCGTCATCATCGCCTCGCCAGCCGACGCCATCGAACACGGCCTCGCCTATGTCCCCGAAGACCGTCGCCAGCACGGCGTTGTGCTCGAACTTGCCATCGCAGCCAATATCTCCCTCGGCAGCCTCCGCCGTGTTTCCTCCAACGGGCTGATTGACAGCACTGAAGAACACGCCCAGGCCGAACGCTTCGTCACCCAACTCCGGGTGAAAACGCCCTCCGTCGATGCCCCCGCCGGCACGCTCTCAGGCGGCAATCAGCAGAAAGTCGCTCTCGCCCGCTGGCTCGCCACGAATCCCAAAGTCCTCATCCTGGACGAACCCACACAAGGCGTCGACGTCGGCTCCAAATCCGAAATCCACGCGATCATCATGGATCTCGCCGCCGCAGGCCTCGCCATTGTGATGATTTCTTCCGAGTTGCCAGAAGTCCTTGGCATGAGCGACCGCGTTGCTGTCATGCGCGCCGGTGCCATCGTCGGAGAACTCAGCCGCGCAGAAGCCACGCAGGAAAAGATCCTTGCCCTGGCGCTCGGCCACGTGGAGCAGGAGCCAGCCGCATGATGCGCCGCTACGGTCGCGAACTCTCCGTCGCCGCCTCCATCGCGCTGCTCGCGCTCGTACTGGCTATACTCGCCCCCGGCTACTTCTCCGGCGAGAATCTCGCCGACATGTTCCTCGCCAACATGCCCGTCCTCCTCATTGCACTTGGCATGAACATGGTGATTCTCACCGGCCAGATCGATATCTCTCCCGGCTCCCTCTTCGCCGTCTGCGGCATTGTCGCCGGCGTGCTTTCGAAGTTCGGCCTGCCGGTGCCTCTTGCCGCCCTGTTCGCCATCCTGTTCGGAGCTGCTCTCGGCGCGGTCAACGGCGCACTTACCGCCTGGGCGCGCATCCCTTCCATCGTGGTCACTCTCGCCGCCATGGTGGCCCTGCGCGACGGCCTCCGCTGGGCCACACAAGGTGCGTGGGTTTCCGACCTCCCCCCCGGTTTCCAGTGGCTCGGCCTCTCTCAAGCCATCTATCCGTTCCTCATGGCCACCACCGCCATCTTCTTCACTGCAGCCATTGCCTGGTTCCTGCGAACACGCGCTGGCGGACGCGCCATCTTCGCTACCGGCTCCAACCCCGAAGCTGCACGACTCGCCGGTATTGATACCAGCCTCGTTACTTTCTCCGTCTTTGCCGCCACAGGCGCGCTGACTGGCCTCGCGGCAGTCCTCAATTCCGTGCGCTTCAATCAGATTCCGGGCAACGCCGGTCTCGGTCTCGAAATGAAAGTCATCGCCGCCGTCGTCGTCGGAGGCACCGCCATCACTGGTGGCTCCGGCAGCATCGCCGGCACCGTCCTCGGGGTGATTCTGCTCGGAGCCATCGGTCCGGCGCTCACCTTCCTCGGCGTCAGCGCCTGGTGGGAGCGCGCTCTCCAGGGTGCCATCATCCTCGCCGCCATCGTTGTCGAAGTCATCCGCGAACGCGCCGAAAAGCGAGGTGCCGCCCGTGTCTGACGCCTCCTCGTTCAATCGCAAACTGAAGCGCGTCTTCCCCAACGGCGAATGGGCCCTGCTCATCGCCCTGCTCGCCGAAATCGCTCTCTTCTCCGGCGTCGCGCAGAACTTCTTCACACAGGCCAACTTTTTCGAAGTGGTCCGCTTCAGCGTGGAACTCGGCTTGCTCGCGCTCGCACTCACGCCGGTCATCGTCACCGGCGGTATCGACCTCTCCGTTGGCTCCATGATGGGTCTCTCTGCCATCGTCTTCGGAGCGGCATTTCACGACCTTCATCTCCCACTCGTCGCAGCCGCCCTGCTCGCTCTCATCACAGGACTCGCCGGCGGCGCACTCAACGCCGTGCTCATCGCGCGTCTCAAACTCCCGCCGCTCATCGTCACTCTCGGTACTTTTTCCATGTACCGCGGCATCGCCGAGGGCATCACACAAGGCGCGGTCAACTATACCGACTTCCCCGCGTCTTTCCTCTACCTCGGCCAGGGTTACCTCTTCGGCATTGTGCCCGTTCAGACGCTTCTTTTCTCCGTCGTCGCCATCTTCTACGCCGTACTCCTGCATCGCTCCGTCATTGGCCGCGCACTCTATGCCATTGGCTTCGGCGCACCCGGCGCGCGCTACGCAGGCATCCCCGTGGCCCGACGTATCGGCCTCGTCTACCTGCTCTCCGGCCTTGTCTCCAGCCTCGCGGCCATCATTTACGTCGCGCATCTGGGCCAGGCGAAAGCCTCCGCCGGAACCGGCTATGAACTCGACGCCATCACCGCCGTCGTGCTCGGCGGCACCAGTGTCTTCGGCGGACGCGGCACCCTCTGGGGCACGCTGTTCGGGTTATTCTTTCTTTCGGTACTGCAGAACGGCCTGCATCTGGCCGCCCTGCCTTCGGAACTGACCGGCGTGATGACCGGCGCGCTTCTGGTCTTGATCATCGGTTTCGACCGCTGGCGTCTGCGGCAACGTTCGAAATCTCCGGCAACGGGCCTAACACACAATGAGGAAGGTGAAGAAGAAGTGAAAAACAGTCAGGTCGTAATTCTCTGTGGCGCGATCCTCGCCGGCGCGCTGATCGTCGCGGGTACTAACATCTGGCTCGTGCGATCCATCGCCAGTCCCGCAGCCCCTACAGCTTCAGCCAGCGCCGCAGCCGCCCCCACCACTGCATCCGGTCACGTTCCCGTCATTGCCGTCATGCCGAAAGCCAAGGGCGACCCCTACTTCGTCAGCGTCCGTTCCGGCGCTGAGGAAGCAGCAAAGCAGCTTGGTGTCGAAATGATCTGGGACGGCCCCACCGGCCTCGATGCCGCCAAACAGAACGAACTCGTCGAAAACTGGATCACCCGTAAGGTGGACGCCATCGCCGTCGCCGTCGAAAACAAAGGCGGCATCTCCACGGTGCTCAAAAAGGCGCGCGCCGCCGGTATCAAAGTCCTCACCTTCGACGCCGACGCACAGAAAGACGCCCGCGACTATCTGGTCAATCAGGCCACCTCCGAAGGCATCGCCAACACCCTCACCGACGCCGCTGCCAAAATCCTCAACGGCAAGGGCGATTTCGCCATCATCACCGGCGCCCTCACAGCGACTAACCAGAACGAGTGGATCGAGTTCATCAAGAAGCGTCTGGCCAAGTACCCCGGACTCAACCTGGTCACCATTCGCCCCAGTGACGACGATCGCGACAAGGCCTTCGCCGAAACCCAGACGCTGCTCAAGGTCTATCCGAACGTGAAGCTGATGATGGCAATCTCCGCCCCCGCCGTTCCCGGTTCCGCCGAGGCGGTGAAACAGGCAGGCCGGAAAGACGTCTCCGTGATCGGCCTCTCGCTGCCGAGCATCTGTAAGACGTATATTCACGATGGCGTCGTGCCCATGATCGCGTTGTGGAACACACATGATCTTGGCTATCTCTCCGTGCTGGCGAGCGCGCAGGCGGTTTCCGGCAAGCTGACGGCTGGCACCACATCAATGGATGGCGGCCGATTGGGCAGGATCGAAGTCCGCGGCGATGAGATTATCCTCGGTGCTCCGCTGGTAATTGACATCACCAACGTTGACAAACTGGATTTCTAAGGGTGCCGTCGCCGGCTGATCAGCAGTACCCCAGCAACGACAGGATGACGTTGGGATCGGCCAGAGGAAACTGCGTGGTGGATTCGCAACGAGGGCACACGGCGTTGGTGCCCGTGGAATAAACAGGATCGATCAACAAGCAGGTACTGGAGGGAATCAGAGTGTTCGCTAATTGACGCGCATCCTCGAAGGTCCCGGGTTGCTGGCGTTTTCGATGTTCCTGCCATGCTCTTTGAACCGCGGACGGCTCTGCGATTCCCGCCAAATGAAGGAAATCCCGGGCATGCTTCGCTGGCATGGGCGCACCTTCGGCAAGGTCGAGAGTCAGCCTCGCGGATCGCGCCCAAAGATCTTCCGGCGAGATGATGCGGCCGAGCCCCGCAGTCCAATCCAAAGTGTGGGTTCGGCTCATGGTGGCACCAACCGCCCGGAAGACGTCGATGCGGACAGCCGTTTCGCTGTCGACGAATTGCAGAAGGGTCCTGCCCGGCGGGTCGGCGGCGTGAACATGCCGAAACAGGAAATCGCGGTTCAGGGTTTCGGGGATGTCGTCGAAGGAGTCTACGACGAAGTCGATGTCGTTCAGCGGACGCAGCGAGGGCTCGTGACCGTGAATGAGACGGTGAAGCTCAATGGCGAGCCCACCGGTGAGCGCCCAGATCTCAACGCTGTGCCTGGCGAGTTTCCTCAAGACATGTGAAGCACGGTGCGCGTCGTCAGTGGAGAGAAACTGCCGGAGCATGAGACGGTCTCAGAGGCGAAGCCGCAGGATTCTTCGTCCCGCAAAAGTGACTACAGCAAACAGGCCGCCTTCTTTGAAAATCTCGGGAAACCGGGAGAGTTCCGCGTTGTTGGGGCGCTTGCGGTCGTCGCCTCCTTCGCCTCTGTCTCCGCGGCCCCGGCGGTTGCCACGGTTGAAACGATCCGGGCGATCACCCCGTCCTCGTTGATCGAAGCGTGCGCGGTCCTGTGCGCTCGGCGGATGCATCGTCCGGGCATACAGCGTTACCAGCCCTATGAATAACGCGGCAGCTACCGCGATCATGGCGATTTGTCCCACTATCCGGGAGAGTTGTTTCACTACGCAACCGCCTTCCGCCAGCCGAGCCGCGTGCGAACGGCGGCGACCAGCCAGTTCCAGTTAATTGCCAGATGGAGCCCGATCAGAATCAGCGCGTAGTCCGAGAAGTTCTTATGGATCCGGTCCCAGGCGAAGTTGGCCGTGAGAGCCAGGGCAGGTGTCTTCGTCAGCCAGGGGATTGCCTGTTGCGAAATCAGGATCCCGGAGAAAATCTGCGCCGTGATGCAGGCGAACAGCGCCAGGGTCAGCGCATAGTTGATTCGGGTTCGGTTAAGTGCCGGATCAGGCTTGCCTGCGAGCAGGCGGCGAGTGGTAGCGGCGATCCAGGTCCACCCGAGCAGCAGATGCGGCACGATCAGGATCGCTGTGGCAAGGCCCAGCCACTCGTGGATGATCAGTCCGGTGAAATTCACAGTCTGGAGCGCGAGGGCGCTGATGAGCAGAGTCGTGTCGAGAAGGTAGATCCACTGGAGGCGGGAGAGCATGCAATGTCGGCGGCCTTTTCTACTTTACTTTGCGTACCCTCGCGACAACAATGGAACATGGCTCAAATTGTGAATTCGCGGTGCGTTCTGGCAGTGTGTGATCTGGCGGTATCGACCCGATATTACGTGGATGTACTCGGTTTTCAGGTAGATCCGGTCAACGCCCCGGGCTGGAGTTTTCTGTCGCGCGATTGTTTTCGTGTGATGCTGGGCGAGTGCGTGGGTGAGCGCCCGGCCGGGGAGCTGGGGAATCACTCCTGGTATGTCCACTGGCTGGTGAAAGGCGTGGACGAACTGTACCAGGAGTTCGTGGCCAAAGGGGCGCTGGTCTCTTCTGTGCCGATGAACAAGCCGTGGGGACTCCGCGAGTTCGGGCTCAGTACGCCGGATGGGCACAGGATTGTGTGCGGGGAGGAACTCTGAGCGGGAATCTTCCCGGAGAACATGCCGGACAAATCAAATGGTTATGAGTCCGTGGCCGGGGACTTTATTCGTTCCCGGACTTTGTCCATTGGCCCGGAGACTGTGCGGACTTGGGCAAAAGGGCTGCCGTCTGGCGCGTCGGTTCTCGATCTCGGATGTGGGTTTGGATGCCCGATCTCACAGGAACTGATTGAAGGCGGGTTTGCGGTTTATGGCGTCGACGCGGCGGAAACATTGGTAGCGGAATTCCGGAGGCGGTTTCCTGACACGGCGGTCGAGTGCAGTTCAGTCGAGGAATCGCTTTTCTTCAATCGTATGTTTGATGCCGTCGTTGCGTGGGGTCTGATGTTCCTTCTCCCGGAAGAGAATCAGCGGAGGCTGATCGGCAAGGTGGCCGGCGTTATGAAACCGGGCGGTCAGTTCCTGTTCACCGCGCCGAAACAGGCATGCACCTGGTTGGATCGTAAAACCAGCCTTCCGTCGATCTCGCTGGGTTACGAAGCGTACAAAGTGCTATTGAGTGAGTGTGATCTCGTTTTGACCGGCAATGCTGAGGACGCGGGCGGAAACTATTACTACCTCTCGACCAGGACCTGAGAAACAGAGAAGATCGTGATAGGCCGCCCCGTTATCCGGCGCGCGTATTGGCCTGATCCGGTTTGAGTCCCCGGCCGAGGAGTTGGCGTCGCTCGCCGGGCCTCGGGTCGATCTGATAACGAAGCGAGGACTGAAGCCCTGGGCGCGTCCTGGAGTGCTCAAAGCGCCCGAGTCATCTATGCCGCGTTAGTCGCCGCCTTGTCGACGCCGAAGTGATCCCCTTACTGCGTGATCTTGATATCCATCGGACTAAATGTAATGCTGGGTTGATGGCTAGGCAAAAGAATGCGTGGTATGGAGTGAAGATGCTTTTCAGGCTCCTGGCCGTTGGGAAGCCGACCACGCTCGACAAGCACTTTGATCCCACGTCAACTCTCGTGGAGGAGCGCGTCGTGCTTTTCAAGGCTAATGATTTTGAAGATGCGATCAAGCAGGCAGAAGACGATGCACATAAATATTGCGAGGAGAATAAGTTCGTCAATATCTATGGGCAGTCGGTGACTATGAAATTTATGGGTGCTGTGGATGCGTTCTTTATCTCGGACGTCTCGCCCTCCGCAGGTAGTGAAGTGTACTCTTCGAGTACGATCGTCCCACGCTCTGTATCCAAGGCGACGCTCATTAATGAGCGATTTGGAAAAGTCGGGCGACGGCCGGAAACCAGATACAAGTTCGCCGATGGCGGGATTCTCAAAGACGCACTTGCGGCCACGAACGTCAATCGGTATTGAGGCCCGGGCCGAGAAAATAGCCCCTGCCGTTACAAACCCGCCTTCTTCCACATCTCCCCAACCCGCGCCTTCACGTCCCCCGGCATCTTCAGCACCTCCGGCCACTCCCGCGTAAACCCTTCCCCCGCCCATTTCCGCGTAGCGTCAATCCCCATCTTGCTGCCGAAATTCACCAGCCGGCTCGCGTGATCCAGTGAATCAATCGGGCCCATCGTGAACTGGATATCCCGCTCCGGATCGATATTGTTCAGCGCGCGCCAAGCGACTTCGCTGTAATTCTGCACGTCGACATCCTCATCCACCACCACAATGCACTTCGTGAACATGGCCTGGCCAAGGCCCCAGATCGCGCTCATCACTTTACGCGCGTGGCCGGGATACGATTTCCGAATCGAGATCAGCATCAGGTTGTGGAACACGCCTTCGGCCGGCATGCACATATCCCGCACTTCCGGAATCTGCATGCGCATCAGCGGCAGGAAGATCCGTTCGATCGCCTTCCCCATGTAGAAATCTTCCATGGGCGGCGGACCCACAATCGTGGTGGCGTAGATGGGGTCGCGACGCTCCGTCACGCAGGTGACATGGAAGACCGGGTACTGGTCGGCCAGCGAATAGTAGCCGGTGTGATCGCCGAACGGGCCTTCCGTGCGGAGTTCGCCCAGTTCCACGTACCCCTCCAGCACAAGCTCGGCGTTAGCGGGAACTTCGATATCCACCGTCTTGCACTTCACCATCTCGACCGGGCTGCCACGAAGGAAGCCGGCGATCATCATCTCGTCCAGATCGGGCGGCAGCGGCAGAATCGCCGAGTACATCGCGGCGGGGTCGGCCCCAATAGCGACGGCGATTTCCATCCTGCTGCTCTTACCTTCAGCCACCATGCGCCGGTAGTGCTCGGCACCCTGCTTATGCGTCTGCCAGTGCATGCCGGTGGTGCGTTCGTCGAAAACCTGCATGCGGTACATGCCGCAGTTGCGCTTGCCGGTTTCGGGGTTGCGGGAGAAGACCATGGGCAGCGTGACGAAAGGGCCGCCATCGCCGGGCCAGCACGTCAGCACGGGGTAATCGTGCAGCGAGAAGCCGTCGGTCTTCACCACTTCCTGGCAGGGCCCCTTGCTGACGATCTTCGGGAAGAAGGCTCCCATTTCAGCCAGCTTGGGTAACATCTTGAGCTTGCCCAACAACCCCTCCGGCATACGCATTTCGAGGTATTCGGAGATGCGCTTGGCCACGGTATCGACGGAATCCACCTCCAGCGCGATTTCCATCCGCCTCATGCTGGCAAAAGAATTGACCAGAACGGGGATGCGCGAAATGGAACCATTGGCGAGGCGCGGCTTTTCAAAAAGCAGCGCCGGTCCGCCGGTTTTTACGGAGCGATCGGCGAACTCCGTGATCTCAAGACGCGTATCCACTTCAAACGGAATGCGCTTCAGTTCTTTGTTATTTTCGAGGGCGCGAATGAAATCGCGGAGGTCATTGTGTGCCATGTCGTTTGTCGTCTATGCCGGGAACGGACCCCGATCTACTATGATTGCAAGGGCATATGATTAATCGCATTGCATTGGTAACGGGAGCCAGTCGCGGCATTGGACGGGCATGTGCTTTGGAACTGGCAAAGGCAGGTGCGAAGGTGGCGCTGGCGGCCCGTCAGGCGGACAAACTGGAGTCCGTAGCGGAGGAAATCCGCGCGGCTGGCGGGGAGGCTTTTGTGGCTCCCATGGACCTCGGTTCGCACGATTCCATCAAAGAAGCGTTCGCCCTTGTGGCGAAGGATTTCGGCCCGGTGAACATTCTGGTGAACAACGCCGGGGTCACGCGGGACGGTCTGGCGTTGCGGATGAAGCCGGCGGACTGGGACATGGTCATCCAGACGAATCTCTCCGGCACTTTTTACTGCATCCAGCAGGTGATGTCGCCGATGATCCGTGAGCGCTGGGGACGGATTGTGAATCTGTCCAGCGTGGTGGGGGAATCGGGCAACGCCGGGCAGGTGAACTACGTGGCGTCGAAGGCCGGAGTGATCGGGCTGACGAAGGCGCTGGCGCAGGAACTGGCATCGCGCAATGTGACGGTGAATGCCGTGGCACCGGGCTTCATTGAGACGGACATGACCGCGGTGTTGAAAGACGACGTGCGGACCGCGGTGATGGGCAGCATTCCGCTGAAGCGTTTCGGCAAGGCGGAAGATGTGGCGGCGGCAGTGCGGTTTCTATGCAGCGAAGAAGCGGGCTACATTACCGGTCACGTACTGGACGTGAACGGCGGCATGTATATGCGCTAGCTGCCGCAGGATGCGGCGGCGCACAGACTTAGCCGCGGTCAGGACGCGGCGGCGTGCGCCGGTTCGCCGGTGGGCACGCTGTCGGCTTTGGCCGAGTTAACGTGGATGGATTCGGCGCGGTCCAGGTGTTCATTCATACTTCGCCGGGCAGCCTCGGAGTCGCCGGAACGGATCGCTTCGATGATGCCTGCGTGAGAACCGATGGCGACTTCGTAATCGTGAGCGGACCAGCTCACCGCGAAGCTGTTAGTCATAATGCGGTGCAGCGGGACGAACATCCGCAGGCAGACCCGGTTACCGGCCATTTCCCAAATGATGCGGTGGAAACGCTGGTCGCAGGCGGCCACATCGGCAAGAGAGCCGGAGTCGAAATGGCGCTTCATCTCGACGATCGTCTCTTCCAGTTGCTGCAACTCTTCGGCCGTGTGACGACGCGCGGCGCGGGCAGCCAGTTCGGGCTCAAAGATCCGCCGGGCCTCGTAAAGTTCGCCTGTGGTGATGCCATCCACCAGCAGCAAAAACTCCAACGGCTGGCGGAGCGTGGAAGAGGCGTCCTGCGTGAGATAGGTCCCATCGCCCACCCGCTGGCGGACTACACCCATCACTTCCAGCGCCTTGAGTGCCTGACGGACCGACGCACGATTCACGTTGAACCGTTTCGCGAGATCGCGTTCGGGCGGCAGCTTGGCACCGTGATGAAGGTCGCCATCGGCGATCATCTGCTTGAGGCCGGCGACGAGTGTCGTGGTGAGGTCACGACTGGTTCTGGATGGCATAGAGAAAACTACTGGACGCTTTCAGCTTATCAACAACGGGGCGCTGAGCCAAACCGGGTTGTGCCGGGAGGGGCGAGGCGCTCCGACCAATTCAGGCCACCAGGGATAATCATCGGAAGCAGAAACCTTGGTAATATCAGTGGTTGCTTTATAAATGCCTATCCGTGATGTGCGGGGGCGCGGTGGGCTCGCTCATTCGCTACCTGGTGACGCTGGCCGTCAATGAAAGGTACGACGGTCGTTTTCCCCTCGCGACCTTCGCCATCAATGTCACCGGTTCTTTTCTGATCGGCTTGCTGCTGGTGATGAGCGATCACGAGGATCTGCTGCACCCGAGCTTCCGCCCCTGCTGGTAACGGGGCTTCTGGGCGGTTACACGACTTTTTCCGCGTTTGAGTGGGAAGTATTTGCCCTGGGGCGATCCGGGTCGCCGCTCGCGGCTGTTTATGCCGTGTCAAGTGTGTTGGCTGGATGGGCAGCGTGTTGGCTGGGGGCATCACTGGCGCTGGCGATCGCGCGACGGGCGTAGCCTAAGAGCGAAACGAGTGAAAACCATTGCCTAACCCGGCTCAAACAGGGTACTATTGCTCTAACCCAATTGAGGCGGCGTGGCCGGTGGCTATGGTCCATTTGTGCGGCTTTCTTGCGGGTATGGATTCGGAGGAATCATGGAAAGACTAAGAAAGTTCGGCGGCATGATGCTGCTGGGTTGTTTGGCGATGTCGCCGGCGTTTGGTGCTGGCCTCACGTTTTTGAGCGCACCCGGAACGGTTATCGACACGGTGAACTGGGTACAACTGGGTCCCGATGGCACCCTGATTTCGCAGAACTTTAGCGCGACTTCGACGAACAGTGTAGCCGTCACCGGCTTGCTGGGTTCCACCGACGGAGGAATTATTGCCGTCGTTGGTACCAGCTGGGGTCCCCCGGCGACTGGCTATTCCAATGGAGACTCGCTGATCTGGGCCGAAGATACGAATGAAGCAGGTGCCGGTCCTGTCACGCTGAGTTTCGCGGCCCAGGGCGGCGTGGGTGCGTATTTGCAGAGCGTGTCGGTGGGGCAGTTTTCGGCGTCGATCGATCTCTACAATGGCGGTTCGCTCCTGGGTAGTCAGACTTACCTGAGCGATGCGAACGGCGACCCGGTGTTCCTCGGAGCTACCAGTTCGCTTGTCAATATCACGAAGGTTGTTTTCAGCGGTGTCACCTGCGGTTCTTTTGCTTGCGATCCCCAGGATTTTTCCATCAATACTTTGCAGATTTTTGGAAAGACCTCGGCCACGCCGGAGCCTTCTACTTTTGTTTTGGCTGGCACGTTTTGCCTGTTGGGCCTCATGGTCCGGCGCGTTTCGAAGAATCGTGAAAGGAAGGAAGTCATGATCAAAGCTGTTCCTTTTGTCGCAGTCGCGGCGATCGCATGCCTGGCGGGACAGGCGGCATTTGCGCAGAATGAGCCGGTGATCTCTCCGGGCCAGCTGAATGTCCATGACGCGAGCAAGGCTTCTCTGACGGCTTTGCACAGTTTCATCAACGGTCAGTCCGCCAAAGGGGCGGCTTTGACTGCGGCGCTGCCCATCTGGCAGTATCAGGTGCTCTCACCAAGGGATTCCAATACCTACACGGGCAGTATGGTTGGCGGGAACCCGTTTAATCGCGGCGGTCGCACCACCACCGTGAAGGTGGTTTTGATTCCGCTGCGCATCGCGTTCACCGGGACCGTGCGGACTTTCGATCCGAATTCTCCCGATGCGGGCTGCCTGGGTGCCGGCACCACGGCCAAGACACTTATTGATAATTCGCCCATCTTCAACACGGTGCCGAATCTGACGATGAATGGTGTCAATCTGGGCACGGTGACGTTCCCGGACGGCTTCCAGCGCGCAGCGTTCTGGCAGTCGATCGCGTCAATAGCGCCGGCGTATCACCTGGCATTCAACGTCACTACAGCAGCCACGCAGACGATCACGCTGGCGAATAACACGGCTGGAAGCGGCGCTACATACACAATAGGCAGCGATTGTGGCACGAATTTGACGACCGTGGACAATCCTCCGCGACTCGCGGTTCTGGATATCAATTTTGTCGACCCCATTCTCAACACGATTATCTCGAATCTGGGCCTGACGGCTGATCAGTTCCCACTGTTTCTGACCTACCGGACGGTTATGAGCATTGCAGCGCCAGGAAATTTGGACGGGTGCTGTATCCTTGGCTATCACAGCACTGTCTCGCTGACACCGACCACGGCGAACCCGGGGCAGACGTATGGCATTGCGGAATACGACAACGGAGCGTTCTTCGGCGGCACGAGAGACATTTCCGTTCTCAGTCACGAAATTATGGAGTGGGTAAACGACCCCAGCACGTCGAATCTGGTGCCGGAATGGGGAAACATTGGCCAGGTGGACGGCTGCGTGGTGAGTGGCAACACTCATAGCGAGGGACAGAACAATCTGGAGGTCGGCGATCCCCTCAGCGGGACGCTGAATCCGCCGATTACGATGCCGAACAGTGTCGTTTATCATCCGCAGGAACAGGCGTTCTATTCCTGGTTTATCGGCGGCACGTCCGTCGGTGCCGGCGGCAAATATTCGAGTAACGGAACGTTCACCGGTTTTGCGAAGAACTGCGCCACCGGCGGCGGCACCAACTAACTCCAGTCAAACGCACTTCAAAAAAGGGGCCTGCCGGTTACGGCAGGCCCCTTTTTTCATGCCCGCGCCGGGCAAACGGCAGGCGGGCGATATATTGAAATTTACCCCCATGAGTCACAACACCTTTGGCGCAGCTTCCACTTTGCGGGTCGCAGGTGCGGATTACCGCTTCTTCAGCCTGACCTCTCTTGAAAAGAAAGGCGTCGCGAACATTTCGCGCATGCCCATTTCCCATCGGATTCTGCTGGAGAATTTGCTCCGCTGCGAGGATGGCCGCAAGGTTCATGCCGCCGACGTCGAAGCCGTTGCCAAAGGGCAGGTCGGCGACGCCGCGAAGGAAATTCAGTTCATGCCCGCCCGTGTGCTGCTGCAGGATTTCACCGGCGTGCCTTGCGTAGTGGATCTGGCAGCGATGCGCGATGCCCTGCTGGCCATGGGGAAGAACGCGAAAAAGGCCAATCCGCTGATGCCGGCCGACCTCGTCATCGATCACTCGGTGCAGGTCGACGAGTACGGCACCACCGGTGCCTTTGACTTCAACGCCCTGATGGAATTCCAGCGCAATCGCGAGCGCTACATGCTCCTCCGCTGGGGACAGACGGCCTTTCAAAACTTCCGCGTCGTGCCGCCCGATACAGGCATTGTCCACCAGGTGAATCTGGAGTATCTTGCCGACGTGGTCTTCCGCGCGAAGGGCGCGGATGGCGTCATGACGGCTTATCCGGACACGCTGGTCGGCACGGACTCCCACACAACGATGATTAACGGACTCGGCGTTGTGGGTTGGGGCGTCGGCGGTATTGAAGCCGAAGCCTGCATGCTGGGACAGCCGATTTCCATGCTCCTGCCGCCGGTGGTTGGCTTCAAACTGCACGGCAAACTGCCGGCCGGTTGCACGGCAACGGATCTGGTGCTGACCGTGACCCAAATGCTGCGCAAGAAAGGCGTGGTCGGCAAGTTTGTAGAGTTCTACGGTGCCGGTCTGAGCTCGTTAAGCGTGGCGGATCGCGCGACCATCGCCAACATGGCCCCGGAATACGGCGCGACCATCGGGTTCTTCCCCGTGGATGCGGGCACGCTCGATTATCTGCGTACGTCAAACCGCGAACCGCATCTGGTCGAACTCGTGGAAGCCTATTCGAAGGAACAGACCCTGTTCCGCACGGACGCAACGCCGGACCCGGAATTCTCGGCAACCCTCGAACTGGATATGAGCACGGTCGTGCCGTCGATGGCCGGGCCCAAGCGCCCGCAGGACCGCCTGACGCTGCCCCAGGTGCAGGGCAATTTCCGCGACGCCTTTAAGGACGCTCCATCGAAGAAGACAACCGTTACCGTGGCCGGTGCATCCGGCGAACTGGGCAGCGGCGCGGTCGTGATTGCGGCCATTACGAGCTGCACCAATACGTCGAACCCGTCCGTGATGATGGGCGCCGGCCTCCTGGCGAAGAAGGCCGTGGCGAAGGGTCTGACCAGCAAGCCGTGGGTGAAGACAAGTCTCGCACCGGGATCGAAGGTGGTTTTCGATTATCTGACGAAGGCCGGCCTGATGGCACCGCTCGAAGCGCTGAAGTTCAACCTGGTGGGCTATGGCTGCACCACCTGCATCGGCAACAGCGGTCCGCTCCCGGATCAGGTCTCGGCCGCAGTGAAGGCTGACGATCTCGTCGTGGCGGCAGTCCTGAGCGGCAATCGCAATTTCGAAGGCCGCGTCAATCCGCAGGTGAAGGCCAACTATCTGGCGTCGCCTCCGCTGGTCGTGGCTTATGCTCTGGCGGGAACGGTCGATATCGATATGGCGTCCGATCCGCTGGGCATCGGTTCCGATGGCGCTCCCGTTTATCTGAAGGACATCTGGCCAACTCCCGAAGAAGTGGACGAAGCGATTCGCTCCACCATCGACGCCGAGATGTTCCGCAGTTCCTACGAAAAAGCCTTCCAGGGCGACGCCAACTGGCAGCATCTGCCGGTGCCGGCCGGCGACATTTTCGCCTGGGACGAAAAATCCACCTACATCAAGAAGCCACCGTATTTCGAGAACATGAACGATCCGAACGCGCCGATTGCGGATCTGAAAGGGCTGCGCACGCTGGCACTGCTTGGTGATTCCATCACCACCGATCACATCTCGCCGGCTGGTTCCTTCGCGGCAGGCAGTCCGGCTGGCCAGTATCTGGTGAGTCTGGGCGTTTCGCCAAAGGATTTTAATTCCTACGGCGCTCGGCGCGGCAACCATGAAGTCATGGTGCGCGGCACGCTGGCGAATGTCCGGCTTCGCAACCAGATGGCTCCTGGAACCGAGGGCGGCTATACGGTTCACCTCCCGGATGGCGAGCAGATGTTCATCTATGACGCCTCGGTGAAGTACCAGCAGGAAGGCGTGCCGCTGCTGATCATCGCGGGTAAGGAGTACGGTTCCGGCTCATCGCGCGATTGGGCCGCGAAGGGCGTTATGCTGCTGGGCGTGAAGGCCGTGATCGCCGAGAGCTTCGAACGCATCCACCGCACGAATCTTGTGGGCATGGGCGTGCTGCCCCTTCAGTTTGCACCGGGCGAAAACGCGGCGTCCCTGGGCCTGACCGGGCGTGAATCGTTCACCATTACAGGCGTGAAGGACGCCGTGGAAAGCGGCAAGCGAGTACAGGTAACGGCCGTGGCCGATGGCGGCGCGACGATTTCGTTCGAAGCCGTGCCCCGGGTGGATACGCCGCAGGAAGCCGAGTATTTCCGGAATGGCGGAATACTACCGTTTGTGCTGCGCCAACTGGCAGCCCAAGCATAGCTTATAAAGTTATCCTTTCGTTACGAATTTCCCAACAAAACGATTTCATGCTATCCTTTCCTTATGGATTTCCCAACGAAAGGATCCCGCGTCGTCGGGCGCTACGTGGAAACGGCATACCACGACGAAACCGTCCGTGCCTACGTGCCGCCCGCCCTGCCGCCGGAACCGGAACTCCGTCTGGAGGCACTCCAGCAACTGCTGGAGCAGGCCAATCAGGCGATCGGGCGGCTGGACGGCCTCACCGGGGCCTTTCCCGATCTGGCTCTGTACATTTATTCCTGGGTGCGCAAAGACGCCGTGCTTTCCTCTCAAATTGAGGGCACCCAGTCCTCTCTTTCCGATCTGATGATGTTCGAGAACGGCGACGCGCCGGGTGTGCCGGTCCATGACGTGCAAGACGTCTCCAACTACGTGGCTGCAATGAGTCACGGGCTGACCCGTATGCGCGCAGGATTTCCGCTTTCTCTGCGGCTGATTCGCGAAATGCACGAAGTTCTGCTTTCCCGTGGCCGGGGTGCTCATCAGCAGCCTGGAGAGTTTCGCCGCAGCCAGAACTGGATCGGCGGCAGCCGTCCGGGTAATGCCTCCTACGTGCCGCCGCCACCGGAATTGGTAGAGGATTGCATGGGGGCGCTGGAGAAATTCCTCCATGAAGACCGGCCCGATCTGCCTGTGTTGGTGCAGGCGGCACTTATCCATGTGCAGTTCGAATCCATCCACCCGTTCCTCGATGGCAACGGCCGAATCGGGCGGCTGCTGATTACTCTGCTGCTCTGTGCACGCGGCGTAATGACCGAACCGATTCTCTATCTCAGCCTGTATTTCAAGAAGCACCGCGCTGCCTACTACGACCTGCTGGACCGTGTTCGCACGCGCGGCGATTGGGAATCATGGCTGCACTTCTTCCTGACGGGCGTGAAGGAGACTGCGGTAGAGGCCACCCACGCCGCGCGGCGCATGATGGTCCTGTTCGCGGAGCACCGGAAGCAGATTGAGACGCTGGGCAGACCTGCGGCGTCTGTGCTGCTGGTTTACCGCCACATGCAGCGAACGCCGATTCTGTCGATCGTGAACGCCGCACCGAAGCTCGGAATTTCCGCGCCCACCGTGGCGAAGTCGCTGGAGCACCTGAGGCAACTGGGGATTGTTCGCGAAATGACCGGCAAGCAGCGGCACCGCATGTTCGTGTATGAGCCTTATCTGGCGATTCTCAACGAAGGCATGGAGCCAATCCGATGAACGAAGGGCGGCCCAGCCGCACAGCGCAGAGAGTCGCGGTGCGGCGGGCCGCGCACCAGTTGCTCGACCGCCCACTCGTGTTCGAAGATCCTTTCGCGATGACGATCATCGGGCCCGACGCGGCAGCGGCCACCGCGGCCAAAGCCGAAGGCCGCGTCTCCAGTTCCTTTCGCGCTTTCATGGCCGTGCGCAGCCGCTATTCCGAGGATGAACTGGCGGCGGCAGTCGCGCGCGGCGTCCGCCAGTACGTCGTGCTGGGCGCGGGCCTCGATACTTTCGCGTGGAGAAACCGGCATCCCGACTTAAAGGTTTTCGAAGTCGATTTTCCCGCCACCCAGCACTGGAAAAAGCAGCGCCTCGCCAACGTCGGCATGGAGCCACCGGCCTCGCTGACTTTCGCGCCAGTGGATTTCGAATCGCAGACCCTGGCGGACGGCCTGAGCGCTGCCGGCTTTCAGACCGACCAGCCCGCGTATTTCTCCTGGCTGGGCGTCACCATGTACCTGACGCGCGAAGCCTTTGAATCCACAGTTGCCTTCATCGGCGCGCTGCCGCGGGGCAGTGGCGTGACATTTGACTATGCCGTGGAGCGTTCCGAATTAGGGTTTTTCGAGAAACTCGCGCTCGATCATCTGGCGAAAAAAGTAGCGGGAATGGGCGAACCCCTCCAGCTGTTTTTTCGTCGACCGGAACTCGCGGCCACCATGCGACGCCTCGGCTTCGCTGAACTGGAAGACGTGGGACGTGACGAGTTGAACGCCAGGTATCTGGGACGGCGGGCTGACGGCCTGACGCTGCGGGGCGGAATCGGCCGACTCATGCGGGCCCGTTTGTGAGAAGATAACTGCTTCGGAGGTCCGATGCAAAATCGTCACCCGGTGACTCCGTTCGACAACATCGAAAGTTCGCACGAGTTCGTCTCGCTGCTCGCGCACGCGGTAGAAGAAGCGGTCGCGGAAGTGGAAGCGGACATCGCGACAGCCACGGAAGCGGACGCGCGACGCCGCACCGAAGCCCTGCAACTCGTCCACTTCCACCTCAGCAAACTTTCCGGCCACATGGCCGCCAGCCGCCGGATTCTCAACGACCTGCGCACCTTGCGACGGTTGCTCCTCGAAGAGCGCCTGACCGAAACCGCCATGCGCCGCGGAGCCTGACAGCGCGAATTCGCGCCTTTGAAAATAAGAAGCCGAGCGCCTGACCGAAACCGCCATCCGCCGCGGAGCCTGACGCCGCGAATTCGCGCGTTTGACAAAACGCGTGAGAAAAAAGCCGCGGAGCCTGACGCCGCCCTTTCGCGCGGGTGACAATAGTTTCATGGCAGACACACAGAACTACGTGGAGGCGGTGAAACTGTTTGCGCGCGGTCCCGCCATCCTGGAAGACGCGCTCAATGGCGTGACGCCGGACGAATCCAAATTCATCCCGGCACCCGGCAAATGGACCATCCGGCAGATCGTCCGGCATCTCGCCGATACCGAAATTGTGACCGGGATGCGCCTGCGCCAGATCATCGCCGAAGACCGGCCCAATCTCGCCGTCTTCGATCAGGACCTTTGGGCGGCCGCCTTCGGCTACAACGATTGCGACGTCTTCGCCTCGGCGGCGCTGGTGCGCACGCTGCGCGAAGACATGACCGTGGTGCTCCAGGAATTGCCTGCGACGGCGTTCGAACGCGTGGGCCTGCATCCGGAACGCGGCGAATTCACCCTGTTGCGATGGGTCGAAATCTTCGGCAAACACGTGGAAAAACATGCGGAGCAGATCGCCCGCGCACGTGCTTCGTGGAGCAGTCGTTGAGGCTGCGTTATGCCGCTGCGGGCCTGCTGCCCTTGGCCCTGCTGGCTGCCGACGCCACGCCCGCCGCGCGTTGGTGGTCTTACGTGGAGTACCTCGCTTCAGACGCGCTCGAAGGCCGCAATACCGGCAGCGAAGGTCACAAAAAAGCCGCCGACTACGTCGCCTCGCAATTCGTGCAGGCCGGTCTCAAGCCCGCGGGCGACAACGGTTCCTTCATCCAGCCAGTGCCTTTTCTGACGAAGCAACTCGATGAAACCCAGTCGTCTCTCGCCCTCCGCACACCCGACGGCACGCGCCAACTGACCCAGGGCCAGGACGCCTTCATCTCCACCCGCATCGACCCCGCCTCCACCGTGGATGCCGATCTCGTCTTCGTCGGCTACGGCCTCTCGATCCCCGAACTGAAGTACGACGATTTTGCCGGCCTCGATACGAAGGGAAAAATTGCCGTCATGATGACCGGCGCGCCGCCGAACGCGGCGGGACCCCTGGCCTCGCACTACTCCGCCACGCCGCAACGCTGGGCGGCCATGAAGCGCGCCGGCCTGGTGGGCATGATTTCCATCGCGAATCCGAACCACATGGAAGTCCCCTGGGATCGCGTGTCAGCCAACCGGACGCAAACCACCATGCAGTTGGCCGATACCGACGTATCCGAAACCGCGGGAGCGCAGATCCAGGTGACCTGGAATCCCGCGCGTGCCGATCTGCTCCTCGCCGGCAGCGGCCACTCCTTTAAAGAAATCGTCGACGCCGCGGAGGCCGGCAAATCACTGCCGCACTTCGCGATCGAGGCGCGCTTACAGGCGAAGACCGTTGTGAAACGTGGCTCCGTGACGTCGCAGAATGTAGCGGCCATCTACCCCGGTTCCGGCAAGCCGGGTGAGTACGTCGTGATCTCCGCACATCTGGATCATCTCGGCGTGAGCACGCCCGTGGATGGCGACACCATCTTCAACGGCGCCATGGACAACGCGTCCGGCGTCGCAGCCATGCTCGAGATCGCGAACCGCCTGCACGAAACGAAAGCCCACACAGACCGCTCCATCCTGTTCGTGGCGGTGACGGGCGAGGAGAAAGGCCTGCTCGGGTCGAAATACTTCGCCACCCACCCCACTGTTCCCGCCAAAGCGATGGTGGCCGATATCAACGTCGACATGTTCCTGCCCCTTTATCCGCTGAAAGTCCTGACAGTGTACGGTCTCGATGAATCCAGTCTGGGTGCCGATGCAAAAGCCGTGGGCGCGGCGATGGGAATCAAAGTGCAGGCCGATCCCGAACCCCTGCGCAACGTTTTTACCCGCAGCGATCAGTACAATTTCATCCTGCGCGGCGTGCCCGCCATCATGCCCGACATCGGCAACGAGAAAGGCTCGAAAGAAGCGCAGATGGAGAAAGACTGGCTCGCCACCCGCTATCACGGGCGCACCGACGACCTCAATCAGCCCCTGGACCGCAGCGCTGCGGCGCTATTCAACGATTTCCTGACACGACTCGTGCTGCGCGTGGCGAACGGGAAGAAGCCCGAGTGGAATCAGAACTCGTTCTTCAGGCGTTTCGCGAAATGAGTATGCTGCTGGTTCTCATGCTGGCCGCCGCGCTGGGTGGCGCAGCGAACGCGCTCGCCGGCGGAGGTACGTTTCTGGTCTTTCCCGCACTGTTGCTCGCGGGCGTGGCCCCCATTAAAGCGAATGCCACCGCGTCTCTGGCGCTGCTGCCGGGCGCACTCGCCTCCGGTTGGGTCTATCGCGAAGCGGCGCGGAAAGTTTCCGCGAAGTTCATGGTCACCATGATTTCCGCAAGCCTGGCGGGCTCGCTGGCAGGTTCGCTGCTCCTGATGCACACAACGAACACCACGTTCTCGCGCCTCGTGCCCTGGCTTCTGCTGATGGCGGCGGCGGTTTTCAGCGCGGCACCCCAACTGCGGAAGGCCGCTGCGAACCTGGGCGGTCACCAATCTATGAGACTGCTGATAGCGGGGCAGTTCCTGGTCGCCTGCTACGGCGGATATTTCGGCGCGGGTATGGGCGTGCTGATGATGGCGCTGTATCTCGCGGCCTCGGAGATGAACGTTCACACGGCGGCCGGCGTTCGCACGCTCTGCGCCGCCGCGATCAACGTGCTCGCCGTGGGCATCTTCACACTGAAAGGCGCGGTGGATTTCAAAGTCGGTCTCCCGATGGTATTGGCCGGCGTGATCGGCGGCTACTTCGGTGCGCTCGCGGTGAAGAAGCTGAACGCCGAAGGCGTGCGTCGCGGGATCCTGATTTACGCGTGGGGCCTGACCGCCTGGTTCTTCGTCAAGATGCTGCTCTAGCTTGCTTTTTCAGCAGCCTGCTGGTGCAGTGCCTGTGTAGAGTAGGCCTTTGGCCTGCGCCTTTCCTGCTTCCCAATAGCGATGTGATATCGATCCTTTGCCCTGCGCCGCCTCCTCCCACAGTCTCTTCCCGTGGCCTCTCTTTTCGCCGAAAACCCCTCGCGCGATATACTCGCCAATGCCATGACGCAGCAGTCCCCCTCTGCCAGACCTTCGCGAGCCGAACGCCGCGCCTCAGCCCGACAAACCGAAAAAGCACGCACCCATTCGGAGGGCGGCCCCATCAACCCTGGCGGCATCTCCCCGCTCCGCCTCCCCTTCATCGCGATTGTCATTTTCGCGGCGTTCTGCCTGCTGCCGCGCGTCCTCTCCAGTTCCACGCTGCTGCTCTCTTACGGCCTCGCGGTGGGCGCTCTTGCCGCCCTCTTCGTTTATCTGCGCATGGCGGTGAGCAGCTCCGGTCGCGAACTGACGTACCAGTTCGTCCCCGTGCGCGTGCATTACGTGCAAATGACGCTTCAGGCCTGCATCTACACCTACTGGGGCCTCTACTGGGACGAAGTCTACACCCACATCCCGCTGATCGTCTCCCAGGTCGCGTTCTACTACGCGCTCGACATGATGGTCTCCTGGTCGCGCCGCGACAACTGGATCTTCGGCTTCGCGCCCATCCCCATCGTTTTCAGCACCAACCTCTTCCTCTGGTTCCACGACGACTGGTTCTGGCTGCAATTCGTCCTGATCGCCGCCATCGTGCTCTTCAAAGAATTTGTTCGCTGGCAACGCAACGGCCGCAGCGTGCATATCTTCAACCCCTCGTCCATCGCGCTGTTTGTGTTTTCTCTCGCGCTGATCTTCACCAGTTCCACTGGCATGACGTGGGGCGCGGAGATGGCGGGCACCCTGCAGCGGCCGCCGAATATCTACTTCCTGCTGTTCGGGCTCGGAGTCGTGGTCCAGGCCCTTTTCTCCGTGACGCTGGTGACCCTCGCCTCGGCCGCCGTGGTCTTCGTCTTCGGTACGTGGTTCACCCACACCACCGGTGAATACTATTTCATCGATTCCAACGTCCACGCCGCCGTTTTCCTCGGCATGCATCTTCTGGTGACGGATCCCGTCACGTCCCCTCGCAGGATGACGGGCAAAGTCATCTTCGGCGGACTCTACGGCGCGGCGGTGCTGGCCGCGTATGCGATCCTCCAGCACTACCAGGCCCCGCAGTTTTACGATAAGCTCCTCTGCGTGCCGTTCCTGAACCTCATGGTCCGTGCGCTCGATCGCTGGAGCGAGGCGTTCTCCGCGAAGTTCCACCCGCTGCAACTGCTCCAGCGGTTTGGCCCCATGAAACTCAACTACGCCCACATGGCCATGTGGGCGGGATTATTCGCCACCATGGTCGGTACCGGTTTCCTGGGGCGCGGCAATTCGCTCCAGCAGGTGGAGTGCGAAAACAATAACGCCGATTCCTGCCTGGCTTATGGCCTGACCATGATCGCCGGCCAGAGCGGGGAACCCGTCGCCAAACTCCGCGGTGGGGAGGCCATCGGCCGGGCCTGCAACCTGGGTCTGGCAGCAGGCTGCCAGTCGCTATCGAGATTCGTGAAGAACGGCGGGCTTGAGGAGTTTCAGAAGGGCTGCGACAAGGGCGACATGGTGGCATGTTACCTCTCAGGCTGGGTCAGAGCAAAAGGCCAGGGTGTAAGGCGCAATGATGGCGACGCGCTCCGGTACTTTG
The DNA here is from genome assembly GCA_903875575.1 of uncultured Acidobacteriia bacterium. GTDB lineage: Bacteria > Acidobacteriota > Terriglobia > Bryobacterales > Bryobacteraceae > BOG-234. Next base: position 461 of record CAIQWJ010000097.1, on the reverse strand, counting down.
CCCAGTCGTGCGCCGGTCAATTCAAACCGGCCTGCGAAGCGGTGATAGAACTGAATCCGAAGCAGTGAGGCGCGGACGCGCCTTCTCCGCGTCTTCCTCTGCTCAGCTCTGCGAGAAAGTTCGTTGCGGTCGATTCCTGAACTCTATTTGCCCTGAAATCAATGGCTTGAAAAATTAGTCTCAAAGAAAACACCCGCCCGCATGTTACTTCTGGCATGAGGAGACAACTCATGTCAAACGTTCATTCGATCGAAAACAGACTCCCGGGTCCAACGACCCCGGAGGCCAAAGAAACGACCCGGCTCAACGCCTATCGTCACGGCCTGACCGGCAAGACTCTCATCATTGCCGAAGAAGACAGCAAGCGCTACGCTCTCTTCTCCACCAATTTCCTGGCCACACTCGCCCCCGTGGGCGAAGACGAACTCTTCCTCGCCAACGCAGCAGTCAACCAGGCCTGC
>CAIQWJ010000096.1 GCA_903875575.1 uncultured Acidobacteriia bacterium | reverse complement strand
GCTTCCAGCAAAGCCGTCTACCGGCCATATCGGCGAATAGCCGGAGCAGGTTACCATCGCGATTGGGTCGAGCCCGGAAAACAAGCCATTGGCAGGCCCATCAACTCCGAGGCCACAATCCGTCATGGCGCTATCGCAGCGACTGCCGTAAATTGCGCAGCTGAACCGATCACGACCACCGGGATCGGCGAAATTTACCGGATCGCCGCCAACGTACGCATACCGATTCCACGAGCCCGGGTCCGCAGGTCCCGCCGACGCCTGATACTGGTCCGCAGTATTAAACCGGCCATAGCTCGCCGCATAATATCGCGGGTCCGCATAATCCAGCCCCGTTTTCCCACTGCCAAACAGATCGGTCCCACGCCACTCCGTCATCAATCGCGCACCAACTCCGGTCGCCCGTGAAGTCGCCGCATCATACACATGCCCGCCGTCGAACTCACACCTTCCACCGCTTCCGGTCTCCTCGCCCGACGTCCCCAATCGTATCCGTGCGCCACCGTCCGGGAATAGGAGAAACCACCCGTCAAAGCGACAGCCGTCGAAGGCCCCACGCAACTTAAAACGCCCGCTATGTTCACGTCACCGGTCATCGCCACCTACATTGTACGGCGAAAACGTCCAGCGAAATCCACCCTCCCAAATTCTTCTCTGCGCCCTCCACCGTCTTCCTCCGCGCGCCCTTCGTGAAAGTTCGTTCCCGTCGAATTTCCAACTTTATTTCCCCTGAAATCAACAACATGAAAAATTTCCGCGCAAATCCCGCCCCGCCGTAATGTTACTTCTGGGGCATGAGCAACCTTCAAACCATCGAAAGAAGACTCCCGGGTCCCAAGACCCCGGAAGCCAAAGCAAAGACCTGTCTCAACGCGTATCGTCACGGCCTCACCGGCAAGACTCTCCTCATAGCCGAAGAAGACCGCGAGCGCTACACCCTCTTCTTCTCCAACTTCCTGGCCTCTCTGGCCCCGGTAGGCGAAGAAGAAACCTTCCTCGCCAGCCAGGCCATCAACCAGGCATGGCGTCTCCAGACCATCCCGGCCCACTGCCAAAACATAATCATGCTCGGCCACTTCGATGGCACCCAAAAGCTCTTCCAATCCGGTCACCCTGAAATCCAGGCCACCGTCATCGAAGCAGCCTCCGTCGCAAAACAAGCCGGAACCCTCGAACGCCTCTCCCTCTACGAACAACGCATCCAGAAATCCTTCGAACGCTACATCGCCCAGCTCAAACAGGCCCAGGCCGACCGCGAAGCGAAGCATCTCGCCGAACTCGAAGAAGCCCGCATCCTCTACGAATTCAGCAAAACAAGAGACTTACCTTGGCAACCCGCAGACGACGGATTCGTTTTTTCGCTCGAACACATCGAGCGCTACACCTACCGCCACCACCGCAAAAACCAGACAGACCAGGACCGAATCCAATACAAGATCCGCAACTTCCCCGCCATCACACCCCATAACCCGAAAAAAGCAGCCTGAAAACGCCTCTAACCGCAACCCATGGCCGAAGCCAATGCCCAAAGTGTCTTTGTCTTATCTGTGTCCATTTGTCGGCATCGGTGGCCATTTATTGACGTTTCTTCTGCCAGGTGACCCCAACTCCAGGCGTCAGCTCCCAAACCTTTACCCCCGGCACCAGCTTCTGCAACTGTTCCGGCCTCCCAATCAACGGCGGAAACGTACCGAAATGCATCGGGATCACCGTCTTCACATCCAGCAACCGGCAGGCCACCGCGGCCTCCCTCGGTCCCATCGTGAACAAATCGCCAATCGGCAGAAACGCCAAATCCGGCTTATACAATTCCGCGATCAGCGCCATATCGCTGAACACGTTCGTATCGCCCGCGAAATAAATCGTGCGCCCGTCTTCGAACTTCAGCACATAGCCAGCCGCCTCGCCGCCATAAACGATGGCCCCGGTATCTTCCGTGATCCCGCAGCTATGCACCGCATGCGTCATCGTGATCGTGACCGACCCCACCTTCTGCGTGCCGCCCTTATTCATCGGCGAGCAGTGGCAAACCGCCTTCGTCTCCAGCCAGTGGCAGGTCTCGTAAATCCCCACCACCTTCGGCAGCCACCGCTTGGCCAGCCCCACGGCATCGTGAATGTGATCGAAATGCCCGTGCGAAACCAGAATCGTATTGCAGGGTTTCAGCTCAAAACCCGCCGGAAACGAGGGATTGCCGTGAACCCACGGATCGAAAAGCAGTGTCTCTCCGTCGGGGAGAACAATCTGCACGGTGCCATGACCAAGCCAGGTAATTTCCATGTGGAAATTATGTCACGACTACGAAATCCGAAATGCCCCCAGCAAAGCGGCCAGCTTCAGTTGCGTCTCGTCGAACTCTGCCCCAGGCTCCGCATGAGCCACAATCGCTCCGCCGGTTCCGATGCTGACGCGCCCCCGCTCAAAGATCGCGCTGCGAATCACAATATTCAGATCCGCCGAACCATCGAATCCCAGGTATCCAATGCTCCCCGAATAAATTCCCCGCGCCCCCGGCTCCAGCCCGTCCAGCAACTCCATCGCCCGCAACTTCGGCGCGCCCGTCATCGACCCGCCGGGGAACGCCGCCCGCAGGCAATCCACCGCCGTTGCGCCGGGACGAAGCTTCGCCGTGACCGTGCTCACCAGCTGATGCACCGTCGCGTAAGATTCCACTTCCATCAGCGCCGGCACCTCCACCGATCCCGCCCTGGCCACGCGACCCAGATCGTGCCGCACCAGATCCGTAATCATCAGGTTCTCCGCCCGATACTGCGGATCGTTCGCCAGCATGTGCCGCAGCAACTCGTCTTCTTCCGCAGTCCGGCCCCTCGGCACCGTGCCTTTGATGGGGCGCGATTCCACCCGCCCGTCCGCCGTCACGCGCAGAAAGCACTCGGGCGAGGAACATGCGATCTCCAGATCGCCAAAACGCAGGTAAGCCGAATAAGGCGCGGGATTCACCTCGCGCAGCGCTTCGTAGTAAGTGAGAGCGGAAACGCCGGTCTCGAACTCCACCTGATTCGTCAGGCAAAGCTCGTACGCTTCCCCTTCCCGCAGATGCGTCAGGCACTGCTCGATGCGTTCCAGATACTGCTCGCGCGACAAACGAGGTCTCGTCACAACTGCGGGTTTGACGCCTGCGCCGCCATCCAGTCGTACCCCCGCGCCATCGGCCCGAACCACATGATCGACACGCATCAGCATCGCGTCGGGAAAGGGCGATGGATGGCTCACCGGCGAACCGCAATCCGCCCGCAGTTCATACCCGAAGTAGCCCACATAGCCGCCGGGGAAGGGAGCCGAACCACCAACGCGATTCTCCCGCAGCGCTTCATCCAGAAAATCGAAGATCGTCTGCGTGCGTCGCTCCGTACGCCCGTCGCGTGTGATCGTCAGTTCCCGCGTAGCAGCACGGTAAGAGATGACCTCGCTTGCCACGCCCATGAACGACTGGTGATCGCGTTCGGTCTGACGCGAACTGTCCAGCCAGAAAGCGTACCGCTCTTCTCCAAAACGTTCACGGAACGAAGGCGTCGCGGCCACCGCAGTCGGTCGCCCCGCACCGCAAGCCCGCACAAAGTTGCCCAGGATCGTTGGTCCGTGTTCCGAAAGGATCGACTCCGGATGGAACTGCACTCCCCACATCGGACGTGTCGCGTGACGCAGCGCCATCACCATGCCATCCTCGGCCCAGGCGATCTTCACCAGTTCATCCGGCAACGGTTCAGCCACCGCCACCGCCAGCGAGTGATAGCGAACGGTCTGAAATCGCGCAGGCACCCCGGCGAAAAGTTCGTCGCCGTCATGTTCCACCCCGCCCACCAGACCATGCGCCGGTTCCACCTGCACAACATCGCCACCGAATTCCAGCGCGATCCCCTGGTGCCCCAGACAAACTCCCAGCACCGGAACCTTCGCCTGCCGGATAACCTCCGCCGAAACGCCGAAATCGCGTGCATTCCCCGGATGCCCCGGACCGGGCGAGATCACAATCCCGTCGTAACCCGCGGCCTCAATCTGCTCCCAGCTCACCTCGTCATTGCGCACGACAGTCGGCATCTCGCCCGTAACTCCGGCAATCAGATGCGCGAGGTTCCAGGTGAACGAATCGTAGTTGTCGATGATCAGGATTCGCTGCAATCGGTCTGCCGGCACCCTAACGCAGCATGGCCACGAGCTTCGTACTGCCCGGTCCCAGGTGAATATGCGCGCCCGTAGCCTTGTGCGCAACTGCGGTGCGGAAAGCAAAATACGGAATGTGGTTCTTCTGGAGGAAGCGCAGCAGCCACGAACCTTCCGGCTGATCGGGACTCAGCCCGATATCGACCCGGCCGGTATGGTTAAATCCCATCGACTTGTGCAGCGCCGTCTGCCCGTCGGCCGTGACCGGAATCACTTTGTGAAACGCGGTAAAAAACGCTGTCGAAATCTTCTCGAAATCGGCCCGCGTAAACACGCCGCTGCCGTCATATCGCGTGTAGACCTGTCCGTTCCACTCGGGGTGCATTTCCGCCTCGGATTCGAGTTCGACTCTGGCCTTCTGCTGCGCAAGGTCGCGCACCAGATGCGCCCGCTCCGTGGCAAGATCGACCTCCAGTCTGGCGTTGAGCACGTCGGCAGAGCCGGCCTTCGCTTCGTCCCGCGAAATGACGCCGGAAGCCACCAGGCGATCCGACTCCGTCGCCCGTCTCTGCCGCCGCAGCAGCATCCGCATGGCCACCGTCACCATCTGGTCTGCCTGCTCCACCGTCAGGTCTCGTGTGAAAGCGCTGTAGCGCAGGATCGACATTTCGCGCGCATCCTGCAGATCGTCCTGTGCCTTGGTGAGGCTGTTCATCGCCATGGCGCCCTGCTGCACCAGCGAGCGGACGCGTTCCAGATTCTGCTGTGCCCGTATAACGCCAGGATCCGAAAGATCGGGTTGCACCTCGGTTGTTTCCGGTACGGCCGCCGACGCAGTAATAGCATCCCCGCTTACCCCTGCCGACGGAGCGCCAATAGTCCCCGAAGGAGCAGCGCTCGGCGCGGCAGCCGCGACGGCAACCGCCTGAGCCGGAATGTCATGTGTCAGGCTGCCCGATGCGCCGGACGTCCCAACCGCCCCCGCAACGGCAACTCCGCGCTTCCCCGCCACCGGCGTGACGCGAGTCTTCCGCACCGGATCACCGATCGAAACCGTCGATGCGCCTGCCGACGCCGTCTTACCCAAGCCACTCTTGGGAGCCACCCCAGCGGAATTCCGGCCAACCACCGCCGAACCACGCTTCCCGCTCGCCCCCTTCGCCGAAACACCGCCGGTGATCGCGCCATTGCCGACCCCCGCTGCGCGCCCTACTGCCACGCCACCGGGGTCCGCCGCACGCCCTGCCGAAGTGCCCGTCCCGACCGCCGCAACGCCACCCGCACCTACCGCGCGCCCCGCCGCAGCCCCTGTCCCGACCGCCGCCGCGCCACCCGCGCCTGCCGCACGCCCCGCCGCCGCACCCGTCCCGACCGCCGCCACGCCACCTACACCTGCCGCACGTCCTGCCGAAGCACCCCGCGCCCCCATCGGCGCGCCTGCCCCACCGCCCGCTGGCGGCGCACTTTGGCCCATCAAAACGACCGCCAAAACCGACGAAATGGAAAGAAGACGAAGAATCACGCTTATTCTTATAGTACGATAACGGTCGGGGGCAGACTCTGGCGCAAAAGAAATCGGCGACAACAACAAAGAGGGTGGCAAAGGATCCGGCAGCCGTGAAAACGGTCGCCGCGAAGAAGCCAGCCACGAAGAAAGCGGCGACACGCAAAGCGTCCGTCGTCAAAGAACCAGATCCAACCTGGCTCGTGGCGGTCCGTGCCGCGGAGGAAAAGAAGGCGCTCGATATCAAGGTCCTCGATCTGACCGGCGTCTCGTCGTTTACCGACTTCTTCGTGATCTGCACCGGCAACAGCAACAAGCAGACACAGGCCATCAGCGACGAAGTCGCCTACCGTCTGAAGAGGGAGGGTGAACTGCCCCTCAGCGTGGAAGGCTACAGCCAGGGCGAGTGGATCCTGACAGACTATGCCGACCTGGTGATTCACGTACTAACGCCCAAAGCCCGCGCTTTCTACGACCTCGAACGCCTTTGGCGCGAAGGCAAGGAAGTGCAGATTCCCGCCGAAGTTCCGGTGGTGCCTGTGAAACGAGCAGTGCGCGTCGTCAAGCCGAAAGTGGATTAATAACAACGGCTTAGCGTAATAGACTTGAAGATCTTCCTTTACTATATCGGCAAGGCAAAGGACGCCCACGCCAACGCGATGGCGGCGGATTACATCAAGCGGTCCGGTCACTACGCGGCCACCCTCATGGCCGAGGTGAAGCCGGAACGGATGGATCCCTGGGAGAGACATCCCACCGCGAAGAAGATCATGCTGGACCCCGCCGGCAAGCCGCTCGATTCCGGCCAGTTTGCAGGTCTGATCGAGAAGGCTGAGATGCAGGGTCACGATCTGGTCTTTGCCATAGGCGGCCATGCCGGCCTCCCTGACGCGTGGAGAAGACGGGCCGATCTGCTCGTTTCGCTCTCCGCTATGACCATGCCGCACGAACTCGCCCGGGCCGTGCTGGCCGAACAGATATACCGGGCGTTTACAATATTGCGTGGGCACCCTTATCCACGCTGATGCGCATTTCTGACGCCCAATGAGACACCATGCCCTGGTTTAAGCGAGACTCCAACCCGAAACCGCCGGCCGACTCTTCCGAGCGCACCGTTCGTACCGAAGGCCTATGGCTCAAGTGCGATGGCTGCCGCGAAATCATCTGGAAGAAGGACCTCGAACTGACCATGCGGGTCTGCAGCAAGTGCGGCCACCACTTCCGCCTGGACGCGCGCGCCCGCCTCGCCATGCTCTTCGATAACGGCGAGTTCACCGAACGCGACATCGCGCTGACTTCGTCCGACCCGCTGAAGTTCGTCGATCAGAAGGCTTACTGCGATCGCCTCAAGGCCACACAAGCTTCCACCGGACTCTCTGATGCACTGATCTCCGGCGACGGCCTGCTGGCTGGACGCGCGGTGCACATCTGCGCCATGGAGCCGAAGTTCATCGGCGGCAGTATGGGCGCGGTGGTGGGTGAGAAGATCGCCCGCGCCATCGACCGGGCGCTGGAAGACAAAGGCCCCGTGATCGTGGTCTCGGCTTCCGGCGGTGCCCGCATGCAGGAAGGCGCGGTCAGCCTCATGCAAATGGCCAAGATTTCGGCTGGCCTCATGCGCCTCGATCAGGCTGGTGTCCCCTACATCAGCGTGCTCACCGACCCGACAACCGGCGGCGTCACCGCCAGTTTCGCCATGCTGGGCGATTTCAACATCGCTGAGCCCGGTGCACTCATCGGCTTTGCCGGCCCCCGGGTTATCGAACAGACCATCCGCCAGAAACTCCCGGAAGGGTTCCAGCGCAGCGAGTTTCTGGTCAAGCACGGCATGCTGGATGCGGTGGTGCCCCGGTCGGGGATGAAAGCGTGGATCGCAACGGCGCTCGACATGCTGTTGGGCGACGTGCCCCACACCAACACCCGCGCCGCCGCATGACCTTCGCGGACACGGTCCGGTTCCTGTTGTCCCTGGGCCACGAACTCAAGGTCGTAAAGTGGGACCTCGAGCGGATGGACGTCCTGCTGGCCGCGCTCGGCAATCCGCATCGGCGGGGCCGGTTTGTCCATGTGGCGGGAACCAACGGCAAAGGGTCCGTCTGCGCCATGCTGGAATCTTCGCTTCGTGCGAGCGGCCTGCGTACCGGGCTCTATACTTCGCCGCATCTGGTGAGTCCTCGGGAGAGGATCGTGATCGAGGGCGAGATGATCTCCGAACAGGGCTGGGTCGCTGCCTTTGAGGATGTCCACAGGGCCTGCGAGCGCCTGCTGGCAGCGGAGGCAATCGAGCAGCACCCCAGCTTCTTCGAGACCGTGACGGCCATGGCTTTCGTCGCCTTCTCCGCGGCTGGAGTGGAAATGGTGGTGCTCGAGACCGGCCTGGGCGGCCGACTGGATGCCACCAACGTCGTGGATCCGGAAGTGGCCGTGATCACGCCCATCGACTTCGACCACGAGGCGTTCCTCGGGTCGGCCATTGAGTCGATCGCGGCGGAGAAGGCAGGCATCATGAAAGCAGGCAGGCCTGCGGTCTTCTCGGCGCAAAGGCCGGAGGCGCTGCGAGTGCTGGAGAACCGGGCGCTGGAGCTGAATATCGAGGTGCGGCACTCCTCGGCCTGGCGGGTGGAGGACCTGACGTGTGGTCGCCATGGCAGCCAGTTCACGCTGGTGGCAGATGAGGAGATCCCGATCGAGTGCCCGCTGGCCGGAGCGCACCAGATTGAGAACGTGCGAACTGCCGTGGCGGCACTGGCGCTGCTGAACGTCCCCGCGGCGGCCATGTGGGCGGGTATCGCCAGGGTCAAGTGGCCAGGCCGTTTGGAGCGCATCCAAACGAACCCAGACATCATTCTCGATGGCGCGCATAATCCCGCCGGAGCCAGAGCGCTGGCGGCTTTTATCGGCGCGAACTTTGCCGGTGAACCGATACGCCTGATCTTTGGGGCCATGCGGGATAAGGCGGTGGAAGAAGTGACGAACACGCTATTTCCGCTGGCAGCGGAAATAGTGCTGGCGGCCCCCGATCAGCCACGCGCACTAAATTCAGAGTCGCTCGCCGGGATCGGAGCGCGGGAGGTAACCATTGCTCCCTCGGTTGGCGCTGCGCTGCATGCGTGCATGACGGGCAGGCCGATGACAACCTTTGTGACTGGTTCGCTATTTCTTGTGGGAGAAGCGCGCGCCTGGTTTGCCAGCCAACAAAGCGAGCGCTCCGGCCAATAGCAGCCAGGTGGCCGGTTCGGGGACAGTGTTGACGTCGCTGTTCGAAGAGGCGGGCGAGGCCAGCGTGCCGTTAATCCGCAGCGCTCCCTGGTCGAGACTCGACGCCGACCAGTTTCCGGAGCCATCCGACTGCATGAAGCCCCGGGTTTGAGTGACGTTCTGGTCCCAGACCACCATGCTGCCGTCGGAGGCGTTCAGGCCGATCCAATAAGTCGTGTTTGCGAGAAGCAGAGGATTCAGCTGTGTGGTGAAGGTCAGCAAAGGGACTTTCTGACCGAATTGACCGAGGCCGCCAAAGGCGAGTTCCTCGATGGGAGTTCCGCCCGGCTGTCCGCCGTTATCAGCGAAGACACCAATCGAGACCGCTGCCTCATCGGTGAAGAGGTCCGTGGCCACCACTTCAATGCTGTTCAGGTAGTAGCTGGATTGCGGGACGAAGGCTACTGCGACCGAAGACCATGCTTGACCGTCATGGGTAACGATGAGGCCGGCATCGGAGGCGTAAGTGTCTCCCACGCCGAAGTTGGTGTAGATGACATCGGCACGCAACGACGCCACATGGAACAGACCGCCGAGAATCAGGACGGGGAGAAGACGGGCGGTACTGACACCAGGTAGCACTACCTGATTGTGACTGTTTTGGAGATGTCAGACCAGAGGGTCAATGGTCCAGTGTCGAGACTGGACCAAAGGCAGTATTGACTTTTGTGGCGCGTTATCGCCGAATAGTAGAGCGACGTTTTGCGACTACCTGCCGAGGTTCAGGCTGATCTCGGGCAACTGCACTTTGTCCGTGGTGCCGGCATGGCTTCGGACGCGGAGGACGTTGCTGCAAAGGAACAGTCCGACCACAATCAGGATCCTCGGAATCAGGACGCTCGGGGGTGGTATGCGGGTTAACATACCCGAATTATCCACTGTTCTCCCACACAAATCCAGACTCTCAATGGTTGGTTTCGTTTTGCTAACCAGGGTTAATAGTGCAGCTTTCTCCATAGGCATATTACCGATTGCAACTTGAGCGGACCCCCATGGACAGGGGAAGATAACAGGCGTATGCTCTCGTGTAATAACTTCGCGAACCAGCGCCGGAATAGCGGCAGGCGCGGGAACAACATGATCGAGTTTGCCCTGTTGTTGCCCTGGTACGTGTTCCTGTTCATGGGCGTTTACGACATGGGGTACTTTTCCTACGGGCTTATTGCGACACAGAACGCGGCCCGTATTGGCGCGGTCTATTGCGCGGCCAGTTCGAGCACCTGCTCCAGCAATGCGACGCCGTGCACCTATGCGATCGGGCAGCTCAAGAATCTGCCGAATATCGGGTCGGCGGTGACGACCTGCAACGGATCGCCGCTGACGGTGACGATCACGTACACAACTTCCGGTTCCACCTGTCCGGGCGGTACCGGCGATACCTGCGTGGCCTCATCGGTCGCTTACGTGACGCCACAACTGATCCCGATTCCGGGGATCTTTCCCGGTCAGCTCACCATCACCAGGGTGGTGAAGATGAAGCTGGCGAGTTGAATATGGAGATGGTACGGACCAGCAACCCACGGCGAGGATCGTCACTGGTTGAGTTTGCGCTGCTGGGAATCCCGGTGATTTTCCTGCTGACTTCCGTCATAGCGGCGTCGCTGGACATGTGGCAATTCTTCACCCTGTCTTATGCGACAGAAATCGCCGCTCGTTATGCGGGGATGCACGGAGCGACGTGTACGGCGAACTCCAATTCCTGCACCATCACGATCGGCTCAGTGGTCACACTTTTCGAGAAGCAGTCGATTGCGCTTAATAAGGCGAAAGTGACAGTGAAGTTTACAGATGGCAGCGGGACGACGACGTGCAATCCGGTGTCATCCTGCGAAGGGAGCGCGACCCAGTATCCGGCATCGGCGAACAACACGGTGGGTTCCAGTATCACGGTGGCGGCGACGTACAGCCTGGTAAATCCCGTGGTCATGTTGTGGCCAGGTTCGAACGGCGTCAAGGCGGGCACGTTCACGGTAGGAGCCACGTCGACGCAGCCGATCGTATTCTGATGAGGGAAATGAGGCAAACACGGTCTGTGCATCCGTCCCGGCTGAGCCGGCGCGCGGGGCAGATGCTCGTGTTCTCTACCCTGAGCCTGATCTTCATGTTCACGGTGGTCGGGCTATCAGTGGATCTCGGGTACTCGTACTTTAAGAAAGTACAGACGCAGGCGGCGGCGGATGCGGCGGCCCAGGCGGCGGCTCTTTATGCCACGGCGAACGGCTCGGTGTGCGGATCTGGCGGCGTCACTTGTGGGAGTACGTATACCTGTCTGAGCCCGCCCACGACCCCGCCCACCACGGCCATGATGGAGGGGTGTCTGTATGCCAAGGCAAACGGATTCGTGAATACGGGCAGCCAGACGGTGACGATGATCGAGAACAACACGACACCGCCCAACGAGACAGGCAATTCGCCGTCGTTCTGGGTGGAGGCGACGGTGACGGAAACTGTGCCCAGCTTGTTTCTGTATCTGGCGGGATTCCACAGTGGGTCGGTGGCTTCAGAAGCGATTGCCGGGATTACCGTAGTGCCGTCGACTTCGTGCATCTATATTCTGAGCCCCAACGCCGCGCAGGCGCTGACGGTCACCGGCGGCGCGTCGTTGTATTCGTCCGGCTGCGGAGTTTACGTGAATTCATCGAGCACCAGCGCGATATACGAGACAGGCTCGGCCATCATTTCGGCCTCGGGCGGCGGCACGATCAACGTGCACGGTACCACAAATATCTGTTCGTTTTCGTGTACGGCATCGCCGACACCGGTTACAGGAGCACCGACTGTGACCGATCCGTTCGCGACTCTGCCTGCACCGACCATCGGCACCAGTTGCAATTCGACGAACTACTCGACGCCGGGCTCTGGCAGTGCGACGATCAGCCCCGGAGTCTACTGCGGCGGCATCACGGTGGGCGGCACTTTTTCCCTTACGATGAACCCTGGAACTTACATCATGTTCGGGGGCGGCTTCAATATTGGGAATTCCGGTATTGTCACTGGCGCAGGGGTAACGATCTATCTCACCGGCGGCACGATGGGTGGCACGACTTACACCAGCTCCGGCGTGCAACTGAGTGGTTCCAGCTACACCTACCTTACTGCGCCGACGTCCGGGACGTACCAAGGGGTTCTCTTTTACCAGGACAGAAACGTTACCTACACGACAGGTAACGCGCAGGGTGGATCGGCGCATATCACCAACAGCGCGGGTACCAGCTGGACCACTGGAGCGTGGTATTTCCCGACGACTTCGCTCAGTCTTTCCGGAGCTGTCGCGGCCACGAAGATCGCGCTGATTGTCAGTACGCTTTCGGTGACGGGCAGCGCAACGTTTGTGCAGGATTCGGGTGGTTCCTACACGGGGCTGGCGAAGTCGCACTCCGGTCTGTTCCAGTAAGTTTCCTGGCAGGCTCATTCACCGCCAGCCAACTCGCGGAAGCGGGCATAACCAGCTTTGCTCATGGGTATCTTCGTGCCATCGCGCAGAATGGCGAGCCACGTGTCTTTGGTGTTCGGCTCCACGCGGGCGATGCGCTCCATGTTGACAAGGAACGAGCGGTGAACGCGGAGGAAACGTCGGGGATCGAGCGCGGCTTCGAGGCCCGACATCGGCTGTTGCTTCAACCAGGTTTTGCCTTCGCTGCGGAGCGCGACGTAGTCGTCCTGCGCTTCGGCGTAGTCGAGCTTGGTGGCTGAGATCACGTGGACGCGAGGGCCATCCTTCACAACCAGCCTTTCGAGAAACTCACCGGGTGCGCGCGAGGCCAGTTTGAGGTCGCGAGGTAACGGCGTGGGCGGTGTTGCGGCACTGGTGCGAAGGCGTACGCGCTCCAGCGAGGCGCGGAAGCGTTCCGCGGTGAAAGGCTTCAGCAGGTAGTCGATAGCGGCGGCATCGAAGGCTTTCATTGCGTACTGGTCGAAGGCCGTAACAAACACGACTGCCACGGAATCATCGATGAGTTCCAGGACTTCGAAGCCATCGAGCTTGGGCATCTGGATATCGAGGAAAAGGACGTCGGGTTTCAGGTCATTTACGGCCTTGACGGCCTCAAAACCGTTGGGGCATTCGCCCACGATTTCGAAATCGGGCTGGTCGGCCAGGTACTCGCGGAGGAGCTGGCGGGCGAGTTCTTCGTCGTCGGCGAGGATAGCGCGCAGGGTCTTCATGATGTATGGGCCGGGAAGGTGAGGGTTACCAGATAGTTGTGTTCGGTAGCGTCGATCTGCATTCTGCCGGCGCTGCCGTAGCGGGCTTCGAGGCGGGCGCGCACGTTGCGCAGGCCGATGCCGTTGCGGGTTTGCACGGGCGCTTCGGGGTCAAAGGGGTTGCCGACGGTAAAGCGGAGCTGGTCATGGTCGCGGTGGCCGGTGAGAAGAATTTCGCCGCCTTCTGCCATCATGGCGATGCCGTGCTTGACGGCGTTTTCAACGAGCGGCTGGATGAGGAGCGCGGGGACTTCGCAAGTGTTGCAGGCGGGGTCGATATCGCGGACGAGGCGGAGGCGTTTGCCGAAGCGCGCCTGTTCGACATCGAGATACATGTTGGTGAGGGCGAGTTCTTCGCTGAAGGGGACGGTGTCGCGTTCGCCGAGGCGGAGGGAGGCGCGCAGGAAGTCGGCCAGTCCGACGCACATCTGGCGGGCGCGGGCGGGATCGAGCGAGGTGAGGGCGCTGATGGAATTCAGACTGTTGAAGAGGAAGTGGGGATTGATCTGGGCCTTGAGGGCGCGTAGCTGGGCTTCGCGGGCGAGGAGTTCGGCGCGGCGGGAGGATTCGATCTCGTGGAAAGCGTAGTGGAGGGCGATGGACAGCAGGTAGGTCAGGGTAACGAAGGCGGTGAGGATGGGGGTGGCAGTCAGGAAGAGTCCGTCGAGCCCGGGCCAATACGACGCCAGTGCGCTGGCCATCAGTCTGCCACCCAGCAGCACGACCGAGGATGCCAGCACCGTGGCCAGCAAGTGGTTCTGCATCGTCTTTCGCCATGAAGCCGGGCGAAGCGGCACGGCGCGGCAAACGTAGTAAGGGGTCAGGCAGACGAAGCCCAGGAGAAAGGCTACCGGCAGTGCCAGCGTGATGCCGGCGAGATGCGCGATTCGGCCAGAGGCAGCGACATAGCCGAGAATGGCGCCAAGTTCGAGCCACGCCGCAATGTAGATCAGCGAACGGCGCCAGCGTTGGAGCAGGGGGTGCATTAGTTTTCGATTTCCACCGCGCCGAAGGCGGCATTGCCGCGGATGATCAGGGTAGGCGGGTCGACGCCGGGCACCGGGCGGGGCGGGACCGACTTGTCTTCACAGGCGCCAAAGATGGCGGCGCTTTCTATCACAACTTTCCAGGTTTCCGGAATACGGAGCTTGATGGCCCCGAAAGACGCGTTGGTTTCGATGATGGCCTGGCGGTTCGGAGTGGAGATGGTGGCCCCGCGAAGGTCGATCTTGATTTCGCCAAAGCTGCAGTTGAGGTCCGCACCTTCGAAAGTCGCGGAATCGACGCGGCGTTTGACGCCGCTGAAGACAGCGTTCTCATAGAGAATATTGCCGTTGAAACGGGTGTTCGATTCCGAACCAGCGGTGAAATACATGGAACGCTGGCGGAACCGTTCCCGCGGAGGTTTGAGCAGCATACTGGCACCTGCCGCCACCAGGAACAGAGGCCAAAGGGAACCCATGTTCACGTGGAGAATGCCGAGATTGCCCAGGGTGAGGAGAATGCCGATAGCGATCATGGTGACTGGCCAGACCTTACCGGAACTGGTGCGCGCACGGGAGAGCAGGACGGCACCATAGGCCGATATCGCCACGGGCCAATAGGCACCGAGGTGTGCGAACGGCACGAGCCCGAGGTTGTCGACAAACATAACGACACCCATGCAGATCAGAACGATTGCGGCCCAGCCGCTACCGGTGCTGATGTCGATTCTTATTTTCGATCCGTTATCGTCCATACGTACAGTTTCTCCATTCCTGTTGCGATCAGAATGACGGGCCAGAGATTCCAGATGTGATTGACCGCGATGATACCGAAGCGGTCGAGCGAGAGCAGCGTGCCGGCCAGGATCAGGCAGAGCGGAACGGCGACAGTGCGTGAGCAGGTTCTCATTCGTTGTACCTCGATTTCGATGGTATCCGGGATGGGTCGGGATGGGTAAGGGGTTTTCGGTGAATGGCGGGTGGGGGTCGGCGAATGGCTAAAATCAAAACCTTTTGCCACAGATGAACACAGATAAACACAGATGAACACGGATAAGAAAAGGCAAAATCTTTAATGGGTTATGCGTTGCAGGAGTTGGGTTGCCGCCGCCTTCGTTTCCGGATCATTGCCCTGTGCGGCCTGGCGGAGATGGGCTTCGGCTCCCTTGTTATCGCCTTTCGTGCCTAACGCTACCGCCAGTTCGTAATGGGCCCGCCAGAAATCGGGCTGGAGTTTGATGGCTGTGTTGAGTTCGCGGATCGCTCCGTCTGTGTCTCTCATGGCGCTGAGCAGGTTGCCCCAGAGTTCGTGTGCGGCGGGCGCAGCAGGATCGGCGGCGACTGCGGCCTCGGCTTGTTTTGCGGCGTCCGGGATCAGGTTCACGTTTGCGAGAAGTCTGGCGTAGTTCATGCGGGCCGCGACGGAATCCGGCTTCAGTCGGATGGCTCGTTCGAAGAGGAAGCGCGCTTCGGGAATGGAGCCCTGGGAGGCCAGCAGACCTGCCAGATTGGCCTGCCATTCGGCGTTGGAGGGCTGGATGGCGAGGGCGGCGCGGAATTCCTTTTCGGCGCCGCGGAGGTCTCCGGTGCGGACCTGCATGGCACCGAGGTAGTTGTGGACTTCGGGCAGATCTGCATCGAGGGTCATGGCTTTGGTGAGCGCGGTTTTCGCTTCCGGGAAGCGGCTCTGCTGGAAGATGGCCTGGCCGAGCAGGCCCCAGGCTACGGGGTCGTTGGGGGTTTTGGCAATCACGCGGCGCAGGGTGGCTTCCGCTTTGGGCCAGGCCTGCCAGTCCACCTGTGCGTTGCCGAGCTTCATAAGGATGACGGTAGAACCTGGGGCGCGACGCAGGGCTTCGTCGAAATACTGTTGGGAGCGGGCGGCGTCGCCCGCGGTGTGAAAGGCTTCGGCCAGATCGACATAATAGTCTGCCTGTTGCTGCGGGTACTTCTGGAGCAGCGACTGTAGGCGCGGGATGCCGGCTTTGAGATTGCTGCCGTCGCGGACCTGAGCGACGGCGACATCCAGGAGATTGTTGGGTGTGGGCGGGAGCGTCGCCGGATAGTAGGGCACGACTTCGCCTTTGTAGGAAGTGGCGATGGATTCGTAGGATTCAGGTTTGGGTGCGAGCAAACCGGTCGGGTATGTGCGGCGGATAGAGTGGTCCGTCATGACGATGCGGATGGCGTCGTCTGTACGGCGCTTTGGCATGTGGCAACTGACGCAATCGGGATTGGCGGGGTGGGTGCCGGCTGTGAGGGTGCGGGTGAAGTCCGCCGCGTGGCAGGTGCGGCAGATGGCGTTGTAGTGTTGCGTGGCCTGCTCGCCGCGGGGGATATCGTGCGGGTCATGGCAGGTGGTGCAGCGCAGGCTTGTGGCGGGGTTGGACTGCGTTTGCAGGAAGCACTGCGATTTGCGCATGCCGGAGGCGGCACCGGGGACTTCGAAGCGGGTGTTCTTGCCGGGTTCGCGATCGAAGGCGAGGCGGAAATCAGCGAGCGGCTGACCTGGGATATAGGAGAACGGCGCGCGGCCGGGGCGCATTTCGGCGTGGGGGAGTTTTAGTGTGGAGGTTTCGAGGTGGCACTGCATGCAGGTTTCGAGTTCGCGCTCCGGGGTGAGTCGTTTGGGGTTCACGATGGAGGCCTGGATTTCCGCAGGGGTGACGCCGGGTTTGGAAACGGTGTCAATGTGCAACTGGCCTGGGCCGTGGCAGCGCTGGCATTCGATGGCGTTGGGGAGGGGCAACTGGTAGACGGGTTCGGCACCGTCTTCTTCGTTAGCTTTGGGGATCTTCGGGTAGGTGTTGTGGCAGAACATGCACTCGTAGTGGATGGGGCGCTCGGAGCCGGGATAGTCGGGGCGGTCGTAACCGGGGAGCATGTTCCAGGTGCCGCCGTTTTCGGCGTACCAGCCGAGGGGTAGTTGCTGGAGGCCGTTGCGGGGAGTTAAGTGCAGGTAGGTGCGGGCGTGGTTGCCTGAGCCGAGGACATAGTCGACGGACTTTTCTTCGACGCTGGTTTCGTTGCCTTTGTAGTCTAGCTGCCAGCGGCGCTGGTAAGTTTTGCCATTGTGCCGGACCATCGCGAAGTAGGTGTCGGATGGCTGGTGGTAGAAGGGTTTGGCGGGGAAGGGTTCGGTGGGGGAGGCGGGGGTGATTTCGTTGAAGGAGCGGCCCATGCCGGTTTTGGCGAAGCGCTGGGCGATTTCGGTGTGGCAGGTGGCGCAGAGGGCGGGGTCTGCGTAGGTGTTGGGTTTTGGGGCCTGCGGGCGTGGCTGCTGGGCCAGGAGGGCGATGGCTGCGAGTGAGAGAAGCAGGACGCCGGAACGGCGTGCGGAGGAAACCGTTCGCATCGCTGGAATTATCGCATGGGGCGGGTTTAGGTTGCAGCGTCGAGAGTGGCGAAGAGGTCTGCGATGTTGACGGAGAGATTGCCGGCGCGGAGTTCTGTTGTGACGCGGGCGGGTTCAGCGTTGGCGTGATATTCCCATGCTGTGCGCTTGAGGGGGTCTATCACCCAGCAATAGGGAACGCCCCAGGCGTGGTATTCCTCACACTTGCCGAGCAGCGTGCCGAGGCGATCTTCCGGGGCGAGGATTTCGCAGCAGAGACGGACGGGTTCGGTTGGATAAGGACCAGGGAAATCGCCTGTTACACAGACGTCGGGTACGAGGAATTTGGTGGCGGAGATACGGACCGTGAGTTCGGGGAGCGGCAGGACACCCTGTGCTCGAAGCAGCATCAGTAAGGCGTATTGAATGAGGGCGTGGAATTTGGTGGGGAGGGACTTGGGGGAGAGGACGCCGTCGCGGTATTCACGGTAGGGCTTACCTGAGAACTGGAGGTAGTCTTCGACCGAGTGAGAGCGCGGGAGTTTATGGATCTATTCTAGCTGCGTGTAACTCGAACAATTTCCGTTCATGAGCGGGGCTTCCTACCCATTAGAATGGCGGGTGGCCATCCGACAGAACTTCCATGGCCCTGGAGAGTCATGAAGAAGGTGTTGATTGTCGGCGGCGGCATCGGCGGTTTGACTGCCGCCATTGCGTTGCGACAGCGTGGCATAGAAGCGGTCGTCTACGAGAAAAGTCCGGAACTGCGCGACGTCGGTGCGGGTATTTCTCTCTGGCCGAACGCGGTGAAGGCGTTGCGCAGGCTTGGCCTCGACGCGGGAGTCGATTCGATCAGCCAGGTGAATGGAGATGCCGCCCTGCGGCGATCGAACGGGACCTGTCTGAGCCGAACTTCGGAGAGAGAATTGACGCGGAGATTCGGCGGGGGCGTGATGGTTTTCCATCGGCGGGAGCTTCTGGATCTGTTGGCGTGCTGCCTCGGGGCTGAGCATATTCAGTTGGGTCGCGCCTGCGCGGGATTGGCGCAGAACGAAGACGGCGTGACTGTGACCTTTGCCAATGGCGAGGCGGTTCAGGGCGATGCGCTGGTCGGCGCCGATGGTCTGCATTCCGTGGTTCGGACGTGCCTTGGGCATCGGGAAAAGCCGCGCTATTCCGGCTATACCGCGTGGCGCGCGGTGGTTCCGTTCGATACTTCTACAATGGTGGCCGGAGAGACATGGGGGAGAGGGCGGCGCTTCGGCATGGTGCCGGTTCAGGGGAACCGGGTCTATTGGTATGCGACGAACAATGAGACGCAAGGGGGGACGGACGCTCCCGGCGGGGCGAGATCGCGCTTGCTGGCGCTCTTTCGGGGCTGGCATTCGCCGATTGAGGATCTGATACGCGCGGCCCGTGATTCGGAGATTCTTCGCAACGATATCTGCGACCGCAATCCGGTGGCAAGTTGGGGGACAGGGCGGGTGACGCTCCTGGGCGATGCCGCACACCCGATGACGCCGAACCTGGGACAGGGTGCCTGCCAGGCGATTGAGGACGCGCTGGAGCTTGCGGCACGCCTGGCTCTGGAACCTGCGGTGACACCCGCGTTACGACGTTATGAGTCGTTGCGAATGGCGCGGACGGCGTCGATCGTCCTGACCTCGCGCCGGATTGGCGATCTGTGTCAGGTGGAATCGCCGATTCTGTGCGGGTTGCGGGATCTGGCAATGCGACTCACGCCCGACTTTGTCACCATTCGCAGTCTGACTCCGGTGATAGGTTATGAAGGACATTTGGTAGATTGAGGGTGTTCGCCATGAATTCTTTCCATGCAGATTCCGACGGAAAAGCGATGGTGCAACCGACGGGAACTCTGCAATGGCTGGCCGAGAACTCCGTTGACGATGAGTTGCCTGGTGATCTCTCAGCGGAACACGATTACTACCTCTATGGCACGCCAAAGCGGGCTGACACTTCAGTCCCTCGCTGATGGGGTCCGCCGCTTTGACTTTTGAACGCGGGCAGAGCGCGTCGGCCACGGTGTCAGCCGGTGGCACGGACTGTAGTCTGTCGGGCTTGGCGGAAGCCAGGCTCGCACGGCCGGACCCCAATCCCTTCGCATGCTAAAGTAACAGGACGGAGGCGAAGAAAAGACGAATGCCGGAAGCCCTCTCCCTGCTGTTTCCCGAGTTGCCCGCAGTCCCCGCGCGGGGTTCCATGAAGGGCGAACTTGCGCCCGTGCTGAACAAATTTGAGCGTATGGCGCTTCAGGCGGATAGTCCCATTCGTGCGATTCGCCGCACGCCGGCGCGGGAGGGTGAGTATTCTCCGTTTCCCGAGACCCTCAATCCTAAACTGCGTGAAGTGCTGGCTGCGCGCGGGATCGAGAAGCTCTACACGCATCAGGCTCTTTCGTGCGAACGCGTGGCGGCGGGTGAGAACGTCGTCATCGTCACGCCGACTGCGAGCGGCAAGACGCTTTGCTACAACCTGCCGGTGCTGGATCGTCTCACTGCCGAGCCGGGGGCGCGGGCGATGTATCTATTTCCAACCAAGGCGCTGGCGGAAGATCAGTTGGATGAGTTGCATGGGCTGATTGAAGACATGGGGTCGGACTTGTGCGCGTTTACTTATGACGGCGACACGCCGCAGGATGCGCGGCGGGCGATCCGGCAGCGCGCGAATATTGTGCTGACCAATCCCGATATGCTGCACACCGGGATTTTGCCGCACCACACCAAGTGGGTGAAGCTGTTTGAGAATCTGCGCTACATCGTGGTGGATGAACTGCATTATTACCGCGGGGTTTACGGCAGCCATTTGGCGAACATCATGCGACGGCTGAAACGGCTTTGCGAATTCTATGGTTCGAAGCCGCAGTTTGTGGCGTGTTCGGCGACCATCGCGAATCCGAAGGAACTGGCGGAGACGCTGATGGAAGCGCCGTTTGGGCTGATCGATCAAAATGGCGCACCTGCGGGCGAGAAGGTTTTTGTCTGTTACAATCCGCCAGTTGTGAATCGGCAATTGGGGATTCGCCGGAGTTACATCAACGAGACACGGCGCATTGCGCAGGAGTTGCTCGACCACAATCAGCAGACGCTGGTGTTTGCGAATAACAGGCTGGCGACGGAACTCCTTGTGACTTATCTGAAGGACGCGTGCGATAAGGGCCGGGTGCCGACGGAATCGGTACGCGGGTATCGCGGCGGGTATTTACCACGTGAGCGGCGCGAGATTGAACAGCGGCTGCGGTCGGGCGACATTCGGGCGGTGGTGGCGACGAATGCGCTGGAACTGGGGATCGACGTGGGGTCGCTGGACGCTGTAGTGATGGCGGGGTACCCGGGGACGATTGCGTCGACCTGGCAGAGAGCCGGGCGCGCGGGGCGGCGGAATACGGGGTCGCTGGCGGTGATGGTGGCGTCGAGCGCGCCGGTGGATCAGTATGTGGTGGAGCATCCGGAGTATCTATTCGAGCGGTCGCCGGAGCATGCTTATGTGAATCCGGATAACCTGGAGGTGCTGCTGAATCACCTGAAGTGCGCAGTTTTTGAGCTGCCGCTGCGGGTGGATGAGAAGTTCGGACCGCATGAGACGGGGGAGTTGTTTGCGTTTCTGGCGGAGACAGGGATGGTGCACTTGTCGGGGAATGGGTGGCACTGGACTTCGGACAGTTATCCGGCGGATGCGGTGAGTTTACGGTCAGTATCGAGCGATAACTTTGTGGTGATCGATACGACGGGGGAATCGAAGATTATCGGCGAAGTGTCGTATACCGCGGCGCTGACGACGCTGCATGAGAAGGCGATTTACCTGCATGAGGCGAAGCAGTTTCATGTAGAACGGTTCGATTTCAAAGAGCGCAAGGCTTATGTGAAGCGGGTGGATTGCGATTACTATACCGATGCGATCGATTACACGCAGGTGAAGCCGTTGCGGGAGTTTGCGAAGGCTCCGGTGGCGGTGGGGGTGGACCGTGTCCATGGCGATGTGCGGGTAAATCGGCAGATTGTCGGGTTTAAGAAAATTCGCTTTTACACGATGGAGAACGTGGGGGCGGGGAACCTGTCAATGCCGGAGCAGGAGATGCACACGACGGCTTACTGGCTGCATTTCCCGGCGGCGTTTCTGGAAGCGATGACGGAGTACACGGCGTCGGAGCGGCAGAATGGGTTGAGCGGGCTGGGGAATGCGTTTCGTACGGTGGCCTCGCTGCTGCTGATGTGCGATCCGCGAGATCTGGGTGTGGCGATGACGGAGGATTTATCTGGCGGGCTGATGGCGTGGGAGCCGAATCTGTATTTGTATGACAGTTATTCGGGTGGGGTGGGACTGAGCGCGCCGCTGTATCGATTGAGCGATCGGTTGCTGAAGCAGACGAGGGAACTGATTGAGGGCTGCGCGTGCGAGGCCGGTTGTCCGGCTTGCGTGGGGCCTGTGGGGGAGATTGGCGAGCGCGGCAAGAAGGTTGCGCGTGAAGTGCTGATGCGGTTGACGGAAGTGGCGTAGGCGGACGGATTGATGCGCTGCCGACAAGGCTGGTTGGAAACCAGGTTGGAAACCTGCTCCACAACTGCACTTTATTTGCCAGCGATTGAAAACAGGTAATGGCGGTTATCGCGCAGGTTCTGGCCCGGGCGCGCCGCGGGATAAGGCCGAGAGAACTGATTTTAAGCCGTCAGGGTGACAACCTGATTCATAGGCATCGGCGGTGACGCCGTGGCGGTGCAGGAACCGGGCTGCGTTTTCTTTGCCCATGTAGCGATCCAATTGTCGGCGTTTGGCTTTGGCGAGGTCGACAACGATGAGGCCGTCGAGGACGTTGGAGAATTTGCGGTCGACGCTGAATTCCAGAATGCGGCCTCCCAGTTGGAGGTACTGGTTGAGAAGGACAGGGATGCCTTTCTGGTCGGATTCGAGGTCGGCAACGACGGCGGAGAGTTCGTCGATGTCGGAGAGCAGGGAACTGAAGTTGCGGGGGTCGCAGCCAGTGGGGCGGCGGGGACGGAAGGGTTTGCGGGGGCGGACGCAGCCTTCCATAGCCTGATCGCCGTGGCGGGAGCGGAGGAAGGAAACCATGAGGTCGCGTGAGGATGCGCAGTAGTCTTTGCTGATGCTGACGGGGCCAAACAGCGTGTTGTATTGAGGGAACGCTGCGACGTAGTGGCCGAGGCCTTTCCAGAGCAGTAGCAAAGGGAGGAAGCCTTTCTGGTATTCGGGGCGGACGAAGGAGCGGCCGAGTTCGAGGGCGGGCTGGATGCGCTGGTAGAAATCTTTGCGGAGGCGGAAGAGCGTGCCGGTGTAGAGACCTTTGGTGCCCATGTTGCGGATGACGGCGTCGGTACGTGCGATGCGATAAGCGCCAACGATCTCATGTTTTTCGCGATTCCAGACGATGAGGTGTTCGTAGTGCTGATCGAATCTATCGAGGTCGCGCGCGCGCCCGGTGCCTTCGCCCACTTTACGGAAGGTGATTTCGCGCAGGCGGCCGATTTCAGCGAGGGCAGTGGGAATCTGTTGCGCCGTGGCGTAGCAGACGGTGAATTCGTTGTGGGCCAGGAGGGTTTGAGGAGCGGGCAGGAGGCGGATTTCATTTTCGACGAGATCGGGGTGAATTTCCGGTGCAATCGGTTCTGAAGCAGGCCGAAGCCGCGGAAGGGGGAAGGGGCGGAAGCGTGCGGCCGGCAGTTCCGAGCTGTCGCGCGTGCCGAGCATGTAAGTTCTGGCCCGAAGGTAGTTGGTCGCGGAAAAAAGGTCGGTAATGCGGGCGAGACGAGCGGGCGCGATGGCGCTGCCTACCGAGACGCGGACAGTGCTGCCTGCTTTGTTCAGCATTTCAGCGGGCAGCATGAGGGTGCGCAGGGCGGGGTTCAGCAGACCGGCGGCGTGGAAGGCCGGGCTGTTGCCGCCGTGAATGAAGAGCGGCACGGCGGGAACGTTCAGACGCTGGATCAGACGGACGACGTTTTCATTCCACTCCGGCTCCGAGACTTCCATGCCGGGCATACGCATGGCGGCGACTTCGCCAGCCGGGAAAACAACGAGCAGGCCGCCGGAGCGCAGCCATTCAACCGATCTGCGCAGCCCCTGACGGTTAAAGTTGGTGGCGGCGGCACCACCGAAGGGATCGACAGGGATGACGTATTTTTGCAGTTGGGGAACGCCCATGAGAAGGGAGTTGGCCATGAAACGAATATCCGGGCGGACGGTTTCGAGGAGGGCTCCCAGGATGACGCCGTCCGCGAGGCCCATGGGGTGATTGCACACGACGATGGCCGCACCTTTGGCGGGGATCCGTTTGAGATCAGCCGGAGAACATTCGTAGCGAATGCGAAGACTGGCGAGAAGTTTGACGAAGAAATCATCCTGGGCATGCCGAACCGGCGAGTAGACGCGCTCCAGGCTGTCAGTGAACCATCGGTCGAGGGCGGGTGCCACGGCGTGCAACGGGCTGCCCGCGAGAAAGCGATGGGCGGCACCCCCGCTGCGGACGGCCAGCTGGCTGGTTACGCGTTTGTCGGCTGGCAGGACGGGCATATGGTCTCCCGTCACCAGGTTAGAAAAGTAGTGTGACTGAGGGATGCCGCTTGTGCGAACGTTTGTTGAACGAGCGTTACTGCGCGGTTAACATCCGGAGGTCACTTATCATGATTCAATGACCAGAAGCCGGGGGAAGTGGGCGAAGTTTTGAAAAAGCTGCCGAATATCGTGGTTCTATTCACCGTCGCGCTTTCCCTGGCGTTTCGGGTCTGGCCGGCGTGGGACGCCGTGTTCACTTCGCATGGGGTGAGTTTTCAGGAGCCGGATGCCTGGTATCACATGCGCACGATCCACAATCTGGAGGCGCATTTTCCCCACCGGAGCGCCTTCGACCCATACAGCGCTTTTCATTTTACAGAGAACATACCGTTTGGGCCGTTCTGGGATTACCTTGTGGGGACCGTGGCGTGGCTTGCCGGAGCGGGTGCACCATCGGACGCGACGACCGATCTGGCGGGCGCGTGGCTTCCCGCCATTCTGGGTGCCTTGCTGCCGGTGCTTGTTTTCGTGCTGGTGCGGCGGCTCTTCGGCGAAGTGGAAGGGATGTTTGGCTCGGTATGGGTGGCGCTGATTCCGGGGACGTTCTTATGGATTAGCCATCTGGGGATGGCCGATCACCATGCGGCGGAGACTTTCACAAGCTTCCTGGCGCTTACGTTGCTTTGCGTGGCGTCGGAAGTGCCATTGGAGAACCGGTGGCGGTGGGTGCTGGCGGCGTTGTCCGGGGTGGCGCTGGCTGCCTATCTGGAGACCCGGCCGGCTGGTGTTTTCGTGCCGGCGGTTTTCGCCATGGCAGCCGTGTTGAGCCCGGCGCTGGCTCCTCTGGTGGCCGTGTCGATCGGGGTGGCGTGTCTGATCGTGTTGCCGGCGGAAAGCACGAGTCCGTGGGCGCAATACACGCGGCTGGCGCTGATTGGGGCGCTGGCGATTTCACTGCCGCTTGCCATTCTTCACGCGATGGCCAGCCGACGAAACTGGTCACGGATACTTCTTTACGCTACTGCGCTGGGAGTGGCGCTATTTGCGGCGGGGTGTCTGGTGGTGGTGGATGGCGCACGGGTTCAGGGGCTGTTTGCCTTGATCCGCACGTATCTGGTTGGAAAGCCGGAGGCAGAATTGGCGTCTGTGGTGACCGAGTTGCAGCCGCTCTGGCAGGCGGCACCCGGAGGGGTTGCCTCGCTGATCAATCAATTCGGAGTTGCCTGGGTATTTGCCGTGCCGGGACTGGCTCTGCTGCTACGGCGGGCGTGGCGCGGGGGACGGCCAGGGCTGGTCCTGTTTTCTGTCTGGAGTCTGGTGATGCTGGCGGGGGTCTGGCTGCAGTTGCGCATGGGCGCGTATGCCGGGCTGGTGGTGAGCATTCTGGCCGGTGTATTCAGCGCCTGGCTGGTTCGCGCTATCGCCGGGCGCGTTCCCAAATATGCCAGTCCGCTTCGGGCGGGGACCGCCGGGATCGTGATTCTGGCGGCCATGGGTACGGCGCTGCCGGTGGGGTATGCGCAGACGCACGCTGGCCAGGGACCGGACCGGGACTGGTTTGCCGCGCTGGAGTGGTTGCGCGGGAAGACACCTGAACCGCTCGGCACGAGCGAGGCCTGGTACCAGTGGTGGCCGCGACTGGCACCTGGGGGGAGTTTTAAAACGCCCGCTTCGGCCTACAGCGTGATTGCGCAGTGGGACAAGGGGTGGTGGATTTCAAGCGTGGCACGGCGAATTCCGGCGGCCAATGGCGAATTGCATGGCTCGATTGAGACGGCGCAGTTTTTGATGGAAACGGACCCGGACCAGGCATTGCAGGATTTCCGGGCAATGGATGCGAGATACGCGATGATCGGACCCGGGTCGATCACGCTGCAGTTGCCCGCGCTCGTGAAAACGGCGGGGCGAAAAATCGACGACTACTCGCGGGTGATCTGGGTGCACACGTCCGGCGGGTGGAATATTGAGACGCGCGTGTATCTGCCCGTCTTCTACCGTTCCATGGCGGCGCGTTTGTATTTGTTCGATGGCCGCAGTTTCGATACGTCAAAGAAAGGCGTTCAGGTCTTTCTGCCGGAGCCGGAGTTTACCGATGCGGGGGCCTTCAAGAGGGAAGTGAACGAAATGCGGAGTTTCGCTTCGGCGGATGCGGCGCGCGCGTGGATTGTTGCGCATCCTGCGATTCCCGCTTATCTGGCGAGTCCGGACGCTACGGTGAGTTGTGTGGATCTGCCGGATCTGACGTGGGCGCAGGAGACGTTTGCGTCGCGCGACGAGCCACTCAACGGTTCGCAACAGCCTTCTGTGGTGAAAGTGTTCGAGTTGTTTCGATAGAGTGTGGTCGCGGGAGTTCCGGACGTTATATGATGAGGTCGATCCGGGATATCCCGTAAATTACGCATCAGGACAAGGCTGCCATGAGCTACGACGTTTCCAGACGCTATTTCTTCTTCGGTTCACTGCTGGCGGGCGCGATCCCCACCGGGGGCTTCGGCTCTATTCCTTCGCTGTTTGCGGCAGGCTACAGATCGCCCAACGAAAAGCTGAACATTGCTTCCATCGGCGCGGGCGGCAAGGCGTCGAGCGATATCGATGGCTGCAAGAACGAAAACATTGTGGCTCTTTGCGATGTGGACGATAAGCGCGCGGAAGGCAAGTATAAGCAGTTTCCGAATCTGCCGAAGTTTAAGGACTTCCGCAAGATGCTGGATGCGAAGGGCAACGACATTGATGCCTGCATCGTGACGATTCCCGACTTCATGCATGCCACAGCGGCCATCGCAGCCATGGAGCGCGGCAAGCACGTTTATGTGCAGAAGCCGCTGGTCCACACGGTTCACGAGGCGCGTCTGATGCTGGAAACCGCGCAGAAGTACAAGGTTGCCACGCAGATGGGCAACCAGGGTTATTCGAATGAAGGTACGCGGCAGGCGGCGGAAATTGTGTGGTCCGGCCAACTGGGCAACGTGACGGAAGTTCATGCGTGGACGGATCGGCCGTGGTGGCCGCAGGGGTTGACGACGATTCCCGCGCCCAACGATCCGGCGGCGACGCTCGACTGGAATCTGTGGCAGGGTCCGACGGATAAGAAGCCTTACACAACAGGTGGCGAGGGCTATCCGAATCAGTACGGGAACTTCTATCAGCCGTTTAACTGGCGCGGATTTTTCGATTACGGCTGCGGCGCGATCGGCGATATGGCGTGCCACATTCTGGGCGCGCCGAATCTGGCGCTCAAGCTGGGTGCGCCCACCAGCGTGGAATGCGTGATGAAGGAAGGCGTGAGCTCCTTCATGTATCCGAAGAAGTCGATTGTGCGGTTTGATTTCCCGGCGCGGGGCAACATGCCTGCTCTGAAATTGTTCTGGCATGACGGTTTGAAAGAATCTCCGAAGATCGACGGCGTGCCAGCTGGCGAACTGCTGGGCGATCTGCCTTCGGTGCCGCGGCCTCCGCGCAATGCGGGCGATCCGCCGCGTCCTCCGGCTCCGAAGACGGGCTATGTGGGCGGCGTGTTCAACTGGGATAACTTCCAGGCGGTGCTGCCGCCGGAAGTAAAGCGGCCCGATCCGAATGGCAGTCTCTTCATCGGCGACAAGGGCATGATGACGACTGGTACTTACGGCGAAGAGACGCGTCTGATTCCCGCGGTGGAGAAGATGAAGGACTACAAGTTCCCGGATCCTCTTCTGACGCGTTCGCCTGGGCATTATCAGGACTGGATTCGGTCGTGCAAGGGTGGAGATCCTTCCTGCTCCAACTTCAACGTTGCGGTGCCTTTTGTGGAATGGATGCTGCTGGGCGTGATCTCGTTGCGCGTGGAAGGCAAGCTGGAGTGGGATGCCGCGAAGGGTGTTTTCTCCAACAATCCGGCCGCGAACAAGTTCCTCAAGCCTCCGTTCAAGATCGGGTAAGGGGTTCCGGGCGGGCACCGGTCTGCGCTGGGGTCGGCTATCATATGGACATGTCGATGTCGCTCTTGCCGGGGCTGCTGGGATTGACCGGAGGACGAAGCTTTTCGTTCTATCCGCCGATCCTCGGCATCGCGCATAACGAATGGCGATTCCGTCGGGCGACCTGGTCGGAGTTCGTGGTCGTGAACACGGAAACGGGCGAAGAAGCGGGGATTCCGCGCAGCTTTGTGGGCGATGTTTCGGCGAATGCTCCTACGGTGATTGTCGGGCTGAAGCGCGAACTGGCCTGGCAGGATGGCATGGCGGTGCCCTATCGGCGACCCGTGGTGGAAATGCCCATCGCGGTGAACGATTTCACCACTACGACAACGACGCCAAGACCGGCGCGTCCGGCGCAGGTAGTCAGCATCCGGCTGGAATCGCGCGCTCCGGTGAATACAGGGCGTAAGGCCGTGGTGGTGGTGATGCTGGGGGTTGCTGCTTCGGCGATTGTCGCGGATGTGGTGCGGCCGGCGTTTCACGATGGCGTGCGGGATGGCATCGACGCGCTCTGGGCGGGCCGCAGTTACCAGCAACTCAGGTCCGGTGACGATTACGCGGCGGTGGTTCGCAAACTGGGCGCGCCGGATTCGCAAAGACGATACGTGGAGACCGGGGGGCGAGTCTTCCGGTCGCTCGATTATTCGCGTCTGCATTTCACCGCTGTGCTGGAGGGCGAGTCCGACGCGGAGGCGAAATATGTAGGTGCGCTGAACGCGCATGGCCGGCTGCTGGGCCGGGAGCAGGCCGCCGACATCTCCGAAAAGTTGCTTTCCATACCCCGCTTCTGAGAATCTCAAATACTGATGCCTTTTTTACGACGCCTGATGTGGATCGCGCTCGCCTGCTGCGCGGCTATTTGTTTGGGGGCCATTGCCTTTAGCCGGGGAGAGCATATCAACAGCCTGTGGCTGGTGGCTGCGGCTGTTTGCACATACGTGCTGGGCTATCGGTTTTATGGCAAGTTCATCGCTTCGAAGGTGATGGCGCTGGACGACAGGCGGGCGACTCCGGCGGAGCGCCTGGATAACGGGCACGACTTTGTGCCAACCAACAAGTGGATCGCGTTCGGCCACCATTTCGCGGCGATTGCGGGGCCGGGGCCGCTGGTGGGGCCTGTGGTCGCAGCGCAGTTCGGTTATCTGCCGGGCACGCTCTGGATCATTGCTGGCGCGGTGCTGGGTGGCGCGGTGCAGGATTTCGTGATTCTCTTCGCCTCCATGCGGCGCGACGGGAAATCGCTGGGCCAGATGGCGAAGGAAGAGATCGGCAAGGTCGGCGGTTTTGTGGCGCTGGTGACGGTGCTGATGATCATGATCGTGCTGCTGGCTGTGGTGGCGCTGGTGGTGGTGAACGCGCTGGTGGGCAGCCCGTGGGGTACCTTCACGATTGCCGCGACCATGCCGATCGCGATCTTCATGGGGCTTTATCTGCGCTACTGGCGACCGGGCAAGGTGCTGGAGTGTTCGGCCATCGGTTTCCTGCTGGTGCTGGGTTCGGTGTTTGGCGGGCAGTGGGTGGCGGGGTCTTCTTACGCGCCGATCTTCACGCTCTCGGCCATGACGCTGGCGATTGCGATTATCATTTACGGGTTCCTGGCGAGTGCGCTGCCGGTGTGGCTGTTGCTCGCCCCGCGCGATTATCTCAGTACGTTCGTGAAGCTGGGGGTGATCGGAATGCTGGCGATCGGGATCTTCGTGGTGCGGCCCGAGTTGCAGATGCCGGCGTTTTCGAGGTTTGTCGACGGGACAGGGCCTGTGCTGGCGGGCAAGGTGTTTCCGTTCTGCTTCATCACGATTGCGTGCGGCGCGGTTTCGGGGTTCCACTCGTTGATCTCGTCGGGGACCACGCCGAAGATGATCATGCGGGAGACGGATGCGACGCAGATCGGGTATGGGTCGATGCTGCTGGAAAGTTTCGTCGCCATCATGGCGATGATTGCGGCGTGTTCGCTGGACCCTGGCGTGTATTTCGCGGTGAATTCACCGGCGGGCATTGTGGGCAAGACTGCGGAAGCCGCAGTGAAGACGATCAACGGCTGGGGCTTTCCGGTGACGGTGCAGCAGATGGCGGACATGGCGCATCATGCGGGCGAGGTGTCGTTGTTCGGTCGTACGGGCGGCGCGCCGTCTCTGGCGCTGGGGATGGCGCATATTTTCGCACGGGGCGGCGGCGGGGACGCGGTGCTTGGCTTCTGGTATCACTTCGCCATCATGTTTGAGGCGATGTTCATTCTCACGATCATCGACGCGGGTACGCGCGTGGGGCGCTTCATGCTGCAGGATCTGCTGGGGCATGTCTGGAAGCCGCTGGGTCGCACGAGCTGGATTCCTGGGGTGGTGGGTGCGAGCGCGGTGGTGGTGGTGGCGTGGGGTTACTTCCTGATTCAGGGCGTGCGCGATCCGCTGGGCGGGATCAATTCGCTGTGGCCGCTGTTCGGGATTGCGAATCAGTTGCTGGGAGCGGTGGCGCTGTCGCTGGCGACGACGATACTGCTGAAGGTGCACGGGCCGAAATACATGTGGATCACGTGCGCGCCTCTGGTGGTGCTGGTGACGGTGACGTTTACCGCAGCGATTGAAAAGATCTGGTCGCCGATTCCGCGGATTGGTTTTCTGGCGCAGGCGGCGCAACTGGAGGCCAAGGGTGCGGCGACGGCGGCGGTGCAGGCGCAGATTTTCAATAACCGGCTGGATGCGGTGGTGTGTGGGACGTTCCTGCTGCTGGTGACGGTCATCCTGCTGGATTCGCTGCGGCTGTGGTTCGGGATTATTCGCGGGACGGCGGACCGGACTATTTCGGAGACGCCGTTTGTGGCGACGCGGCTGAATGCGGAGGGGGCGTAGAGATGGCGTTGCTTCGAAAGATTGCGGCTGGCGTGATGGAGTTGCTGCGGGAGATTGGGGACGAGAACGCTTACTCGCGGCATTTGGCGATTCATGATGTCAAGCATTCGCCTGCGGAGTGGCGGAAGTTCAGCGATGAGCGGTTTCGGGCGAAGTATCAGAAGGCGAAGTGCTGCTGAGGTGAAGCTCCTGAGCTGGAATATCCGGCAGGGAGGCGGACCGCGCCGCCACCGCATCGCGGAGTGCATTCGTGCGCATGATGCCGATGTGGTCGCGCTCATTGAGTTTGTCCCGGGCACCGGCGGAGAGTTGACGCGGGCGTTGCGGGACAAGGGCTTCGGGCATGAGATTCAAGGCGTGCGGCGAGGTTTCGATTACACGGTTTGCGTGCTTTCGAAGACGCGGCTCGCGCGACGGGATTCCGGGATTCCGTTGCTGGAAGATTCGGGGTTGTGGCTGGAAGTCGGCATTCCCGATCATGACTTCACGCTTGGGGTGGTCCACGCGCCGACGAGCCCACGGGCCAGAATGCGGGAATTTCTTGGCGGTGTTGTGGCGGTAGCTGAGGCGCGGAAGGACGACGCGTTTCTCTTCGTGGGCGACTTCAATACAGGCGCGGGACAAATCGACGGGCCATTGAAGAACTTCGGCGATGTTGACCGATTTCTGGCGGTTCAGGCTGCCGGGTTCCATGATGCGTGGCGGCATGTTCATGGCGACCTGGTGGAACACACTTACACGTTTCCGCGCACGGGGAAGTCATATCGCATCGATCACGCGCTGGCTTCGAGGAGTCTGCTGGGGCGCGTTCGGGGCTGCGGTTACTCTCATGAAGAGCGGACGTGCGGGGCGTCCGATCATTCGGCACTATGGGTGGAATTCTAATTCGCGGTCGGGGTCTTCTCTACGCGGTCGATCACCAGTTGGTCCACCACCGCCCTGCGCGACTCCAGTTTCAGGCCGAGCGACTGCACTTCGTAGGTCATACGCGATGATGCGCCACCGCCGGGATCGCCGGGGGTGGTGGCCATCAGGGAGAGGTCCGTGTCCACCGAGGCGTCCCAGGCACCTTTGAGCTCGGTCATATCCACCACCTGCGGCCCGTCGTTATTCGTGGAAAGTGTGGTGAGCCAGCCAGCCAGACCAGCCATTGTCACGGCGGTGAGATCCATGTGCATCGCCTTTGTAGCCGCGTTCATTTGGATGGAGAGCTTCCCGTTTGGCCCCAGGTCGAGTGTCGAAGCACCCGTCGCGGCGTTCATGGACATTTTCATTCCCTGACCCATGTCCATGGTTGTCTCGCCCGGCTTGGGCGGGGCGGTTTCAGCGGTCGTTGGTTGGGCGGTCGGCTTCATCTTCAGGCTACCCTTGCCAACAACCAGCGCGAGTACCGGATGTTCGGCGCTGGTACGATGCGTGGTCAGCTTAAAGCGTTCCTCGAGGAGCGTCCGCAACATCTTTGGCGCGTCGTCGTTCGTGGAGCCCGCGGGCATCTTGGCCACGATATCGAAAGGGGCTTCCTCCATCCAGTCGGGTCCGGCGACCTGGTCGGGCCTCACCTCGTAGGCCAGCGCGATCAGGCTTTTGAGGTCCATGAAGGTGTATTCGGCGCGACCGGACTCGACTTTGGGGCCGAACGGCATCTTGCCGCCGGCCTTCGCGGTCGCCTGAATTTTGGCCATGTCGAGTGGGCCGGAGGGCTTGACGGTTGCCACTTCAAATGCGGGCTTGGATTGCGCGAAGGCGGCGATGGCCGACAGTGCGACACAGAGTGAGATGTTTTTCATAAGGCTACATTGCAGAATGTGATTAGTTTATTGCAAATCGCAAAAACATGTCAAGTGTTAAATTTACGGTGTCAACGCCACGTGAGAATGTCCTATTAGTGCCAGATAGAAATGTCCTCTTGACGAAGTCAGGCTGGGGAGGTGAAAGAACAAGGAGTTCTCCCTAT